>NZ_JARSBQ010000002.1:0-771893 GCF_029623935.1 Shinella sp. 838
GCAGCGGACTCCCATCAAGGCCAGGAGCGTGATCGCTCCAGCGATAGGCCGGATAGATTCACGCATCCAATGCCGAGTGCCGCCAAATGTTCATCTCGCCCGGGAGGCGTCCATAGATTGTCGTAGATGCCGCGGCCAGGAATGCCGCCGAAGACACGGAAGGCATGATTGTGGGCATCGAACAGCATCTCATGCGTCTGCAGGAGATAGGCCCGGACGATGAAAGCCCTGGAGTAGCTCAGCTTCGTATGCGCCACCTGCAGCTTGGTGCGCTCATTGCCGATGATCGCCCAGTCCTCCGACCAGTCGAACTGGAAGGCTTCGCCGGGTTCGAACGCCAGTGGAACGAAGGTGCCACGGCCCGTCGTCTGCAGTTCCCTCTGCCGATCGTCCCGCCATGCCCGAGCAAATGCCGCAACCCGGTTGTAGGAGCCCTCGTAGCCAAGGCTGACCAGATCGGCATGTAACTGCTTCATCGTCCGCTTCTGCTTGCGGCCCTTCTTGGATTCCGTCTTCAGCCAGGCCGACAAGCGATCCGCAAAGGGGTCAAGCTTGCTCGGCCTCTCCGGAACGGTGAACTTCGGCTCTACGCCGTCAGCACGAAGATATTTACGGATGGTGTTCCGGGATAAGCCGGTCCTGCGGCAAATCTCCCGGATTGATAGATGCTCTCGAAAATGCCAGCGCCGGATCACGCTCAGTAACGCCATGTCGATCACTCCAGAGCCCCCGCTGAAAACACGCAGGGGACGGTTGAAACATGGGTCAATTCTCAATGGAAATATCAGGCTATGCCGGGTCAGCTCTCAGTGGAAATCAACATGTTTCGGCTTTCAGCATGGCCTCTCTAACCGTCGTATCGACGGAATCCAGCGCATGAAAATAGGCAGGATCGGCCTCCGCCTCCTCCAGGACGAACCAGGGACGCCCGTCCGGGCGTCTAGCATTGTCGTGGGCGGACGGCTCGAAGACGGCATCGCATTCGGGGGTGCTGCGGTCTGTTCGGTGATCGATGATATTGCCGAGCATGAAGGTTGGCCTACTGGAGCGGAACGGGCGAAAGATCGGAAACAACCGTCAGGACAAACTGCACGATCTCTTCCTCCGACACCGTGGCCCGGTTATAGGCCATGCTTTCGATCCCGACAGCGGGACCGTTGAAGACACCGATAACCCTGCCGTCCTTGACAGGAGAGTCCAGGGCGATGAACTGGATGGCATATTCTTCGTTTTGGCGCGTCAAGGCATCGTCGCCGCTGGCGCGCATGACGAAGGTATCCACGTCGACCGTCTCCCATGCAATCTCGTAGTTGAGCCCCTGCAAGTAGTTCGTAAGCTGGCCGAGCGTTATCTGCGCGCTGACGAACGGCCGTGCGGCGGCGACTTGTCGATTGAACATATCCTGCGTCGGCTGGCCGCCCGGCAGAAGGCGGGATATTCTGGCCTGAGCAATGCGGGTTGCCGTGTCGGGGCCGAAGATGGCCTTGTATCCGGAAACACCAACGGTAACGACGGCGGCGACGAGCAATGCCCCGCGCCAGGACTGAAAAAACTGAGCGTTCATGGAAAATCCTGCGATGAAAGAGGTTAGGCGGAAATCGGTTTCCAATGGTCGATACGAAGCCAACGATTGCCGGGAATACCTTTAGTCGCGGCGCGTCCGCTGTAGCGGGTTCCATCGCTTGAGCGCGCTTCGACGGTGTAGATGACCAGAAAGTCCCCGTCGAAATAGACGTCGTAAGCCTCGACCAGCCGACCGGTGCCGGATGGAACGCTATCGATTCCCTTCCTCGACGGCGTGGTTTCGACGTGCTCGCGGTCCATGACGGTCGTGCCGACGCCGGAAATCGTCACTTCAAACAGCTCATTTTCCGTGGCGTTAGCGAGATAGAGCGGCACATAGCCATGCGTCCATTCCCTGCCGAAATACAGGGCGACGGGGAACGGGCAATGATCCAGTGGGATCGTCTCAGGCCACTCATAGCCTTTCCGATAGGCGACCTCATAGGGAACGTCGGTAAAGTCCGGCTCGAACACCTCACCGTCTCCGATGACATCCGTCGTGCCGATGAAAAGCCGTGCCTTCTGTTCACGGCAGAGAGCAAGCGCTTGCTGGAGTTGCGGGCGCTCTGCCGAACGAAGCGGCTCGGTTTCCACAAACTCGGCCAGTACATTGGCGGATCGCAGCATCTTGCGGATTTCGCCACGCTGCTTTTCCAGAAGGGTGCGCGCGTCATCGGGGCTTGTTGCCGTGCGAAGATAGAGCACGACATTCCGGGCTCGTGCCCAGCTTTCGCTGGCAGCATCTTCCGGGTCTTTCAGGCGAATAACTTCTAGGCCGTCTTGCGAAATGGGCGCAAAGCGTTGCCCGGCAAGTGCCTTTGTCGTGGCAACCAGAATGGTGGCTCGCTCGCGGCTTGCTGCTTTCCGGGCTGCGCCGTAGGACGGGCGGCGACCAGAGCCATCCTCCGTCTCCGTAAAGGACGCGACGACAACACCCCGCTTTTCCTTCAGCCACCGATTGGCCGATTGGAGCTGGACAAGAATTTCCGGCGCCGCATCTGCCATCGCTTCCATATCGAACTGGCTGAACAGGGGAACTGGCTGCTCGTCCTCGTCTTCGGCCCAGTGGGTGATGAGCGGATATTTCCCAGCGACGGTTCCACCTGCCTGACGAAAATAGACGATGACTTTCATGGGCTCCCCATCGTGATTTCTCATGATGCGGTTCCCTCGGGCGATGAACCGCCCCACGTATTCACGTCAGCCCCGTTTGAATTGCCCCGTATTCGCAAGAAAGTCCCACTGTTACCGATTGAACACAGTCGTCCGGGTTGGATTACCGATGGCCCTTACCCGCCCCGGTATCGCAGCCTGGAGCTTGGCGAGATGTTTGCCCCAAGCGGGATCGTCCCGCTGGGCCTTGTCGAACCCGTAGATGATGAGATGGGGAAGCGTGTCGATAACGGGCGGTGGCTCCGTCTCGGCAATCTGCCGGATCGCCGGTGTAATACTGCGGGCGGCGCTCTCTCCGAACGCCTGCATGCGCATGTCGTTGAAGCGAAGCAGCGCCCTTGCCGTCTCGACATAGCCTGCCGTAAGCTCGGCCCTGTAGGCTTCCAGCGCCTTCCCGTAATCCGTGATCTGACGAACCACATTGGGAAGATTGTCACCGCTGGCGCGTAGGGCCGAATTGGTGAAGTGCTTGGCTTCGTAGAAGCGGATCGTCGGCACACCGTTTTCCAGGATGGCAATCGCCGCGTCGATACGATCCTGCCTGCGGTCGGATGCGTTGGTTTCCTCCTCGCCATCGTCGTCCGGCGAAGACAGGCGCGTCAGGGCGATCTCGGCATCGATCACATCGGCATTGCCGGCGAGCATGGGATGAAGGCCGGCTTTTTCCGCGCCGGCATAGCGAGATGCGGCCCTGCACATCTCGTTCAGGGTCTCGATGCCCAGATACGTCTTTTGAAGCACGTCTCGGGCGTCGAATTGGAACTCACCGCGTTCGAGGGCAACATAGGTCTGCGCTGGCCGAACAAGGTATTTCGCGTGGGTGAACGGGATCACTTGGCCCGGTTTCCAGCCGATACGAAAGATGGAAGCGCCTCTATAATACGCATTGATGGAGTTGCGCCGCACGGCGAGAACGAGATCGGGATGTTGAAGCACATCACGCCACCAGTTGCCGGTACTGTCATTAGCCAGTTCCTCCAGCGCATCCAGGAAAGCCGGATCAAGCGCACGGTGCGGAGCGATTAAAGGCGTCATGCGGCGATCTCCCACCATTCACCGTCGTTCTTCTGCTGGGCAATGGCTCCGAAATGATCAGGGAAGCGGTGCGGTTCGAACGTATGGATCGGCACCAGTATCCTGGGCGCGAGCGCTTCGGCGAGCCGCTTGAGGTCGGCGATGCTGGCATGGCCGGAGGTGTGGGCATGTTCAAGGGGAATGCCGCGCGCATCCAGCGCCTCGGCAACCTGCATACCCTTTTCCTGTTTCAGATAGCCGTCCCATTGCGACCAGACGGCGACTGCCCCGTCCAGGCATTCGGCCCGGTCGAGATCGGACAACATGGCGGGACGAAAGAGGAAGGCGGCTTTCGGGGCGAGCGCCTTCAAATCCTCCGCGAAGATGCGGTTGGCCTTGTGGGGTTCGAGGAGGTCGAAACGCTCGGTCTGCTTAATGCGGACACGCTGGTAATGCGGCACATAGACGGCCATGTTCGGCCAGTCCGATTGCGGTATGTTGGCACTGCCGGTCGCGCGCAGCACTTCGGCGGCATAGAGGTCGACAACTAGGGTGCGGCCCGTCCGCTTGCAGGCGCGGTAAAGGCTCACCATCCGGTCGATATTCTGCGCCGATGCCGCCACCAGCACCATGCCTGACGTCGCACAGAAGATATCCATGAAACGCGTCTCGATCTCGGCTTCGGTCGGAAACTTGTGGCCGGCGTCGAGCCGTCCCAGCGTAGAACCTTCCATCAACAGCACATCGACGTCGCGAGGCGGGTTTGCGACCAGCTTATCGAATAGCGCGGCTTTGCGCCCGTGAGCGCGGAAGTCACCGGAATAGAACAGCTTCCTGCCGCCCGCTTCAACTTCCAGAGCGTAGGCGTCATAGGCCGAGTGATCGACCAGATACGGCGTCACCTTGAAGGGGCCGAACGACATGGGCGTCCGGTCGCGAAGCTCCAGGGTGTTTTCGGGGACATAGGATTGCGGCAAAAACGGTGCCGCCGCCTGGAATATGCGATGGGTTGCGGCTCCCAAAGCGACGGGCAGCTCCTTGCCGGCGAGATGCGCCAGCCCCCAGTGATCAAGATGTCCGTGCGACAGAATGAGCGCCCGAAGGGAAGCTTTCCCGTCCAGACCGTCAATCGCGGGGTGAACCGAAGTATCTTCCGGATCGCCGTCCAGAGGCAAGCCCAAGTCGAGCAACAGCCTTTCGCCGCCAGCCTCAAGCTCAATGCATGAACCGCCGATTTCCTTGGTGCCACGATGAATCTTGACCCGCATTCCCCCTCCGGTTCGACCAGGGAGGATGTGGCTTGGCTATGGTTCGCTCCGCTTGGCTTGGTGCAACCTAGAATCTTCCTGTGGCTATAGCCAGTGGTTTCTTGGGCGTCACGACTGTTGTCCTCTCGCTATGAAGGGAAGGGCGCTGGTCGCGTGGAATTTGAGGCGCATAAGGGTCGGTCAAGGCATCTCACAGGAGAAGCTGGCCGCTGACGCTGGCGTTGATCGCGCATATCTGGGTGGACTGGAAAGGCAGACGGAAAACCCGACTGTTGACCTGCTGGACAAGGTAGCTGGGGCGCTGTCAGTGTCTGTGAGCGAGTTGTTTGTTGTGCCTAGGCCTGATGATGAACCGCCGAAGCCGCTACGGAGCGGGCGGCGTAAGGACTAGGCGGACCGGAATGGGGCGAAAACTGAGACTGACAGGTATGGGGAGCTAGGCCGGGAACGCCGCCATTCTCATGGTCAATGAGTTCCGGCAGCATCGCGCCCGTGGAGCCGATGCGAGAAGCAAAATTGACTATCATGATTTAATGGCTTACTGATTTATTGAAATCATCAGGCATCGAGCCGCAGTTGGGGAGCTTCGGCGTGTCTACGATACCGGGCAAGGCACAGGACTCAGAGGTCAGCGGCGAACCTGAAGTGCCGTTGCAAGTCACCGTTCCGAAGCGTATCAAACGTGCGCTCGATCTCAAATCCGTAGAAACAGGACGCACTCGCCGCGCGCTCGTGCTGGAGGCTCTGCGCGAAGTTGGGGTTTCCGTCACCGACGACGAAATCGCTGGCCGTCGGGGAACGAAAAAGCGATGACCACGACCACATTGCGAAACCGCCTGCTCGCTCTTGAAGCGGAGCCTCCCAAGGCTTGGCGTGCGACGGGTGCCCATTCCCGGCCCAATTTGCATGGGCTCCTTCGCTATCCAGCAATGATGGTTCCTTGCATGCAAGGCGACATCATCGATGTCATCCTCGACCATAAGCCGCGACATTGCCGGGTTTTGGACCCCTTCGTCGGGTCCGGCACGGTGATGACTGAAGCCCTAATGCGCGATCTGAATTTCACTGGGATCGACATCAACCCGCTTGCGGCGCTGGTTTGCGAAGCGAAGGCTGCGATTGATGCGGGTGCAGACGTTGAGGGCGCCGCACAGACTGTCCTATCAAGGCTACGCCTCGACGTGTGCGAAGCCATCGAAGTCGACTTTCCCGGTAGGACAAAATGGTTCGATGATGAGAGCGCTGCAAAGTTCTCCATCTTGCGTCGGGCAATTGTACATGTCGAGGACAAGGGTGCGCGAAAGGTCATGTGGACGGTCTTCGCCGAGACCGTACGACTCTGCTCGAACAGCCGGACTAGCACCTACAAACTTCACATCCGCGCGCCGGGCGACCGAGTGGCAGCCGACCGCGTGCTCCAGACGTTCGAGACCAATCTGCGTCAGTCTCTTGTGCGCGTCAGAGAATATCGAGCGCTAATTAAGGCGCGAGGCGATAAACGACCATCCGTTCGGATCATCTGCGATGATGCGCGCAAGGCCGCGCTCGAATGGCCCGCCGCAGACCATCAACTGTTGGTCACCTCGCCACCTTATGGCGACAATCAGACGACTATCCCCTACGGCCAGTTCTCCTACCTAGCCATGCGTTGGATTCCCGAAGACGATCTTCCCGGCGCTGGCGCTACCCAGTTGATGGCCAACACGAATGCACTCGATGCTGCAAGTCTCGGCGGGACTATTCGCGGCGCCGAAGAAAAGGAGGCCGCCCTGAGGGCGGCGTCTCGACACTTCGATGCGTTTGTTCAGGAAGCTGAGCGCACAGACCGAAAAAGAGCCATTCGGAAGGTGTCAAGCTTCATAAGTGACTTCGCCGATGCTCTGAGCCATATGAGGGCAAGCTCATCTGGAACGGCGCATTGGGTATTGACCACGGGGAATCGAACGGCCGCCGGCCTGACGGTGCCCTTCGATGCGGTTTGCAAGGACTTGGTCGCCGGACTAGGTGGTAAGCCGATTGCATCCCTGCACCGGGAACTGCCCAGCAAGCGCATGCCATCACGTAATTCCCAAGGTGTTATGATCACGACCGAAACCACCACAGTTGTCGAGTTCAGTTGATGGCTGGGCCAATCGATCACGAAGCTGAATTGAAGGTTGGGGCCCACGTTTTGGTCCAGCTCGGAAGCGAACTGGTTACCGACGTCGAGCAAGCCATCCTTGAATGCGTCAAGAACGCGTACGATGCCGACGCTCCAGGTTGTAAGATCGATATCGATACCCGCGAAACGGGGTACAAGCTAGAGGACGGCACGGTTGATAAGTACTGGGGCTTCGACAGCCCGACTGAGACCGTCACCGTCGAAATACTGGGTAAGGATGGACAACCGCTCGCAGCTCGTCCCGACGCGGGCGATATAGAGATCACGCGACGGCTTAACTACACCGGTCGTATTACTATCGAGGATAAGGGCGATGGCATTGACGCGGCCCAACTGAGGAGTTCTTGGCTCGTCATCAGCCGCTCCAACAAGCGGAGCGCGGCCGGCGGCCAGAAGAACAAAACCAAAAAGGGCCGCACTCCACTTGGAGACAAGGGTCTTGGTCGCCTCGGCTCGATGAAGCTTGGAGATATTCTTCGGATTGAGACGGCAACCTCGGCGACTGGGCAGTTGGCGGTCGCGGAGTTTCGCTGGGCCGACTGCGAAGATGCACGCACGGTAGATCAAATTCCAGTGTTCGTCGATTCCTTGCCGAATGACGCACGTTTCAAAGGTACCCGGGTGTCAGTTCTGGGTCTGCGTGATCTCCCCGAATGGCGTCGCAAAGATCGGATCGCAGAAATCACCCGCAGTCTTGCGCGTCTGATTTCGCCGTTCGAAGCCACATCGACTTTTCCCGTCGGAATCACGCTGGACGGGAACGATCAATCCTTGGTGTCAGTCACCGACGAACTTCTGAAGCGGGCCGTCGCCGAGTTCATATTCGAGTGGAAGGATGATGAAGCTGACTCTTCCAAGCGCGTCCTCGTAGCGACTGCGCGTTTCCGGAAGAGCCTCTTTACGTCTGAGCGTAGCCGCAAGAACCGTGAGCGAACGGCTGCAGTATTCAGCCAGGACCGGGGTGCAGGCTTTGCCGAGTCCCTGAAGTCCTATGGGCGCCTCAAGCCTTATCGTGAAAAGGCCATTGATCTCGACGGTGCTTGGTTCGTTGAACTCAAGCGCACTTTCCAGTGGTCGGATATGCAGCTTGACACTGGCGCTGCGCTCGTTGACCCCGGTCCGTTCTCAGGCGCGTTCTACTTTTTCCATCTAGACAAGCTAGGACCCGAGGAAGGGGACATTGCCGACGTCGACGCACCAGCCGCCGCGGGTATCGGCATAGATCGGCAGCTGCTCAAGGACATGACCGGGATCTCCATCCTTCGCGACGGATTCCGGGTCCGATCGCAGGGAGACTGGCTCGGCCTATCGCAGTCGATGACCTCCGGCAGCACCTACGGCATGCGTGTCGACAACACTGTTGGTTACTTTGCTCTGACCGGAGAGTGCAACTACAAGCTGGTTGAGAAGTCGGATCGTGAAGGCTTCGTCGAGGACGCCGCCTACCGGGGCTTTATGCAGGTAGCGAAATACTGCCGGGGGTTCGCAAACGAAAGCCTTGAACAGGTGCGCCGAGCACTGGACGATTACTACAAACGCCTTTTGATTTCCGAAGAGGGGATGCGTAAAGATGGTCCCCCAGCCAGCGCCTTCGAAGCACTGGAGAGTGGGATCAAATCCACCGAGCACGCGCGCGATGATGCCGAACGGATTGCCGCTGAACTTCAAGCCGACCTAGATCGCCTCGAACGCGAAGCGGCGGCGGGAATTACGAACAGCGAGGCCGCCGGCAAGGCGCTAAATGTGGCAAATCGGGCAGTTGCCGCCATGCAGAGTGTGCAAATAAAACTTACCGCCGGTGCCCGTGCAGGCGCCAACCTCGTTCGCTTGCGCCAGGAGTTTGATGAGAAAGACGAGCAGACGATTGCTTTATTCGAAAGCGCCGCGGTCGGCTTAAGCGCTCGTGGCCTCGCTCACGAACTCCGCACGCATCTGACTGAAATTCGCCAGCGCTCCTCGGCGATCGACCAGATCGCCAAGGCAGGTGCAAGTGAAATCCTGCCCCATCTGCGAGCGATCCGCGCGTCATGTACAGCAATTTCGAGCGCTGCGGCGCTGATTGACCCTATGTTGCCGCGCTCGCGATCCGTGAAAGAGACGATCGTCTTGCGAGCTTTTGTCGAAGATTTCTTCAAGGCCCGCAGCTCGATATATGAGCGCGCCGGCATCAACGTTCGAATTACGGGAACCGGGGCGACAGTGAGAGCGAATCGCCCACGCCTCACGCAGGTGTTCGACAATCTTGTCCGCAACAGCGCATATTGGCTGCGTCGGGGCGAGATGACAAGCCAGGTGAAGCGGCCAAAGGAGATTTCGGTCGAGCTGACGGCCGGCGGTTTCATTATCTCGGATAGCGGGCCAGGCGTCGACCCAGACTATGAGTCGTCGTTATTCGAAATCTTCGTCACCGCCAAACCCGAACGCGATACCGGCCAGGGCCTAGGTCTTTTCATTGTGACCGAATTACTACGTGCAGATGGTTGTGAAATCTCGCTGCTCCCCGAGCGAAATGCAGACGGGCGGCTCTATCGTTTCTCCGTAAATCTACGTCCGTTGGTGCTGCGCCCATGACGATGCAGGTCTCTGAAGCTCTGGAAATTCTAGGTGCAAAGCGGGTCATTTGGATAGATGATCGCTTTAATGCGACGCCTAGCCAACTCGCCGCATTGCTGACGAATAGTCTTGAAATTGCTCAGGCCTGCGAAATCGCGGAGTTGCAGGACGCGCTCTCTAGCTATGAGTTCGATGCTGCGGCAGCGGTACAGACAATCACGCAAATCCTTACGGACCTTGGCAGCGAGCGAATGGAAGACATTCGCGCCACTTTTTTTGCCAAGGAAAAGGCAGAGAAGAAATTTCCAACCAATGAACTCTCGGCGGATGCCATCGCTAAGGCTTGTCAGTTTCTAGGTGTAGCAGACGACGACAAATGGACCTTCGAAAAAGCGGATCAGGACTTGCCGGGCTTATGCGCGGCAGGTGATGCTGAAACCAGTTATGTTGTCGACCTGAACGAGTCCGGTGGATCACCCACGCGCGGGCTAGACATGCTAAAGGTCCTATGGGCTGCAAACTCGCAGGGGACCGCTTTTATTCTGACTCACGAAACTAACGTGAGTGGGGAGGCCAAGACTGAGCAAGAGTTGCGCGCGCAGCTTCAGGAACTCGGCGGCCTCGGCCTGCCTGTCTGCGTCATCGCCAAAGAGCGCCTCTCCGACAAAGCGGAAGACGACGAGGGAATGGCGGAAGCATTGAGAGTTGGTGTGAAGCGAGCCGGCCTTCGCCGGAGCATGCACCATGTACTGAGTAGAGCCCGTGAGACCTTGCAATCTGCGATCGATAGTGCCGCACTAAGCCTGCTCACCATCCCGCCGGAACAACTTGAGGCACACGTTTTCGAGCGAGGTTACAAGGAGGGTGTTTCGGAGCTGCATGTTGTGGAGCGGGCGATTTCGGCGCATCTCGGCCGAGAAGCTCGTGCATTCTTCGGCGGAGATGATCAGGTTCAGGCCAGCGTTCAACGCCTTCGTGCCTTGCGCACAATACCTCTTCATAAGCCCGCTTCCGAACCGGAGCCGCATCTCGCGGCTTTCCGCGAGGCCGAGGTTTGGGAGTCCGACGTACTGCTCAACAAGGCCTTGACCCCCATCGCGTGCGGAGACGTATTTGAAGTTGACGGCGACGAGGCGTCTGCCAAAGGCAGCAAGCAGAAGTTCATTCTGCTCGGACAGCCCTGCGACATTTCCCTCCGACCTGAGGAGAAGCGGCGAGCCCAGGACACCGCCTTCCTAATTCCACTAAAGACCAAAACGCTGCCTTTAAAGGCGGAACCGAGCGCCAAGGAGCCACTACTCCCCTTCACGCTCGGGGGCGAGCAATGGGCTTGCGATTTTCGAAGCGCAAGCGTCGCCCGCCTTTCCATCCTCGATCTCGCATCTTTCAGATTAGACGGGCGGGTGCGCGTCGACGATGGCCATAAAGCGCCTGCCGGCCTCCTTGTCGCCCAGGAGAAAGCCTACGAAGATCGCACGAAGCCCGCCACCGACGCGCTTGGTAACCCAAGCTTGAGGCCGGCGCCTGGGCAAATCTCAGTTGCTTTGCAGCTTACCTTTGCACATGCCGATGCGTTTAAATACGTCCATTCTCCTGTCTTCGAAGAGGCGTCCAAGCAGAAGATCGGGGGGGAGACGATCATCCGGCCCAAGCGGGCAACATGGCGGCTACGGCGTCTAGGGCGCGTCCGCATGCCATATGCCGCCGCGCTGTTAGACCTTTATACCGGTGTCATGAGTCGACAGGCGTTTGACCTTGATTTCATGTCACCAGGTCTGAAAGCTGCTGGGGACGAAGCAAAACCGGTGGTCGCCCCCGCCGTGGCTCCTGTGCCAGAACATTCAAACGCCGTCCGGCCTACGCCAGCCGACCTGAAGGCAGAAGCCGTGAAGGTCCCAGCGATTCCGGCCAAGGAATAGCTAAATCAACGTTGGTATGAGTTTGAGTACTGTCTGCCCACGCAAACAGTGCAAGCGGTGTAGCACTGCATTCTCGTGGATGCACTTCATGAAAGCTGCGTAAGTTTTCGTGATCTGCACCTAAAAAGTGCTGGTCCGCTCACGGCACATCCGCCATATCCGGACTAGCGGCATATTTCGAGCGGCACGAAAGCATTAAAGGGCTATTTTGAGGAGGATGGAAACCATTCGGGCCGGAACATTTATCCGGCCCTCTAAGAAAATTTATGCTTCAAAGAGCGGTCATTTCGTCAGGCGAACTGGTCAAAACCTCGACACCAGCCTGATCCTCGATTTCCAGATAAGAGTCGATCAACTGGTCGATCCGGGCGAAATCGCAGTAGCGTTCGTGTAGTTGTCGGGCGAAGTCAGGTTCTCCGGCCGTCCCGATAGCTTCAATGAAACGTTCCAGGAAAATGGCGGTGAAAGCCGGCTGACGGGCGTCTGGTTTTTTCAGATGTCGAGCATAGGCAGTGATGCCGTTTTGGGCGTACCAGTTGAGACGGGGCGCGATAACGACGAAGGTGCCTTCGTCGTAGATACCACGCTGGATCATACTGGCGGCAAGCAGGTGCTCTCGCCAAAGTTGCTGGCAGGGGTTGTTGCGCAGGCTGTCGACATAGGGGTCTTTGAACAGGCCGGATTGTTCCGAAAGCTCGTCCAGATGCGGCCTGGTCGGCTGCGTCGTTTCCTGGAGTGTTTCGGTATATTTTTGCTCGACGGCGATGAAGCCCCGCTTGCCATCATCGGCGCGATAACGGACGAAGGCGTCGAAGGCGCTGTAATCGGCGGTGAAGGCCGGGTGCCCTCGTCCCGGCGAATGTTCGAACAGAACCTGAGTGACGGTGCCGGTGAAACCCGGCAGCACAAGCCGCATGACGCGTGTGGCAAGCTCGGTATCGCGCTTAAGCAGCCCGAAGAGATTGAAGACCAGCGGCATGGACGAAAGCAGATTGCGGAACAGCCGGTCGGCGTCGATGCAGGCACCGATTTCCCGGTAGATCAATTCGCGGCGCACCAGCGAGGCAATGGAAGGATCGAGGAAGTTGGCTCCAGCGCGGCCAGCGGCCATGGATAATCGGGAACCGATCTCGCGGGTTTCGCCGGAGGGGCTGCGATGGCGGCCAATCGGCAAGTTCTGATTCTGCCTCCAGAGGGATTGCAGAAGACGGGCGGCGGCGGTGAAACGGGTGTCGTTGGGTTCGAGGCAGCGATGCTGGCTCAGGATCGGCTCGGGGATCAGCGGGACGGTTTCGGCGAAATTATCCGGGTTGATGATGGTCGGTCGGGCAGTGGGCTTGGGCACGATGGAAAATCCTCGATCTCTGAAATAAGCGAGGATGATTCAGGTTAAGCCGCTGGAAATTCATATGAAAGATGAGAAAATGTCGGCGGCGGCATGCGTTGCGGTCGTGCAACAGACGCGGTTTCTCGCCTTACGACGTACGAGAATGGGCCGAAAAACTCTATATTGCAGGCGGTCCTTGTAGCGGGAACTCCTGCTGTAATCGCGACCGCGATCTATATGGAGATGTCCGATGACATTCGATGATCGCATGACGAGCCTGCCCGAACGTGAGACGTGGAACGAAGAACGGGTGACGCCCGCGAAAGTCTGGTTGCCGCTGCCTGTGGTGCTGCCGTGCCGGATGAAGGTGCGGCAGTACATCGATGGGCGGGTGCATTCCGGAGAACTGCTCGATGAAGCCCGCAAGCTCTACAACGCCATGTCGTTCAAGGTGCTACGTGACGGCTGGGGCTTTAACACTTTCATCACGGTGACGGCCAAATATCTGGGCCTGACGAGCCACGCGGAATTTGCGGCATTAATCCCGGTGATGAATAAGGCCGTGGCCGGTTGGCTGAAAGCCCGTCCGAAGCGCTCGGCACGGTTCCGCATGACTGAGGAAGCGAACCACAGCTATATCTTCGTGCTGGAGCGTAGCGGGTACACACATGGGCTGCATGTCCATCTTTTGTGCAGCATTCCAGCGGCATTGCGGAAGGAGTTTCGCGCTTTCCTGGTTGACTGGTGGGAAGAGCAAGCCGGCCTCGCTGTACCGACGAACGCCGTGGACGTTCAGTACTCGGACAGTTGGGGGCGCCCGGAGCACTATTCAAACCAAGCATGGAAGTTCCGCTATATGGTCAAGACGGTGCGGGAGGATGCCTACGCGTTCGATAACGAAGGCCGGAAGCGGCTTGCCGTGGAGTTCATGAAGCCGTGGTTGCCGCATGGAGAGCGCCCAGACATTCTGCCCGTTCGGACCCGGCAGGTTTACGGGATTTCTCGTGATCTGGATAGGAAGGCGCGCCAGAAGTGGGGTGAGGAGGTTGGCTGGACGTTCGTCTCGAAGTTCGATCAGCGCCGCCTGGATGAACTGTATTCTGGGTCGGAGGTTGCCGCCTGGCATGCGCGGGTGATCGATGAACCCGACTGGTGGCAATTGTACTGATCGAATTTCGGGAGCTTCTTTCCGAAACTCTGGAGCCATACCCAGGAAAAGTGCAGACGAAACATGCTGGTAGGGTGCAGGCCGGGCCTGACGCGGTTTTTCCACCTGTGCCATGCCGCGAGTGGCCTACCAGGTTTCGAAACCCGGCTCCTGCGACGGGAGTTGCACGATGAAGGTGGCGGAATCATCGACGGCAGCGAGAGGCTGGCCCTTTGCGAGGCCGGCCTCCCGGAGCATGCGGATGAAGACAGCGAGACCAAGGTTGGCGCCCTTTCTGCTGCTGTCGTCGCGACTGACCTTGCCGGTCGAGGGCCAGAAATTGAAGACCTGGACCTTGAGATGAAATGGCGAATGGCGCACGAACTTGATCCCGGCGCGGGTCAGCGCGGCCTCGGCTTCGGCCATGGCCTGGGTGGCGTCGATGCGGCGTTTGGCTGGCATGGGCTTATCTCCTGGGTTGGTTTCCCTGCTTTTGATTTGTTTCCCGATTGAAGGATCAGGGAATGCAGAGAGGAAAGGGAATGGAGGGAGAGGGAAGAGAGAATGATTGGATCGATGGGATCGATCATTCTTCCCTTCGGGATAAAGTCAGGAGCGGCCAGCTTCGCCAGCCGACTTTTTGCCTACACCCGGAGCGTTTCGGGTTCCAGGTGCAATTTCAGCGGTCGTTATAAAGGTGTGCCAAGGCAAGTCCCGGCTTGATGGCCTCTATCGCGGCGGCAAGCTGTTGCAGGCTTGATCCCTTGGTGTATCGCCCCGTTTCCCCAGGTGTGCTGTGACCTGTCAGATGATCGATGACGAGCGTTGAAATGTCGGCCTGATGCATCAACGTCGTAGCGGTATGGCGCAGGGAGTGGAAATCGAGGTTCTTACGATAAACGCCGATGTCCTGCCGGTAGCGGGTGAACCATTTGGTAAAGCCATGGCCGAGCTTGTCGTCCGCTCCGCCCGGTTTCAGGGCCGGAAATACCGACTGCGATCCCTTTCCAAGCGTCTTGACGTAGGCCAGG
Organism: Shinella sp. 838; assembly: GCF_029623935.1. Taxonomy (NCBI): domain Bacteria; kingdom Pseudomonadati; phylum Pseudomonadota; class Alphaproteobacteria; order Hyphomicrobiales; family Rhizobiaceae; genus Shinella; species Shinella sp. 838. Next base: position 15,157 of record NZ_JARSBQ010000002.1, read on the forward strand.
AAGCCCATGTGGATCAGATCGCTATGGATAGGGACGCGCCGAACGGCGTTCTTGTTCTTCAACTGGCGCGGTGGGCGGTCGTTGATGTCGAAGAAGGAAATGCCATTTTCCTCCCGAATATCATCGGTGCGAAGCTGGCAGATTTCCTCCAGCCGCATGCCGCTTAACAGGGTTACAAGCGGTATCCAGAATTTGTCGTCGCGGATGATTTGCTGACCGGGCTGTGAGCGACGGCCTGCGGACAAGCATCCCGACCAGACGGGGGAGCCGAACAAAGCCTTGAGTTCCGTATCGGACCACTGATCCCGCTCATCGACGGCCCGTTTCACAGCGGCGAATTTGAAGCCGGAGAAGATGTTTTCCATAGCCTTGCCGGTGGCGATAGCCTCGCTCCACATCGCCGAAAGAGCCGAGAAATGGCGCTTGATGGTTTTCTGCGTTAGCAGCGGTGGCTTGCGCTCGACCGGCAGCTTTTCGTAGGCGCGGATGATCTCTTCCGGCGTAAAATTCTTGTAGGAAGCGGCCTTGCCGTAGTCGGAAGGCATACGCTCCGCCGTTGCGCGGAATTGGGCGGCGTCCGGCCGTCTATACTGGCTTACCGGCTTGTCACCGCAAATCTGGATGAACAGCCTGTAGGTGGCGTCTGCTTGGTTGCCTGTCTGCTGACGCCATTCGCCGCGCCGAAGCTGGTCTTCGATGTAGTTCGGATAGACCGTAGAAAATAGCGGTTCTGCCTGCGCCCTTGATTGCGTCTGATGAAGGGGAGCGGCAGTAGGGGGAACTTCAGCCAAAGCTTGGCGAAGCAGCTTGCTCCTGGGCTCGAACTCGAAGTCGCCTTCATATCGGGCTTTCAGCGCTTCTGCGAGGTCGATACCGGCGCGGTGAACGACTTCCTTGCATTGATGCCGCTCGGCTTCGTTCAGATCATCCCAACTGAGGCCAGCCAATCGGGCTGACATTCGGGCTGTGTCTGATCCGTGGTCCAGAGTGTTACCACCCAACGAATCTCGGACTTGCTCCGCGACGTTCCCCCAGTAGTTCGCGCGGGCAACGCGCCCGTCCTTGGTGAGATACATGCCGGATGCGCGCGCCGTGCGTTCCCGTTCCAGGATGTGGCTATAGAAACTTTGGGCAAGGTGGGCGAGCTGATCCTGGGTGAGCATGGGGTTTGCGCGGGCCGTTTCGAAGAGTTGTTCGGAGAGCCAATATAGCTCGTCCGCTCGTAGCCGCGCGCTCCTGGGACCGCAAGCGCCGAGGCTGCGAACCAGTTCGCGTCGTTTCAGCCTGTCGCGCAAATCCGCCGGAACGGCTCGTCGGAAGTGAAAGATGCGTCCGCGCCGGACGATATTGGAAGGAGCTGCCACGCCGCTTCGCTCGCTTTTTGTAGCAGCGGTTTGTAGCAAAATGCTTCATCCCGCCTGAGGTGGCGCGAGGCACTTCAATGATTTCAATGAGTTAGGAGGAAAGTGGCTGGGGAACCTGGATTCGAACCAAGATTAACGGAGTCAGAGTCCGTCGTTCTACCGTTGAACTATTCCCCAGCAGGGGCGAAACCGGCTTGGCCGGTGCCTGTGAGGCGGGCTTATAAACAAACGGCGGCGAGATGCAAATGGTTTTTTCGGGAAAATGCATCCGGCGTGTCCGAGGCCCGTGCATCGTGGTTTCGTCATAAAAAGAATTTGGCGAACGGGCCGGGCGCTGGTAATGTCGCGGCAACGAAGATCGAGAGAGCGCCTGCTTGCAGCTTTAAAGCTTTGCGCGGCGCCATAGGCAGTAACGTGAACGACCCCGACAGCGGCTTGAAGCCGCCCGTTTCCGGGGCGCGAGATGCGGGCGATGCGGGGCGACCGAAGCGGTCGCGCCGACGCAAGGGCAAGCAGAAGGGCGCTACAGGTCCCTCTGCCGTTTCCCTGTCCGCAGGCCAGGCGGCCGGTTCGTCCGGATCGGCTGAGCGCCCCAAGGCTACCGAAGGTGGCGATACCGCGCGCAGGAACAAGCGTCGTCGGCGCGGCAAGGGTGCCGGCGGCGAGAACGTGCGCCCGCTTGCCCCCGTCGGCCAGCGGGAAGCCTCCCGCGAGGACCCGCGTCAGGCGGAAGGCCGCAGGAACCGTCGCAAGCATCGCGGCAAGAAGGCCGGCGCGCGCACCGTGCCCGTCGCCGCCGAGGCGACGGTCCTGCATCCCGCGGCCGAACAGGCCCTGGAGGCGCGGTCCACCCCCCATGCTCCGGAGACGCAATCCGCCCCGCGCCCGGCCGAGCGCGAAGGCCATGACGCGCCGCTCTATGCCGCGCTCGACCTTGGCACCAACAATTGCCGTCTTCTCATCGCCCAGCCGACGCGCCCCGGCCAGTTCCGGGTTGTCGATGCCTTTTCGCGCATCGTGCGCCTCGGCGAAGGGCTTGCGGCGAGCGGCCGGCTGTCCGACGAGGCGATGGACCGCTCCGTCGAGGCCCTGAAAGTCTGCGCGGCCAAGCTGAAGAACCGCAGCATCCGCCGCGCCCGGCTGATCGCCACAGAGGCCTGCCGCGCGGCGGTCAACGGCGAGGCGTTCCTGGAGCGGGTTCGGCAGGAGACGGGGCTCGACCTCGAGATCATCAACCGCGAGACCGAAGCGCGGCTTGCCGTGTCCGGCTGCTCCTCGCTGGTCGGGCGCGAGGCGAAATCCGTCGTGCTCTTCGATATCGGCGGCGGCTCCTCGGAAATCGCGGTCATCCGCATCGGCGACAATCGCTCCAGCCGGCTTGCCAACCACATCACGCACTGGACCTCGCTGCCGGTCGGCGTCGTCACGCTGTCCGAACGCCACGGCGGGCGCGACGTGACGCCGGAGAGCTTTGCGGGCATGGTGTCGGAGGTCGAGACCATGCTGGCGGGCTTCGATTGCCCTGGCGATGTCGTGCGCGCGGCGCCGGAGGATTTTCACCTCATCGGCACATCCGGCACGGTGACGACGCTGGCGGGCGTGCATCTCGACCTGCCGCGCTACGACCGGCGCCGGGTGGACGGCGTCTGGCTTTCGGACGACGAGGTGACGGCCATGCAGGCGCGCCTTCTCTCCTGGGATTTTTCCGCCCGCGCGGCCAATCCCTGCATCGGGCCGGACAGGGCGGATCTCGTGCTCGCCGGCTGCGCCATCCTGGAGGCGATCCGCAAGCGCTGGCCATCGCGCCGTATGCGCGTTGCCGACCGGGGCCTGCGCGAAGGCCTGCTCACCGACATGATGGCCGATGACGGCGTCTGGCGCCGCGGCCGCCACCGCCGCAACCAGCGCGGCGGCCCCCGCAACCCGGCAAAGCCCGAAGGACAGGCGTCATGACCAAGCCCCCCATCGGCCGTAAGCTCGGCCAGAAGGTCAAGAAGGGCAAGCTCAAGGCCTCCTCGCGCCGCTGGCTCGAGCGCCATATCAACGATCCCTATGTGCAGCGCGCCAAGCTGGAGGGCTATCGCGCCCGGGCGGCCTTCAAGCTGCTGGAGATCGACGAGAAGCACAACATCCTCGCCGGCGCGAAGCGCATCATCGACCTTGGTGCGGCGCCCGGCAGCTGGTCGCAGATCGCCGCCAAGGTGACCGGCTCGACCGATGCCGATCCGCGCGTCGCGGCCATCGATTTCCTGGAAATGGACCCCTTGCCGGGCGTCAGCATCCTCCAGATGGACTTTCTCGAGCCCGATGCGCCGGAAAAGCTGATCGCGGCGGTCGGCGGCACGCCGAACCTCGTCGTCTCGGACATGGCCGCGCCGACGACCGGCCATCGCCAGACGGATCACCTGCGCACCATGCATCTGTGCGAGGTTGCCGCGCATTTCGCCGTGGAGGTGCTGGCGGAAGGCGGCCACTTCCTGGCAAAGACCTTCCAGGGCGGCACCGAGCGTGAGCTGCTCAACATGCTCAAGCAGAATTTCAAGCAGGTCATCCATGTGAAGCCCGGCGCCTCGCGTGCCGAATCGGTGGAAATGTTCCTGCTCGCCAAGGGCTTCAAGGGGCGCAAGGCGAAGGATGAGGCGGCTGAAGAGGATACGGACGCCTGATGCTGCTCTACACCACCGTCGGCACGAACGATCTGGACCATGCCGGCCGCTTCTATGACGCGGTCCTGCCGCTGCTCGGCTATGCCAGGCAGAAGCAGGCGCCGGGTGAGATCGGCTATGCGGCGGAGGGCGACGTGCGCTGCCGCTTCTGGGTGGTCGAGCCGTTCAACCGCGAACCCGCCACCTTCGGCAACGGCGTGACCATCGCGCTTGTCGCCCCGACCCGCGCGGCCGTCGATGCCTTCCACGCCGCGGCCCTAGCTGCCGGCGGCAGCGATGAAGGCGCTCCCGGCCTGCGCCCGTTCCACGCCACCTTCTACGCCGCCTTCATCCGCGACCCCGACGGCAACAAACTCGCTGCCGTCTGCGAGCAGGCCGAATAGCCCGCGCCGGGCCGGAAGTCTCCGACCACTCGATATATTCCAGCAACCCGCCGTTTTCCCACGCCTCCGCGAGGGAGGCGACCCACCACGGGCTCGTTTCGGTTGCCGATCGTCGTGTTTCAATCCACGCCTCCGCGAGGGAGGCGACGCACCAACGCGATGAAGAGCGGCCTGGCGCGGAAGTTTCAATCCACGCCTCCGCGAGGGAGGCGACCTGAAGTCTATCCGGGCTGAGGCGACGGAGGCGGTTTCAATCCACGCCTCCGCGAGGGAGGCGACATGCCAGCAGCGATCCCTCTTAAGCGCTCGGAAATGTTTCAATCCACGCCTCCGCGAGGGAGGCGACGACATCAGGACGACGATGGATGCAGGCGGATGGCGTTTCAATCCACGCCTCCGCGAGGGAGGCGACGCTTATGACCGCTGCCTTGATGGTGGCGGGTTGTGGTTTCAATCCACGCCTCCGCGAGGGAGGCGACGGGGGTAGGTTTAGTGCATTGTTCGCACGGACAAAAGATGGGGGCTGGTGCGGATGGGCGGTGCGGCGCGCCTTTTTGCGTCGGGGTGAGAGCGGCTGAGGCAGCGGAACCAAAAACGTCAAGAAGATAGGGCAGGTGCGAACCTGCCGGGGATTTGCGGCACGCTTGGGGTTCGCGCCGGTTTGCGGGTGGGGGCGGGTTACTTCGCCGTTGCCGCTTCCTCGTCCGGCCCCGGCAGACGATGGCCCGAGACGGTGGCGCCGGCATTCTTGGCCATGGTGATGAAGGGCAGGACGGCGGCGAGGGTCAGGGCGGAGATGACCATGAAGGCGATCTGGAAATCGCGCAGTTCCAGCGGGGAGCCTGTCAGCGCGGTCTCGATTTCGAGGATCGCGCCGGCAACGGCGACCCCCAGCGCCAGGCTGATCTGTTGAAGCACGGCGCTCATCGAGGTCGCCTTGCTGGCATCCGCGTCGGGGATATCGGCGAAGGACAGCGCGTTGACGCTGGTGAAGAAGAAGGAGCGCGCGAAGCCCGCGATCAAGAGCACGCCGGCCATGAACCAGAAGGGTGTCGCGGGCGTGAAAAGGCCGTTCACGAAGGTGAGAATCGCCCCGCAGATGCTGGCGACGATCAGCGTCGTGCGGAAGCCGGCGAAGGTCAGCACGCGCTTGGCGAGGAACTTGGTGGTGATGGCGCCGATCGCACCCGTGAAGGTAACGAGGCCCGACTGGAAGGGCGAGAGGCCGAAGCCGACCTGCAGCATCAGCGGCATCAGGAAGGGCACTGCGCCGACGGAGATGCGAAACAGCGTGCCGCCGATGGCTGCTGCACGGAAGGCGCTGTCGCGGAAAAGCCTGAGATCGAGCAGCGGCGCCGGGTGCCGGCGGGCGTGGCGCACATAGAGCACGCCGCAGAGAAGGCCGATGGCCGTTGCGGCGATGCCGATGACGGGTGGCAGGGCAGGCAGGCTGACGACCGAGAGGCCGAACATCGTGCCGGACGCGGCCACCGCGCTCAGGAAGAAGCCGCGCCAGTCGAGCGGCGGCGGCGCGGCGGCGCGGATATCCGGGAGGTAGAGGCCGGACAGCACATAACCGGCAATGCCGACCGGCACGTTGATCAGGAAAATCCAGTGCCAGGAGAAGTAGGTGGTGATGAAGCCGCCCAGCGGCGGACCGGCGAGCGGGCCGACAAGCGCGGGGATCGTCAGCAGCGCCATGGCCGAGACGAGTTCGGCGCGCGAGGTGCTGCGCACCAGGACGAGGCGTGCGACAGGCGTCATCATCGCTCCGCCCATGCCCTGCAGGAAGCGTGCGACGACGAAGGCAAGAAGGCTGCCGGAAACCGCACAGAGGATGGAGCCGATGACGAAGACGAGGATGGCGAGGCGGAAGACGCGTTTGGCGCCGAAGCGGTCGGCCATCCACCCGCTGAGCGGAATGAAGGTCGCGAGCGACACCATGTAGGAGGTGAGCGCCAGTTTAAGCGTGATCGGCCCCACGCCGAGATCGGCCGCGATGGCCGGCAGCGAGGTGGAGATGACGGTGGAGTCCATCTGCTCCATGAAGAGCGCGACGGCAAGGATGAGCGGGACGATACGGTTCATCGGCAAATCAGGGTGCAAGGCCCTCGTGCAGGCCCGCCCGACTTCTGCGCCCCGCGTTGCGATCTGTCAAATCGTAAGGGCCTTCCCGGGCCGCATTGCGGGCAAGGAGGCGCAGCGGTGTTGCCGGCAGGGGACGTGGAAAACGGCGGTAAAAGGGCCGTGGGTGCGGGGACGCGTCTCGCGCCTGCGCATCACAAGCCCGTGAAACCGCGTGCCCGGATCGTGACAGCGCCCTAGATGGACGCATGTCATCTTCATGCCGAGCCGGACGCTCGACCGGCAAGGCAGCCCTTCACCAAAGAGGAAGATCCATGGGAGACCATTCGACAATCTCGCGCCGGTCCTTGTTTCTCGCCGCGGGCCTCGGCACATTGGCCGCGCCCCTGGTGCTGAACCGCGCCACCGCCCTTGCCCAATCGGAAAGCGACGCCACCGACATGCGCGTGAGCCCCCTTGAGACCCGCAGCCTGAAGCTCGGCAGTTTCCGCGTGCTGACGGTGCGCGACGGCATGCGCCCTTCCGGTGCGCCGAACGAGACGTTCGGCACCAACCAGCCCGCCGAGGCCGTCGGCGCCCTGCTGGCCGAAAATTTCCTTCCGGCCGACCGTTTCGTCAACAGCTTCACGCCGACACTGGTCGATACCGGCTCGGAGGTCGTGCTCTTCGATACCGGCATGGGCGAGGGCGGACGCGAGGCGGGCATGGGCCGTCTTCTGGAAGGGTTGAACTATGCGGGCTACACGCCGGATCAGATCTCCGTCGTCGTCATCACCCATATGCATGGCGACCATATCGGCGGCCTGATGGAGGGCGGCAAACCCGCCTTTGCGAATGCGCGCTACGTCACGGGCCGCACGGAATATGATTTCTGGGTCAATCCGGAGCGCATGGGAACGCCCGCCGAACAGAGCCACCAGAACGTGCTCGCCAAGGTGCAGCCGCTGGCGGAGAAGCTCACCTTCATCGAGGACGAGGGCGAGGTCGTGCCCGGCATTCGCGGGCTCAACGCCTTCGGCCATTCGCCGGGGCACATGATCTTCCGCGTCGAATCGGAGGGCAGGGCGCTGATTCTGACGGCGGACACCGCCAACCACTTCGTGCTCTCGCTCCAGCGGCCCGACTGGGAAGTGCGCTTCGACATGGACAAGGCTCAGGCCGCCGCGACGCGCAAGAAGGTCTTCGACATGATCGCCACCGACAGGCTGGCCTTCGTCGGCTACCACATGCCGTTCCCGGCGGCCGGCTTCGTGGAGAAGGCGGGCGAGGGCTACCGCTTCGTGCCGGTGAGCTACCAGTTCGACGTCTGAACGCTTTCCGTTCGCCAGAATCGAAACGGCCCGCCTCGTCAAGGGCGGGCCGTTTCGTCGAAAGGATTTGTCAGTAGCCGCGCATGTCCCGGGCGACATCCTTCAGCATCACGACCATACGGTCGCGCAGCTCGTCGTCGGGACAGTTGACGCCCGCCGAGCGAAGGTCGGCGCGGACACGGTTGAAGGCACCGTCCGCTGCGCCGACATCGGCCATGGCGAGTTCGCGGGCATAGGCCTCGCCGTCGGGGCGGTGCATGGTATTGGCAGCCCACAGGCCGAGCAGCGCATTGCGGCGCGCGTTGGCCTTGAACATGAATTCCTGCTGGTAGGCGAATTCGTCTTCGAGCGCACGTGCTCTTTTCTTCAGTGCAGACATCGATTTCCCCGTTCTTCTATTGTTGCTTTGTGTATGGCCCTTTCTGTCCTGGCCACGAAAACGGTTATACACACGAAGATTTAAAAGACCGGCAGCAGACACGGCTAAGAATTCGTCAATCGCGCAATGCGGGGAAGCGGCCGCTTTTGCTATTCCCAAGCCGTCATGAACGTGTTACCAGCCCTCGCCAACTTCCAAGAATTTCTTGCAAGCGACCGAGGCGGACAACTCCCAATGTTCCCCTTGGTGCGTAAGCTTTATCCTAAAAGGAACTTGGCCCATGGCGCGCATCATTGAAACGGCAACCGGTCTCGAAGCCCTGACCTTCGACGACGTCCTCCTGCAACCCGGTCACTCCGAGGTCATGCCGGGCCAGACGAACATCGCCACCCGCATCGCGCACGATTTCGAACTCAACCTGCCGATCCTCTCCTCCGCCATGGACACGGTGACGGAGAGCCGTCTCGCCATCGCCATGGCGCAGGCCGGTGGCCTCGGCGTCATCCACCGCAACCTGACCCCCGCCGAACAGGCCGAGGAAGTCCGCCAGGTGAAGAAATTCGAGAGCGGCATGGTCGTCAATCCCGTGACGATCGGCCCGGATGCGACGCTTGCCGACGCGCTGTCGCTGATGAAGGCGCATGGCATTTCCGGCATCCCGGTCGTCGAGAATGGCGGCAATGGCAAGGCCGGCCGCCTCGTCGGCATCCTGACGAACCGCGACGTGCGCTTCGCCTCCGACCAGAGCCAGAAGATCTATGAACTGATGACCCGTGAGAACCTGATCACGGTGAAGGAAAGTGTCGATCAGCAGGAAGCCAAGCGCCTGCTTCACACGCACCGCATCGAGAAGCTGCTGGTGGTCGATGGCGACGGCCGTTGCGTCGGCCTCATCACGGTGAAGGACATCGAGAAGTCGCAGCTCAACCCGAATGCGTCGAAGGATGTGCAGGGGCGCCTGCGCGCCGCCGCCGCCATCTCTGTCGGCGATGACGGCTTCGAACGTGCCGAGCGCCTGATCGAGGCGGGCGTCGACCTCATCGTCGTCGATACGGCGCACGGCCATTCGCAGCGCGTGCTGGACGCCGTCGCCCGCGTGAAGAAGCTGTCGAACTCCGTGCGCATCATGGCCGGTAACGTCGCCACGTCCGACGGCACCAAGGCGCTGATCGATGCGGGTGCCGATGCCGTCAAGGTCGGTATCGGCCCGGGCTCGATCTGCACCACCCGCATCGTCGCCGGCGTCGGCGTGCCGCAGCTTGCCGCCATCATGGCTTCGGTCGAGGCGGCGCAGGCTCAGGGTATCCCGGTCATCGCCGACGGCGGCATCAAGTTCTCCGGCGACCTTGCCAAGGCGATCGCCGCCGGCGCCTCGGCCGTCATGGTCGGCTCGCTGCTCGCCGGCACGGATGAAAGCCCGGGCGAGGTGTTCCTGTACCAGGGCCGCTCCTTCAAGGCCTATCGCGGCATGGGCTCGGTGGGCGCCATGGCCCGCGGCTCGGCCGACCGCTACTTCCAGGCGGAAGTGCGCGACACGCTGAAGCTGGTGCCTGAAGGCATCGAGGGCCAGGTGCCCTACAAGGGCCCGGTCTCGGGCGTGCTGCACCAGCTCGCCGGTGGCCTCAAGGCGTCCATGGGCTATGTCGGCGGCAAGGACCTCAAGGATTACCAGGAGAAGGCGACCTTCGTGCGCATCTCCGGCGCGGGCCTTCGCGAAAGCCATGCCCATGACGTGACGATCACCCGCGAAAGCCCGAATTATCCGGGCGCGGTCTGATCGATCGCCGATTGCTGATATGCCTTCGAATGCCCGGCTTTGCCGGGCATTTTCGTCTCCGGGGCCTGCGCGAATCCTGTTTTGTTTTTCCACGTATGCGCTAGGATCGGCCACCGGCAATCTCGCCGGTTTCACTGGGGGACAACATGAAGAAGATACTGGCTGGCGCCCTTCTGGGCCTGGGTCTGGTCGTGCCTGCGCATGCGCAGACGGTCAATGCCGGCACCTACAATGTCGAAGGCACGAATCTCGACGGCTCGACCTATGGCGGCACAGCGACGATCGAGCTGACGAGCGAGACGACCTGTTCGATCGAGTGGCATACCGGTTCGACCACGTCGAACGGCATCTGCATGCTCTATGGCGATGCCTTCGCCGCCGGCTACGTGCTTGGCGATGCGGTCGGCCTCATCGTCTATCAGGTCAAGGGCGACGGATCGCTGGAAGGCGCCTGGACGATCAGCGGCAAGGACGGTTCGGGCACCGAAAACCTGACGCCGCAATAATCGCTTCCTCCTTCGGCTTGTCGCAATGGTCCTTTCCGGTTGAGGCTTTCACCGGAAACCCCTAAACCGGTTCAAACTGACAAGCCGAAGGATAACCATGTCTCCCACGGAAGCCACGATTTGGCCGATGATCGCGCATGTCGCGCTCGTCTTCTCTCTCTACCTTCTGCTGTCGATGCGCCGCATGCGGGCCGTCAGGCAAGGGCAGGCCCGGCCGGAACAGTTCCGCGAAAACCGCGAGGAGCCCACCGAAAGCCTTGTCGTCAAGAACGCCATCGCCAACCAGTTCGAGTTGCCGGTGCTGTTCTATGCCGTCAGCATCCTTCTCTATCTCGTCGATGCGGACAATCCGGTGACCGTCGCCGGTGGCTGGCTGTTCGTAGCGCTTCGTTATGCCCATGCCTATGTGCATGTCACCAGCAACCGCCTGCGCTATCGCCGGCCGCTCTTCATTGCCGGCTTTGCGGTGCTCGGCCTCCTCTGGCTCTGGCTCGGCATATGGCTTGCCTTCACCTGATCCGCGACCAGCCGGCATAACATCGGCTGACCCTTGCGGTAACGCAGTTGTGTTCGGCAGCTTTTCGCGCGCGGCCTATCTTATCCTGCGGAGAACCAGCCGGAGGATCCGCCATGGACAAGCCGCAGATCACGCAGGCGATGATCAACGCCTATGATGAATACACCCATCTGACGCTCGATCGCCGCCGTTTCATGGAGCGCCTGACGGCGCTCGCCGGGTCGGGTGCGGCGGCTGCCGCCATCGCCCCGCTGCTCGCCGCCAATTCGGCGAGCGCCGAGATCATCGCGTCGGATGACCAGCGCCTTGCCGCCAAGGATGTCGTCTATGGCGGCCGCTCGGGCGAGATGAAGGGCTATCTCGTGCGGCCGAAGGAGGCGACGGCGCCGCTCGGTAGCGTGATCGTCATCCACGAGAACCGCGGCCTCAACCCGCACACCCGCGATGTCGCCCGCCGGATGGCGCTGGATGGCTTCATCGCGCTCGCCCCCGATTTCCTCTCGCCGTCCGGCGGTACGCCGGACAATGAGGATCAGGCTCGCGAAATGATCGGCAAACTCGATCCGGCGGCGACGGTGGCCAATGCGGAAGCAAGCCTGCAGTTCCTGGCAAAGCTCGACGGGGCGAACGGCAAGGTCGGCGCCGTCGGCTTCTGCTGGGGCGGCGGCCTCGTCAATCGCTTCGCCGCCAGGTCGCCGGACCTCAAGGCGGGTGTCGCCTATTATGGGGCGCAGGCCGCGGCCGAGGACGTGCCCGGCATCAAGGCTGCGCTGATGCTGCACTATGCCGGCCTCGACGAGCGCATCAATGCCGGCATCGACGCCTATCGCAAGGCGCTGGAGGCAAACGGCAAGACCTTCGAGATCCACATGTATGACGGTGTCAACCATGCCTTCAACAACGACACGTCGGCCGCGCGCTACGACAAGGCCGCAGCGGACCTCGCCTGGCAGCGCACCGTGGATTTCCTGAAAAAGAACCTCGCCTGAGCGGCCTTCGGAAAATTGTGCCAGAATAAAATAAGTGACTGTTCCGTATAAGCAAACGGGGCCGGGTTCCATCAGGGCGCGGCCCCGCTTTCGATAGGGGCAACAGCAACATCGCAAACCTGCGAACCCAGCAAAACATTGCGGGGCGCGAGCGTGCGACATCATCATCAGTCAAACAGGATATTTTCCGTGAAATTCATCGCGACCAAGTCGGTTGCCGCCCTTGCTGCGGCAGCCCTGCTCATTTCTGCGCCCATGACCCTCGCAGCCGGCATGAAGTTCGATATCAAGAACGATTCCGGCTACATCATCGACGGCTTCTACACCGGCGAAAACGGTGACTGGAGCGCCAACTGGATGAACTTCAAGCTCGATGGCGGCGAGACGGCCAATATGGAGTTCAACTACGACGGTCCGTGCGACATCGAGTTCTATGTGAGCTGGGAGGCCGAGGACGGCTCCAGCATCAAGGGCGAGGAGACCTCGATCAACATCTGTGAGGCGAACACGATCTATTTCGACGGCAAGCAGGCCACCTACGACTGATCGGACGTTTGGATGGATCGACGGCCCCGGCATGGAGACATGCCGGGGTCATGGACAGCGCTGCCTGTCTTCGAAGCGCTCTACGCCGCCGGCAGGTCGAGGCGCATGGCGCAGCGCGTGTCGCGCTGCAGCCCGTGTTCGGCCTCAAGGTCGAGCACCGCCTTGAGACGCGGCGACAGCGCGGCCTCGTCCAGCGTGCCGAAGCCGAGCCGCTGGTAGTAGGGGCAGTTCCAGGGGATGGTACGAAAGGTCGTCAGGGTCACCGCGTCGAGGCGGTGCGCCGCGGCCGCGTCGATCGCGTGCCGGATCAGCTTGCGGCCGATGCCGAAGCCCTGGTGCAGGTGATCGACGGAAATCTCGCAGATGTGCAGTTCCCGCTCGGCAATCTCGGCGCTCAGGAAGCCGACCGGCTGGTCGTCCCCGGTTGCCGCCACCCAGTTCGTTCCCTTTTCGATGAGGTCGCAGTGCCGATCCGCGCTCTGCACGTCGCCAACGGCGAGCCACGAGAAGGCCTCGATCAGGCGGAAGGCCTGTGCGGCCGAGCGCTCGATCTGGCGCAACGCCTCGACCTCGTCTTCGCGGGCAGGGCGGATTGTAACCATCGACGGCCCGGCCTTGCCTGCGGGAATGCCGTCGAGGGGAAGCTGCGTCACCATCCGGGCAGGATGTTGCCGGGCCTCAGGCGCGACACACGCGGGAAGAGCTTCACCTCCGCCTCAGGCAGGTCGTCGGCAGCTGTCAACGGTGTGATGTTGTCGAGGCAGGCGGTGATATGGCTGGTGATGGCATTGGAAAGCGAGGGCGAGAGACCCGGTCGCCGCATGATGCCGATCTGCACCGGCGCGAGCGGCGGAAAGCCGTCCGCCTGCGTCAGCACCTTCATGCCGGGGCGCAGCGCCGATTCCGGCAGGACCGAAACCGCCATGCCCGCCATCACGGCTGCTGCGACGACGGTCGAGGACCAGCTGGTGAACAGCACCTGGTAGTCGCGCCCGACCGAATCGAGCGCCGCACAGGCGATCTGCCGCCACTGACAGTCGCGCCGACCGACGGCGAGCGGCACCGGCGCGTTTTCCGGCAGCGGATGGTTGGCCGACATGACCCAGCAGAGCGGCTCCGTCCGCACGACATCGGACTGGCGCTGGCGCGGATTGTGGGTGACGAGCGCGATGTCGAGCTCGCCCTTGGCCATCTTTTCCGCGAGGTCCACCGAAGGCTCGCAGACGATGAAGAGCTCGACATTCGGGTGCGTCTTGGCGAACCGCATGATGATCTCGGGCATGTAGCGGTCGGCATAATCGTCCGGTGTGCCGATGCGCAGCAGGCCCTCGAGGCGGTTGTCGTCGAAGGCGGCGATGGCCTCGTTGTTGAGGCGCAGCATCCGGCGCGCATAGTTGAGCAGACGCTCGCCCTCCGCGGTCAGCCGGTTGCCGCGGCCGTCCTTCATGAAGAGCTGTTTGCCGATGCGCTCCTCAAGGCGCCGCATCTGCATCGAAACAGCCGACTGGGTCTTGAAAACCCGCTCGGCGGCCCGGGTGAAGCTGCCGGTATCGGCGATCGCGACGAAAGTCTGGAGCTGGTCTATGTCTAGCGGAGCGGACATAACGATATCCATAAGATTGTTTGATTGATACTATTAGAAACATTCGTTGGACTGATCAATGGCTTTCTGCGAAAAAGCAAGTGTCGAACGAGTGACCTCTCCGCCAGGCCATCGTTCGACAGGATCTGCCGCCTCCCTCGACCTCCCGGCGACGGCTCTTCTTGAAAACCGACTTTTGAACCGCCGCCCGATCCCTGCGGGCGACGAACGATCACGGGTGCCGCGCGAAACCCCATCGAAGGACGATGGATCGCCGGGCCGGAAAGGAGAAATGCCATGCGCATGATCGACCGCAGACTGGAAATCGATATTCTCGCAACGCGCCGTCCGGCGCCGAGCCTCTTCGCCCGCGTCCGCGGTGTCGCCAACAAATTTGTCCGCGCCTGGCAGAATCGCCGCGTGATCAATCGGTTGAACGAGCTCGACGATCATCAGCTCTACGATATGGGGCTGTGCCGCAGCGACGTGCAGGATGTACGCTCCGCGTCCTTCTTTACCGACGCGGGCCTGCATCTGACGATCGTGGCGCGTGAGCGCGCCCGCCGTCACCTGCGCAGCGGCCGTATGGATTGATTTCCGATCGTGCCGACCTATCTCCCGGGTCGGCACCTGACTTCCCCGCAGGGTGAGAGCCAATAACCCTGCTGCTTGCCCGGCGTGCGACTCCCAAGGTCCGCGTCGGGCTTTTTCAAAGATTTTCCGAAAGTCGATTTCACCCGGAATTGCCCGGAAACAGAGGGGTAGCGCGATGATCGACGCGATTTTGATCCGTCCGGCGCACCCGCAAGACTTCCCTGCCATGAAGGCGATACTGCGCGATACGTTCGAGCGCACCTGGCGGCCGGAGATCACGGAGGCTGCCGCTCGCCGCTACATCGAGACCGATATCGGCGGCGGTTTCGTCGCGCACAGCGGTGCTGATATGCTCGTGGCCGAGGCCGATGGGCGTGTTGCCGGCCTTGTCCATTGCGTGGACGACTTCATCGATGCCCTGCATGTGCATTCCGATTTCCAGCGCCGGGGCGTTGGGCGTCGTCTGCTCGCCCGGGCGGAGGGGGACATCGCCGAAAAAGGTTTCCCGCGGGTGCGGCTTGAAACGGATACGTTCAACGAGCAGGCCCGGGGTTTCTACAGGGCGCTGGGCTATGTCGAAACGGCGCACTATCCGGACGAGGAATGGCAGAGCGGTCTCACCACCGTCCTGATGGAAAAACCGCTTGGCCACGTCGAATAGCCGATCTGCTGGTGCCTGATGCCCGGAGAGGCGTGCGTGACCACCCCTCGATGCTCAGGCCTTCTTCCCGCCGCCCGTCTCCATGCCGTTGCGGATGGTCTCGAAGATCGATTCCACGTTGCGCTGATAGTCCTTCTGCATTTCCAGGCCGGTATCGAACATCGTGTTGACGAAGGTCGTCAGCGAATCGGCAGGGGAGCCCGCCGGCGCGCTCGGCTTCGCGCCTTCTGCCGGCTGGCCGGCCATGCCCGCCATCATGTCCTGGAAGGCCTTGGCGAAGGGATTGTCGGTAAAGGGGTTTGACGGCTGCGGCTTCTTGGCCATGCCGGTCGCCTCCGCCCATTGCTGCATCATGTCGGCAAAGGGATTGGCCGCGGCGGTACCGCTCTGTGCGCCGGGGAAGAAGGGGGCGAAGGATTGCTTGAAGAGGCCGCCCATCAGCGTGCTCGCCATGACGGGCAGCATCTGCTTGTAGATGTCCTGGCCGATGCCGGTCATCTGCGCCGCCTGCGCGGCGATGGCGCGGGAAACGTCCTTGTTCCCGAAGAGATGGCCGAGAATGCCGTTGCCTTCCGCAAGCCCCTGCGGCGTGAAGGCCCTGCTGATATCCTCGAAATATTTCGCGTGGTTGCCGGAGGTCAGCGCGGTCATGAAAGCGGCGAGGTCATAGGGATTGGCGGCGTTGCGCTTGAAGCCCTCGGAAAAGGCCGGCATCAGCGCGGCGATGGCCTTGGCCGCCTGTTCCTGCGCGAGCCCGTATTGCCGCGCCATGGTCTCGACGGCATTGCCGTTCTGCGCCTGCATCATCATGTCGTAGAGCGAAAGCATAACGAACCCCTTCCCGTTGGCAGGCATGTGCCTGCACTATAACGGGAATTTTGGCCGCGCAAACCGCTTTTTGGTGTCTTGCCTCAGTACTGGTAGTCGGTGAACACCGGCTCGACGGAGCCGTTCCAGCGGCCGTTGTAGAGCGCCAGCATGTCTTCCGCGAGCGTCGCCTTCTTCGCCAGAACCTCGTCGAGCGGGGCAAGGAAGATGGTTTCGTCGACACCGTCGCCGTTGAGCCGCGCGCGGGCGGCAAGGCCCTGGCGGGAGATCGAGACCACTTCGCGGGCGACGTCGAGCAGCGGCTTGCCGCGGAAATCGGCCTTGAGGCCTTCCGCCGGCACGGCATTGCGCAGCGCCGTCACTTCCTCCACCGTCCAGTCGCGCGTCAGGGCCTCGGCGGCATCGAGGGCGCCGTCGTCATAGAGCAGGCCCACCCAGAATGCGGGCAGCGCACAGATGCGCCGCCACGGGCCGCCGTCGGCGCCGCGCATTTCCAGGAAGCGCTTCAGCCGCACGTCGGGGAACAGCGTGGAAAGGTGGTTCGTCCAGTCGCCGAGATTGGGTTCCCAGTCGGCGATCTCGCCCTTCAGGGCCCCGGCCATGAACTGGCGGAAGGTGATGTGCGTGCAGTCGTGGTACTTGCCGTCGCGCACGACGAAGTACATCGGCACGTCGAGCGCCCATTCGACATAGTCGATGAAGCCGAAATCCGGCTTGAAGGCGAAGGGGATGAGGCCGGCGCGGTTGTTGTCCGTGTCGCGCCAGATGTCGCCGCGCCAGGAGAGAAGACCGTTCGGCTTGCCCTCGGTGAAGGGGGAGGAGGCGAAGAGCGCGGTCGCCATGGACTGCAGCTTCAGCGAGACCTGCATCTTGCGGCGCATGTCGACTTCCGAGGAGAAGTCGAGGTTCACCTGGATCGTGCAGGTGCGGTACATCATGTCGAGACCCTTCGTGCCGACCTTCGGCATGTAGCGGGTCATGATGTCGTAGCGGCTTTTCGGCATGCGCGGGGTTTCGGCAAAGGTCCATTTCGGGCTGCCGCCCATGCCGAGGAAGCGGATGCCGAGCGGTTCGGCGATCTCGCGCAGCGTCGCGAGATGCTGGTTGGATTCCTTGCAGGTCTGGTGCAGGTTTTCCAGCGGCGCGCCCGACAGTTCGAACTGGCCGCCGGGCTCCAGCGAGATGGCGCCCATGCCTGATGGTTCGGCAAGGCCGATGATGTTGCCGGCATCCATGATCGGATCCCAGCCGGTCTTTTGCTGCATGCCGTTCAGCAGCGCCGAAATGCTCGCCTCGCCGAAATAGGGCACGGGACTGTTGTCGGCCGTAAAGAAGACGAATTTCTCGTGCTCGGTGCCGATACGGAACTTCTCCTTCGGCTTGTTGCCGGCGGCGAGGTAATCCGCCATGTCCGCGACGGTGCGGATCGGCGTGTGGTCGGTGGTGTCACGGGCCATGGGCGTCTTCTTCTGAACGGATGGCGCCCGGACGGAACGCCGGGCCTTGGGAGGGTGCTTGGACCGGAATTAGATGCGGTGCAAGCGAATTCCTTTCAAGGCAGATTCAAAAAAACCCATTCGACTTTTTATAAAAGCACTTTCTTGCGTTCCCGCAAATCCGCGCGGGTGCCGTTCAGCGCCAATCGCCGATCGCCGCCTGGATGACGGCCATCGCTGCCACCGCTGCCGTGTCCGCGCGCAGGATGCGGGGGCCGAGCGGGATGGGCGTCACGAAGTCGAGACTGCGCAGGAGCGTGCGCTCCTCGTCGGAAAAACCGCCTTCCGGGCCGACGAGCAGGGCGAGCTGCCGCTCCTCGATGGCCCCCAGCGCCGGAAGCGGGTTCTGGCTGCCATGGCCCTCGTCGCAGAAGACGATGCGCCGTTCGCGCGGCCAGGCGGAAAGCAGATCCTCGAGCTTTTTCGGCGCCGTGACCTCCGGGATCGCCAGGATACCGCACTGTTCCGCCGCCTCGACGGCATTGGCCTGCAGCCGTTCGAGGCTGGTGATCTTGCCCTGCACATGCTGGGTCAGCACGGGCTGCAGCACGCCGGCACCCATCTCCACGGCCTTCTGCACGATATAGTCGAGCCGGCCGACCTTCAACGGCGCGAAGAGATAGTGGAGGTCTGACGGCGCCGGCTGCGGCCGGGTCTGCTCGACGGGCGTCAGGATGAGCCGCTTGCGGGTCGGGAAGGAGAGGGTGGTATGCCATTCCCCGTCGCGGCCGTTGAAGAGCAGGACGGCGTCGCCCTCCGCCATGCGCAGCACATTGGCGAGATAGTGGAAATGGTCCTTCGACGCCTCGAAGGCGACGCCCTCTGCTAGGGTGTCGCCGACGAAGAGGCGCTGCATCCGGTAATTGGCACGCATGGTCGATATCTCAGGTGAAAAGCGCGTTGAGCGTGAGGAAGATGGCGGCAGACAGGAGCGCCGAGACGGGCAGGGTGACGATCCAGGCGGAAACGATCGTCATGAAATGGGAGCGCCGCACGAGGTAGCGCCGACGCGTCTCGTCGACATTCACCGGATCGTCCTGCTCCTCCGGCGCAATACGGTTGCCGCGGCCGCGGATATAGTCGATGCGCCGCCGCGAATTGCGGGTGTACCATTCGCGGAACAGCCCGACGCCGAACACCGCGCCGACGGCGATATGCGTCGAGGAGACGGGAATGGCGAAGGCCGAGGCGGTCAGCACCGCGACGGCGGAGGAGAGCGCCACGCAGAAGGCGCGCATCGGGTTGAGCTTGGTGATCTCGGTGCCGACGATGCGGATGAGGCGCGGGCCGAACAGCAGAAGGCCGAGCGAGATGCCGAAGGCGCCGATGACCATGACCCAGAGCGGGATGACCGCGCCACCTTCTGCGCCCGAGCGCAGCGCCGAGACCACGCCATAGAGCGGGCCGACGGCATTCGATACATCGTTGGCGCCATGGGCGAAGGAGAGCAGCGCCGCCGAACAGATCAGCGGGATGCGGAACAGCGTGCGCAGCGACTGGTTGCGGTTGTCGAGGCCTTCCGCATGGCGCCGGACGATCGGCCGCGTGATGACATAGGTGGCGAAGCCGAAGCCGAGGCCGATGAGAAGTGCGGTGCGGAAGGGAAGGTCAAGCGTTCCGTTGGTGCCGCCATTGGCGATGAAGGCCGCGAAGGCGCCGGCCATGATCGCGACGAGCACCGGCACCCAGGTCTTTGCCGCGCCGATCTTGTCCTCGCGGTAGATGATGAATTCCTTGATGAAATAGAGGAACAGCGCGGCGATCACGCCGCCGAGGATCGGCGAGACGGTCCAGCTCACGACGATGACGGCGATCGCGTCCCATTGCACGCTGTGGAAGCCGCTGGCCGCCGCGCCCGCACCGATCACGCCGCCGATGATGGCATGGGTGGTGGAGATCGGCGCATTGGCGATCGTGGCGATGTTGATCCAGAGCGCGGCGGAGATGAGCGCCGCCATCATCGCCCAGGCATAGGCATCGGGGCTCGGGAAGATCGATCGGTCGACGATGCCGGAGGCGACCGTTGCGGCGACGCCCTGGCCGGCGAGCAAGGCCCCGGCGATCTCGAAGACCGCGGCGATGACGAGAGCGACGCCCATGCTCATGGCACGCGCGCCGACCGCCGCGCCGACATTGTTCGTCACGTCGTTGGCGCCGATGTTCATGGCCATGTAGGCGGCAAGCGCCGCGGTGATGGCGACGACGAGCACGCCGGGCGTGCCGGTGGCGAAACTGCTGGCCACGGCCATGGCGACCAGAAGGAAGACGAGGGCGATGCCGACACCCGTCCAGCGGCGCAGCACGAAATGCGTCGCCTGTTCGGTGAAGGTGAATTTTTCCAGGTCCTTGTCCAGCGTCGGCTTGCGTAGCTGAACCTGTGAATTGGCCATTCCTGCTGCTCCGTTTTGGAGCCCCTGGCACGACCGCCGCGGTCGTCTGCCGGTGCTTTCGCCACCCCTTGGTCGCCGGTCGTCATCGATGCCTCGGCATCGGCCGCAGCCGGTTTCTCGCGAGCGGTCGAAAATCCCGCGGCAGACCTCTGCGCGGAGGTCGTGTCGGGAGCTCAGCCGACAGGCACTATCGCCTCAGCGCACCGGCGGCAATATGACGAGGGCCGTTCAGGCGCGTAATCAGGCGTCGGGCGCACCGTTCGCGGCGATTTCGGCGAGCATGGTGCGCTCGAAGGCCAGAATGAGGTCCTTGAGGCCCGGCTCCTGCACGCGGTTGGCGGCTTCCGGGCAGCTCACCCATTCGGCGCGCCGCTCGTCCTTCTCGGGGAAATTCTTGCTGAGGTCATCGACGGCGAGCGGGAAGACGCGCACCCGGCAATCGACCTTCAGCCCGTGCGGCAGGCCCTTCAGATAGTTGTAGCTGCCGATCGGCGTGGTGCGGATGGTTCCCTTCACGCCGGCCTCTTCCCAGGCCTCGCGTGCGGCCGCGGCCGCCGCGCTCTTGCCGTCCATCGGCCAGCCCTTGGGAATGACCCAGCGACCGGTGTCGCGGCTTGTGATGAGCAGGATCTCGACCGCGGGCTGCTTCTTCTTCACCCGATAGCACAGCGCTCCGTATTGTTCCCGGACGGGCCTGCGGAACATGAGTTGGACGTCGCTGGCGATGCGGTTGAGAATGTTCAAGGTCTTTTTCATTCCTCGTATCGGGATGTGCCGTTTGAGTCGGTATAGCCTATCTTGCTTGCGCGAGATTTGCGGCGCAAGTCAGGCTTGCGGGGGCAGGCCGCGCTTTTGCATGCGTAACTGCGAAATCCGCTGCCATTCGCCGCTGCGCTCGGCATCGCGGATGGCGGTGGCGATGTAGTCCATGTGTGCCTGGGCGGCTTTTCGCGCTGTGGTTCCGTCGCCGGCCATGATCGCGGTATAGATCGCCTCGTGCTGCGCAAGCAGATGCCCGCGGGCTTCCTCGGAGGAGAAAACGAGGTGGCGGTGGAAAAAGATCCCCTGGGCGAGCAGCCGGTAGCAGGCGCGCAGCGTATGCAGCAGCACGATATTGTGCGCGGCCTCGCCGATCGCGTTGTGCAGCTCCACGTCGGTTTCCAGTTCCGCATCGAAGGAGCCTCCGGCATGGGCCGCGCGCATCGCCTCCATGATGCGCGTCAGCATCTGCCGGTCGTATTCCGTGGCGCGGCGGGCGGCGAGCTCGGCGGTGATGCCCTCAAGCTCGCGGCGATATTCGACATAGTCTTCCGTTGCGCGCTGGTGGCGGGCGATGAGGTCGACGACGGGCCGGGAGAACACCTGGCCGATAATGTCGGCGACATAGGTGCCGCCGCCGTGCTGGCTGATCAGCAGGCCGCGTGTTTCCAGTTCCTTCAGCGCCTCGCGCAGGATGGGGCGGGAGACGTCGAGCCGCTTGGAGAGCTCGCGCTCGCCGGGCAGCCGGTCGCCGTCGCGCAGCACGCCTTCGAGCAACAGGAGTTCGATCTGCCGCACGACCTCGTCGGCGGTGCGGCTGTGGCTGATACGGGCGAAAAGGTCGAAGGCGGTGTCGGTCACGCCGTGAACACTAGCAACGTGGGCCGAAACTGGTCAACAATCTTGTCCAGTCGGCATCTGTGGACCTGCGTCAATGCGCCCTATCTCCTGCGGCCTGACATTTGTTAAGACTATGCTGTTGCACATGAGGGGACAGTGCAGACATGGCAAAAGGCAGCTTCGCCTTTCCGCAGGCGACCGCGCGTGCGCAGGCGCTGGGGGAAATTCACGCTAGACCATACGCGCTGGTGCCGTCACCGCGCGTCATCTTCCAGCTCGCCTTCCTGACCGAAGGCGGCTCGGCGGTCGATCACGCCGTGATGGGGGAATTGTCGCGCTCGCGCGGCATTTCTCCGCCGGGGCGCGATTCCAGCCACCATGCGCTGAGCTGGGGGCAGGGCACGCTGCGCTGGGAGCGGCACACCGAGTTCTCGACCTATTTCTGGGATGCGCCGGCGCCGGACAAATTCGGCGGCGAGGTTCCCGTCCATCCGTTCGGCGACAGCTTCTCGCCGCCCGGCACGCTGATATCGGGCGTACGCCTTGAAATCCGGCCGGATACGCCCGAGACGCGCGAGGCGATCTCCACCTTCGATCCGACCAGTCTCTGTTACAGCGAGATCAAGAACGGCCAGGGCGCGGTGCTCACCGACTTCCGCCAGAACGGCGACGGGCTGACGCAGATCCTCGTCATCGACCGCGGCATGACGGAGGCCGGGCGCGGCGCGCTCGTCCAGCGTTTGCTCGATATCGAGACCTACCGCACGCTTGCCATGATGGGGCTGCCGCTCGCCCAGTCGCTCTCGCCGGATATCCGCCGTATCGAGGACGGGCTGACCGGCATCACCAATTCCATGAAGCAGCATGCCCGTGACAAGGCCGATACGCTGCTGACGGAAATCACCCGGCTCGCTGCCGAGCTGGAGGCCAATGCAGCCCTCAGCCTCTACCGCTTCGGCGCCAGTCGCGCCTATTACGGCATCGTGCAGGAGCGTATCCGCACGCTCGCCGAAACGGCGGTGTCCGGCTACGAGACGCTCGGCTTCTTCCTGGAACGGCGTCTCGCGCCGGCCATGCGCACCTGTCAGTCGGTGGAAGAGCGTCAGGCGAACCTTTCGCGCAAGCTCGCCCGGGCCACGGCACTCTTGCGAAGCTGGATCGATGTCGAGCTGGAGCAGCTCAACACCAGCCTGCTCAACTCCATGGACCGCCGCGCGAAGCTGCAGCTGCGCCTGCAGCAGACCGTCGAAGGCCTGTCGGTCGCCGCTATCTCCTATTACGTGGTTGGTCTCTTCGGCTATGTCGCCAAGGCGGCGCACGGGCTCGGCCTGCCGGTCAAGCCGGAAACGCTGACCGGGATCGCGGTGCCCTTCGTCATTGTCGGCATGTGGCTGCTCGTGCGCGCCATACGCCAGCGCCACGCGGAAGAAGACAGGCACTGAACGCCCGCGGCCGCATGAGCCGCGGGAACCTCTCTCGTCGATGCCGCCTAGTGGCCGGACAGGACGAGCGTCTTCACGGGCATGACGACGACCTGCACGCGCAGCAGCATCGCGTGGACGAGGCCGAGCGCATCGACGACGTGCAGGCCGATGCGCCGGGCGGTGGAAGTGCCCTCGGCGGCGATTTCGTCGTGATGGTTCGAATAGAGGTTGGCCATGCAGTTGCTGCCCGGCGTCACCTCGTCGATCCCGCCTTCATAGAGGGGCTCGAGGTGCACGAGCACGCTGCCCTGGCCACCGGCGTTCGTGAAATCGGTCAGCTGTTCCCCGCCGCGGAACTGGCCCGCCGCGATGTAATCCTGCTTGGCAGCCACCACCACGGGTATGACCCGCCATGGCAGCGTGTTGCAGGCGACCTCGCCGATCATGCCGACCTTGATGACCGAGGCAGACACCTGGTCGAAACCCGCCTGCAGGGCCTGGCGCCCTGCCTCTTCGGGAATGAGAATCCCGCCGGGGCGCATGATCGGGCTGACGATATCGCCGACGCGCAGGGTGAATTGCTCGACCCGCCCGGCGAAGCCGGCGCGAACCACCGTCTTGCGCAGGTCCGTTTCCGCCTGTTCGAGCGCGGCCTGGGCACTCGCCTTCTGTGACGGCAAGAGGGCGTCGAGCCGTGCCTCGGCCGCCTCCCTGGCGGCATTGGCCGCCTTCAGTGCGCCGTTGGTGCGCCCGAGGTCGACCTCCAGCTTTTCGATCTCGCGTGTCGCGACGACATTCGATCCACCGCGGTTGAGCGCGCGCTTCGTGCGCAGGTCGTCCTCGACCTGCTGCAGGGCGGCCTGCGCCTCGGCGATCTTGCCCTCCGCGGTCAGAAGGTCCGTGCGTGCGACGACCATGGCGGCGTCGACTTCGGCGATCTTCCGCTGCGCCACCGCGACCGCCGCTTCCTGGCTCGAACTGTCGAGCCGGAAGATGGGATCGCCCGCGGCCACCTTGTCGCGATGGCCGAGATAGACCTCCGCGACCCGTCCGGTCGCTTCGGAAATGATCGGGACCGTGCGGAAGAACGACATCACGTTGGTCGACGAAGGGTGGAAGAAGAAGACGGTCGCGATGATGGCGACGGTCAGCATCACGCAGGCGGTGATCCCCCAGCGCAGGACATACCACACCGAGAAGATCGTGATTTCCTTGCCGATGCGCATGCCCTGCACGTAGCGGCGATAGAGATAGTCCGGAAAGACGGTGATCAGCGAGCAGGCGATCAGTTCAAGCATTGTCCTGCGCCTCCGAACGTTTTTCCGTTTCCGCGGGCGTGGTATCCGGCGTGCCTTCCGCCTCTGCCGGGGGTGTTGCGACGGGTGTCGTCGTTTCGCTTGCGGCCTTGGCCTCTTCCTCCGGCGCTGCGGCCTCGCTTTCCTGTCTGGTCGCGGTGAAAGCCTCTGCGGCCGAGGCGATGCGGTTGAGCGGCGTGGTGAGATCGGGCAGGTCGACGATGGCGAGAAGCAGCGCGATCACCCAGAACACGTTGTTGTGGGTGAAGAGGGCAAGCAGGCAGAGGACCGCGACCGCCTCGAACTGAAGCTTCTGCCCCTTGTGCGCCATGCGTTCCGGCAGGCTATGCAGCCAGAGGAAGACAAGGCCTGTCGCGAAAACGGCGGCAAGCACGAACAGGCTGACGGCGAAGAGAAGCGTATCGCTTCCGTCCGCGCCGACGATGAAGGCGGGCAGTTGATGGGGCGCCAGCGGGTTGATGGAGGAAGTCATTACGCGATCATATCTACAATAGAGGGACTTAATGTAGATAAGCCTAAAAACTTTTCAGGCTCAAGGAAAATGAAACTCTGGCTTCAAGGTGGTGAATTGCGGCTTTCTACATCTGCGAATTGTGTATGTTGAGGTTTATTTGGAAGAGGAGGGCGCAAAGTCCCTTCCTGACGTCTCAGGTCGATAGGTCGCATTGATAACGCGGCACGCCGTCGGTCACGGCAAAGCCGGTGTCCCAGCCGAAGCCGGTCTCGTCCTGTTGCTCGAGCTTCTTGTTTGCGGCAAGGCCGCGTTCCCGGAAGGCGGCTTCGGCAGCCTTCAGCGCGTCGGTCGAAAAGACGACCGCCTGGTAGCTGAAGCCGCTGGCCAGCTCCGTGATATAGACCTCGATCTCCTTCACCGGCACGCCGCGCCAGGTGCCACCCGTCACGGGCAGGACGATGTGCAGATACTCGTCCTGCGGCCGGACGGAGGGCGGGCCGAAGACGGCTTCGTAACCGGCCGGAATGGCGATCGCGCCCTCCTTGCGGGCAAAGGCATAGCTCGATTGCAGGAGGTCCGCCAGCGCGTCGCTGTAGTCACAGGCATCGTCGAATCCCTGGAGCAGGTCGTCGAGCGGCCGCGCGCCGGCTGCCGCCGGAAGCGCCAGCCCGATCAGCGCTGCCGCCAATGTCACCCTGCCGATCATCGCTGCCCTCCCGCCGTGAGGTCGGCAGCCTAGCGCAACGCGCGGCTGCCGCCAATCCGGCAAGATACGGTGGACAGTGCTCAACGCTCCCAATAGGGCAGCGGGCCGTAGAGGTCGGCGAGATAGTCGATGAAGAGCCGAACCTTGACGGGCAGGAACTGCCGGCTCGGATAGACCGCCGAGAGCACCACGTTGCGCGAGCCTTCGTATTGCGGCAGCACCTGCACGAGTTCGCCGCTCTTCAGTGCCGGTCCGACATCCCAGGTCGAGCGCAATGCGATACCCAGGCCCGAAAACACGGCCTCCCGAACCACCTCGCTGGAATTGGTGTAAAGCTGCCCCTGCGGGCGGTAGGTGACATTGCCCTCCGGCCCCTCCAGCCTCCAGACATCCTGGGTGTGCGGCGGCAGACAGGCATGAGCGGGAAGCTCTTCGAGCGAGGCCGGCATGCCGTGGCGGGCGACATAGTCCGGCGAGGCGCACAGCACGCGTCGCACGGAGGCGAGCCTGCGGGCGACCAGCGAGGAGTCGGAGAGTTCGCCGATGCGGATGGCAATGTCGAAGCCGCCGCCGACGATGTCGGAGAAATCGTCGGTCAGCATCAGGTTGACGACGAGTTCCGGATAGGCGTCCATAAAGCCCTTGAGATTGGGCGCGATATGCATGCGGCCGAAGGAGGTTGGCGCGGAAATCCGGAGCGTGCCGCGCACGGCGCCAGAGCGGCCGGAGACGAAGGCCTCCGCTTCCTCGATGCCGGCGAGAATGCCGACGATCCGGTCGTAGAAGCCCTGGCCGGCCTCGGTCAGCGAGATCTGCCGTGTCGTGCGCTGGAAGAGGCGGGTGCCGAGGCGCTCCTCCAGCCGCTTTACCCGCTTGGAGACGACGGCGGGCGACAGGCCCAGTGCGCGGCCGGCCGCCGACATGCTGCCCATGGCGATGACGCGGGAGAAGATTTCAAGGTCGCCGAGGTTTGTCACATGCTGTCTCCGCTATCGTCCTCTCGAATGGTGGAGTGACGATCACTTTCGCGCCGAACGTGCCGCTCTGCGCGGATATGACAGCCGAACACGACTTGAGCAAGATGCTCCTCCCCATGCGAATGCCCGGGGAGCGGTTCCTGATCGTTCCCGCTTCCCGATCGCGCGACTGTCGCATCAGGGGGTGGGGCGGTCAATGCAATCCCTGCGGGATGCGCGCCGGGCTGCTTCCCGCGTCCGCCTCTGCTAAGGGTTTGCATCGCCAGAAATGAAGTGGTAAAGAAAAAAGACCACTTGATGCGGGAGGCCAAGAGATGGATCAGATCGGGTTCCTGGAGCCGCGGCCGGCGGTGCTCGCCCGTCGTGGGGACATCGTCGCGGACCTGCTCGATCTCCTGCCGGAAGGCTGTCTCGTGCACGAGCCGCGCGCGCTTGTGCCCTTCGAGACGGACGCCTTCGTGTCCTATCGCCGTCTGCCGCTTGCCGTCGCCTTGCCGGAAACCACCGCGCAGGTCGCCGCCGTCCTGAAATACTGCCATCGCTACGGCGTACCCGTCGTGCCGCGCGGGGCGGGCACGTCGCTTTCGGGTGGCGCGATCCCGCAGGAGGATGCCGTCGTCGTCGGCCTCTCCAAGATGGCGCGCATCCTGGAGGTGGATTTTGCCAACCGGACCGCCACGGTGCAGGCCGGCGTCACGAACCTTTCCATTTCCGATGCCGTCTCGGCCGACGGCTATTTCTATGCGCCCGATCCGAGTTCCCAGCTCGCGTGCACGATCGGCGGCAATATCGGCATGAATTCCGGCGGGGCGCACTGCCTGAAATACGGCGTGACCACGAACAACCTCCTGGGCGTCAAGCTCGTGCTCATCGACGGCACCATCGTCGAACTCGGCGGCAAGGCGCTCGATGCCGGCGGCCTCGACCTTCTCGGCGTCATCTGCGGCGGCGAGGGGCAGCTCGGCATCGTGACGGAGGCGACGGTGCGGCTCATCGCCAAGCCCGAGGGCGCGCGTCCGGTGCTCTTCGGCTTCGACAGTTCGGAGGAGGCAGGCGCCTGCGTCGCCGATGTCATCGGGTCGGGCATCATCCCCGTCGCCATCGAGTTCATGGACAAGCCGGCGATCGAAATCTGCGAGGCCTTTGCCGGCGCTGGCTATCCGATGGACGTCGAGGCGTTGCTGATCGTCGAAGTCGAGGGCTCCGAAGCCGAGATGGAGGCGATGCTTGCCAGCATCATCGAGATCGCGCGGCGCCATGGCGTCAAGGTCGTCAAGGAGAGCCAGTCGGCGACCGAGGCGGCGCTGATCTGGAAAGGCCGCAAGTCCGCCTTCGGCGCCACGGGCCGCATCGCCGACTACATCTGCATGGACGGCACGGTACCGCTCGGCCAGCTCTCGCATGTGCTGCGCGGCACGGCGGAGATCGTCGAGAAATACGGCCTGCGCGTCGCCAACGTCTTTCATGCCGGCGATGGCAACATGCATCCGCTGATCCTCTTCAACGCCAACGATCCGGAAGATGCCGCGCGCGCGGAAGCGGCGGGCAATGACATCCTGAAGCTCTGCGTCGATGCCGGCGGCTGCCTGACGGGCGAACACGGCGTCGGCATCGAGAAGCGCGACCTGATGCGCCATCAATATGCCGCGGTCGACCTCGACCAGCAGATGGCCGTGCGTGCCGCCTTCGATGCGCAATGGCTGCTCAATCCGTCCAAGGTCTTCCCGCTCGAAGGACGCCCCGCCGCATGACCCCCATCCATGAACCGCTCTCCGAAGAGGCCGCCGCGCGCCTCGTCCAGGTCGCAGCGCTGTCCCGCACGCCGTTTGCCATCCGCGGCGGTGGCACGCGCAGCCTTGCCGCTGCGCCGGACGGGGCCGAAACGCTCTCGACGCGGGGCCTTGTCGGCATCGTCGCCTACAATCCGGCCGAAATGACCATGACCGTCCGTGCCGGCACGCCGCTCGAGGTCGTGGAGGCGGCGCTTGCCGAAAAGCGCCAGATGCTCTCCTTCGAGCCCTGTGATCTGCGCGGCGCACTCGGCTCCTCCGGCATTCCCACCATCGGCGGCGTCTTCGCCACCAATGCCTCCGGCCCGCGCCGCTTCGTTGCGGGCGCTGCGCGCGACAGCCTGCTCGGCGTGCGCTTCGTCAACGGCAGGGGCGAGGTGGTGACGGCCGGCGGCCGGGTGATGAAGAACGTCACCGGCCTCGACCTCGTCAAGCTGCTTGCCGGCTCACACGGTTCACTGGCGCTCTTGACGGAGGTCACCTTCCGCCTTCTTCCGGTTCCGGAAACGGCGGCGACCATCGTCGTCTCCGGCCTCAACGATGCAGAGGCGGCCGCGGCGATGGCGACGGCGATGGCGATGTCCGTCGAGGTCTCCGGTGCCGCGCACCTGCCGGAAAGCGTGCGCGGCCGGTTCGTCGGTGGCCTGCTGCCGGTCGGAGCGGCCACGGTGCTGCGCCTCGAGGGTCTTGCCGCCTCGGTGGCCGTGCGCAGCGAGAAGCTCACTGCCAGCATGGCCCGCTTCGGCGCAGTGACGCATCTCGATGCGGAGGTGACGGCCCGTCTCTGGCGGGAAATCCGCGATGCCGCGCCCTATGCAGACGGAACGCCGCGTCCGCTCTGGCGCGTTTCGGTCGCGCCCACAGCGGGCCACCAGCTCGTCGCCGCGCTCCGTCTCGAAACGGGTGTCGATGCCTTCTACGACTGGCAGGGCGGTCTCGTCTGGCTGCGCATGGAGGCCGATCCCGAAGCCGCGCTCTTGCGCCGCTACGTCAAGGCCGTCGGCGGCGGCCATGCCGCGCTGCTGCGGGCCCGGCCGGAGGTGCTGGCGGCGACGGACACGTTCGAGCCGCAGCCGGACGCCGTCGCCGCGCTCTCGGCGCGCGTCAAGGCGAGCTTCGATCCGGCCGGCCTGTACGTCTCTCCCTTGATGGACCGAAAACAGGGAGCATGAAGATGGGACGGCTGGCGGGCGATTCGATTGCGAGGCAGCAGGCACGGACGTGGAAGAAGCGTGTCGATCAGGCGCGCGAGGACAAGGCCCGCTGGGGAACCTTGCCCGCTGCGCCGCTGGCGGTGCTGGGCGCGGCACGCCGACAGATGGCGCTCCTCTGGTGGCTGTGCGGTGACGTCGGCCCGTCGGCGACCGTTGGCGCGCGAGGGCTTCCGCCCCTGACACCGGATATGCGCGCCCTCATCAAGAAGGGCTATCTCACGCTCGCCCGCCACAGCAGCTACATGCCCCTCAATCCCTCGCGGCGCGACAATGTGCTGACGATCACACCGGCCGGGCAGGAGGCGCTGGCCGCGGCTCATGTCACCCAGGCCGAGAAGGCCTACATCATCGCAGCCCGCATGAACCGCATGCTGCGCTAGGGAGTATCGACGTGCAGACCAATTTCACCGCCGAGCAGCTTGCCGATCCGCATGTCGCGACATCGGAGAAGATCCTGCGCAAATGCGTGCATTGCGGCTTCTGCACCGCCACCTGTCCCACTTATGTGACGCTGGGCAACGAGCTCGACAGCCCGCGCGGCCGCATCTACCTCATCAAGGACATGCTGGAGAACGGCCGGCCGGCGGATGCCGAGGTCGTGACGCATATTGACCGCTGCCTTTCCTGCCTATCCTGCACGACGACCTGTCCCTCCGGCGTCGATTACATGCATCTCGTCGACCATGCCCGCATGCATATCGAGGCGACCTACAAGCGCCCGTTCTGGAACCGGCTGACGCGCAACATCCTCGCCGCCGTGCTGCCTTATCCGGGCCGGTTCCGCCTGGCGCTGAAGGCGGCGGCGTTCGGCCGGCCCTTTGCCGGCCTCCTCAAGCGCTTCAAGCCGCTCGAACCCTTCGGTGCCATGCTGGACCTTGCGCCCCGCGCCCTGCCGAAGGCCTCGGCCGGCGCGCGGCCGGGCACGCATCCGGCCGCCGGCCCGCGCCGCGGGCGGGTCGCGATCCTCTCCGGTTGCGCCCAGCCGGTGCTGAAGCCCGAGATCAACGCCGCGACGATCCGCCTCCTCACCCGCCTCGGCGTCGAGGTCGTGGCGCCGGCGGGCGAAGTCTGCTGCGGCTCGCTCGTCCACCACATGGGCCGCGAGGAGCAGGCGCTGGAGGCGGCGCGGCGCAATGTCGATGTCTGGCTCGGCGAGGTCGAGAAGGGCAGGCTCGATGCGATCATCATCACGGCGTCGGGTTGCGGCACGACGATCAAGGACTATGGCTTCATGCTGCGCCTCGATCCGGCCTATGCGGACAAGGCTGCGCGGGTCTCCGCCCTCGCCAAGGACATCACGGAATACCTCGCGACGCTCGACCTGCCCCAGCAGGAGGCGCGGGGGGTGACGGTCGCCTATCACTCCGCCTGTTCCATGCAGCATGGCCAGAAGATCACCATGGCGCCGAAGACACTGCTGAAGAAAGCGGGTTTTGCGGTGCGCGATCCGGCGGAAGGGCACCTGTGCTGCGGCTCTGCCGGCACCTACAACATCCTCCAGCCGGAGATTTCCGGCAAGCTGAAGGCGCGCAAGGTCAAGAACATCGAGGCGACCAAGCCGGACATCATCGCCACCGGCAATATCGGCTGCATCACCCAGATCGCGACCGGCACGGCCATTCCGATCCTGCACACGGTGGAACTCATCGACTGGGCCTATGGCGGAATGAAGCCTGCCGTGCTTTCCTGAGCCTGTCACGCGCGGAACAGCCGCTTCGCCCGCGGATTGCTAGACAGGCGGCATTCCAGCCCATCGGAGATGCCCATGCGCCGCCTCATGCTTTCGCTCGCCGCCCTTGCTGCCCTCTCTACGCCCGCCTTCGCCACCGGCGGGTTCAGCTGTGCGGTAAAGGACAGGAACGTCACGTTCGAAGGGGAGGCGGGCTTCAGCTACAGCCTCGGCGGCATCCTGAATTTCCGCGGCTCGATCGAGCTGCCGAAGGATCTCGCCCAGAAGGGGCTCGACAGGAAGGTCACGCTCGATCAGTCTTTCCTCACGCACCATTGGCTGCATGATGGTGAACTGCGCCTGCTCGTCCACGCCGAATCCGGTGACAACCAGCCCTTTGCAGCGCTCGATTTCGTCATGATGACGAAGGCCGGCGAGGACGAAACCGGTTACGAGGGCACCTATACGCTGAAGATCGAAGGCGCGGACCTCGATGAGCCGATCCGGCGCGCGGGAACGATCGGCTGCTCCCTCGGCTGAACGCAAGACGCCGGCGCAAGGCCGGCGTCCAAACGGTCTGCGGCAAGCGGCGGATCAGCCGCCGAAACCGAAGAGGTTGCCGAAGAAATCGACGCCCTTGTCGTTGTAGCTCACGCTGCCCTGACGGTTGCCGGGGCCGACGACGATGACCTTGGTGCCGATATCGGCGCGGGCGTAGAGATGCTCCACATCCTTGTTCATCATGCGGATGCAGCCCGACGACATGTTCTGGCCGATCGTCCAGGGCTGGTTCGTGCCGTGAATGCGGAAGATCGTGTCGCGGCCGCCCTTGAAGAGGTAGAGCGCACGCGCGCCGAGCGGGTTGTCCTCGCCGCCGGCCTGGGTGACGGGCAGGATGCGACCCTTCTTGGCCTCGCGGCGGCGCATTTCGGCCGGCGGCGTCCAGCTGGGCCATTCGGCCTTGCGGCCGACCTTCACCACGCCCGACCAGCCGAAGCCGTCGCGGCCGACGCCGATGCCGTAGCGCGTCGCCTTGTTGTTGCCCTCGACATAGTAGAGATACTTGTTGTTGGTATCGACGATGACGGTGCCCGGTGCCTGGTCGGTGACGAAGCGCACCTTGGTGCGCTTGTACTTCGACGCGACCTGCTTCTTGCTTGGCTGGGCGACGAGCGTTACATCGGAGGCCGTCTCGACCCGGTCGCCCGTGCGGGCCGCGGGGAAGGCATTCGCCGACGAGACCGGCATGATCGCCGTGGCCGCGACGGTCGCGGCCAGCAAGATCGATGCGTATTTCCGCATGGTATAGTCCCTCTCAATCCTCAATTCTGCGAGGCTAACCGACTCTCGACTGATTTCAAGCCGGCTCCCGGGCAGTAAGACGCTTGTGAGGGCGGATTTCTTCGGGGCCTTGTGGCCCCGATACCACAGAATCAGATCACGATGACCTTGGTGCCCACCTTCACGCGCTCGTAGAGATCGACGACATCTTCGTTGCGCATGCGGATGCAGCCCGAGGAAACGGCATAGCCGATCGTCCAGGGCGCGTTGGTGCCATGGATGCGGTAGAGCGTCGAGCCGAGATACATGGCACGCGAGCCGAGCGGGTTTTCCGGTCCGCCTTCCATGAAGGCCGGCAGGTAGTGGCCCTTGGCGGCTTCGCGGGCGACCATTTCCTTCGGCGGCGTCCAGCTCGGCCACTCGGCCTTGCGGGTGATCTTGTGGGCGCCGGCCCATTCGAAGCCCGGCTTGCCGACGCCGACGCCGTAGCGCCGCGCCTTGCCGCCATCGAGGACGAGGTAGAGGAATCGGTTGTTGGTATCGATGACGATGGTGCCCGGCTTGTGCTCGCTGCCATAGTCGACGAGCTGCGGCAGATATGTCGGGTCGAATTTCGACTTGATCGGATTGCGCGCCGTGCCGGTCGCCGAGACCTGCTGGACACGGGCCGCCCCTTCGCGGCGCAGGACGCGGCGCTGCTGCACCTTCTGGCGCTGGATGATGCGGCGTGTGTTGACGGCGGGCTGCACGCCCCCGCCGGTAAGCTGCATCAGCCAGGGTGCGGTGAGGTCGGGGCTGACGATGATCGGCGGCTGGCTCATGTAGCGCTCGTTCGCCTGGGCCACCGTGGTCGTGCACAGAAGGGTCGTTGCAAGGAGGATTCGTATCAACATCGGACGTACTCGCTACTGATCGTGCCGGGATGCGCCGCGGGAACTGGAATGCAGCGCCGGTTCGACGGGGATGCTTGCACCCTGCGATGAAGGGAATGGTAAACGGGCGTTCATTCGATATCGACGTCGGCGATAAAGCTTTGAGTAGGGTTATTACCCGCTTTCCAAATGTGGTTGATGAGTGGTAAAGCGGAACAAAAAGGCAACGGAGAGCGCGTATGACAAAGGGACTTCTGGACGGCGATGACGGGCGGGTGCGGTGCGCATGGCCCGGCAATCTGGATGACTACCGCCGTTACCATGATACGGAGTGGGGCTATCCCGTCGTCAGCGACCAGCGCCTCTTCGAGAAGATCTGCCTCGAAGGCTTCCAGTCGGGCCTCTCCTGGCTCACCATCCTGCGCAAGCGCGAGGGGTTCCGCGCCGCCTTTGCCGGCTTCGATTTCGACAAGGTTGCCAATTTCGGCGATGACGACATCGCCCGCTGCCTTGCCGATGCCGGCATCGTGCGCCACCGCGGCAAGATCGTCTCGACGATCAACAATGCCCGCCGGGCGCAGGCGCTGCGCGATGAGTTCGGCACGCTCGCCCGCTATTTCTGGAGCTTCGAGCCGGGCCCGGGCGAACGGCCGGCACGGGTAGACTGGGAGACGATCGTCGCCAATCCGACGACACCCACCTCCGTCCGGCTTTCAAAGGACCTGAAGAAGCGCGGCTGGACCTTCGTCGGCCCCACCACCGTCTATGCCTTCATGCAGGCCATGGGCCTCGTCAACGATCACGTGGAAGGTTGTTTTTGCCGCGCGGAAGTCGAAGAGAAGAGAAATCAGCTGCAACGGCCATAATTCAGGACTTGCCGCCACAAATATATCTTTGATTCTACAGCGAATCATGTAGCTTGAGGTTGAGCGGCAAAATCATACATCGCAAGTTCTGGGGTCGGCGTACGCGTGCGTAGTAGCGACGTGCCGCTTTGTGCTGAATGATTTGGCATGAGGGGACAAATGGCGGCGAGCACACCCGTAATGGACGATTCTCGACTCGAGGGCTGGGCCTGTGACAAGGCGCAGGAGATCATGCTCCGGGAGGGCTTTCGCCTGATCCGGTCGGCAAGAAGCGGCACCAACACCGAAATTCGCGAAACAACGCTGCTGATGGCCCGGGCTATCGCGGCCTCGCTGGTCGAGGCCTCGGCGGCGCATCGCAATCCGGCGGCCGAGTGACGCATCAATCCATGGAACCGTAGAGAGGCCCGCCAGGAAATCGGCGGGCCTTCGCCGTTTTTCGACGTGCGTGCCGGGCGTTCGTCGCCGGCCGGCCGGGAAGACGGGCGTCGGTGCGAGAACCCGCCTCGTCAGGCGCGGCGTTGAGACGGGCGCCGAAACCAGGATCAGTTCAGCAGGTTCGGGCGCTCCGCGTTCATCTCGACGCACAGCCGCGCCACCGCGAACGTGCCGTTGATCGTGCCGCCCGCTTCTTCCGACTGGCCGAAGCAGAAAACGGGCCGGTAGAGGCCGGGACCGGGGCGGATCGTCGTGGCGAAGCTGAACGTGACCGGTGGCGTCGCCGCGTCCTCCAGCGCCTGCAGCACCTTCGCCCAGTCGGCGGGATCATAGAGGCGGATGAGATCCATGACGCCGCAGGGCGGGCCGGCTATGCCGTGCAGGAGCGCCGTCTCGGTCCCGAGCCGGAGCAGGCCGGTCGACAGTTCCGCGCTCCATTCCTCGCAGACGAAGGCGGTTTCGATCTCCCGGCAGTCCATGCCGGCAAGCTCCGCCACCTGGGCGAGGCGAGAGGCGGTCAGAGGCGATTTCAAGCTCATGCGGTCCGGTCCGAGAGGGTGTTGCCGCCGGCGGGCACCAGGTGCCGACGGGAAGGCACCGGTGCGGCTCGGTCGTTGCCGGTTGGAAAACATTCAAGCGATCGCCGCTGGCCGCTTGCCAAACGGTCGTGATGATCGTTTACCTAGGCTCAAGGGTAATCGACATCGGGCTCATCAGAAAGCAGGCTCGCTGGTCGTTTGCTCGACTGAGGGATGCGGAAATCTATGCTTGCTTCCATGGGTTGAGTATGTCCGATTTCGTCCTCTCCACGGGCCATGACCTTATCGACCAGCTGCGCGCCTATCGCCTCAAGGTTGCGTTGACGCAGGACGACATTGCCTGGAAGCTCGGCTTCTCGCCGACGACCGTCTCGCGCTGGGAGCGCGGCGTCGCGGTGCCGGATCTGCGCGCCACCGGCGCCATCGTCGATTTCCTGCGCCGTGCCGACGCGCAGACCGAGCGTCGCCTGCTGAAGGCGATCCTCAACGCGCACGACAGCCGCAATCTCTGGGAGGGCCGCGACATCCGTTATCTCGGCGGCTCGCAGCAGGAGTATCGCGAAAGCCCGGAGATGCGTGCCGTCGTCGGAACCAGCATCCGCCGCTACATCACCGGCTCCTACCGCGACTGTCTGGAGGACCGGGCATTGGTGGCGGGCCTTTACGCCCGCGAGATCGCCAGCATCGAGATCTACGGCGGCACGGCACTGTCCGTCACCTCCATCCCGGAGGGCCATGTGCAGATGAAGCGGCTTTCCTTTCAGTCGGAAATGCGCGGCATCATTCGCGGCGACACCCATTCCATCCTCATCCCCGCCGCCGAAGCGCCGACGGCTTCTGCCGTCATCGTGCACAGTTGGGACGCGCTGTCGCGCCGACCGTGACGCCGCCGGGCGCTTCCGCCCTTGCCGCTGCCCGCCCAATCCGCTAGGGAAACCGCAACGGAAATACAGGAATTTCGGGTATCCCGATGAGCGAAAAGCAGAAAAAACCGCAGAAGCTGAAAGCCCGCCTGCCGCGCGGCTTCGTCGACCGTGACGCCGCGGACATCCGCGCCCTCACCGAAATGACCGCGAAGATCCGCGCGGTCTACGAGCACTACGGCTTCGATCCGGTCGAAACCCCGCTTTTCGAATATACCGACGCACTCGGCAAGTTCCTGCCGGACAGCGACCGCCCGAACGAGGGCGTCTTCTCGCTGCAGGACGACGACGACCAGTGGATGAGCTTGCGCTACGACCTGACGGCGCCGCTCGCCCGCCATGTCGCGGAGAACTTCAACGAGATCCAGCTGCCCTACCGCACCTATCGCGCCGGCTACGTCTTCCGCAACGAGAAGCCGGGTCCGGGCCGCTTCCGCCAGTTCATGCAGTTCGATGCCGATACGGTCGGCGCTGCCGGCGTGCAGGCGGATGCCGAAATGTGCATGATGTTTGCCGACACGATGGAAGCCCTCGGCATCGCCCGCGGTGACTACGTCATCCGCGTCAACAACCGCAAGGTTCTCGACGGCATGCTGGAGGTCGTGGGCCTTGGCGGCGAGGAAAACACGGCGCGCCGTCTCAATGCCCTGCGCGCGCTCGACAAGTTCGACAAGTTCGGCATTCCCGGCGTCCGCGAGCTTCTCGGCGCGGGGCGCAAGGACGAAAGCGGCGACTTCACCAAGGGCGTCGGCCTCGACCCTGTCGGGATCGAGCTGCTGGTCGGCGTGCTCGACACCGCGTCCTTCGGCGACAACCTCGAGACCGTCGCCTCGCTCGATAGCCGTTTCGGGCAGAACGAGCGCGCCCGCGAGGGCGTGGAGGAACTCGAGCAGATCGCAAAGCTCGTCGCGAGCGCCGGCTACGATGCCGGCCGCATCAAGGTCGATCCCTCCTGCGTGCGCGGCCTCGAATATTACACCGGTCCCGTCTTCGAGGCCGAGCTGCAGTTCGCCGTGACCAACGAGAAGGGCGAGAAGGTCGTCTTCGGCTCCGTCGGCGGCGGTGGCCGGTATGACGGCCTCGTGTCGCGCTTCATGGGGCAGCCGGTGCCGGCCACCGGCTTCTCCATCGGCGTTTCCCGCCTGATGACGGCCTTGAAAAACCTCGGCAAGCTCGGCCAGGACGAGGTCGTCGCCCCCGTGCTCGTCACGGTCATGGACGGCGACATCGAGAGCATGGGCCGCTACCAGCGCTTCACACAGGAACTGCGCGCTGCCGGCATCCGCGCCGAAATGTACCAGGGCAACTGGAAGAAGTTCGGCAACCAGCTGAAATATGCCGACCGCCGCGGCGCCCCCGTTGCGATTATCCAGGGCGGCGACGAACGCGCCGAAGGCCTCGTGCAGATCAAGGACCTGATCGAGGGCAAGCGCCTTTCCGGCGAGATCGAGGACAACATCGCCTGGCGCGAGGCCCGCGTGGCGCAGGTCTCTGTCCCGGAGGCCGAGCTCGTCGCCAGGGTTCGTGAAATCCTCGATGCACAGGCCGAAGACCGGGCGCGGGTCGGCTGATATGCCCCTCGTCAACCTCCCTGCTTTCGCGCCCGATCTCATCGCCGATCTCGAAGGGCTTGGCACGGAGCGTGTGGACACGCCGGTCATCCAGCCGGCGGAGCCCTTTCTCGACATGGCGGGCGAGGACCTCAGGCGGCGCATCTTCCTGACGGAGAGCGAGACCGGCAGGAGTCTGTGCCTCCGGCCCGAATTCACCATCCCGGTCTGCCTTCGCCATATCGAGACGGCGACCGGCACGCCCAAGCGCTATGCCTATCTCGGCGAGGTGTTCCGCCAGCGCCGCGAGGGCTCGAACGAGTTCTACCAGGCCGGCATCGAGGATCTCGGCGAGCCTGACGTCGCGAAGGCCGATGCGCGCGCGGTGCATGACGCCTTGGCCGTTCTCATGAACCGCCTGCCGGGCGTTGCATTCTCCGTGGTGCTCGGCGACCAGGCGGTCTTCGAGGCTGTCGTGGCGGCCTGCGGCCTGCCGGGCGGGTGGCAGAAGCGGCTCGTTCATGCCTTTGGCAACCAGGCACAGCTGCAGCGGTTGATGGCCGACCTTTCCAATCCGGCACGCGACGGCGTCTTCGGCCCGGAGGTCGACCGCCTCGCCATTCTCGGCAAGCTCGACGACGAGGCGACGCTGATCGCCCATATCGACGCGACGATGGAGGCGACCGGCTATTCTACCAATGCCAGCCGCAGCCCCGCCGATATCGCCCGGCGCCTGCGTGAGAAGATGGAACTGGCCAACACACGGCTCGATGCCCGCACGCTGGCGCTTCTCAAGGAGTTCCTGGCGCTGGAACTGAACCTTTCCGAGGCCCCGGGCGCACTCGCCGCCTTCGCGGAAAAGGCCGGCCTTTCGCTCGGCGCGGCACTCGAGCCGTTCGAAAGCCGCGTCGCGGCGCTCCGCGCCACCGGTGTCGATCCCGCGACGATCACCTATCGCGCCGCCTTCGGCCGCCCGCTCGACTATTATACCGGTCTCGTCTTTGAGATCGCGCCGGCCGGAGAAGCCCTGGTGCTTGCCGGCGGTGGTCGCTTCGACCGGCTGCTGACCCTGCTCGGGGCGAAGGAGCGCATTCCGGCCGTCGGCTTCTCGCTCTGGCTCGACCGTATCGCGGGCGTGAAGGGGGCTGCCGCATGACCATTACCATCGGCCTTCCCTCCAAGGGACGCATGAAGGAAGACAGCTCCGCCGTGCTCGCGCGCGCCGGTTTCTCCGTTGTCGCCGTCGGCAACGACCGCTCCTATCGCGGCCGCATCGAGGGACGCGACGATATCGAGATTGCCTTCCTCTCGGCCTCCGAAATCTCCCGCGAGATCGCCAACGGCACCGTCGATTTCGGCGTGACCGGTGAGGATCTGGTGCGTGAGGGGCTGGCGGAGGCGGATGCCCGCGTCGAATTCTGCGCCCGCCTCGGCTTCGGCCATGCGGATGTCGTCGTCGCCGTGCCGGAAATCTGGCTCGACGTCGATACGATGGCCGATCTCGGCGACGTCGCGCAGGATTTTCGTGCCCGCCATGGCCGGCGTCTCACCATCGCAACGAAATACTGGCGCCTCACGCAGCAGTTCTTTTCCGGCAATCACGGCATCCAGCTCTACCGCATCGTCGAGAGCTTGGGGGCGACCGAGGGGGCGCCGGCCACGGGCTCGGCCGACATCATCGTCGATATCACCTCGACCGGCTCGACGCTGACAGCCAACCATCTGAAGATCCTCTCTGACGGCGTGATCCTCAAGTCGGAAGCCTGCCTCGTGCGCGCCCGCAAGGCAGAGCACGAGGGCGATGCGGTGATCGCCGAAATCATCACGCGGGTGCGCGGCGCACTCTGAAGGCTCGGCATGCGGCGAGAGGCGGCCGGCTGCTGCTGGCCCTCTTTCCTCGACCGGAAAATTCCCGCGCCACCCTGACATCGTTCGGCGATCTGTCCTATCTATGAGGTCCCATCGCAAGGAGTCCTCCATGGCAGACCTGTCATCCTTCCCCATCACCAAGACGTGGCCCGCAAAGAACCCCGACATCATCCAGCTCTATTCCCTGCCGACGCCGAACGGCGTGAAGGTATCGATCGCGCTGGAGGAGCTTGGTCTGCCCTATGAGGCGCACCGCATCGAGTTCGGGCCGGAGGGCGTCAAGTCGGCGGACTTCATCTCGCTGAACCCGAACGGCCGCATCCCCGCGATCATCGATCCGAACGGCCCGGACGGCAAGCCGATCGGCCTCTTCGAATCGGGCGCGATCCTCGTCTACCTCGCCGAGAAGACCGGCAAGCTCATTCCGGCCGATGCCGCCGGACGCTACGAGACACTTGCCTGGGTCATGTTCCAGATGAGTGGCGTCGGGCCGATGTTCGGCCAGTTCGGTCATTTCTACAAGTTCGCCGCCGACAAGGTGGCCAACAATTCCTACCCTGCCGAGCGTTACCGCGACGAAGCCAAGCGCCTGCTTTCTATCCTCGAAGACCGCCTGAAGGATCGCCAGTGGATCATGGGCGACGAATACACCATCGCCGACATCACGACCTTCCCGTGGATCCGCGGCGCTGATGTCTTCTATGGCGGTCGCGCGGCGCTGGACTATGCAGGCTTCCCGGCCGTGATGGCCTGGCTGGAGCGCTGCCTGGCCCGCCCGGCGGCCATCAAGGGCCTGGAGATTCCGGCAAAAGCCTGACGCAAACGAAAAATCGGGCGGCGCGGCGGTGCGTTGACGGCATCCGCCGCGCCGGGCTACCTCTGCCGGAGGCAAAAACAGAATGAAAACGGGGCGGAAGACATCGTGACGGGAAGACTGGTTGTTGCGGGTGGCGGTCAGGCCGCCTTTGCCCTGGTTGCCAAACTGCGTGCGCTGAAGGACGAGCGGCCGATCACCATCATCGCCGCCGAGGCGAGCCATCCCTATCAGCGCCCGCCGCTCTCCAAGAAATACCTGCTTGGCGAGGCGGACCTCGGCCGGCTGATGTTCCGGCCGGAGAGCTGGTACCCGGACAACAATGTCGAGATCCGCCTCTCGACCGAGATCACTGCCATCGACCGCGCCGCAAAGACGGTGACGCTCAGCGACGGCTCGACGCTGCACTACGGCGTGCTGGCGCTCGCCACCGGCGCGACGCCGCGCCGTCTGCCGGCCGAGATCGGCGGCGACCTCGACGGCGTCTTCACCGTGCGCGACTACCGTGATGCCGACCGCCTCGGCCTCGAAATGCAGGAGGGTCGCCGGGCGCTCGTCGTCGGCGGCGGCTATATCGGCCTTGAAGCGGCGGCGGTCGCACGGGGCAGGGGGCTGCACGTCACCGTCATCGAGATGGCCGACCGCATCCTCGCCCGTGTCGCCTCGCCGGCAACCGCCACGATCCTCAAGGCGATCCACACGGCGCGCGGCGTCGATGTGCGGGAAAAGACCGGCCTCGTCCGGCTGCTCGGCGAAAACGGCCGGGTCACCGGTGCGGAGCTTTCCGATGGCTTCGTCCTGCCCGTCGACGTGGTGATCGCCGGCATCGGCGTTGCCGCGAATGACCAGCTGGCGCGCGATGCCGGGCTGGAGGTCGCGAACGGCATCGTCGTCGATGCCCAGGCCCGCACCTCGGATCCGGCGATCTTCGCCATGGGCGACTGCGCGGTGCTGCCCTTCAAGGGCAGCCGGGTTCGGCTCGAATCCGTGCAGAACGCGGTTGACCAGGCCGAGGCCGCTGCCGCGGTCATTGCCGGTGGCGAGGCGCCTTACGAGCCGAAACCGTGGTTCTGGTCCGACCAGTATGACGTCAAGCTGCAGATCGCCGGCTTCTGCATGGGGTTCGACGACACCTTTGTGCGCCCCGGTGCGCGCGAGGGCAGCGTCTCCGTCTGGTACTTCCGTGCAGGTAGGTTGATCGCCGTCGATGCGGTCAACGATGCCAAGGCCTATGTGGTCGGCAAGAAGCTGATCGAGATGGAGCGCACACCCGAGCGTGCAGCCCTGGAGGATCCCGCAACGGATCTCAAGGCCCTGACGCTCTGAAGGCCGGTGTGCGCGCAGGTTGAGCGAAATGTTTGTTCCTGGTTAGAACAGTTGTGCCGGTTTGATTTTTATTAAGTATGAACTAACCTAAGGGAGGCCGGATTTTGCCCGGCTCCCACAATTCATTGATTTTTTAGGGTTGTCCGGCTGATTGGAGCGATCTTGCCTCCCCTCGGTGACCTTTATGCTCCGCATCTTGACCTGCATTACCGTCGAGCACGACTTGAGACTTGTCCTGCTCGCTGCTCTGATCTGCTTCCTGTCCTGCTATGTTGCCGTGACGCTGATGCAAAGAGCGGGGGTGGCCAAGGGGACCGCGCGTACCCTTTGGCTGGGCGTTGCCGGCGCGTCGAGCGGCTTCGGCATCTGGGCGACCCATTTCATCGCGATGCTGGCTTATGATCCCGGCGTGCTCATGGGCTTCGATATGGAGCTCACGATGGCTTCGCTGGCTATCGCGATTGTCGTCACGACGATCGGCCTTGCCGTCGCCGCCTACTTTGCCGGTACGGTCGCGGCTGTCGCCGGTGGGCTCCTGCTCGGTGCAGGCATCACCTCCATGCACTATATTGGCATGGCTGCAATGGAGGTGCCGGGGACCATTCATTGGGATACGGCCTATGTCGTGGCGTCCATCATATGTGCGGGTCTCTTCGGCGCGCTTGCACTTGTCTTCTGCATGCGCCCGCAGGCGCGCTTGCGCGACCGCGCGCTTGCCACCGTGCTGATGGCCCTCGGCGTCGTTTCGCTGCATTTCACCGCCATGGCGGCCGTGACCATCGAGCCCGGCCTGATGCCGGCGCCCGACGACACGATGCTGTCGACCAGCCTGATGGTGCCGCTGATCGCCGCCGTGGCCCTGTCGTTGCTCTTCACCGGCCTGACGGCCGCCGTTTTCGCCCGGCAGGCCGAGCTTGCCGCCAACGAGAGCACGCGCCAGTTCGCGATGCTCGTGCAGGGCGTCAAGGACTACGCCATCTACATGCTCGACCCGGAAGGCCGCGTCGCCAACTGGAACGAGGGG
This sequence comes from Shinella sp. 838, assembly GCF_029623935.1. Taxonomy (NCBI): domain Bacteria; kingdom Pseudomonadati; phylum Pseudomonadota; class Alphaproteobacteria; order Hyphomicrobiales; family Rhizobiaceae; genus Shinella; species Shinella sp. 838. The sequence goes on from NZ_JARSBQ010000002.1 coordinate 57,881, forward strand.
GCGGAGCGCAACAAGGGCTACAAGGCGCATGAGGTCGTCGGCCAGCATTTCTCCCGCTTCTACGGCGAGGAAGACCGCGCGGCCGGCGTGCCGGAGCGGGCTTTGACCACCGCACGGGAAGAGGGCAAGTACGAGAGCGAAGGTTGGCGCTATCGCAAGGACGGCTCGCGCTTCTGGGCAAATGTGGTGCTGGACGCGATCTACGACACGGGCGGCGCACTCGTCGGCTATGCCAAGATCACCAAGGACGTGACGAAGGAAAAGGCCGATGCCGACCGTCTCGCCGAGGTGACGAAGAACCTTGACCTCGCACTGGAGAACATGTCGCAGGGCCTTTGCCTGTTCGACAAGGACGAGCGCCTGCTGCTTGCCAACAAGCGCTACAGCGAACTCTTCGGCTTCCCGGAAGGCCGTATCCGCCCCGGCATGACGCTGCGCGAGATCGTCGACCAGGGCGTCGCCGACGTCTTCGTCGATCCGGCAATCTGGAAGCCGCGGGCGCGCGACATGTACGCCCGACGCCGGGCGGCCATTCTGGCCAATGATGGCGGCGTTCTTGTCGAGAAGCTGTCGAATGGCGTTTCCGTGCAGCTGCGCTACCGCACGCTGCCGGATGGCGCCTGGGTTGCCACCTATGAGGACATTTCCGAACGGCTGCGCTCGGAGGAGCAGATCTCCTTCCTCGCCCGCCACGACAGCCTCACGGGCCTGCCGAACCGCGCGAACTTCAACAACCGCCTCGAGGCCGATCTGGATTCGGCGCGCCGGTCCGGCAGCAAGGTGGCGGTGATCGGTATCGACCTCGACAAGTTCAAGGAAATCAACGACACGCGTGGCCATGCGGCCGGCGACGAGGTGCTGATGACGCTGTCGAAGCGCATGCAGGCCTGCCTCGAGGCAGATGAAACCGTCGCCCGTTTCGGCGGCGACGAATTTGCCGCCGCTAAGCGTTTCGAGGATATCGCCGAACTCCACGACTTCATCCAGCGGCTGGAAGCCTGCCTGCATGAGGAAATCCGCATCGACGGCTACGACATCAAGCCGGGTGCGAGCCTCGGCGTCGCGATCTATCCGCAGGATGCCGACAATCTCGAAGCTCTCCTCAACAATGCCGACCTTGCCATGTACCGTGCCAAGGACGCGCTGACCGAACGGGTCTGCTTCTACGAGGTCTCGATGGACGAGGCCGCCCGCAGCCGTCGCCTCATCGCCAACGATCTCTGGCAGGCGGTCGAGCGCAATGAGCTGCAACTGCACTACCAGGTGCAGAAGGCGGTCAATTCCGGCGATACGATCGGCTACGAGGTGCTGTTGCGCTGGCACCATCCCGTGCGCGGCACCATACCGCCGAGCGACTTCATCCCGATCGCGGAAGAATGCGGGGCCATCCTGCCGATCGGCGAATGGGTGCTGCGCGAAGCCTGCCGCGAGGCGGCGACCTGGAACAACGGGCACAAGATCGCCGTCAACCTGTCGCCGGTACAGCTCGGCAATGCCGACGTCGCCGACCTCGTGCACCGGGTGCTGCTGGACACCGGCCTCAGCCCGCACCGGCTGGAGCTGGAAATCACGGAATCGACCATTATCGGCGACAAGGAGCGCGCCCTCCAGACCCTCCGCCGCATCAAGGCCTTCGGCGTCACCATCGCCATCGACGATTTCGGCACGGGCTATTCCTCGCTGGAAACCCTGCGCGCCTTCCCCTTCGACAAGATCAAGCTCGACCGCAGCTTCATGAGCGAGGTGGAGGCGAGCCCCGAAGCGAAGGCCATCATCCGCGCCATCCTGGCGCTCGGCCAGACGCTGCGCGTGCCGGTTCTGGCGGAAGGCGTGGAAACGCGCAGCCAGCTCGACATCCTGCTCGACGAGGGCTGCGACGAGGCGCAGGGCTACTTCCTCGGCCGGCCGGTTCCGGTGGAGCGCATCCGCCCGGATCTCGACGCGAGCGAGGCGGCCTGAGCCGCCTTACTGCCGCTTGAAGCGGCGGCCGGCGAGGTCGATCTGGAAGCGGGGGAAGATGAAGACGCCGATGATGGAGCCGGCGTACTTTTCCTCGAGGCCTGTCGATTCCCCGACGCAGAACACCGGCTGGCGCGGCGCGCCGTCGAGATGAATGGTCGTGGAGAAGCAGAAGGACGAGGAGGACGCCGCTGCCTGCTCGAAGAGCTCCAGCACGCGCGTGCGATCCAGCGGCTCGTAGCAGCGGATGAGGTTCAGAAGGCCGCAGGCGCGCTGCGGCAGGCCATGCGCCGTCGCCGCCTTGTCACCCAGCGTGAAGAGGCCGTTGGAAAGATCACCGGTCCAGCGCTCCGTCACGCAATATTGCGTGAGCAGTTCATTGTCCGTCTCGTCGAACTCCATCGAGCCCGGCAGAAAGGGCGACGAGAGATCAGTCTTGATTATTTTGAACACCTACGACCTCAGGCAGTTGCTCGAATTTGGCCGACATGTCTCGCCCTTGATGGCGCAAAACACGCTAAAAAGCAGTGCCGGCTGACAACCATCGAAGCCCGCCGAACCACTTTCTCATGTACAGAACTGCGCCCGGCTCCGTCTTTGCTATCGGATCGGACGTACGCGTGAAGACCGCCGCTGACCTTCATGCAGGTCCCCCGGCGGTTTCTTTCCAATGCTTGGGGACATCCGGCTGCACGACAAATCGACTGCAATACCGTCGATTTTCAGCGCCTGAACCCCGGTGAATCTTTAAAGTTCACTTGGTGCGTCTTTATAGTTGGTTTTTTGATACCATCAACGACTTTTTGATAATTATTGTACAAATGGAAAAATTCTTTTCACGGTAACGATGCAGGTCCTCTGCCACCCCAAAAGCAAAAAGGGCGGCCCGAAGACCGCCCTTTCCGAACTGAACCTGATGGCTCAGATGCAGGACCCGAAGGTCTTACATCATGTCCATGCCGCCAGTTCAGCGCGCTTGACGCGCTGAACCAACTTTAATGCATGGGCGAAGCTTGATGGTCACGCTGCAATAGGCTTTCGCCTATCACATCATGTCCATACCGCCCATGCCGCCCATGCCGCCAGGCATGCCGCCCGGTGCATCCTTCTTCGGCAGTTCGGCGATCATGGCTTCCGTCGTGATCAGCAGCGAGGCAACCGAAGCGGCGTTCTGCAGAGCCGTGCGGACAACCTTGACCGGATCGACGATGCCGAGCGAGATCAGGTCGCCGTATTCGCCGGTCTGGGCGTTGTAGCCGTAGTTGTCTTCGTTCTTGTCGAGGATCTTGCCGACGACGATCGAAGCTTCGTCACCAGCGTTCTCGGCGATCTGGCGAACCAGGGCCTGGAGCGCCTTGCGAACGATGTTGATGCCAGCTTCCTGGTCATCGTTTTCGCCCTTGGCGGAGATCTTCGTGGAAGAACGGAGCAGGGCAACGCCGCCGCCCGGTACGATGCCTTCCTGAACGGCAGCGCGCGTCGCGTTGAGGGCGTCGTCGATGCGGTCCTTCTTTTCCTTCACTTCGACTTCCGTCGAGCCGCCGACGCGGATGACGGCAACGCCGCCAGCGAGCTTGGCAAGACGTTCCTGCAGCTTCTCGCGGTCGTAGTCGGAGGTGGTTTCTTCGATCTGGGCCTTGATCTGCGCGACGCGGCCTTCGATTTCAGCCTTCTGGCCGGCACCGTCGACGATCGTCGTGTTTTCCTTGGAGATCGAAACCTTCTTCGAACGGCCGAGCATGTCGAGCGTTACGTTTTCGAGCTTGATGCCGAGGTCTTCGGAGATGACCGTGCCGCCCGTCAGGATGGCGATGTCTTCCAGCATGGCCTTGCGGCGGTCGCCGAAGCCCGGAGCCTTGACGGCAGCGATCTTGAGGCCGCCACGCAGCTTGTTGACGACGAGCGTAGCAAGGGCTTCGCCTTCGACGTCTTCAGCGATGATAACCAGCGGCTTGCCGGTCTGGACGACGGCTTCGAGAACCGGGAGCATCGCCTGGAGGTTCGAGAGCTTCTTCTCGTGCAGGAGAATGAAAGCGTCTTCGAGGTCGGCGACCATCTTTTCCGGGTTGGTCACGAAGTAGGGCGACAGGTAGCCGCGGTCGAACTGCATGCCTTCGACGACTTCGAGTTCGGTTTCGGCGGTCTTGGCTTCTTCAACCGTGATGACGCCTTCGTTGCCGACCTTCTGCATGGCTTCGGCAATGTCGAGACCGACCTGCTTGTCGCCGTTTGCGGAGATCGTGCCGACCTGGGCGACTTCTTCCGAGGTGTTGATCTTCTTGGCCTTGGCCTGGAGATCCTTGACGACTTCGGCGACGGCGAGATCGATGCCGCGCTTCAGGTCCATCGGGTTCATGCCGGCGGCAACGGCCTTGTGGCCTTCGCGAACGATAGCCTGGGCAAGAACGGTTGCCGTCGTCGTGCCGTCGCCGGCGATGTCGTTGGTCTTGGAAGCAACTTCACGGACGAGCTGGGCGCCCATGTTCTCGAACTTGTCTTCCAGTTCGATTTCCTTGGCGACGGAAACGCCGTCCTTGGTGATGCGCGGTGCGCCGAAGGACTTGTCGATAACGACGTTGCGACCCTTCGGGCCGAGCGTTACCTTCACTGCGTCTGCGAGGACGTCGACGCCACGCAGCATCTTTTCGCGCGCGGTGCGGCCGAATTTGACTTCTTTGGCTGCCATTGTGAGAACTCCTGAAGAGGTGTCAGCTGAATTGGAAAGGGATTACCGGCAGATCAGCCGATGATGCCCATGATGTCGGCTTCCTTCATGATCAGAAGGTCTTCGCCGTCGAGCTTGACTTCGGTGCCCGACCACTTGCCGAACAGAACGCGGTCGCCAGCCTTGACGTCGAGTGCGACGACCTTGCCGGAGTCATCACGGGCGCCGGAGCCGACGGCGACGACTTCGCCTTCCTGCGGCTTTTCCTTGGCGGTGTCCGGAATGATGATGCCGCCCTTGGTCTTGGCTTCGGATTCGACGCGACGAACGACGACGCGGTCGTGAAGCGGGCGGAAGGTGGTGCTTGCCATTGTCTTATCCCTCGATCAAATGACATTGCGGATCGCGAGATGGATCCGGTGGATTGATGTTAGCACTCGTCTTTCATGAGTGCTAGCGATGCCGAGATAGGCGGCGGGGCGGTTGGAGTCAAGAACGGCGCCTCCAAAATATTTCGCCCGGAATGGTTACCCAGCCGCCAGATGGGAGCGCCATCGCACGCCATCAAGACGCCGCGATGAATTTTCGGCAGTTTGCCGGTGGATGGGGCAAAATTGTGTGGAGAGGCTTGTTTTCTTGCCCCCGCTTTGCGATGTCAGCCGGGCTCGACCTTGATACGGGAACCCCCTGATGGCTCAACGCATCCAATCCTTCAGCGACATCACGCAGCATTACGACGTGGCCCTCTGCGACGTCTGGGGTGTCCTGCACAATGGCGTCGAAGCCTTCTCCTATGCATCGGAAGCCCTTGCTGCGGCCCGCGCCGCTGGCCTTGCCGTCGTGCTGATCACCAATTCGCCGCGCCCGCATCCCGGTGTAAAGGTGCAAATCCGCGGCCTCGGCGTCACCGACGACGCCTATGACCGCATCGTCACCTCGGGCGACGTCACCCGTGCGCTGATCGCGGAAGGGCCGAAGAAGATCTATTTCATCGGTGCCGAAAAGGACCTGCCTCTGCTCGACGGCCTCGATGTCGAACCGGTCGGGCTGGACGAAGCGGGCATCGTGGTTTGCGCAGGCTTGCGCAGCGACGAGACGGAAACTGTCGAGGATTACCGCGCCGAGCTGACGGCGCTTGCGGCACGGAAGCTGCCCTTCATCTGCGCCAATCCCGATCTCGTCGTCGAGCGCGGCCACCGGCTCATCCCCTGTGCCGGTGCGATCGCCAAGCTCTTCGAGGAGCTGGGCGGCACGAGCCAGATCGCCGGCAAGCCGCATCGGCCGATCTACGAGAAATCGATTGCCGAGGCGCGCGACGTGCATGGCGATTTCGATCTCTCACGGGTGATCGCCATCGGCGACGGCATGCCGACGGACGTGCGCGGCGCGGAGGCCTTCGGGCTCGATGTGCTCTATATTTCGGGCGGCATTCACGCGCAGCATTATGTCGAGGCCGGCCGCACCGACGAGGCGAAGCTTTCGGCCTTCCTGAAGGAGGAGGGCACTCACCCGAAATGGTGGATGCCCCGGCTGCAGTGACGGAGACGGTCGTCATGACGGTTTTTCACAGGAACGAGACGAAGGAGCCGCTGCCGGAGCACCTGCGCGGCGGCGTCATCGCCATCGGCAATTTCGACGGCGTGCACCGCGGCCACCAGGCCGTGCTGCAACGCGCGCTCGACATTGCGAAAGACCGCGGCATCCCCGCGCTGGTGCTGACCTTCGAGCCGCATCCGCGCACGGTCTTCCGTCCGGAGCGCCCGGTCTTCCGGCTGACGCCGGCGCCGTTGAAGGCGCGCATCCTTGAAGGCATGGGCTTTTCCGCCGTCATCGAATATCCGTTCGATCGCAGCTTCTCCGAAATGTCGGCGAACGACTTCATCAACGCCGTGCTGCTGGACTGGCTGCACGCCTCCGAAGTCGTCACCGGCTTCGACTTCCACTTCGGCAAGGGCAGGGAGGGTGGTCCGGCCTTCCTGATGAACGCCGGCGAGGGCAACGGGTTCGGTGTCACACTGGTCGATGCTTTTCGCGACGAAAACGCCTCGGTCATCTCCTCCAGTTTCATCCGCGCACTGCTTGGCGAAGGCGCCGTCACCGAGGCCGCCGGCCAGCTCGGCTATCGCTATACGGTGGAGGCCGAGGTCATCGACGGCAAGAAGCTCGGCCGCACGCTCGGCTATCCGACCGCCAACATGCAGCTTCCGCCGGAAGTGGAGCTGCGCAACGGCATCTACGCCGTTCGCTTCCGCCGCCCCGACGGCAGCCTCCACGACGGCGTCGCCAGCTACGGCCGCCGCCCGACGGTCACCTCGAACGGCGTTCCGCTGCTCGAAACCTTCCTCTTCGATTTCTCCGGCGATCTCTACGGCGAAGTCTCTGCCGTCTCCTTCTTCGGTCATCTGCGCGACGAACTGAAGTTCGATGGCCTCGATGCGCTGGTCGTGCAGATGAAGCGCGACGAGGAGGAGGCGCGAGCGCTGTTGTCGGGCGTCACGCCGCTCGGGGTCATCGACCAGCGGCTCTGTTTCTGAGCGCAAACTTTGCCCCTCACCCTAACCCTCTCCCCGCAAGCGGGGAGAGGGGACTTGCCCAACGAACTGGCATTGGTTGGGGAAAACGGTACGGCATATCCCCTTCGCCCCGTTTACGGGGAGAAGGTGGCCGGCAGGCCGGATGAGGGGCCGTTCCTCCGACGGGGCGGCGGGGGACCCAAATATAAGCCACCCGTCTTTTCAAACGACCGAAAACGCCGTAAGACCGCGCGCATGATGCTCAACCGGCTGACCATCGATCTGCGAATTAGTGGCCCGGCCTTCCGCGCGCTCTGAGCGAGGCCGGAAGGTCCGGGATTTCGGGCGTTTCCTGAACGCCCCCGCCGTCAGACCCTGACAATATCCCCGCATGCGCAAACGCGCGCGAAAAAAGACGATAGCCATATCCATGACCGATACGCCCGAAAAAGTCGATTATTCGTCCACCCTCTACCTGCCGCAGACGGACTTTCCGATGCGCGCCGGCCTGCCGCAGAAGGAGCCGGAAACGGTGGCCCGCTGGCAGACGATGGGCCTCTACAAGAAGCTGCGCGCTTCGGCCGCCGGCCGCGAAAAATTCGTGCTGCACGACGGCCCGCCCTATGCCAACGGCAACATCCACATCGGCCACGCGCTGAACAAGATCCTCAAGGACGTCATCAACCGCTCGTTCCAGATGCGCGGCTACGATGCCAACTACGTGCCCGGCTGGGACTGCCACGGCCTTCCGATCGAGTGGAAGATCGAGGAGAAGTACCGCGAGAAGGGCAAGAACAAGGACGAGGTTCCGGTCAACGAATTCCGCCAGGAATGCCGCGACTTCGCCAGCGGCTGGATCAAGATCCAGGCCGACGAGTTCAAGCGCCTCGGCATCGAGGGCGACTTCGACAATCCCTATACGACGATGGCCTTCCACGCGGAATCGCGCATCGCTGGCGAACTCCTGAAGATTGCCAAGTCCGGCCAGCTCTACCGCGGCTCCAAGCCCGTCATGTGGTCGGTGGTCGAGCGCACCGCGCTGGCCGAAGCCGAAGTCGAATATGCGGATGTCGAGAGCGATGCGATCTGGGTGAAGTTCCCGGTGACCGAAGGTCCGGCCGATCTGCTTGGCAATTCCATCGTCATCTGGACGACCACGCCCTGGACGATCCCCGGCAACCGCGGCATCGCCTTCTCGTCGCGCTATCCCTATGGCCTCTACGAGGTCGAGAGCGCGCAGAACGATTTCGGCCCGCAGCCCGGCGAGAAGCTGGTTTTCGCCACCCGTCTTGCCGATGAATCGGCCGCCAAGGCAAAGCTCACCTTCAGGTTCCTCCGCGATATCGCGCCGGAAGAACTGGCGGCGGTCGTCTGCGCCCATCCGCTGGCTGCTCTCGGCTACGACTTCAAGGTCCCGCTGCTGGATGGTGACCACGTCACCGACGACGCCGGCACCGGCTTCGTGCACACCGCGCCGAGCCATGGCCGCGAGGACTTTGACGCCTGGACGGCCAATGCCCGCCAGCTGGAAGCGCGCGGTATCTCGTCCAAAATCCCGTTCCCGGTCGACGACGCCGGCTTCTACACCGCCGACGCTCCCGGTTTCGACGGCGCGCGCGTCATGGACGACAACGGCAAGAAGGGCGATGCCAACGAGCGCGTCATAAAGGCGCTGATCGCCGCGAACTGCCTGTTCGCCCGCGGCCGTATCAAGCACTCCTATCCGCATTCCTGGCGCTCCAAGAAGCCGGTCATCTTCCGCAACACGCCGCAGTGGTTCGTCTACATGGACAAGGAGCTCGGCGACGGCACCACGCTGCGCTCGCGCTCGCTTTCGGCGATCGACGACACCCGCTTCGTGCCCGCCAGCGGCCAGAACCGCCTGCGCGCCATGATCGAGGGCCGCCCGGACTGGGTTCTGTCGCGCCAGCGTGCCTGGGGCGTGCCGATCGCCATCTTCGCCGACGAGAACGGCGAGGTGCTGGTCGATGACGCCGTCAATGCCCGCATCCTCGACGCCTTCGAAGGAGAGGGCGCCGACGCCTGGTTTGCCGAAGGCGCCAAGGAGCGGTTCCTCGGCAACGACCACGACCCGGCCAAGTGGACGCAGGTCATGGACATCCTTGATGTCTGGTTCGACTCGGGCTCGACGCATACCTTCACGCTTGAAGACCGCCCGGACCTGAAATGGCCGGCCGACGTCTATCTGGAAGGCTCCGACCAGCATCGCGGCTGGTTCCATTCCTCGCTGCTCGAAAGCTGCGCGACGCGCGGCCGCGCGCCCTACAACGCCGTCGTCACCCATGGCTTCACCATGGACGAGAAGGGCGAGAAGATGTCGAAGTCGAAGGGCAACGTCGTCTCGCCGCAGGACGTGATGAAGGAATCGGGCGCCGACATCCTGCGCCTCTGGGTCATGACGACGGACTACTGGGAAGACCAGCGCCTCGGCAAGACGATCATCCAGACCAACATCGACGCCTACCGCAAGCTGCGCAACACGGTGCGCTGGATGCTTGGCACGCTGGCGCATGATCAAGGCGAGGAGATCGCCTATGCCGATATGCCGGAGCTGGAAAAGCTGATGCTGCACCGGCTGTCGGAACTCGATGCGCTGGTGCGCGAAGGCTACGATGCCTTCGACTTCAAGAAGATCGCCCGCGCGCTCATCGATTTCTCGAATGTCGAGCTCTCGGCTTTCTACTTCGACGTGCGCAAGGACGCGCTCTACTGCGACGCGCCGTCCTCGCTGAAGCGTCGGGCCAGCCTCTGCGTCATCCGCAAGCTGTTCGAATGCCTCGTCACCTGGCTCGCCCCCATGCTGCCCTTCACGATGGAAGAGGCCTGGCTGTCGCGCAAGCCCGATGCCGTCTCGGTGCATCTCGAACAGTTCCCGGTCGTTCCGGCCGAATGGCGCGACGACGCGCTCGAAGCCAAGTGGGAGAAGATCCGCGCTGTGCGCTCGGTCGTGACCGGCGCGCTGGAAATCGAACGCCGTGAGAAGCGCATCGGTGCATCGCTGGAGGCCGCCCCGGTCGTCTCCATCGCCGATCCGGAGCTGCTTGCCGCGCTGGAAGGCCAGGATTTCGCGGAGATCTGCATCACCTCGGCGATCACCGTGGTTGCCGGCGAGGGCCCGGCCGACGCGTTCCGCCTGGCGGATGTCGCCAAGGTCGCGGTCGAGCCGAAGCTCGCGGATGGTCAGAAATGCGCCCGCTCCTGGCGCATCACGACGGATGTCGGGTCCGATGCCGAGTACCCGGACGTCTCGGCCCGCGATGCGGCCGCGCTGCGTGAAATCGGCTTTCGCCGCGCTGCGTAAAGAATGAAGCTCTGTTGACGGCCGGCGCTTTCCGGCCGTCGATATCCCCGGATGAATTGCACTTACGGTTTTCATCCGGTAAAGCTGCCTGAAATTGGCCGGATTTTTCCGCCATGGGACGGCGGCCGTGCCCGGGCCTTGGGGCGCCGGCCCTGCTGGAAGGGTATTCATGGGAATGACGCGAAATATTCGGGTGCGTACCGGCCTGATCGGTCTCTTGGGCGCAAGCTTCGTTCTGACCGGCTGCATGGGACCGACCTACGGCACCGGCAAGACTGCCGGTGAGCAGTTGGTGGACGACGTGGGCAACGCCATCATGATTCGTCCCAACAACGAGGAAGCGAAAAAAATCCGCTACCAGCCGCGTGGTGGCCTCGTCGTGCCGAAGGATGAGGTCGCGCTGACGACGCCGCAGCAGTCCGTTGCCAGCAAGGACAATCCCGAGTGGCTGGAAAGCCCTGAGGATATGCGCGCGCGCCTGCGCGCCGAGGCGGATGAAAACAGCAACAGCACGACCTTCCGCTCGCCGCTTGCCGGACAGAACGCGACGAACCGCAAGCTGTCCGCATCGGAACAGACGGCGGCCTATCGCGACGCGCGTCGCCTGCAGATGGGCGCCTATGGCGACAAGCGCCGTTACCTGAGCGATCCGCCGCTGGATTATCGCCGCCTTCCCGAAGAGGCTCAGGCCGATCTCGGCGAGCCGGAGAAGACGAAGGAGCGTCGCCGCAAGAAGGAAGCCAAGGCCGCCAAGCAGAGCGGTTCTTCCTGGTGGCCGTTCTAAGCCATGACGGGCTATGGCATTCGTCCGGCGTCGGCCAGCGACGCCGCGACCATCCTGCGGTTCATCCGCGAACTCGCCGATTACGAAAAGGCCCTCGACGCTGTCGAGGCGACGGAAGAGACCATCAGGTCATCGCTGTTCGGCGAAGGGTCCGTCACGCGCGCAGTGATCTGCGAGACGGCAGCGGGCGAGCCCGCCGGTTCCGCCATCTTCTTCAAGACCTATTCCACCTGGCAGGCGAAGAACGGCCTCTATCTCGAGGATCTCTATGTCACGCCCGCCCATCGCGGCACGGGCGTCGGCAAGATGCTGCTGCGTCATCTCGCACGCATCGCGGTGGAAGAGGGCTGCGGGCGCTTCGAATGGAGCGTGCTCGACTGGAATACGCCGGCCATCCGCGTCTATGATGCGCTCGGCGCCGAGCCGCAAACGGAATGGATCCGCTATCGCCTCGACGGCGACAAGCTGAAGACGTTCGCCGCGGGCTGATCAGCGCCGCTCGGCAAAAAACTCCTTGAGGATCTCCGCCGCTTCCACACCGCCGATGCCGGAATAGACATCCGGCGCGTGGTGGCAGGTCGGCTGGGCGAAGAAACGCACGCCGTTGTCCACCGCGCCGCCCTTCGGGTCCTCCGCGCCGTAGTAGAGACGGCGGATGCGGGCAAACGAGATGGCGGCGGCGCAGAGCGTGCAGGGCTCCAGTGTCACGTAGAGATCGGCGCCGGTGAGACGTTCCTGCCCGAGTTTTCCGGCGGCCTCGCGGATGACGGCGACCTCGGCATGCGCGGTCACGTCATTCTCCGCCCGGGTGCGGTTGCCGGCGCTGGCAATGACCGTGCCGTCCATGACCAGCACCGCCCCGACAGGCACTTCGCCGCGCGCGCCGGCCGCCCGGGCTTCCTCGAGCGCGATCCCCATGAAGCGATTTGTCATCGACGGCACGAATTCCTCTTAACCCCGGACGCCTGACCTGATAGGACACGGCAAAACGCAGGCAACACAAATGACATCCAAAGACAAGTCAAAACGGCCGGGCACCAAGCCCGCGGGCCGCGATCACAAGCCGCGTGGCGCCGCATCGGCCGCTGCGGACAAAAAACCGTTTTCCGCCGGAAAGCCGCCGGGCGCCAAGAAGTCGTTCGCGGGCAAGTCCGCACCGCGCGATGGCAAGCCCGCCCGGGCCGCCAAACCCGCGCCGGCTGCATCCGCCAGTGCCGAGCTGGCGCCCGAGCGCATCTCCAAGCTGCTGGCGCGCGCAGGCGTCGCCTCGCGCCGCGATGTCGAGCGCATGATCATGGAGGGCCGTGTCCGCGTGAACGGCACGGTGCTGGATACGCCCGTGCTCAACGCCACGCTTGCCGACCATATCGAGGTGGACGGCGTGCCGATCCGCGGCATCGAGCGCACACGCCTCTGGCTCTACCATAAGCCCGCTGGCTTGGTGACGACGAATGCCGATCCCGAGGGCCGTCCCACGGTCTTCGAGAACCTTCCCGAGGACCTGCCGCGTGTCATGTCCGTCGGCCGTCTCGACATCAACACCGAAGGCCTTCTGCTGCTGACCAATGACGGCGGCCTCGCCCGTATGCTGGAGCTGCCGACCACCGGCTGGCTGCGCCGTTACCGCGTGCGCGCCCATGGCAAGATCGAGCAGGCCGATCTCGACAAGCTGAAGGAAGGCATTGCCGTCGACGGCGTGCTCTATGGCGCGATCGATGCGACGCTGGACAAGACGCAGGGCACCAATGTCTGGCTGACGCTGGGCCTTCGCGAGGGCAAGAACCGCGAAGTCAAGAACGTGCTCGGTGCGCTCGGCCTCGACGTGAACCGCCTGATCCGCATCTCCTACGGCCCGTTCCAGCTCGGCGAACTGCCGGAAGGCCATGCCCAGGAAATCCGCGGCCGCACGCTGCGCGACCAGCTCGGCCCGCGCCTTATCGAGGAATCCAAGGCGAATTTCGACGCGCCGCTGTTCGATCATGCCTCTGTCGATGCCGAGGAGAAGCCGGCACCGAAGAGCCGGAGCGAGGCTCCGGCCTGGGGCGACAAGCCGGCCGGCCGGCGCGAGAAGCCGGAAGACCGTCGCGAGCAGGCCCGTGCCCGGCTCGATACCCGCCGTGACGACCGTTTCGGCGACAAGCCGCGTGACGGTGGCCGTGGCAGAGACCGCGACCGAGACGAGGACCGTTTCGACAGCAAGCCGAAGCGCGAACCGGCGGTTCGTGCGCGCAAGTCGAATGTCTGGATGGCGCCCGGTGCCCGTCCCGTTGCCGAAAAGAAGACGGAAGCCGCCGAGAGCGTGAAGCGCGAGCCGCGCGAACGTCCCGAAGGCGCGCCGAAGACCAAGCGCTATGGCCGCACCGCCGAGGGTGCGCTGACGCGCTCGGCAAAGAAGTTCGATCCCGATCGCAAGGGGCCGGCCCGTGGCCGTCCCGGCGACGACCGGGCGGAAAAGCCGCGCATCCTGAAGACGCGCGACGAGGACGGCGAATGGATCCGCGCCAGCGAGCCGGAAGCAGGCGATCGTGGTGACGGTGGCCGTGGTGGTTTCGGCCGCCCGCGCTCCGGTGCCGGCGATGCCCGTCCTGGCCGCGATTTCGGTGACCGCCCGCCGCGTGGCGATCGTCGTCCGCGCGCGGAAGGCGAACGCTCCTTCGGGGACCGTCCGGCTCGCGGCGATCGCAAGCCCCGCGCTGAGGGTGAGCGCTCTTTTGGGGATCGCCCGGCCCGTGGTGATCGCAAACCCCGTGCGGAGGGGGAACGTTCGTTCGGCGACCGCAAGCCCCGTGCAGAGGGTGAACGGTCCTTCTCGGATCGCCCGCCGCGCCGCGATGGCGGCAAGCCGTTCGGCGGAAAGCCCGGCGGCAAGTCCTTCGGCGGCAAACCGGGCGGGCGCCCCGCCGGTGGCAAGCCCGGTGGTGGCCGTCCGGCAGGCGGCAGCCGTCCGCGCGGCAAGGGGAAGTAAGCGACCGTGCGCATCGTCGGCGGTGAATTCCGCGGCCGTTCGCTTGCGACGCCGAAATCGGACGACATCCGCCCGACGACGGACCGCACGCGCGAAAGCCTGTTCAATATCCTCTCGCACGCCTATCCCGAGGCGCTCGACGGCACGCGTGTGCTCGACCTCTTCGCAGGCACCGGCGCTGTCGGCCTCGAGGCGCTGTCACGCGGTGCGCGTGCGGCGCTTTTCGTCGAGCAGGGCGTCGAGGGCAGGGGGCTTCTGCATTCCAACATCGAGGCGCTCGGCGTGATCGGCCGTGCGAAGATCTTCCGGCGCGATGCGACGTCGCTCGGCGGCGTCGGCACGATGGAACCGTTCCACCTGCTCTTCGCCGATCCGCCCTATGCAAAAGGCCTTGGCGAGCGGGCGCTGGATGCGGCCGCCCGTGGCGGCTGGCTGGTGGAGGGCGCCCTTGCGATCCTCGAGGAGCGCGCCGATATTCAGCCTGCCGTCGTCGATGGTTACGAACTCCTGGAGGTCCGCACCTTCGGAGAGACGCGCATGCATTTCTACCGCTATCGCCCCGGCTGATCCTTTCGCCGGCGCTGCCGCAACGAACCGGAGACCTGAGCCATGACCGATGCCCTCGTTTCCGCAAGCCAGCCGCAAGCGCACGGCCCGGCCGTCGCCATCGCGCTGGGCGGGGGCGGCGCGCGCGGGCTCGCCCATATCCATGTCATCGAGGTGCTGGACGAACTCGGCATCCGGCCGGTGCTGATATCGGGCGCCTCGATCGGCGCCGTCATGGGGGCGGCCATGGCGGCCGGCATGACGGGCCGGGAGATCCGCGAGCACACGCTCGCCGCCATCGGCCATCCGAGCCGCATCATGAACCGCCTCTGGAGCCTCCGGCCAACCCGGTTTTCCGATGTGGTCGCCGGCGGCTTCCGCGTCGGCCAGTTCAATCTGGAGCGCATCCTCAAGGCCTTCCTGCCGGAGACCCTGCCGGAGACCTTCGAGGACCTGTCGATCCCGCTGAAGGTCGTCACGGCGGATTATTACGCCCAGTGCGAGTGCGTCTGCGACAGCGGTCCGCTCTTTCCGGCCATCGCCGCCTCCGCCGCGCTGCCCGCTGTCTTCCGCCCGGTGGTGATAAGCGGCCGGGTGATGATCGACGGTGGCCTGTGGAACCCCGTGCCCTTCGATCACCTGCTCGGCAAGGCCGCCATCACCATCGGCGTCGATGTCATCGGCCGCCCGCCTGCCGGCACGGCGGACGTGCCCAACAGCATCGACAGCCTCTACGGTGCCACCCAGCTCACCATGCGCTCCATCGTGACGCTGAAACTGGAAAAGGGCGCGCCGGACATCTTTCTCCGCCCCGATGTCGGCCGCTTCCGCGTGCTCGATTTCGTCAAGGCCGAGGAAGTGCTGGCCGCCTCCGCCGGCATCCGTGACGAGCTGAAGCGGGCGTTGGACGAGAAATTGTCGGCGGTTTGAGATCGTCGTCTGCGGTGGGCATGCCTCTCGTTGTCCTGCCGGGCGGAAGGAGGATTTCCGGGTGAGTGGCCCGCCCTCACGCGCTTTCCTCTTCGTCCACATCGCTCAGTGCCAGTTTCTTCGGCTTGACCAGCGGCTCCGGCTTCACCGGCTTCGTGTGCAGCATGTGCCGGCCGGCGGTGAGGCCTTCGGCGGCTTGCAGTTCCAGCCGGGCGATGTCGCGGCGGCGGATGTCGTCGCCGATCGCCTGGGCGTCATCCGGCTCCACGCCAAGCTCCTCCAGCGTTTCCCGCCCGAAGACGAGGGCGGATTCGAAGGTTTCTCGCACGTCGTGCTGCACGCCGCGCCCGCGCAGCGACAGCGTGTGCACGCGGTCGTAGGAGCGCACGAAGAGCGTGGCGTTGGGATATTCCGATTGCACGAGATCGACGATGCGGTCCGTCGTCGCCTTGCCCTGGGTGCAGATGGCGACGATCTTGGCGCGCTCGATGCCGGCGGCGCGCAGCACGTCCTTGCGCGTGCCGTCGCCGAAATAGATGCGGAAGCCAAAGCTTGCCGCCTGGCGCACGCGGTCGGTCGAATGGTCGATGACGGTGACCTCGCGTCCGCCGGCAAGAAGGATCTGCGCGGCGATCTGGCCGAAACGCGAAAAGCCGATCATCAAGACGTCTGCGCCCGCCCCCTCGAAATCCTCCTCCATCTCTTCCTCGATGTCCTCGACGAGCAGGAAGCGCGAAAGCGCCGCGGCGATCGGCGTCAGCGCCATCGAGATGGTGACGATGGCGATGAGCAGCGAGGCGAGGCCGCCGGAAAAGATGCCGGCGGCGGCAGCCGCGGTGAACAGCACGAAGCCGAATTCGCCGCCCTGCGGCAGCACGAGCGCGATACGCACCGCGTCATTGTGCGGGGAGCCGGTGAGGCGGCAGAGGCCGTAGATGACGAGGCTCTTCACCAGCATCACGATGGGCGTGGCGACAAGGACCGTCAGCCAGCTGGAAAAGATCACGTCCAGTTGCAGCGACAGGCCGACCGCCATGAAGAACAGGCCGAGCAGGATACCGCGGAACGGCTCCACATCCGCCTGCAGTTCATGGCGATAGGAGGAATCGGCAAGCAGAACGCCAGCGAGGAAGGCGCCCATGGCCATGGAGAGCCCGGCCATCTGAAGGAGCATGGCGGCGGCCAGCACGACGAAGAGCGCGGCGGCGATCATCGCCTCGCGCGCGCCGGTGCGGGCGATCACCTGGAACAGCGGGTTGAGCAGATAGCGGCCGGCCGCAAACAGCGCCGCGATGGCGCCGATGGCGATGAGGAAGTCCTGGAAGGCCGTCGTCGTGTCTTCCGGCGCCTGTTCGGCCAGCAGCGGGATCAGCGCCAGCAATGGCACGATGGCGAGATCCTGCAGGAGCAGCATGGAAAAGGCCCGCTGGCCGTAGCGCGTGTTGGTGTCGCCCCGCTCGTCGAGGATCTGCATGGCAAAGGCGGTGGAGGAGAGCGCGAGGCCGAAGCCGATGATCAGCGCCCCGTCCCATCGCTCGAGGCCGAAGGCGAGGGTCAGGCCGGCGAGCGCCAGGCCCGTGAGGACGACCTGCGCCATGCCGAGTCCGAAGATGTCGTGCCGCATCGCCCAGAGCCGCGAGGGTTTCAGTTCCAGCCCGATCAGAAAGAGCAGGAAGACGACGCCGAGTTCGGCGACCCCCAGCAATTCCCCGCCGTCGCGGATCTGGTGCAGGATCGGGCCGATCACCACGCCGGCGGCGAGATAGCCGAGAATGGTGCCGAGACCGAGCCGCTTGAAGATCGGCGCGGCCAGCAGCGCCCCTCCGAGCATCAGCAGAACCTCGTTGTACGGGCTGTGGGTATAGGGCATGCGGAGGGCTTTCTTCTGAAGGAGCGCCGGCAACGCGGCAAAAAAGGAGCGGCCTCCCTTGATGCCCGTGCGACTGCACAATAAATGGGGCAGCAAAGAAAGGCCAAGTCATGTCAGAGACGATCGATTCCGCAAGCCTTCTCGCGCGTGCCGGTGAACTCATCGACCGCGCCATTCAAGCGGGGGCGGATGCGGCCGATGCCGTCGTCGTCCGGGGCCGCTCCTCCTCTGTCAGTGTACGGCTCGGCAAGGTCGAGGGCACCGAAGCCTCCGAGAGCGATGATTTCTCGCTGCGCGTCTTCGTCGGCCGGCGCGTCGCCAGCGTCTCGGCCAATCCCGGCTTCGACCTGAAGGTGCTCGCCGAGCGGGCCGTCGCCATGGCCAAGGCCTCGCCGGAAGACCCCTATGCGACGCTCGCCGACAAGGCCGATCTTGCGAAGGACTGGCCGGATCTCGAGCTCTTCGATCCGACCGAGGTTTCTGCCGGGCAGCTGACCGAGGCCGCGCTTGCCGCGGAGGCCGCCGCGCTCGCGGTCCCCGGCATCACCAATTCCGGTGGCGGCGGGGCCTCCGCCGGCATGGGCGGCCTGGTGCTCGCCACCTCGCACGGCTTTTCCGGCGCCTACAGCGCCAGCCGCTTCGGCCGCTCCGTCAGCGTCATCGCGGGCGAGGGCACGAAGATGGAGCGTGACTACGACTTCGATTCGAGCCTCTATTTCGCCGACTTGCGCGACGCCGGGGAGATCGGCCGCGAGGCGGCCGCCCGCGCGGTGCGCCGGCTCAATCCGCGTCAGGTGCCGACGGCCAAGAACGTCACCGTCGTTTACGATCCGCGCGTGTCGCGCGGCATAACCGGCCACATTGCCGGCGCGATCAACGGCGCGTCGGTCGCCCGCAAGACGAGTTTCCTGCGCGACCGCATGGGCCAGCAGGTGCTGAAGGCGGGCCTTTCCGTCACCGATGATCCGCTGATCGTGCGCGGTTCGTCCTCGCGCCCCTTCGACGGCGAGGGCGTGCGTGGCGAGCGGCTCGCGATGATCGAGGACGGCGTGCTCCGGCACTGGTTCCTGTCCACCTCCACCGCCAACGAGCTCGGCCTTAAGACCAACGGTCGCGGCGTGCGCGGCGGCACGGCGGTCAACCCCGCCTCGACGAACCTTGCGCTCGAACCGGGCGACATCTCGCCGGAGGACCTGATCCGCTCCGTCGGCACCGGCTTTTACGTCACCGAGCTGATCGGCCAGGGCGTCAACATGGTGACGGGCGAATACTCGCGCGGGGCCTCCGGCTACTGGATCGAGAATGGCGAACTCACCTTCGCGGTGTCGGAGGTGACGATCGCCTCCAACCTCGTCGACATGTTCCTGCGCATCACGCCGGCAAGCGACATCGACCGCTCCTTCGGCGTCGCCGCGCCGACGCTTGCCATCGAAGGCATGACGCTTGCCGGGACGTGAGACCATGCTGAGCCCCGCCACCGCCTGGACCGCCGACCTTGATCTCCTGGTCGGTGCCGCGCGGCTTGCAGGGGCCAGGGCGCTCGATTTTTTCCGCAAGGGACCGGAGGTCTGGTGGAAGAACGGTGGCCGTTCGCCGGTTAGCGCGGCCGACTTTGCGGCCAACGATATCCTCAAGACGGAATTGCTCTCCGCCCGGCCGAACTACGGCTGGCTCTCGGAGGAGACCGATGACGATGCCGGCAGGCTCAACCGCGAGACCGTCTTCGTCATCGACCCGATCGACGGCACGCGCGCCTTCATTGCCGGCAAGGACGTCTGGTGTGTCAGCGCCGCCGTCGTGCATCGGGGCCGCCCCGTCGCCGGTGTGCTCTTCGCGCCGGCGCTCGACGAGCTTTTTACCGCGGCCGCCGGCGGCGCTGCGCTGAAGAACGGCGCGCCAATCCGCGCGACCGATCCGGATGCGGCCCGCCCGACACGCATCGCCGCGCCGGAGGACATGGCGCACGGCATCGACCGCCACATGGTCGGCGGCGTGCAGCGCATCTCGCATGTGCCCTCGCTCGCCTACCGCCTCGCCATGGTGGCGGACGGGCGCATTGATGCGACATTGGTGAAGCGCAATGCGCACGACTGGGATCTGGCGGCCGCCGACCTCATCCTTGAACAGGCCGGCGGAGCGCTTGTCACGCTCGACGGCGCGGCGCTGTCCTACAACCGGCCGGCCGTCAGCCACGAGACGCTGGCTGCGGCCGGATTGTCCCGGCTTTCCGGGCTTGTCGAGGCCTCCAGGCATCTTGCCGGCCATTGACCTTTGATGCGGAATACCGCAAACCCATTGCCGAAATCGGCATCATAAAAAGAGAGAAAACATGACCGACTGCAAAGAACCGAAACAGCTCCTGCATCTGGTCTTCGGCGGCGAACTGACGACGCTGGCAGATATGCAGTTCCGTGATCTCAACGCTCTCGATATCGTCGGAATCTTCCCTGATTATGCCTCCGCACTTGCCGCCTGGAAGTCGAAGGCACAGCAGACCGTGGACAATGCGCATATGCGCTATTTCATCGTGCACATGCACCGGCTTCTGGATCCGCAGCAGAACTGAGGCGCGTTTCCCGACACCGTTCCGCGCGGCAGAAGGCCGCGCCGAACCAGAGACCGGACCTTCCATGATCCCGAACAAGACGAAAGCCGCAACCAAGGGCGCTCGCGCATGAGCCGGCGCCTCGCCCGTTTCGCGCTTTCGCTTTATCGCTGGGGCGGCGTCGCGCTCTATCCGATCGTTGGCCCCTATCTCACCTTCCGCGCCGCCAAGGGCAAGGAAGACCGTTCCCGCCGCCGCGAGCGCTACGGCTATGCCGGCGTGCCGCGCCCGGCGGGGCCGCTTGTCTGGTTCCATGCGGCCAGCGTCGGTGAGACCAATGCGGTCATCCCGCTCATCAAGGAAGTGCGCCGTCGCGGCATCGCGGTGCTCCTGACGACGGGCACGATCACCTCGGCGAAGGTCGTGCGCGACCGCCTGGGCACGGACGTCATCCACCAATATGTGCCGCTCGACCTGAAGCCGGCGATCAGCCGCTTCCTGGAATACTGGCATCCCGATCTCGCCATCATGGCGGAGTCGGAGATCTGGCCGATGACCATCCTTGAACTCGGCAAGCGTCACATCCCGCAGGTTCTGGTCAACGGCCGCATCTCGGATCGCTCCTTCCCGCGCTGGAAGCGGCGCCATGCCGTCGCCGACGCCATCTTCGAGAATTTCGCGCTCGTCATCGCCCAGTCGGATCTCGACGCCGACCGTTTCAGCACGCTCGGCGCCCTGCCGGTGCTCGTTTCCGGCAATCTCAAGGTGGATACGGATGCGCCGCCGGTCGATTCCGCCGTGCTGCGCGGCTATCTCGACCAGATTCAGGGCCGTCGCACCTGGGCGGCGATCTCCACCTTCGAAGGAGAGGAGGCGGCCGCCGGCGACGTGCACCGCGTGCTGAAGGAACGCACGGGCCTGCTCACCATCATCGTGCCGCGCCATCCCGAGCGCAGCGACGCCATCGCCGACATGCTGGAGGCGCGGGGCCTGAAGGTTGCCCGGCGCACGCGCGGCGACGTTCTGACGCCGGAGACCGACATCTTCCTCGGGGACACGATTGGCGAGATGGGGCTCTATCTGCGCATGACGGAGATCGCCTTCGTCGGCCGCTCGCTGTTTGCCGAAGGCGGGCAGAACCCGCTGGAGCCGGCCATGCTCGGCTGCGCGATCCTGTCGGGCGGCAATGTGCAGAATTTCCGCGAGGCCTACCAGCAGCTCGCCCGCAACGGCAGCGCCAAGATGGTGCGCGACACGGAGATGCTGGCCAAGGGCGTGCACTACCTGCTCGTCAACGACGAGATGCGCAAGCAGATGATCGAGGCGGGGCAGGAAACCGTGCAGGAGATGCGCGGTGCGCTGCGCGCCACCATCAAGGGGCTGGAGCCCTACATCAACCCGCTCACTGTGAAGGCACGGTTGCATCCGCGCCAGACGTCCTGACGAAAGGCGTGTCATGTCCAAGACCGAGACCATTTCCGGCATCCTCTTCGACAAGGACGGGACGCTGCTCGACTATGCCAAGAGTTGGGTGCCGGTGAACTACGAACTCGCCCGCATCGCTGCCGCCGGCGACGAGGCGCTAGCCCGCAAGCTGCTCGTGGCGGGCGGCATGGATCCCGACACCGGCTACGTCACGCCCGACAGCCTGCTGGCCGCCGGCAACACGGTGGAGATCGCCGAGGGCATGGTCGCGGCCGGTGCGCCCTTCACGGTGGAGGCGCTGGCCACCCATTTCGACAGCCTCTTCGCCAATTCGGCGCAGCTTGCCGTCGCCGTCACCGACCTTGCCCAGTTCTTCGCCACCATGCATGCCCGCGGCTACTGGCTCGGGGTTGCCTCCAGCGACAACGAGGCCTCGATCCGCGCGACGGCAAAACGCTTCGGCTTCGAGGACTACCTGCACTATGTCGCGGGTTACGACAGCGGCTTCGGCACCAAGCCGCAGCCGGGCATGGTGCTCGGCTTCTGTGCGGCGACGGGTCTTGCGCCGCACCAGGTCGCCGTCGTCGGCGACAACAATCACGACATGCATATGGGCCGCAATGCCGGTGCGGGCCTCAACGTCGCGGTGCTGACGGGCACCGGCTCGCGGGAATCGCTGGCGGATGCCTCCGACTATTGCCTCGCCGACATCACCGAACTCGTCCCGCTCCTCCCGGAGGCGGCCGTCGCGCGACCGGTGGCGTGAGCGGTGAGGGCAGCCCCTCATCCCGCTGCCGCGACCTTCTCCCCGCAGGCGGGGAGAAGGGACTTGTGGCAAGGCCGTGCAAAGCCGTCCTTCTCCCCGCTTGCGGGGAGAAGGTGCCGGCAGGCGGATGAGGGGCAGGCCACGCTCCCGCAACGCCGATGCAAATCCCCCCGGTTGATTTTCCGCAACTTCTCGCGTTTGCTGCAAGAGACCGGGCCGGGACGCCCGCGGGGGACGGAATGGTAAGTGAAGCGCCGCCTTTCTGGTGGACGAAGCCGGACTGGCGGGCCTATGCGCTCTGGCCGGTCTCCCGCCTCTACGGCCTGATCGCCGGCCGCCGCATGCGCAAGGGCCGGCGCGCCGAAGTGGCCGTGCCCGTCATCTGCGTCGGCAATTTCACCGTGGGCGGGGCCGGCAAGACGCCGACGGCGATCGCGCTCGCCCGCGCCGCCAAGGCGCGCGGCCTCAAGCCCGGCTTCCTGTCACGCGGTTATGGCGGCTCGCTCGACGTCACCACCGTCGTCGATCCTCACCACCACCGTGCCCGTGCGGTCGGCGACGAGCCGCTGCTGCTCGCCCGCGAGGCGCTGACCGTGATTGCCCGCCGGCGCGTCAAGGGTGCGCGCAAGCTGGTGGAAGAGGGCGCAGACCTCATCATCATGGACGATGGCTTCCAGAGCGCGCAGCTGACCTTCGACTATGCGCTGCTCGTCATCGACAGCCGCCGCGGCATCGGCAACGGCCATCTGGTGCCGGGCGGGCCGGTGCGCGCGCCGCTCGACGAGCAGATGCGCCAGGCGAATGCGCTTCTGGCGATCGGCAACGGCAACGCCGCCGATGCGCTAATCCGTCAGGCGGCACGCGCCGGCAAGGCGATCCATTCGGCCACCCTCGTCACCGTCGGTGCCGAGGACCTCGCCGAAAAGGTCGTCATGGCCTGGTCGGGCATCGCCGACAACGAGAAATTCTTCCGTACCGTCACCGAGACGGGCGCGCATCTCTACGTGACGCGCAGTTTCCCCGATCACCATCATCTTTCCGAGGACGAGGTATCGGAGATTCTCGACCATGCCGAGGGCGTCGGATACCAGCTCGTCACCACCGCCAAGGACAGCGTTCGCCTCGCCGGCGAGCATGGCCGCGCGGAGGAGTTGAAGGAGAAGAGCCGTGTGATCGAGGTGGAGATCCGTTTCGACGACCCCAAGGGGCCGGACGCGATCATCGACGCGGCGATCGTCGGCGCAAGGCGGCGCAAGCTGCACCGGCTGGCCGCGAAGTAGCGGAAGAGGGCAGGGACAGGCAGAGACCGACAGGGGGTCCGCCCCTTCAGACAGTCTCTACGGTCTATTGCTTCTTCTGCGTGGGCAGGGCGCCGGCGCGCTTTTCGGCCTCGAGCGAGGCCTCGGCGGTGGCATAGGGTTCCTGCCGCGCAACGCTCCAGTAGCGCAGCTCGTCGACGGGCACCATCTCACCGGTCATCGCGCAGATGACGTGCGAGCCGGGCATCAGGATCTGGAAATCGCCGTCGAGATAGCGGATCTTCGCTTCGCGGCTGCCGCGTCCTTCAAAACGGTTCATCATCGATTTCAATATCCGTCTCATCAAGGGGCACGCGCCGGCTGCGCGGTCGATACCGTGCCATATCCCGGCCGCGGCGAAATTTCCAGCCTTTTCGCTGTCGCACCCGTGAAGGGGCAGGCGTTGGAAGAACGGGCCACGCCTTCCGCCCAGAGTATTTCCGGTGAACTCCGGTTCACCGGAAATACTCTGGATTCTTGTTTTACCGCGTTATCCGACGCCGAAGCGATTTCGCTTCGGCTGGAAATGCTCTAGCTCCGCCCGAACAGGCGCTCGATATCGGAAAGCTTGAGCTCGATATAGGTCGGCCGGCCGTGGTTGCACTGGCCGGAGCCGGGCGTCGCCTCCATCTGGCGCAGGAGCGCGTTCATCTCCTCCGGCCGCATGCGCCGGCCCGAGCGCACGGAGCCGTGGCAGGCCATGGTGGCGGCAAGGTATTCCAGCTTGTTCTTCAGCCCGCTCGCCGTGTCCCATTCGGCAAGTTCGTCGGCAAGCTGGCGCACGAGCCCGACGGCGTCCATCTCGCCGAGCATGGCCGGCGTCTCGCGGATGGCGACGGCGCCCGGTCCGAAGCGCTCGATGCCGAGGCCGAGGCGGGAGAATTCCTCCGCATGGGACACCAGCCGGTCGCAATCGTCCTCGGAAAGATCGACGATCTCGGGGATGAGCAGGGCCTGCGCCGGTACCGCCCGGGCATGGAGGGCGTTGCGCATCGCCTCGAAGACCAGCCGCTCATGCGCGGCATGCTGGTCGACGATGACGAGCCCATCCTCGGTCTGGGCGACGATGTAGTTCTCGTGCAATTGCGCGCGTGCTGCGCCGAGCGGGTGGCGCTGCGGCGGTTCCTCTTCCCGCGGCGTTGCCGGGGAAGGGGCGAAGACCGGTTCGCTGCGTGCCGACGGCGCGGCGAAATCGGCAAAACCGGTCTGCCTCTCGCTGAAATGCGGCGCGGGAGCGCTTGCCGCCTCGAAGGGGCGGTAGGGCGAGGCGGCCGGGCTCCAGGGCGTCTGCGGGCGCTGCGCCTCCGGCCGGAAGGCGCGCATGAGGCCGCTTGCGCCCGTGGTGGAGGCCCGGTCGCCCTCGCGGGCGAGCGCCTCGCGGATCGCGCCGATGATGAGGCCGCGCACCAGGCCCGGGTCACGGAAGCGCACGTCGGATTTCGCCGGATGCACGTTGACGTCGACGAGTGCCGGGTCGATGTCGATCGCCAGGACCGCCACCGGATAGCGCCCGTGCGGAATGGTCTCGGCATAGGCCGCGCGCAGCGCCGACCAGATCAGCTTGTCCTGCACCGGCCGGCCGTTGACGAAGGCGAACTGGTTGAGGCTGTTGCCGCGGTTGAAGGTCGGCACGCCGGCAAAGCCGGTCAATCCGACACCCTCGCGCGCCGCGTCGATCTCGATGGCGTTGTCGCGGAAATCGCGGCCGAGCACCTGCGCGATGCGGGCGAGCCTGTCGGTGCCTGTCGCTGGAAATTCCAGCGTCGTGCGGTCGGAGCCCGACAACACGAAGCGCACATGCGGAAAGGCGATCGCCATGCGCCGCACGACGTCAGAAATGGCGGAGGCTTCCGCCTTCTCGCTCTTCAGGAATTTCAGCCGGGCGGGCGTGGCGAAAAAGAGGTCGCGCACCTCGACAACCGTGCCGCGATTGGCCGCGGCTGGCCGCACGGGCGCCACCTTGCCGCCGGTCACGCTGATCTCGGCGCCCTCGCCGGCCTCGGCCGTGCGGCTGAGCAGCGAGAGCTTGGCCACCGAGCCGATGGAGGGCAACGCCTCGCCGCGGAAGCCGAGTGTGCGGATGTCGGTAAGGTCCTTGTCGAGTTTCGAGGTACAATGCCGGCGGATGGCCAGTTCCAGATCCGCAGGCGCCATGCCGCCGCCATTGTCGGTGACACGCAGCAGCGTCTTTCCGCCGCCGGCCGTTGCGATCTCGATGCGCGTCGCCCCCGCATCCAGCGCGTTCTCGATCAGCTCCTTGGCGGCGCTTGCCGGCCGTTCGATCACCTCGCCTGCGGCAATCTGGTTGATGAGAGTTTCGGAAAGCTGCCTGATCGTCATGCTGCCATTTTCGCGGATTCGGCGAGGCCTTGGAAGGGGCAAGTTGGCTTATCCCGCCCCGCGGCGCCCGGCGACCTGAAATCGTTTAATCAGGCTTTAATAAAAAGCTGCCAACGTGCGCGCAGGTTTGTATGAACACAAGCCGGCCGGTTTCCCGGTGGACAATTTCAGCGTCGCTGGCCGCTGTCATTCCCCTCTGTCCGAAGGTGCAGGATGCACCGATCAGCATGCGTCCGGGAATGCCAGACAGGCGAGGTCTGCCACTATGAATGATGTAGCGTCGCCAGACGCGAACATCCGGCTGGGTATGTTTGAAGCCGCGTGCGATATCCTCGCCGCCGCCGTGATCGTCTACGACAAGAACGATTGCCTCGTCTTCGCCAGCCGCCAGGTCCTGCGCTACTTCCCCATTCCCGCCGATACGCTGAAGCCGGGCACGCGGCTGCGCGACGTGCTGAGCGCCATTTTCGACAGCGGCGTGCGCTACGGTATTCCGCCCGAGCAGCGCCACAAGGCCGTCAACCGCGAGGAGTGGATTTCCAACCGCATCTCGGCCCACTGGCGCGAGCAGTACGACGCCGTGGAACGGCTCGGCCGCGACCGCTGGATCCATTTCCGCAAGCGCCGCCTGCCGAGCGGCTACAATGTCACCACGCTGGTCGACGTCTCCGAGCAGAAGAAGCAGGAGGAGCAGTGGCGCTCGGATCTCGAGCGCATCGCGCTCACCGAGGAGATCCTCGAGACCCTGCCGTCGCCGGTCGTCATCAAGGATCGCAATTTCGCCTATATCGCGGCCAACAAAGCCTTCTGCGCGATCTACAATGCCAATGCCGACGGCATTCTCGGCCGCTCCGTCTGGGATCTGGCGGATGCGGAGAATGCCGAGCGCATCGAGCGCTCCGACCGCATGGTGCTGGAAACGGGTGAGCCCTACAGCGTGCCGGAGCACGTCATCCGCGCCGACGGTACCGATCTCTACGCCATCACCCGGAAGTACCGCATCGGCGCCCCGGGGCACCATGCCATCGTCACGGTGATGGAAGACGTGACGGCGCTCGCTGCCGGCAACAGGGCCGTGTCGGATGACGGCGACGTGCTGCTCAGCGTGCCCGGCGGCTTCGTCGAGGCGCAGAACTGCTTCGATCCGGTGCGCGACGCCGAGCGGCGCTTGCTCCTCGAACAGTTGAACGGCGACGAACTGCGGGCGCTTTCCGGCAAGCGTGCCCTGGTCGCCACGCCCAATCCCCGCATCGAGGAGATCCTGGTCGGCGAGTTCCGGGCGCGCGGGGCGGATTGCTGCGCGGTGCACAGCGTCTACGAACACGATGCCTTCCTCGCCCTTGCGGCCCGCGAGGGCCTGTCGGTCGATCTCGTGGTGATCGACAACAACCTGCCGGACCACGAGCGCATCCTTTCCAACGACCGGGGCATTGCAACGCGGGTCATCGTACCGGATGGCATCGGCCCGGATTTCATGCGCACGCTTGTCGAAGAGCACGAACTTCTCTCGGAGAACGCATCGCCGCTCGGCGACATCCTCACACCGGTGTCGCTATCGGACGACTGGTACATCGCAACGGACATTTCCGTCATGCTGCCGGGTGCCGTCGGCGACATCGAGGTGCTCGTTGCCGAGGACAACCAGATCAACCAGTTCGTCTTCTCGCAGATCCTCGAGGGCATGGGCATTTCGCACCGCATCGCCGAGAATGGCGAGGAGGCGGTGATGCTCTGGCGCAAGCACCAGCCTCGCCTCGTGCTGATGGACATTTCCATGCCTGTGATGAACGGCATCGATGCTGCGATGGAGATCCGCGAGGCGGAGAAGCTGACGGGCACCCACACGCCCATCGTCGCCGTCACCGCCCAGGCGCTCAATGTCGACATGCAGAACTGCATGGATGCCGGCATGGACGACTATATCACCAAGCCGGTCAGCCCCGACATGATCGAGGCGATCTACCGCCGCTATGTCTCCTCCGGCAGGGAGAAGGCGGTCGCGTGAGGCGACCGCCCGCGAGGGCGCTCAGAGAATGAAGTCGGCCTTGGTGAAATCGATGAGGCCGGAGAAGCCGATCGCGAAATCGGCCTTGCCGTCGCCGTTCGTATCTCCGTAGACGTAGGTTTCGCTCTCATACTGCTTGAAGCGCAGTTCGCCGGCCTTCTTGTGAAAACCGCCGTCGCCGACGAACTTGAACGTCTGGTTGCCGCCGGATTTCGTGCTGGCGTCGATCGCCGAGAGGTCGATCTTGTCGCCCGACCCCTCCGAGAAGTCGGAGATCATGTCACGGCCGGCTTCCTTGACGGTGGAATCCGTGACGGACTTGAACACGAAGACATCCCGGCCGGAGCCGCCACGCATCATGTCGGCGCCCTTGCCCCCTTCGATCGTATCCCGTCCGCTGTCGCCGTTCATCCAGTCGTTGCCGGTGCCGCCCTTGAGAAGGTCGTTGCCGGAGCCGCCGTAAAGCTCGTCATTGCCGCTTTCTCCGTTGAGGACATCCTTGCCATCCTCGCCGTACAGCGTGTCCAGACCCGCGCCGCCGGCGAGCGAATCGTTGCCCCCGCCGCCCGAGAGCATGTCCGCGTCGTTGCCGCCGCCGAGGAAATCGTCGCCGCCATAGCCCCAGATGTTGTCGTCGCCGTCATATCCACGGATGACGTCGTCGCCGTCGTCACCGCTGATATAGTCGTCTTCGAGGAAAAGCAGGTCGAGGGCCGTCGCGGTCGTGGTGTGCTGCTTGAAGTCGTTGAGGCTCAGGTCGGCGAGGCTGATCTCCAGCGTCAATGCGTTGCCGGCATTGCGGAACTGGATGAGGCTGAAGTCGGCATCCAATCCGTCGACCGTGCCCGAGGGGTTGGAGAAGATGGCCTTCACCGTCTGGCCGTTGACGGTGACGGACACGCTTGCGGTGCCGTCCGTGTTGAAGCTGACCGTGCTTGGAGAAATGCGTTTGGCAAGCAGGGCGACCGTTTCCGCGAGCGTGCTCGTGGAGAAATTGCCGATGGTGGAATAGGTGCTGATGGTCGACATTGCCTGTTCTCCTCGCAAAACAGCCGCATCCGGACGATGCCGACGGCCCGGGTCGCAAATTTTTCGCGACTTCAAGTCCGTGCCGTCTGAAACCAGAAATTGCGTTACCTCTGCTTGCCTGTCAATATGGGTGTCCTGCGCCCGCAAAAATACAACGCAGGCGCGTCAACTCCCCAGATTTGGGGAGGCCGGTGGGCAGGAGTGACGATTGTTTGCTATGTTTTTGTTAACGGTCATGCCTCATCGTGGAACCATCCTCGGAGGTCGCGTGCAAGTACGGGAAATCATTGATGAAGTCTGCTGATCCTGCAGCGCTGGATGTTTCCCAGACTGACCTCCACGCCATGGCCTATACGGACCCGTTGACCGGGCTCGGCAACCTTTACCGGCTGCGCGACAAGGTGCGCCAGATCGCCAAGGAGCGTGAAGAGGACCCGGCACCGTTTGCCATCGGCATCGCCAATCTCGATGGTTTCAAGCCGATCAACGACCTTTTCGGCCCGCGTGCGGGGGACGAGATCCTCTGCCAGGTCGCCCATCGCCTGAAAGCCTGCATTCCCGACGGCGCCACCGTCACGCGCCATGGCGGCGACGAGTTCGCCTTCGTGCTGCCGCTGGTCTTCGAGCGCAAGGGCGCGGAGAAGATCGGCCAGATGCTGCGCGAGGTGCTTTCGGCCCCCTTCGACCTCGGCGACCGCAACGTGCGCCTTTCGGCCTCGTTCGGCTTTGCGATCTTTCCCTTTGCCGGCGAGGACTTCACGGAGCTGCTGAAGAGCGCGGACACGGCCCTCTACCGTTCCAAGCGCCGCGGCCGCGGCCAGATCACCGTCTATTCGCAGGAAATCGCCCAGGAGATGAAGCGCGCCACGCAGCTCGAGCAGGCGCTGCGCAATGCCATCATCGCCAATGAGGTGGACGTGCATTTCCAGCCGATCGTCAGCCTGCGTGACGACACGGTCGTCGGCTTCGAGGCCCTGGCGCGCTGGTGCGATGCCGACCTCGGCTACGTTTCTCCCGCCACCTTCGTGCCGCTCGCCGAAGAGCGCGGCTTCATCGACGCGCTGTCCGACACGCTCCTGCGCAAGGCCGCCGAGACGGCGCTGTCCTGGCCGAAGGAGCTGTTCCTCTCGTTCAACCTCTCCTCCGCCCAGCTGATGGACCCGAAGACGGCCTTCAACACGCTGGCGATCCTCAACCGTGCCGGGCTCGATCCGCGCCGGCTGGAGCTGGAGATCACCGAAACCGCGGTGATGACGGATGCCGACACCGCACAGAAGATCGTCGGGGAACTGCGTGCGGCGGGCGTGCGCATCTCGCTCGACGATTTCGGCACGGGCCAGTCGAGCCTCGGGCGCCTGCGTGACTTCGCCTTCGACAAGGTGAAGATCGATCGTGCCTTCGTCTCGCGCATTTCCAACGACAAGGCCTCCGAACACATCATCAAGGCGATCGTCGCCATGTGCGAGGGGCTCGATCTTGCCGTCGTCGCCGAGGGCATCGAGGATTTTTCCGAGGCGCTGAAGCTGAAGGCACTCGGTTGCGGCATGGGGCAGGGCTATTTCTACGGCAAGCCGCAGGATGCCGTCGCAACCATGCGTTTCCTCTCCGATCGCTATGTCAGCGTCGAGGGCCGCGCCGCCTCCTGAGGCGTCGTCCCGAAACAGGTCGCTTCGATAAAATTGCAGGCATTTGTTTAGCCGGATGGCAAACAACCTGCGGTATGGTTGGTTCCAGAGTGAATGTTCGTGAGTGGAGCCACGGATGACGACCATCAAGGATATGCCCGTCAGGGCGAACAGCCGTTCCAAGGTCCGTATTTTCGCGACGGTGCGGGTGATGCATCAATCGACGCGGGCGCGGGTCATCGACCTTTCCCCGACGGGCATGGCCTTCGATGTGGAAAAACCCATCCAGGCAATGGCCGGCCAGCTGGTAACGGTCGAGAGCGAGGAGCTGGGTCGCCTCAGCGGCACGGTACGCTGGTACACCAACGGCCGCCTCGGCATCGAGTACAAGCTGTCGACCAATGCGCTTGCGCAGATCACCTCCTATTTCCGCTTCTTCCATGAAGAGGTACAGCCGGTCCTGCGCCGCTGATCTTCAGGCTTCGCCGCTGCGGCCCAGCCGGCCTTCCTCGAGAAGCCAGTCCCGCACCCGCCGGGCTGGCCCGTTGAGTTCGCGCGAGCGCGGCCAGACGACGTGGAAGGCATCGTTCGTCCTCAGCACATGGCCGCCGACGGTGACGAGCGCGCCCGAGCGCACCTGCCCGTCGATGAGGTGCCGCCAGCCGAGGGCGACGCCTTCTCCCGCCAGCACGGCCTGGATCACCAGCACATAGTCGTTGATGGCAAGCCGCCGCGCCTGCGCGGGATAACGCACACCCGCGCTGGCGAACCATTCCGGCCAGTCGCAGGCCGCCCGCACCGGCTCCTCCAGGTGGATGAGCGGCAGCTTCAAGAGTTCTTCCGGCGTCGTCGCATGCCCGCGGCTCTCCACGAAGGCCGGGCTTGCGACGGCCGTGATCACCTCCGGCGCCAGCAGCGCGGCATGATAGCGTGGCCACTTCGCCGGATCGCCGCCACGAATGCCGAGCGGGATCGGCTCCTCGTCGAGGTCGAGATCGCGCACGCTGGTCTGGATGCGCAGGTCGATGTCGGGAAGATCGGCGCGCAGCTTGGCGAGCCGCGGCAGCATCCACATCGAGGCGAAGGCGGTGGAGGCGGCAAGCGTCACATTCGCCTCCCGCCCCTTGGCGCGGATGTCTTCCGCCGATTTCTGGATGCGCGACAGGCCGAGCGTCACGTCCGCATGGAAGCGCTCGCCGGCATCGGTCAGCTCCACGGCGCGGTGGACGCGGTGGAAGAGCGCGACACCCAGCTGCTCCTCGAGATTGCGCACCGCATAGGAGACGGCCGCCTGCGTCATGCCGAGTTCGGCGGCGGCGCGGGTGAAGTTCTGGTGCCGCCCGGCAGCCTCGAAGATGATGAGACTGGAGGCGGAGGGAAGCAGGCGGCGCAAGGTTTCCATAAATGGAGCTTATAGTCTTCGTAAGTTTTTTCCAGCGTCACAAGGCGTCGTTTCACGCCTAGCCTCGTCCAGGATTATGGAGGCGACAATGGCAGACGCAGCGACGATCGAAGCACCGGCACGCAGGGGGAGGGCGCGACCTGCCCGGCGGGATGGCGCCGCCAAGGCGCTCGGCGTGCCCTATATCGTGCGGGGCATCCCGACCTATGATGTGCTGTCCGAGGAGAACCTGCAGAAGATCGAGCGGGCAGCGGACCGCATCCTCGCCGAAGTCGGAATCGAGTTCCGCGACGATCCTGCCGCCATCGACCACTGGAAGCGGGCCGGTGCGAAGGTCGAGGGTCTGCTCGTGCGCTTCGAGCCCGGCATGCTGCGTGAGATCGTTTCCGCGGCGCCCGCCGAATTCACCCAGCATGCCCGCAACCCGGCCAACAATGTCCAGATCGGCGGCAACAAGGTGGTCTTCTCGCCGGCCTATGGCTCGCCCTTCGTCATGGACCTCGACAAGGGGCGGCGCTACGGCACGCTGGAGGACTTCCGCAACTTCATCAAGCTCGCCCAGTCGAGCCCCTGGCTGCACCATTCCGGCGGCACGATCTGCGAGCCGGTCGATATCCCCGTCAACAAGCGCCATCTCGACATGGTCTACAGCCATATCAAGTATTCCGACCGCGCCTTCATGGGCTCGATCACCGCGGAGGAGCGCGCGGAGGATTCCATCGATATGGCGCGCATCCTGTTCGGTGCCGATTTCGTCGACCGGAACTGTGTCATCCTCGGCAATGTCAACGTCAATTCGCCGCTCGTCTGGGACGGCACCATGACGAAGTCCCTGCGCGCCTACGCCCGCGCCAACCAGGCCGCCGTCATCGTGCCCTTCATTCTCGGCGGCGCGATGGGGCCGGTCACCAATGCCGGCGCCATCGCCCAGTCCTTTGCCGAAACACTTGCCGGCTGCGCGCTCACCCAGCTGGAGCGCAAGGGGGCGCCGGTCATCTTCGGCAACTTCCTCTCCTCCATGTCGCTGCGGTCAGGCTCGCCCACCTTCGGCACGCCGGAGCCCGCCATCGGCTCGATGGTCGTCGGCCAGCTCGCCCGGCGCCTGAAACTGCCATTGCGCTGTGCCGGCAATTTTTCCAACTCCAAGCTGCCGGACGGCCAGGCCATGCAGGAAGGGCTGATGTCCATGCTGTCGGCGGTGCATTGCGGCGCGAACTTCATCCTGCATTCCGCCGGCTTCCTCGACGGTCTGCTTTCCATGTCCTACGAGAAGTTCGTGATGGATGCGGATCTGTGCGGCGCGCTGCATTCCTATCTCGCCGGCGTCACCGTCGACGACAACACGCTCGCCATGGACGCCTTCCTTCAGGTCGGCCCCGGCAGCCACTTCCTCGGCTGCGACCACACGATGCGCAACTACCAGACCGCCTTCTGGGATTCGGCGCTGTCCGACAACGAGCCCTTCGAGAAATGGAGCGAGGAGGGCGGCTCGACCGACATGGCGACCCGTGCCAACCGCCAATGGAAGAAGATGCTCGCCGAATACGAAGCGCCGCCGCTGGATGCTGCGATCGACGAGGCGCTCCGCGACTACATGGACCGCAAGAAGGCCGCCATGGCCGACGCCTGGTATTGAGGCCTCTGGGCCGCGCACGAAAAACCCGGTGGCGCAGGGATGTGCCACCGGGTTGGAGATCAGACGGAGCCTGCCGGATTATTCGACCGGCTGGGTGGTGGCCGGAGCCGTGCCCGTATCGGTTGTCGACGAGGTCGTCGATGTGTCGACCGGGGTAGTGGCCTGGCGTTCGGCAACCTGCTGCGCCGTGGTCTTGAATTCCGGCGCGGCCTGCAGGCTTTCGGCGGTTTCGGTCGTCGTCAGCTTGACGTCGTCCGTGTCGGGGACCTGCGTGATCGAGATCTTCTCGAACGGAACCGCGACCCATTTTTCACCGATGCCCAGGAAGCCGCCGACACCGACGACGGCTGCGGTAATGCCGCCGTCCTTCTCCATGATCAGGTCGGAGATCTTGCCGATGCTTTCGTCGGCGCTGTTGTAGACGGCCTGGCCGAGATAGGTGTTGGCGCTGATCTGTTCCGGCGACTGGGCCGTCAGATAGTCACCGCCGGCAGCCGGAGCCTGGGCCGTGTCCTCGGTCGGGGTCGTTGCCGGCGTCTGGGCCGTATCCTCGGTTGCCGGCGTGGTCGGGTTTGCAGCGGTGTCGCCGGGCGTGGTGCCCGTTGCGTCATCGCCGGTCATGCCCGGCTGCTGCTCCATCGTCTGGGTCTGGCCGGCGGCGGGCTGGTTGGTGTCCTGGGCATAGGCTGCCGGGGCAATGGCCGCGCCGAGGAAAAGGGCACCAGCGGCAACGGAAGTGAGAAATTTCTTGGTCATTTTGAACCTGCCTTTCGTCTCATTGGCATCAAGGCGGGGCGGTCTTGAAAAGGGGCCGTCCACACCGGTTGATGGACAAGGAACGACGACCCCGGGCTTTGGTTCCGATAAAAATTGCCTTCTTTTTGATGGCTGCCATGCATTTTTGATGCAGGAAGCGGCCGCGGGATCGCAGGCCGCTCCCGGCTTGATGAGCCCTTAGAGCGTGAATGCCGGCTCGAAACGCCCCTTCACCGCAACGCCCAGTTCGAAGGTCTGGCCGGCATGCGGATCGGCAAGGCGACCGGCCGCCTCCAGGCCCTGCCAGGCCGATGTCACCATGAGCCGATCGGCTTTGTCGCCGATGAAGGCCGGGCAGCTCGCCTGCGATGCCGGCACCAGATGGCGGGCGATCTTCGTGCCGTCGGGCGTGTAGACGTCGACGGCGTTCGCACCCCAGCGGGCATTCCAGATGAGCCCGTCCGCATCGCAGACCGCTCCGTCGATGTCGCCCGGCGTGCCGGTCTCGTCGCTGAGCACTTCGGGCGTGCCGGTGGGCAGGCCGGTTTTCGGGTCGAGCGCGACACGCATGAGGTGGTTGACATGCGAATCGGTGAAGTAGCCGGTGCTGCCGTCCGGCGAGAAGCAGATGCCGTTCGGGATCGTGACGTTGGAGAACAGCTTCGTCACCGTCGTGCCGGCGATGTGGTAGATCGCGCCCGAATGTTTTTCCGCCGTGCGGCCCATCGTGCTCGCCCAGAGCGCGCCGGACGGGTGGACGCGCCCGTCATTGGAGCGGTTCTGCGGCTTGTCTTCCAGCGTGAGATAGGGGCTGAGCGCTCCATCGGCGACCTTGCGCAGGAAAAGCCCCCGGTCGGAGACGATGAGCTGGCGCTCCGGATCGACGACGGCCAGCACGCTGCCGAGGAAGGGCAGCGCATGGGTCGCCTTGGTCATGGTCGCAAGATGCAGTTCATGCAGCATCTGGCCCGTAATGTCGAACCAGTAGGCCTTGCCCGTCGCCGGATCGTAGGTCGGGCCTTCGCCGAGCTGCGAGGCCGTCTCGCAGAGGGTGCGGCCGGTAAAGGAATGGATCTCGGTCATTTCTTGCCTCCATAGACGGCGTCATAGGCCTCGACCGTCGCGCGGGCGCGGCTGCGCACCTCGTCGGCGCCCATGCCGACCTTGTAAAGGCTGGAGCCGAGGCCGAAGCTGCGGATGCCGATGGCGGCATAGTCGGCAAAGTTCCTTTCCGAGACGCCGCCGACGGCCGCGATCTCCAGTTCGGCCGGCAGCACGGCGCGGATCGCCTGGATGCCGGCCGGGCCGAGCACGCTGGCGGGAAAGAACTTGAGGCCTGTTGCCCCGGCGCGTGCGGCGGCGAGCGCTTCCGTCGGGGTGAAGACGCCGGGCATCGTCACCATGCCCTTGGCAGCGGCGGTGGAGATGACGTCGGGCTCGACATTCGGGCTCACCATCAGCTGCCCGCCCACGTCGGCGAGCCGGTTGACATCGGCGACGGTGAGCACGGTGCCGGCGCCGATCAGGCAGCCCTCCGGCGCCATCTTCACGGCCGTCTCGATCGAGGTGAAGGGATCGGGCGAATTCAACGGGATTTCGATCGCGGTGAAGCCCGTCTCGATCAGGGCGCCGACGACGGCTTCGGTCTCGCTCGGCTTCAGGCCGCGCAGGATGGCGATCAGCGGGTACTTCATCGGGGGGAAGGGGATGCGGTTCATCGGTTCAGCTTTCTCGGAGAGCGCGTCCGGGATGGGCGGATGCGCGTTGCAGTTCATGTTCAGAGGGACCAGAGCGCCCTTGCGCCCGCGGCAAGGCCGGTGCGCACGGCGGCGTCGGCGTCGATGACGGACGGGGAGATGCCGGCGGCGGCAAGGGCGTCCTTGTAGAGTGCGCCGAGCCCGCCGGACACGACCAGCGCAACGGGTGTGCCCTCGGCGACGAGCGAGAGAGCGCCGGCGATTTCCAGGCCGATCAGCGTGCCGGAAAGGCGCGCCTTGGCATCCACGGGCGAAAGCCCCGCGATCAGCGAGCCGGCGCGCACGGAGAAGATCTGGCTCGTCGCCAGTGCCGGGTTGGCGACCATGCGCGTGACGGCGGCGTGGAAGGCCGCGTTGTCGCCGGCAACCGGTCCCGCCTCGGCGATGGCGTGGCTGAGGATGGTGTTCTTGGCAATCGCCTCGAAGAGTTCGCCGGTCATGAAGGTGGAGAAGCCCGCCACCTTGCCGCCGGAAAGGCGCACCCATTTGCTATGCGTGCCGGGCATGCAGACGAGGTGGTCGCCGTCGCCGAGTGCGTCGGCCGCGCCGAGCAGCTGGGTCTCCTCGCCGCGCATGACATCGGGTGCGGCCGCATCGCGCTGGGCAAGGCCGGGAAGGATGCGGATGTCGGCGGAAACGCCGGGAATGCGCACGGCCGCGGCGGGAATGTCGGTAAGCGCGGCGGGCGTATCGAGATAACCGGCCTCGACCCAGCCCTGCTTGGCGCCGGCCATGCCGCAGATGAGGACCGGCAGGTCCGCGGGGGCCGAGACGGCGGCAAGATGGCCTTGCAGCACCTCGGCAAAGCCGGTGCGGGCGGCGGTTGTCATGCCTTCGCCGCTGCGGCGCTCGGCGATCACGCTGCCGTCCCTGCCGACGAGCCAGAGGCGGAAGCTGGAGGTTCCCCAGTCCACCGCGGCATAGGCGGCGTCGGGGGCGGTATCGGGTGTGGTCATCAGAGCATGCCTCCGTCGACGATGAGCGTTTGTGCGGTTATGGCGGCTGAGGCGTCCGACGCCAGGAAGAGGCAGGGGCCGACCATGTCGTCGGCGATCAGCGAGCGCTTCAGGCACTGGCGGGCGATGCCGCCGGCCACCGCGTTCTCGTCGATCCACAGGCGCTTCTGCCGCTCGGTCAGCACCATGCCGGGCAGTATGGCGTTGACGCGGATATTGTCCGGCCCGAGCCGGCCGGCAAGCGACTTGGTGAGGCCGACAATGCCGGCCTTGGCGGTGGCATAGCCGGGAAATTCGCCCATGTTGAGCAGGAAGGCGATCGAGGAGAAGTTGACGATCGCTCCGCCACCGGCCGCGCGCATATGCGGCGCCACGGCCTGGGCGGCGAAGAAGTGATGGCGCAGGTTCACCGCCTGGTTCTCGTCCCAATAGGCGGGTTCGACGGTTTCGAGGTCGTGCCGGTCGTCGCGCGCTGCATTGTTGACGAGCACGCGAAGGCCGCCGAACACGGTGGCGGCCCGTTCGACCGCTCCACGCAACGCATCGATGTCGCGCAGGTCTGCCCTAATATAGAGTGGGAGATGCTCGACCGTTCCGTCGAGTTCCGAGACGAGGTTGCGGCTTTCAACCTCGGCGATGTCGAGAAAGGCGACACGGGCGCCAGCGGCGGCAAAGCCCTTCACCAGCGCCGCGCCGATACCCGAGCCGCCGCCGGTGACGAGAACGCCCTGTCCTGCAAGATCCGGATAGCGGCCTGCCATCGGCACTCTCCTATAAATTCCATTATTTGGAGCTGAGTTTGATTATTCGGAATTATTCCGCTACGATGCCGGCCTGTCAAGGGATGGCCGGGGGCTGCGACAATGACGAACGAACGGGACGAGGAGGGAAGCACCGGCACGCTCGGCAAGGCGATGGCGGTGCTGGAGACGGTGGCGCTCGCCGAGCGCCCCATGCGTTTCACCGATGTGCTCGCGGTCAGCGGTCAGCCGCGCGGCACGCTGCATCGCCAGCTCACCCATCTCGTGCAGGAGGGGTTGCTGGAGTTGCGCCCCGATCATGCCTATGTGCCGGGCCTGCGGCTCCTCAAGCTCGCATCCGCCAGCTGGGCACGCAACGAGTTCCGCGCCGTCGCCGCGCCCTTCCTCGAGGCGCTGCACCGGGAGACCGGCGAGACCGTGCATCTCGGCGTCCTGCGCGGCCGGGAAATCATCTATCTCGACAAGGTCGAGAGCCGGCAGGCCGTGCGCATGAACTCGCAGATCGGCAACGCCTCGCCGGTCTATTGTACCGGTGTCGGCAAGGCGGCGCTCGCCGCACTCGATGCCCAAGCGCTCGACGCCCTCCTGTCGCAGCTGGAATTCCGTCGCTTCACGCCGCAGACGATTACCAGCCGGACGGCGCTTGTCGACGAACTGGCAACGATTCGTTCAAGCGGAATCGCTTTCGACCGGGAAGAGCACGAGCCCGGCATTCGCTGCGTCGCTGCCCCGGTTTTCGATGCCGGCCGTGCGCTCGTCGCCGGTGTTTCCGTAACGGGGCCGGCCTACCGCGTCGGCGAGGCGCAGCTTGACGACTGGGCGCCGCGCGTGCGTCATGCGGCCGGCGCCATCATGGCGGAATTGACCGCTCGTCTCGGTCCGCAACGGTAAGTCGAGAAAGAAAGTCCGCGGATGATGGCATGGTTGTCTTCTGGCACCATTTTACGGTAAATTAGAAAATCGCGCTGGACGCGGAGTAGGGGCATCATTAGCTTCCGTCACGACCAGCTCACGAGTTGCGTCGCTCACCGCGAACTTGAGGCGCGGTTCATCGAACATACTTGCATTGGGATACGGGGGTTCCTGAGGCAAGCAGTGCATTGTGACGGCAGTTTCTTGCCGCACGGGCGCGTGCGTGCTGAAGGAAGATGGATATGGCCGATCGATTTCATACGGCATCTGCACAGTTCCGGCACCGCTGGGACCCGGGGCCTGCGGCGTTGGGCTCGCAGGCGGACGTGGCCGAAACACTGGATGGCCTTGCCAAGCACTACGGCCTTCGCGGCTATCTCCTGATCAACGTGCCGTCGGAAACCTCGACCGACTTCTCTTCGAATGTGCTGCTGACGTCCTGGCCGGACGAAATGCTCAAGACCTACGACCATGCCGGTCTGATCTTCGGCAGCCCCGTCATCGAGCGCCTGCGCCAGAGCACCAATCCCTTCACCTACGACGCCGACCGCACGAACCATCGCCGGCCCGACGGCAAGGCGGCGATCGCGGCCGGCCTTTTCGAACGGCACGGCCTGTCGCGCGGGGCTTACTTCCCGGCCCACAATTCGGCCGGTCTGCGCGGAGCGCTTGCCTTCGGCGGCACGCGCGAAGCGCTCAATCCGCGGGAAATGGCGGAGCTCAACGCCGTCGCGAACCTCATTTTCACCGAGGTTGTCGAACTGCGGGCCGGCCGCCGGCAGAACGTCTCGCTCTCACGCCGCGAGATCGAGTGCCTGTCCTGGGCCTCCGCCGGCAAGACGAGCGTGGAAATGTCTGAAATCCTCGGCCTTTCGGAATATACGGTCAATCATTATCTCAACCGGGCGACGCGCAAGCTTGATGCCGTCAACCGTGTCCAGGCGGTCGCCAAGGCGATTCGCGCTGGGCTTTTGAACTGATGTATAAAAAAACCTTGCGACTTTCTGGAATGCGCGCGGTTCCGCTCCAAATGCCCAAGGCTAAGAATAAAATTGCGGGGAACCATGACGGCTGACGAAACGAGCAGCACCGACAACCAGCTACGGGACGAAGGCAGCGAGATCGCCGCTCTCGAAACGCAGTTCGACATCGTGCGCTATATGCGGCGCAAGTGCGAAGAATACGGGCTCAAATTTTTCATTGTCTTCAACCTGCCGGGTTTCGAGGCGGAAAAGCTGTCGGCTTACTCCATCGTCAGCAACTGGCCGCAGGAAATCCTGGCGAAATACGATGCCCTGCGCATGGTTCGCCACAGCGCCGGCATCCGCAAGCTGCGGCTCACCACGGTGCCGTTTTCCTATGACATGCGGGAATGGATCGGCGACGCCTCCGAGTCGCTGGACTTTACCGAACTGCTCGACGTCATGACCGGCCACGGCATGCTGGTCGGCCATTTTTTCCCGGTGCACGATGCGCTCGGCAATCGCGGCGCCATCGTCTGGGGCGGCGAGAACCCGGCGCTCGGCCGCGACGAGCGGCTGATGCTGCAGATGATCTCCATCCACCTCTTCAACCGTCTGGCAGAGATCGGCGCAGCCTGGAAATCCGGTCAGGTCGTCCTCACCGAACGCGAGATCCAGTGCCTCAGCTGGACGGCGGCGGGCAAGACCAGCCTGGAGATTGCCGAAATCCTCGGCCTTTCCGAGCACACGGTGAACCATTACCTCAACCAGGTCACCCGCAAGCTGGAAGCGGTCAACCGCACCCAGGCTGTGGTCAAGGCCATCCGCCGCGGGCTGATCGCCTGAAGGGGCGCCGAGGCTTTCGGTCGCGGGCGAAAACGTTTGGCGCGCGCCTTCCCGTGCACTATCTACGGGAAAGAGGGCCGCGGCCTGATGCCGCGACGGGTCGATCGAGGGTTTCATGACTGACGTAAGCAAGGAACAGGTGCTGGAACGGCTGCGCACGGTGCGCGGCCCCGACATGGACGGCAACATCGTCGACCTCGGCCTCGTCTCCGATGTTTTCATCTCCGATGGCAAGGCCTATTTCTCCATCACCGTGCCGGCCGAACGCGCCCGCGAGCTCGACCCGATGCGTGCCGCCGCCGAGCGCGTCGTGAAAGAAATCCCCGGCATCAAGGCCGCCATGGTGGCGCTGACGGCGGACAAGCGCGCCGCTTCCGGCCCCGCCGCCGCGCGCGCGCCCACGCCGCCGGGCCGCGGCGATGCCCACAGCCATGCCGGCCATGCCCATGCCGCATCCGGCCAGCCGCAGCAGCGCGCGAAATCGGGCATTCCCGGCGTCGGCACCATCATCGCGGTCGCCTCGGGCAAGGGCGGTGTCGGCAAGTCCACCACCTCCGTCAACCTCGCTTTGGCGCTGAAGGCGAACGGCCTTCGCGTCGGCATCCTCGATGCCGATATCTACGGCCCCTCCATGCCGCGGCTCCTGAAGATCTCCGGCCGACCGCAGCAGCTCGAAGGCCGCACCATCAAGCCGATGGAGAATTACGGCATCAAGGTCATGTCCATGGGCTTCCTCGTCGACGAGGAGGTGGCGATGATCTGGCGCGGCCCGATGATCCAGTCGGCGCTGATGCAGATGCTGCGCGAGGTCGCCTGGGGCGATCTCGACGTGCTCGTCGTCGACATGCCGCCGGGCACGGGGGATGCGCAGCTCACCATGGCCCAGCAGGTGCCGCTTGCCGGTGCCGTCATCGTCTCCACCCCGCAGGACCTCGCCCTCATCGATGCGCGCAAGGGTCTCAACATGTTCAACAAGGTCGAGGTGCCGGTGCTCGGTCTCGTCGAGAACATGAGCTATTTCATCGCGCCGGATACGGGTAACCGCTACGACATCTTCGGCCACGGCGGTGCACGCAAGGAGGCAGAGCGCATCGGCGTGCCCTTCCTCGGCGAGGTGCCGCTGACCATGGACATCCGCGAGACGTCGGATGCCGGAACGCCCGTCGTCGTCTCCAATCCGGAGGGCGCGGCCGCCAAGACCTATCGCGCCATCGCCACCCGGGTCTGGCAGGAGTTGCAGGCAATCGAAGGCAAGGGCGCCCGCGGTGCGCCGTCCATCGTCTTCGAATAACCGAACCTTTCGCGTCCCGGGAGGTTGCCGGGGACGGCCTTGCTTTTTATGTTGCGCCGCGCAATATGCGCGGCCGACCGCTGAAAGGTGGCGTCCAATCAGGAGTGTGAGCGA
The DNA here is from genome assembly GCF_029623935.1 of Shinella sp. 838. NCBI lineage: Bacteria > Pseudomonadati > Pseudomonadota > Alphaproteobacteria > Hyphomicrobiales > Rhizobiaceae > Shinella > Shinella sp. 838. The sequence continues at coordinate 99,861 of NZ_JARSBQ010000002.1, forward strand.
TGGTCCTTCCCGGAGCCACTCGCCGGTGATCACGGTTTTCCGTCCCAACGGCGAGGCGCGCACTCTGCCGGTAGCAACCGATTCTGAGGTCGCCGAAGCGCTTGCCGGCGCCGTCTGGGTCGACCTGCTCGAACCCAGCCGCGACGAGGAGGCGCTGATCGAGCGGATCCTGTCGATCGAGGTGCCGACCCGCGACGAGCTGAAGGACATCGAGCCGTCGAGCCGTCTCTACACGGACGGCAGCGCGGCCTACATGACCGCCTCGCTGATGGTGAAGGCGGAAAGCAATCTGCCGCACCTCACCGACGTCGCCTTCATCCTCATGCCCGACCGGCTGCTGACGGTGCGCTATGCCGAGCCGCGCTCGTTCTCCCTGTTCAAGAGCGCCATGCACCGCATTCCGGGCGGCTGCAGCTCGCCGACGGTGATGATCACGCGGCTGCTCGAGACCGTCGCGGACCGCACCGCCGAAATTCTGGAAACAGCGGTTGCGCGTGCCGACAAGCTCTCGCTCGAAGTGTTCGGCGACAAGCGGCATCTCAGCCGCCGCCCGCCGCGTTATCTGGAAGACCGTGTCGTGCAGGTCTCCGCGCTCCATCGCCTCGTCGCCAAGACGCGCGACAGCCTGATGTCGCTCTCGCGCGTCCTGACCTTCCTGCACGGCCTGCCGGGGCTGCAGTCCGATCGCGACAGCCTGGAACTCTGCCGCACCGTGACGCGGGACGTGCAGTCGCTGTCCGAGCACGCCAATTTCGTCGCCGGCAACATCACTTTCCTGCTCGATGCTTCGCTCGGCCTCATCAGCCTCGAGCAGAACGCCATCATCAAGATCTTCTCGATCGCTTCCGTGGTGCTGCTGCCGCCGACGCTGATCGCTTCCATCTACGGCATGAATTTCGAGTTCATGCCGGAACTGCGCATCGCTGCCGCCTATCCGCTGACGCTGGCGGCCATGGTCCTGTCGGCAATCGTTCCCTTCTTCTTCTTCCGCTGGAAAGGCTGGCTCTAGGCCTGATCGTCCCATGCAAGCACATGCCGCTAGCGCTCCGCATTCCCGCAGCAGGGCGCGCACGCTGTTTCTCCTCGCCCTTGGTTCCGTCGGTGTCGTCTATGGCGACATCGGCACCAGCCCGCTCTACGCCTTTCGCGAGGCGCTGCGTCCGGTCGCCGATGACGGTCTCGTGCGCGAGGAGGTCGTCGGCCTCATCTCGCTGATGATCTGGACGCTGACGATCATCGTCACATTGAAATACGTGCTCTTCCTGCTGCGCGCCGACAACCATGGCGAGGGCGGCACGCTCTCCCTGCTGGCGCTGCTCACCAAGACGGCGGGTGGCCACGCCACCGTGCTCTTCTTCATGGGCGCCGCCGGTGCTGCGCTCTTCATCGGCGATGCGATGATCACGCCGGCGCTGTCCGTCCTGTCGGCCGTCGAGGGCCTGAAGCTGGTGACGCCGACGCTCGGCGACTATGTGGTTCCGATCTCCGTCGTCATCCTTGTCCTGCTCTTTGCCGTACAGTCCTGGGGCACGGCGGCGGTGTCGAAGTTCTTCGGTCCCATCACCGCCCTCTGGTTCATCGTCATGGGCGTCGGCGGCATCAACCATATCAGTGACGACCTCGGCATCCTTGCCGCCTTCAACCCGTATTACGCCGTGCTGTTCATGTATAACGAAGGCTATGTCGGCCTCGTCGTGCTGGGCGCGGTCTTCCTGACGGTGACGGGCGCGGAAGCGCTTTATGCCGATCTCGGCCATTTCGGCCGCCGGCCGATCCAGTGGGCCTGGTTCTGTCTGGTCTTCCCCGCGCTGACGCTGAATTATCTCGGCCAGGGCGCTCTGGTGCTCGCCCATCCCGAGACGATCGCCAATCCGTTCTTCCTGATGTTCCCGAAATGGGCGCTGCTGCCGGTCGTCGTCCTTGCGACCTTCGCGACGATCATCGCCAGCCAGGCCGTCATAACGGGCGCCTTCTCGCTGACGCGCCAGGCGATCCATCTCGGCTTCCTGCCGCGCATGGAGATCTTCCACACATCGGAAACCCAGACCGGCCAGATCTACCTGCCGGGCGTCAATACGGTGCTGCTCTTCGGCGTCATGATGCTGGTCTTCATCTTCGGCTCCTCCGAAGCGCTGGCGACCGCCTATGGCATTTCCGTCACCGGCGCGATGGTGGTGACGACCGTGCTCGCCTTCGAGTTCCTGCGCAAGCGCTGGCGCTGGTCGCTGCTGGCCACCGCCGCCGTGCTGCTGCCGCTCTTCCTGCTCGAACTCACCTTCCTCGGCGCCAACCTGCTCAAGGTGCATGACGGCGGTTATGTGCCGGTCATGATCGCCGGCGTCGTCGTCGTCCTGATGTGGACCTGGACACGCGGCACGAAGATCCTGCGCGAAAAGACCCGGCGCATCGAGGTGCCGCTGCCGGCCTTCGTCAAGTCGGTGGAAAAGCAGAGCGCGCATGCCCCGGTGCAGGTCACCGGCACGGCGATCTTCCTCACCAGCGATCCGGATTTCGCCCCTGCCGCGCTCCTGCACAACATCAAGCACAACCATGTCCTGCACGAGCGCAACTTCATCCTGACGATCAAGACCGCCAACACGCCGCGCGTCATTCCGGCAGAGCGATTCTCGGTCGAGAAGGTCTCCGAGCGCTTTTCGCGCATCGAGATGCATTTCGGCTTCATGGAAACGCAGAACGTTTCCCACGCCCTCGGCCTGATGCGCAAGGCGGGGCACAAGTTCGACATCATGTCGACCTCGTTCTATCTCGGCCGCCGCAAGCTGGTGCCCGATGCCGAATCGGGCATGCCCATGTGGCAAGACAGGCTCTTCATCGCGCTCGCCAACATCGCCACCGACCCTTCCGACTACTTCCGCCTGCCGACCAACCGCGTGGTCGAGCTCGGCTCGCATGTGGTGATCTGACGAAAACGTGAAGGGGAGGCGGGTGCCTCCCCGAAAGCCGTTTATCAGCATTAACCAACCATCAAGGTTAATGCTTCATTTTACCCTGACAACGAGCCGCTTCGGGCCCGTGCTTCGGTGCGGCAGGGCTCCCATACAGTCAGTTTCGGGCAGGAGACACGCCACAGACAGGGGCGGCGCGCCTGCGCATGCGTGCGGAGTAAAAAGTTGCGTAAGCGTAGCATTCGTCATGCAGGGGCAGGCCGTTTCCTCGCCTATCTGAAGCGGGAATGGAAAATCCCCCTGGCCGTCGGCCTCGGCCTCGTCGCCACCTTTCCGACGCCCATCGCCCATACGGACCTTGCCACCTATCTCGCCGGCCTCAACCGCAAGGGCGGCAACCAGACCATGGTGCTCACCCGTTCGCCCGCCGGTTCCGTCCATGAGATCGAGATCGACTTTGCCGACGCCATGACGACGGGCGGTGTCGAAAGCGGTGCCGGCGTCGAGCTTCCGGGCGGCGTGACGGCGGCGCTGCGCAGCGAGCACAAGGGTGCGGGCGGCATTCCCGACGAGGATCGCGTCAACCGCCGCGACAAGAAGGGCCGCATCATCGCCGTCCTGCCTGTCCTGCCGCCGAAGGGGTTCGCCGCCGGCTCCATCCTCGAGCGCACCAGTTTCCTGTTGTCCCCGGCCTTTGACAGCGGCCAGCGCATGGCGTTCGACAAGCCCAGGATCAAGGGCAAGGAAATCGAGATCGCCACCGCCTTCTATAAAAAGGAGCCCGTGCGCAAGGACCCCGGCGTCTCGCCGATGATCGCGAGCCTCGTCACCAACGACAAGGCCGACGTTCTCGCGACTGCCTATGCCCGCGTCGAGCCGGATTATGCCCGGGAATCGCCCTTCGATTCGATTCTCAAGCCGAAGAAGGAGCTTGGCCGCTTCGTGCCCGATATCTCGCCGGACGACCACGCCTGGGCCGCCACCCCGCTGCCGGCGGAAGTCTTCACCGCCAAGGAGCAGAAATGCCTGGCCGAGGGCATCTATTTCGAGGCGCGCGGCGAGGAGCTGAAGGGCCAGGCCGCCGTCGCGCAGGTCATCCTCAACCGCGTGCGCAATCCTGCCTATCCGAACACGATCTGTGGCGTCGTCTACCAGAACGAAAACTGGCGCAACCGCTGCCAGTTCTCCTTCGCCTGCGACCGCATTCCCGACCTGATCCTCTCGCCCTGGCACTGGAAGACCGCCAAGGAGATCGCTATGGCGGTCACCGCGGGAAAGATCTGGTTTGATGACGTGGGCTCTTCCACCCACTACCACGCGACCTATGTGAAGCCGCCGTGGGGCCGCACGATGAAGCGGGTGGCCAAGATCGGCAAGCACATCTTCTACCGCACCTATGGCGGCGGCTGGAGCTGAGGGCGGCGTGTGGTGAGTCCGTGCCACAGCCTTCGCGATTCCCGGGGCGATCGGTCACACCTGATGTGCGATTCCGGCTAATCTATTGATTTCCCTCAAAATATTTGCTGTTGCGCAAAGCTTCGCCATGCCTTGACTATACTGGCACCTAAAACTATGTTGCGGCCGACTTCGAAAGGGGTCGGATATGGCTTGAATCCTAGCCTGCAATATGTCCGCAATGGGGCGAAAGCCCCGCGGAAGGGTATGAGGAACGCGCCATGGCCGACGATCAAAAGACAAGTCTGGAAGACCGGCTGAAGCGCCTGGACGCGGAACTCGCGGAACGGCGCAAGGATGACGGGGCGGAAGCAGCCGCCGAGGCACGGGCATCGGAGAGCCGCAAGGGCTATGCGGTGGCTATGAAGCTCTCGAGCGAGTTCGTCGCTGCCGTCATCGTCGGGGCGCTTCTGGGCTATCTTTTGGACCATTTTGCGGGTACAGGGCCGTGGGGGATGATCGTACTCCTGCTCCTCGGTTTCTGTGCCGGCGTTCTGAACGTCATGCGCGCGGCTGGCATGGTGGCGGCGCCCCATCCGGTCGACAGGCTGGCGGGGCGAGAGCCCGGCAAGGCCGGCAGCGGACGGGACGAGAAAGACACGAAGGACGGCGCCTGACGGCGTTGTCCCATTCACGGGTGACTTCCGCTGCAAGGCGGGCAAGCGAGAGAGATACACGGTGGCAAACGATCCGACCCATCAGTTCCTGGTCAACAAGATTGTTCCGATCGAAATCGGCGGTATCGATTTCTCGTTCACCAACGCTTCGCTGTTCATGGTTGCCACCGTCGCGGCCGCTGTGGGCTTCCTCTATTTCACGACCGGTCAGCGCGGCCTCGTTCCGAGCCGCATGCAGTCCGTCTCGGAAATGTCCTACGAGTTCATCGCCTCGATGCTCCGCGAAGGGGCGGGCAGCCACGGGATGAAGTTCTTCCCGCTGGTCTTCTCGCTTTTCATGTTCGTGCTGACGGCGAACCTGCTCGGCATGGTTCCCTACTTCTTCACGGTCACCAGCCAGATCATCGTCACCTTCGCCCTTGCCATCCTGGTCATCGGCACCGTGGTGGTTTACGGCTTTTACAAGCATGGCTTCGGCTTCCTGAAGCTCTTCGTGCCGTCGGGCGTTCCCGGCGCGCTGCTGCCGCTGGTCGTCTCGATCGAGGTCATCTCGTTCCTCTCGCGTCCGATCAGCCTCTCGATCCGTCTCTTCGCCAACATGCTGGCGGGTCACATCACGCTGAAGGTCTTCGCCGGCTTCGTCACCTCGCTCGGCGCGCTCGGCGCCGTCGGTGTCGCCGGTGCGATCCTGCCTCTTCTCATGACCGTCGCCCTGACCGGTCTCGAATTCCTCGTGTCGTTCCTGCAGGCCTACGTCTTCGCAGTTCTGACATGCATGTACCTCAACGATGCCGTGCATCCGGGTGGTCACTAAGGAAACAGTCGTCGGCGCCTTCGGGCGTCGCTCATAAGCCGCAACAACCCATTCAAGGAGTTCAACATGGAAGCGGAAGCAGCAAAGTTCATCGGCGCAGGTCTTGCCACGTTCGGTCTCGCCGGCACGGCTCTCGGCCTCGGCAACATCTTCGGCAACTACCTGGCCGGCGCTCTTCGCAATCCGTCTGCTGCTGACAGCCAGTTCGGCCGTCTCGTATTCGGCTTCGCCGTTACGGAAGCTCTGGGCATCTTCTCGCTGCTCATCGCTCTCCTCCTCCTCTTCGCCGTCTGATATCGGCCGAGGACTGGACCATGGCCTTCGGGCCGTGGTCCATCGTACGTTCCGTACAAGATCTGAGAGTGCCCCCTGGAGGTGAGCATGTCCGTGACCCCGGCATCGGCCGAGTCCGCCCCTTTCGAAATCGCCCAGGTGGAAACCCCTGCGACGTCGCATGAGACCCCTGCGGATGCGCATGCGGCTCAGCCGGCAGGCGAAGTCAACACCGAAACGGGTGTTGCCCATGGTGAAGAAGCCGGTTCCGGCGTTTTCCCGCCTTTCGACCAAACCACGTTCGCATCGCAGCTCCTGTGGCTGGCGATTACCTTTGGTCTGTTCTACCTTCTCATGTCGAAGGTCGTCATTCCGCGCATCGGCTCGATCCTCGAGACGCGTCATGACCGTATCGCGCAGGATCTCGACGAGGCCTCGCGCCTGAAGGCGGAAGCCGACGCCGCGATTGCTTCCTACGAGCAGGACCTTGCCAGTGCCCGCACCAAGGGCAATGCGATCGCCTCGACCGCCCGCGAAGAAGCCAAGGCCAAGGCCGACGCCGAGCGCGCCAAGATCGAAGCCTCGCTGCAGGAAAAGATTGCCGGTGCCGAGACCCGTATCGCCGAGATCAAGGCCAAGGCCCTCGCCGATGTCGGCTCGATCGCCGAGGACACCACGGCAGCCCTCGTCGAGCAGCTGCTCGGTGCCAAGGCCACCAAAGCCGAGATCGCTTCCGCCGTGAAGACGGCAGCGGGCGAATAAGGAGGACATCATGGCATTCGACGCAACATTTTATGCCTTTGTCGGCCTCCTTCTGTTCCTTGCCCTCATCGCCTACCTCAAGGTTCCCGGCATGATGGCAAAGGGTCTCGACGCCCGCGCCGAGAAGATCCAGAACGAGCTGGCGGAAGCCAAGCGTCTTCGCGAGGAGGCCCAGCACCTGCTCGCCGAATACCAGCGCAAGCGTAAGGATGCCGAGGCGGAAGCCGCAAGCATCGTCGCCGCCGCTGAACGCGAGGCAAGCGCCCTGACGGCCGACGCCAAGCAGAAGACCGAGGAATACGTCGCCCGTCGCACGACGCTGTCCGAGCAGAAGATCCGCCAGGCCGAAGCCGACGCGATCAATGCCGTGCGCGCCGCCGCCGTCGACCTCGCCGTCGCCGCCGCCGAAAAGGTGATCGCTGCCAAGGCTGATGCCACGACCGGCAAGGCGCTCTTCGACAACGCCATCAGCGAAGTCAAGACCCGCCTCAACTGAGGTTGCCGGACGACCAACTTCAAAAAAGGCCGGAGCGATCCGGCCTTTTTCTTTGCCTGAAGACCCCGGCGGATATCATTGCGCCGCTATGACGGCGCGTCTCTGGCGCCACGACTTCGCCAGCACATCCAGCACCACCGCCCCCATGACCAGCCCGCCGCCGATGAAGGTCGCCGGCAGCGGGCGTTCCCCGAAGGCAAGCCACACCCAGAGCGGGGCGAGCGGATTTTCCATGCTGCCGATGAGGGCCGAGCGGGTGGCCGAGATCAACCGCGTTCCGATTGTCATCAGCAAAAGGCCAAGGCCGAACTGTACGGTGCCGAAGAGCACGAGATCCGGCATGTCCGCCAGGGGAACCTGTAACGGCCGGGAGAAGGGTAGGGCGATGGCCGCGCAGAGAAACGCCGAGAGCGCGGCGGCCGGCAGCATGGAGACATGCCGGTTCTGGCGGATGATCACCATCATCGCCGCATAGGCGAGGGCCATCACCGTTGCGAAGACATACCCCAGGCGATGGCCGCCGGAGGCGCCCGGATCGACGATGATGACCACGCCGATGAGCGCGACGATGCTGGCGCCCCATGTCGTCCAGTCCTCCCGCTCGCCGGTGGCAAGCAGGGCGAGAATGGCGGTCATGAACGGGATCGCCGCATGGATCGTCATGACATCGGCGATCGGCGCGAGGCGCAGGGCATTGATGAAGCAGATCGTCGCAACGGTGGAGAGCATCGTCACCCACAGGCCGGGCAGGCCCATGGCGCGGATGGCGGCCCACCCCTCGTGCCGATGGCGCCAGGCGAGGAAGGCGGCGATGAAGAGCCCAACGAAAAGGCCACGCCAGAACAGGATCGTCCAGACGTCGAATGTGATCAGCCGGGTAAAGTAGCCCGACAGGCTGTAGGCAACCGCCGATCCGACGATCAGGACCGTGCCCAGCCAGGTGTTTTGTTCGTCGCGCATAACGCCCTCCCTTGTCTCGGGATGTCTATAGGCCCATGCTGCTGACAGCGTTTTGTCAGTGGTGTTCGGGAGTTTCGCATGCGCCGCGCCGATCGCCTGTTCGACATTATCCAGACGCTGCGCGGCCGCGCCAAGCCGATGACGGCGGCGGCGCTGGCGGAGCGGCTGGAGGTGACGGCCCGCACCATCTATCGCGACATAGCCACCCTTCAGGCCCGGCGCGTGCCGATCGAGGGCGCGCCGGGGCTCGGTTATGTGCTGCGCAAGGGGTTCGACCTGCCACCGCTGATGTTCACGATGGAGGAGGTTGAGGCCATCTCCATCGGCGCGCACCTCGTCCACCGCATTCGGGATCCCAAGCTGCAGGATGCGGCGGAAAGCGTGCTGAGCAAGCTCCAGCACGCCATTCCGGCGGAACTCTGTGCGCAGTTGCAGGCCCCGCGCTTTCTGGTCTCCGAAGGCGACACCGTGCGCCCCGAGGGCATCGCTCTGCTCGACGTGCGCAACGCCATTCGTGCCTGCCGGAAGATCCGCATCACCTATCGCGACGAACAGGATCGCCGCACGCAGCGGACGATCTGGCCGATCGCCACGGTCTATTATGTCGATGTCACGCTGATTGCGGCCTGGTGCGAATTGCGCGGAGACTTCCGGCATTTCCGGGCCGAACGCATCGTCAGGTCCACGCTGCTCGAGGCGACGTTTGCCGTGGACAGCCGTCAGATCATGGCGGAGTGGATGGCAAAACGGGCCATGCCGTCGTGAGATGGGTGGCGCCGGTCGATCGCCGAAGCGCCGCTTACGGACCGGCGTGCTGTATCTCGAGAACGTCACGCTCGGTGAGGATGCGATCGATCAGGCCCCAGTTCAGCGCCTCCTCGGCCGTCATGAACCGGTCGCGATCCATGGCCTGTTCGAATTCCTCGTAGCTGCGCCCGCAATGGCGTGCATAAAGCCGCGTCATGCGCTGCTTGGTCTTCAGGATCTCCTCGGCATGGATGAGCATGTCGGAGGCCTGACCCTGGAAGCCGCCGGAGGGCTGGTGGACGAGGATGCTGGCATTGGGCAGGGCGGCCCGCATGCCCGGGGTGCCGGCCATCAGCAGGAACGAGCCCATCGAGCGGGCCGTGCCCATGCAGAGCGTGTGAACGGGCGCGCGGATGTAGCGCATGGTATCGTACATCGCAAAGCCACTGGTCACCATGCCGCCGGGCGAATTGATGTAGAGCTGGATCGGTTTCTGCGGGTTCTCGGCCTCCAGGAACAGCAGCTGTGCACAGACGAGTGCGGACACGGTGTCGTTCACCTCGCCGTTGAGGAAGATGATTCTCTCGCGCAGAAGGCGGGAATAGATGTCGAAGGAGCGTTCTCCCCGGCTGGACTGTTCGACGACCATAGGGACGAGTTGCATCGTTTCGCGCATGGGCGAACTCCTGTCTTCCGGATTGTTTCGGGGAGGGGGTAGGTCAGGCGGCGCGCATCAGCGTGCGCCCGTTGTCGTTGCCATTGTCGTTGAGGGGCCGCGGCGCGACGCGCGCGTCCGCAAGGCCGTGGACGATCCGGAGCGTGGTGCCGCCCTGTTCATTCGGGCGCAGCTGGAACGCCACGACGCTTTCGAGATGGGGCGGTTCCCGGTCCCGCATCCTGAAGCGGATTTCCTCGCCGGGCGCCGCCAGGATCGGTTCGGCATCGGTAAGCGCGCCGTCGGGCAGCCACCGCTCGCGGAAGGCCGGAATGCTGATCGCCCGCCACACTTTTTCGGTCGGTGCGTCGAGGTCGTATTCGAGCACGAGATCCGTTGCCTGCCCGGCCTGCCTGTCGCTCATTGGTCCATGTCCTTCAGCAAATCCTTGAGGGCGTCGATCCGTGCCGGCCAGTAGGCCCGGTACCTCGCGAGCCATCCGGCGATGAGCGCAAGCCCGTCCGGATCGACCTCGTAGTTGATGAAACGCCCCTGCCGCTCCTCGCGCACCAGCCCTGCATTGCGCAGCGCCGCCAGATGCTGGGACATGGCGGGTTGGCTGATCTCCATGCCCTCGCGCAGGGCGCTGGCATTCATGGCGCCGTCCGCCAGCTTCTCGAAGATCGTGCGGCGCGTAGGATCGGCAAGGGCCTTGAATATCTCGTTCTCGATCATGAGAACGAGATAAGCATATGCTTATCTGATTTGCAATGGCCCTCATGCCGGCAGGAGCGGCTGGTCTTCGCCGGGTTCAGTCCTGGCGGAGCGGGCGGAAGCTCATGCGGTGCAGCCGGGAGGGGCCGATCGCGGTGATGGCCTTGCGGTGCATCTCGGTGGCATAGCCGGCATGGATGGCAAAGCCGTAGCCGGGATAGGAGTCCTCGGCGCGTGCCATCATGCGGTCGCGCATCACCTTGGCGATGATGGAGGCGGCGGCGATGGAGAGCGAGCGGGCATCGCCCTTGACGACGGCGCGACCCTCGCAGGCAAGGCCCGGCGGCACGTCGCGGCCATCGGCAAGCACGAGTTTCGGCGCAACCTCCAGGCCGGCCACGGCGCGGCGCATGGCGTCGAGGCTCGCCTTGCGGATGTCGCTGGTATCGATGTGGCGCGATGAGCTGGAGGCGACGGAGACGAAGGCTGACTGTAGGATCAGCGTGAAGAGCGCCTCGCGCCTTGCGGCATTGAGCTGCTTGGAATCGTTGAGCCCAGCGGGAATGTTGTCCGGGTCGAGCACCACGGCAGCGGCGACGACGGGGCCTGCCAAAGGCCCGCGGCCGGCCTCGTCCGTGCCGGCCACCGGCCAGATCCCGCGCTTGCGGGCGGCGATCTCCATCTGGAAATCCGGCCCTTCGGGCAGGTCGAAAAGAAGGCGGGAATCGGAGGATGCGGTACGGGACATGCGGCGAACCTCGCACATCCATCCGATTCCCTGCAAGTCCTCCGGCAGGAGGCGGACGCCGGAGGAGCGCCGGTGTGCCCCGGGGAAAGGCAAACCGGAAGAAGAGGCCGGGCGCGGACGCCCGGCGAGATTTCGTTTTGCAGTCCGTCCGCCTCGGGCCGAACCGGATCTCCCCGCGCTGTCAGTCCCTTCGGGAGGGCGGCGCGATTTGCCCTGCCAAACGCTTTGGGGAACGCGGGCGGAAAACTTTCCGCCTCACAGCAGCGAGAGCTGCACGCCGCTGCCCGAGGGCGGCACGAACTGGTCGCAGGCAAGGCTGCGGCGGGTGCGGGTCAACTCCAGCCGCTTGGCCGCCATTTCGAAACGGCGGGCGATCTGCCAGGCATAGGGACCGGCGCCCTTCATGCGCTTGCCGAACTCGGCGTCGTAGTCCTTGCCGCCGCGCATGGAGCGCACCAGCGACATGACATGGCGGTAGCGGTCCGGGTAGTGGCGCAGCAGCCAGTCGCGGAAGAGGGGGCTCACCTCCAGCGGCAGGCGGAGCAGCACATAGCTCGCCTCCAGCGCCCCGGCGGCCTTGCCCGAATCGAGCACGCGCTCGATCTCATGGTCGTTGAGGCCGGGAATGATCGGCGCCATCATGATGGCGACGGGAATACCGGCCTCCGAAAGCGTGCGGATGGCCTCCAGCCGGCGCGGCGGCGTTGCAGCGCGCGGCTCCATGGTGCGGGCGAGCTTGCGGTCGAGCGTGGTGACGGATAGCCCGACCCAGGCAAGGCCGCGTGCCGCCATGCGCGAGAGGATGTCGATGTCGCGCAGCACGAGCGCCGACTTGGTGACGATCGAGACCGGATGATTGGCGGCATCCAGCACTTCGAGGATCTGCCGCATGATGCGCCATTCCTTCTCGATCGGCTGGTACGGATCGGTGTTGGTGCCGATCGCGATGACGCGCGGCTTATAGCCGGGCTTGGAAAGCTCCCGCTCCAGCAGCTTCGGCGCATCCGGCTTGGCAAACAGCCGCGCCTCGAAATCGAGGCCGGCGGACAGACCCATGAAGGCATGGGTCGGCCGTGCGAAGCAGTAGATGCAGCCGTGTTCGCAGCCGCGATAGGGGTTGATCGACCGGTCGAAGGGGATGTCGGGCGATTCGTTGCGTGTGATGATGGTGCGCGGCTTCTCCACCTGCACCTCGGTGCGGAAGGGCGGCAGCTCCTCCAGCGTCTGCCAGCCGTCGTCGAAGGTCTCCCGCGTCATCGGTTCGAAGCGGCCGGTGAAATTGAGACCCGCACCCCGGCCGCGCCGGCGCTCGCTCTCGACGCGCATGCCCGTCTCGGCCATCAGCGCTTCGGCAACGTCTTTCGCATGGCCGGGCGCAAGGGCGCCCTGCCTGAGGCTGGCCAGATCGTTCATGGGTGTCTCCGCCGGGGACAGGCCCCGATTCAATGACTATATTCCTATCGCGCGAATGAGAACAATGCAAGAACAAATTTCAGGGTGCCGCTAACCATGCTGCCTAACCATGCAGGAAACATCACGGAAGCCTGCGGTGGAAATCGATGCTGCAATGCGGTATGGGAGGACATGCTGACCATCATCATGGAATGCCGGGACAATGAGGCCGAGCTTGCGCAGACGCTGTCGGCGCTGGTTTCCGGCGCCGTCGAGGGGGTCGTTCGCGACGTGATCGTGCTCGATCACGGCTCGCGCGACGGTTCCTCTGAGGTGGCGGACGCCGCGGGTTGCCGCTTCCTGACAAGCTGGGACATGAAGGACGTGGTGGGCTCGGCCCGTGGCGACTGGCTGCTGCTGCTGGAGCCGGGTGCCCGGCCGATGTCGGGCTGGGTGGACGCCGTCGTCGACCATGTGGCGATCAACCGCAATCCGGCGCAGTTCCTGGGCTCGCGCAGCCATCGCCGGCCGTTCTTCCAGCGCCTTGCGCGCCGCCGCGCGCCGCTGGAGCAGGGGTATCTCGTCAGCAAGCGCCAGGCCTCGGCCGCCGTGCGCACCGGCATGACGCTCGCCGACATCGCCACGGGCGCCGGCGTTCGCCGCCTCGCCGTGGAACTGGTGCCGGCCTGGGTCGCAAAGGCCATGCGGGCGGAGATCGGTTGAGCAACCCCGGCTGACGGCGGCCGTGCCGTGCCTTTCTCAGAGCAGGAAATCACCGCGGAAGACGCTGCCGACGCCGGAAAGCTCGATTTCGAAATCGGCCGCGCCGTCGCCATTGGTGTCGCCGGCAACGATCCCGCCGGAAAAGCGCAGCTCTCCGGCCGTTCCGGAAAAGCTGTTCCCCCCGATGAAATCGAAGGCCTGGTTGCCGCCGCGGCCGGCATCGGCATCGATGTCGCGCAGGTCGATGCGGTCGCCTTCGCCGCTGTTGAAATCGAGGATGACGTCGCGTCGCGCGCCGGACGCCGTATCGAGCACGCCGTTGAAGTCGAACCGGTCGGCACCGCTGTCGCCTTGCAGCAGGTCCCGGCCTCGGCCGCCGACGAGCACGTCGTTGCCGCCGCGCCCGGCAATCTCGTCGTCGCCACCAAGCCCCCTCAGGACGTTTCCGACGCTGGAGCCGGCGATGGCGTCGGCGACGCCCGTGCCGGCGGCATTCTCGATGCTGATGAGGCGTTCGAAGCGATTGGCGCCGGTCTGCGCCAGGCCTGCGCCGAGATCGATGGCGACGCCGGAACCGCCGAGCACGGTGTCGTCGTCGCGCGCGATGTAGCTGATCGAATCGGTGCCCGAGCCGCCGTGGAAGGTGTTCTGCTGGCCGACGGAGAAGAAACTGTCCTTGCCGCTCTCGCCGAAATAGCTGCTCTTGAAGGTGCTGACGACGATCTTGTCGTTGCCGGAGCCGCCCTTGACGATATCGGCACGCTCGTTGACGAAGGAGCCGAAGCCGGTGCCCACATAGGTGTCGTTGCCGGCGCCGAGCAGGATGACGTTGCCGTCTTCCTTCATGTTGACGACGCTGTCGTTGCCCTTGCCGGCATCGACCTGGTTGCGGCCGCCGAAATCGTCGGTGCGGTTGAGGATGATGGTGTCCGCGCCGCCGCGGGCGAAGATCGTCAGTTCGGTGTTGTTGATGTTGCCGCCCTGGACGATGCGGTCTGCGCCGTTGGTTCCGGTGATCGTGCGTGCCATTTGTCTCTCCTCAGCTCCGTGATGCCGGGAAAGTCATAGGGGTGCGGCGGGAGGCGCGCAGTCCCCCGGGGAACAGGTCAGCCGGCCGTGCGCTTCAGGTGCTCGTCGAGCCGCGGCATGATTTCCACGAAGTTGCAGGGCATGTGGCGATAGTCGAGCTGCGCCTTCAGGATGCCGTCCCAGGCGTCCTTGCAGGCGCCGGGCGAGCCCGGCAGCGCGAAGATGAAGGTGGCGTTGAGAACGCCGCCGGTCGCGCGCGACTGGATCGTCGAGGTGCCGATCTTGTCGTAGGAGATACGGTGGAAGACTTCGGAAAATCCGTCCATGCGCTTTTCGAACAACGGTTCCAGTGCCTCCGGCGTCACGTCGCGGCCGGTAAAGCCCGTGCCGCCCGTGGTGATGACCACGTCCACCGCGTCGTCGCGCGTCCAGGCTTCCACCTTGGCGCGGATCGCGGCCACGTCGTCCGTCACGATGGCGCGGTCGGCAAGGCGGTGCCCGGCCTCGGTGATGCGTGCGACCAGCGTGTCGCCGGAACGGTCCGTGTCGAGCGTGCGCGTGTCGGAGACGGTGAGCACGGCGATGCCGACGGGAATGAAGGGTCTCGTCTCGTCAACATGCGCCATCGTCGGCTCCTTTGCCTTTCGCTTCAAGCGTGCGCGTGGCGGTGAAAAACCAGTGCGGATGCCGGCGCGCGAGTGCCGCTGCTGCGCCTCTTGCGGCCGTGTCCGTATCGTATAGCGCAAAGCAGGTCGCGCCGGAACCGGACATGCGCACCAGGCCGGGACCTGTTGTCGCAAGGCTTTCGGAGAGCGCGACGATCTCCGGGCAGAGCGTGCGGGCAGGGGGCTCCAGGTCGTTGCGCAGGCCCGCAAGCGCCTCCGCCCAGCCAGCGGCGCCCGCAAGGGCAAGTGGCGGGTTGTTCCGCGAGGCGAGTGCCTTGAAGACGGCAGGCGTCGAAACGCCGACGAGCGGATTGGCCAGCACCATGGGAAGGGCCGGCAGGGCGACGGGGGTGATTGCCTCGCCGATGCCGCGCGCGAGCAGCGGACGGCTGGCAAGGCACATCGGCACGTCGGCGCCAAGGCCGAGGGCAAGCGCCTCCAGCGTGTCGCCAGGCAGAACCGCCCGCCACAGCGAGAGGAGGCCGCGCAGCGTCGCGGCCGCGTCCGCCGAGCCGCCGCCGATGCCCGACGCGATGGGCAGGTTCTTCTCGAGATGAATGTGCACGGGCGGGGTCGCCTGGCCTATCGGGGCGAGAGCTGCACGCAGCCGGTCGCGGGCGCGGGTCACGAGGTTGTCGGCGTCGGCCGAAAGCGCTTCGCCAAAACGGCCGGACAGGGTGAAGCGGTCCTCGGCGGCAGGCGCAAGGCCGATGCGGTCGCCGAAGGCGGTGAAGGTCACGAGACTGTCGAGGAGGTGGTAGCCATCCTCGCGCCGGCCGGTGACGGCAAGCGCGAGGTTGATCTTGGCCGGGGCCGGCTCGACCACCGCAAACCCCGACAAGGCGTCGGCGTCAGCCATAGGGCGTCAGGACTTGCGGTCGGCCGCCGTGCCCTCGGGCGAGGGGTTCTGCACCGGCTTTTCGTCCTTGGCTTCGGCGGAGGCCGGCTCGGTCTTCTTCAGCTCCGGCAGGCCGTTCTCGATCTTCAGCTTGATCTTCGGGATTTCCGCCTCTTCCGGCTTCAGGCCGAGTGCGCGGTTCCACTGGAAGGTGGCTTCCAGCTTGCGGCCGACGCGCCAGTAGGCGTCACCCAGATGGTCGTTGATCGTCGGGTCGCCGGCCTTCAGTTCCGCCGCCCGCTCCAGCTCCGCCACGGCGTCGGAGAAGCGGTCGAGGCGGTAGTAGGCCCAACCGAGCGAATCGACGATATAGCCGTCATCCGGCTTGATGCTGACGGCCCGTCGGATCATGTCCAGGCCTTCGTCGAGGTTCATGTTCATGTCGACCCAGGAATAGCCGAGATAGTTCAGCACCTGCGGCTGCTCCGGGTTCAGCTCCAGCGCCTTGCGGAAGCTCGGCTCGGCCTTCTCCCATTCCTTCAGGCGCTCATAGGCGATGCCGCGCTGGAAGAAGATGCTCCAGTGGTTGCGCGTCGGAACGGGGCCGATGGCGGCGACAGCGCGATCGTAAAGCGCGGCCATGTCCTTGTAGTCCTTGGCATCCGACAGCACGCTGCCGAGCGCGAGGTAGGAACGAAGGTCCGACGGATCGGCCTCGATCAGTGCCTGAAGGTGCTTCTTCGCCTCGGGAACCTTGCCGGTATCGGCGAGGTTGAGGCCGAGCTGCAGCTCGGAAATGCGCCGCATCGGCGATTTTTCCGGCACGGCGCGGTAATACTCGATCGCCCGCTCCGGCTTCTTCTGGTTCTCGGCCAGCCCGCCGAGCAGCACCAGCATGTCGTCGCTGTCGGGGTCGAGCGCGCGGGCGGCCTGGAGATAGAGCGAAACGATGTCTTCCGCGCCGTCGCGGTTGAGCGCGCCGCCGATGGAGAAGAGCACGGCGGCAGCGCCCTGTGCAGCGTTGCGGACCTGCTGTTCCTGCTTTTCGCCGGCTTCGATGCTCTGGCGCAGCGCCTTCAGCGGCGCATAACTGGTGATGAAGTTGTCGCCGACCGAGATGGCATCGAGCGCCTTCTGCTTGTTGCCCTCATGAGCCTCGAGACGGGCAAGCGCCATCACGGCGCGGATGAAGGTGTCCGGCGCGGCGCTGGCGCCGTTGCGGTCGAGAATGGCGTCGTTGAGGCGCGCACGCGCCGTCGCCTTGTCGCCGGCCGCGGCGGCCAGCGCCCCGGCATGGTAGTTCTTGAAGATGGCCAGCCAGTCCGGTCCCTCCATGCCGCCGATCAGCTTGATTGCTTCCTTCGACTTGCCGTCGCCGAACTTGGCCCAGGCGAGCAGGAGGTCGTTCATCATGCGGTCGAGGTCGTTCGGTCCCTTGTAGACGAGGATCTTTTCGGCGCTCTTGTATTCGCGCTTGCGGATCGCCTCCATGCCGCGCACCACGGCGGTGATGCGCTCGACGGCCGGGTCGTTGCGCAGCGCGTCGGCCAGCTTGACGCCCTCTTCGAACTCGCCGTTCATCAGCTGCGTCACCATCAGGCGCTGCTTGACGTCCTTGTTGGTGGGGTCGAACTGCAGGGCGATCTTGTAGAGCGCGACGGCGGTTTCGTATTCCTTGTCATAGTCGGCCGTGCGGGCGGCAAGGAAGGCGCCGGAGAACGTATTGACGCTCAAGGGGTCGAACGGCGTTTCCTCTGCGGCCGCGGCTGCGGGCTTTTCCTCCGCGTATGCCGCCAGAGGACCGGTGAACGCTATGCTGGCCGCAAGCGCCACGCCGGAGAAAAGCCGAAGGAAAAGGGAATGCCGCATCAAAATGCCTTTCGCCAGAATCTATGGAGTCCGCCCCGTACGGCATCCTCGCAAGGACGCCGCAACCCTCATATAGGACCTGCCGCGGCAAATTCAGCCACGATGGCGCCCAAATCAGTCACGGACTCATGACGGTAGAGAATGGCTTTTTTGGCGCGGTGCGGCAAGAAAATCCTGCTGGATCGTTTTCGTCTTGCGCGAGATGGAACGGCGCGCTTCGGGCACCGACGTTGCCACTATGAAAGCGTCACAAGAGGGCGGCCGTTCCGCCACGGCCGCCTCTGATGGCAACAGGCCTGGGTGGCCGCCGATCAGCTCACGCGGGCGATGGAGAAGTCGATGACTTCGAGCAGGGCGTTCTTCCACGGCGAGGCCGGCAGAGGCGCCAGCGCATCGCGGGCGATCATGCCGTAGTGCTGCGCACGGGCGATGGTGTCCGTCAGCCCGCCATAACGGGTGATGAGGCCGAAGGCGCGCTCGAGGTTCGCCTCGTCGCTCTTTCCGCCCTCGATGGCCTCGCGCCAGAAGGCGCGGTCTTCCGCCGTGCCACGCCGCCAGGCGAGGATGACCGGCAGGGTGATCTTGCCCTCGCGGAAATCGTCGCCGGTGTTCTTGCCAAGATCGGCTGCCTTGCCGCCGTAGTCGAGCGCATCGTCGACGAGCTGGAAGGCAAGGCCGAGATTCATGCCGTAGGATTTCAGCGCATTGCGCTCGGCCCGGCTGGTATTGGCGATGATGGGGCCCACTTCCGCGGCCGCGGCGAAGAGCGCCGCCGTCTTGGCGCGGATGACCTGGAGGTAGTCGTCCTCGGTCGTCTCCATGTTCTTGGCGACGGAGAGCTGCAGCACCTCGCCTTCCGCAATCACGGTGGCGGCTGTGGAGAGCACATCGAGCGCCTCCAGCGAACCCACTTCCACCATCATCTTGAAGGCCTGGCCGAGCAGGAAGTCGCCGACGAGCACGCTCGCCTGGTTGCCCCAGATCATGCGGGCGGTAGATTTGCCGCGGCGCATGTCGCTCTCGTCCACCACGTCGTCATGCAGCAGCGTCGCCGTGTGCATGAACTCGACGCTGGTCGCGAGTTTGATATGCTGGTCGCCGTCGTAGCCGAACATTGCGGCGGAGGCGAGGGTCAGCATCGGGCGCAGACGCTTGCCGCCGGACGAAATCAGGTGATTGGCGACCTCCGGGATCATCGCGACGTCGGAGCCGGCTTTCGACAGGATGAGCTGGTTCACCCGCTCCATGTCGGCCTTTGTCAGATCGACGAGCGGCTTCACCGATGCCTGTTTGTTTTTGCCTTCTTCAAGCGGTATCACGACGCCCAAATGCCCGGACTCCTGTTCATTTTTGTTGAAAGACAATAGAAAGCGGGGCTTCCTGCGGCAAGAGGCGAATTGTCCCGCCTCCCCAATTATGGCTGGAAAACGACCGGAATGATCGAATTGATCCGCACCAACGACGCCGTTCTGCTCTCCTTTGCGGAAAGCCTGATGAAGGAGGCCGGAATCCATTGCCTGATCGCCGATCAGGCGATGAGCATCCTCGAAGGTTCGCTCGGGATGTTGCCGCGCCGCTTCCTGGTCGAAAGCGACCGGGAGGACGAGGCCCGGCAGATCCTGACGGATGCGGGTCTGGTGGCGGAGCTGCGGGCGTGAGCGAAGCCGACCCGGCGCCGGAAAAACCGGTCACCGAGACCATCGACGCCTTCCATCGTGGCCGCTTCCACGTCGTCCAGCCGAAGGGTATCGGCCATCGCTCCGGCATGGATGCCATGCTGCTCGCCGCGCTGGTGGACGGCGAGGGGCCGACGCGTGTCGCCGATCTCGGTGCGGGGGCGGGGGCTGCCGGCCTTGCCGTTGCCGCCTGCAACGAAAAGGCGGAGGTGCTGCTTGTCGAGCGCTCGCCGCTGATGGCAGGTTTTGCCCGCAAGTCGATAGCGCTTGCGGCAAACGCCGCGTTTTCCGCCCGTGTCGGCGTGCTGGAGGCCGATGTCGGGCTCGCGGGCACGGCGCGTGTCGCGGCGGGCCTTGCCGACGAGGCCTTCGATCAGGTCATCATGAACCCGCCCTTCAACGACCGCATCGGCAGCCGCACGCCGGATGCGCTGAAGGCCGAGGCCCATGCCATGGAGCAGAACCTCTTCGAACGCTGGATCCGGACGGCGGGCGCGATCCTGAAGCCGGGCGGCCAGCTTTCCCTCATCGCCCGGCCGGAATCGATCGCCGATATTGTCGCCGCCTGTGGCCGTCGCTTCGGCGGCATCGAGATCACGGCGCTCCATCCCCGCCCCGGCGAGCCGGCCCTGCGCATCCTCGTCACCGCCATCAAGGGCTCGCGCGCCAGACTGACGCTGCGCATGCCGTTCGTCATGCACGAGCCCGGTCGGCACGCCTTCACCCCCTTCATCGACGATCTCAACAACGGTCGAACAAGCTATCCACGCCTGTCGAAGCCCTGAATATTCCGTGATTGTCTTGCGTTTTCGCTCGTCGTGCATACATCAGCCGGGCAAACGAACAGGAGACAGGATCGCGCGATGGCCGGATTTTTGAAGACGCTGGTGCCGAAGAGGTTCCGCAAGGAGGGTGTCGCGATCCCGGTCGTCCGGTTGCACGGGGCGATCATGGCGTCGGGCAGCCAGTTCCGGCCGCCGCTCAATCTGGCCACCGCCGCGCCGGCGCTCGAAAAGGCCTTCGCCTACAAGGACGCGCCCGCCGTCGCGATCTCCATCAATTCGCCGGGCGGTTCGCCCGTGCAGTCGCGACTGATCTTCCAGCGCATCCGCGAGCTCGCGGCGGAGAAGAACAAGCGTGTGCTCGTCTTCGTCGAGGACGTGGCGGCCTCCGGCGGCTACATGATCGCGCTCGCTGGCGACGAGATCTATGCCGACCCGACCTCCATCGTTGGTTCGATCGGCGTCGTCTCGGGTGGTTTCGGCTTTCCGGAAATGCTGAAGAAGATCGGCGTCGAGCGCCGCGTCTATACGGCCGGCACGAACAAGGCGATCCTCGATCCGTTCCAGCCCGAGCGTGAAAACGAGATCGAATATCTCAAATCCCTGCAGCTTGAGATCCATCAGGTGTTCATCGACATGGTGAAGGAGCGCCGCGGTGCGAAACTCGCCGACGATCCCGATCTCTTCTCCGGCCTGTTCTGGACCGGTGGCCGCGGCGTGACGCTCGGCCTCGTCGACGGCCTTGCCGACATGCGTTCGGAATTGAAGAAGCGGTATGGCGACAAGACGCGGCTGGAGCTGGTCTCCGCGCCCAAGGGGCTGTTTGGTCGCAAGGCGCCGGGCATCGGGGGGCTTTCATCGGATGTGGCGGAGCGTATAGGCTCTGCGGGCGTGGCCGCCGTGGCGGGCCTCGCGGAAGAAAAGGCGCTGTGGGGCCGCTTCGGCCTTTCCGGATAAGGTGCCGGGAAAACGAGGGGAGGGGCGATGGCCCAGATCATCTTTCTGCTGCTGGTCGTCGGCCTTGCCTGGTTCGGCTATCGCAAGTTCGTGGCCGATGCCGAGCGCCTCAGCAAGGCACGCAAGCGTTCCGAGGAGGAGCGCCGCACCGGCGCCAACGGCACGCTCGTCAAGGATCCGGAAACCGGCGAATACCGCCTGCGCCGTGACGACGACTAGGGCTGTGTCAGCCCGGCTTGCAAGCATTTTACACCTTCGGTACGCGGGCACGTTGAAAAAACCGGTCGTCGCGATACGACTGTGTGCCAGCGCGGGACTGGAGGAGAAGGCCTGCCGTGCGGCCCCGGCACATTAACCACGCTCCGTAAGGTTAACGCGGGATTTATGCTTTTGCGTCTGCCGGCCGGCGTTGCCCCCGCGCGCAGGAAGGCCGATCTAGCGGTCAGGGCCGCCATGAGGGAGGCCCGGCAGTGAACGGAGAATGCGCATGGCCTCGCTCGACCTCGATTGGATTCGCACCATCGTTGTAACGGGCGGTGCCGGCTTCGTCGGCTCGCACATCGTTGATGATCTGCTCGCCCATTGCCCGAATGCGCGCATCCGCGTGCTCGATGCCTTTACCTATGCCGCCGACATGTCGCATCTCGATGCCGCCTTCCGCACCGGCCGCGTGACGCTGCAGGATGGCGATGTCGGCAATCTCGATCTCGTCACCGAAATGCTGAAGGATGCCGACCTCGTCGTGCATGCGGCGGGCGAAAGCCATGTCGAGCGCGCCTTCTCGGTGCCGGAGCGGTTCACGCTGGCCAATGCGCTCGGCACGCAGGTGCTGGTCGAGGCGATGGGGCGCCGCCGCGTGCCGCTGATGATCCATGTCAGCTCCGCCGAGGTCTACGGCGCCGGCAATGGCCAGCCGATGGGCGAGCTTGCGCCGCTCCTGCCGGACAACCCGCACGGCGCCTCCAAGGCCGCCGCCGAAATGCTGATCGCCGGCCTGCGCCGCTCGTTCGATCTCGATATCCGCGTGCTGCGCCCCGTCAACATCGTCGGCACGCGCCAGAACACGGAAAAACTGCTGCCGCGCTTCCTCGAGCTTGCCGCCGTCGGCCGTCCGCTTCCGGTGCATGGCGACGGCCTGCAGACGCGCGGCTTCGTCACCATGGCGGATTTCTGTTCGGCGCTGCGGGCAGTGGTGACGCGCGGGGCGGAGAACGCCACCTACAATGTCGCCGGCGACGATTTCCTCGACATTCTTGCAATCACCCGCCTTGTCCTCGATGCCGTGCAGGACCCCGTTTCCGGCGTCAGCTTCACGGCTGGCCGGCCGGACAATGTCAGCCGTCCGCCGCTCGACACGCGGGCGCTGAAGGCGCTCGGCTGGCAGGCGAAGGGCACGCTGCGCCGCGAGCTGCCCATGCTTGCCGCCTGGTATGGCGCACGCATCCCGGTCGGCCTGCGCCGTCAGGTGCGGCATGTGCCGGATCTCGCCCCGCAGCGCGTGCAGGCCGTCACCCAGGCGGCCGGCTCCGGGCTCTTCCGTTCGCTAGAACGGCATTGATGCATGCGGGGGCGGGGGCCGAAACCCTTGACCCCCAAGGCGCATCGTGGCACCAGTCCGGCACCTTTTTCCAGAATGCCCGGACGAAACCGATGACCCCTGCCGCCCTGCCTGACCACATGAACCCGACGCGCTCCTTCCAGGGGCTGATCCTGACGCTGCACAACTACTGGGCGGACAAGGGCTGTGCGGTGCTTCAGCCCTATGACATGGAAGTGGGCGCCGGCACGTTCCACCCGGCAACGACGCTGCGTGCGCTCGGTCCGCGCCCGTGGCGCGCCGCCTATGTGCAGCCCTCGCGCCGCCCGTCCGACGGCCGTTACGGCGAGAATCCGAACCGCCTGCAGCACTATTACCAGTACCAGGTCATCCTGAAGCCGAACCCGTCGAACCTGCAGGAGCTCTATCTCGGCTCGCTGGCCGCCATCGGCCTCGATCCGCTGCTGCACGATGTGCGCTTCGTCGAGGACGACTGGGAAAGCCCGACGCTCGGCGCCTGGGGCCTCGGCTGGGAATGCTGGTGCGACGGCATGGAAGTCTCGCAGTTCACCTATTTCCAGCAGGTCTGCGGCATCGAGTGCTCCCCCGTTGCGGGCGAACTGACCTACGGTCTCGAGCGCCTCGCCATGTATGTTCAGGGCGTCGACAATGTCTACGACCTCAATTTCAACGGCCGCGAGGGCGCTGAAAAGATCACCTATGGCGACGTCTTCCTGCAGGCCGAGCAGGAATATTCCCGCCACAATTTCGAATTCGCCGATACGGCCATGCTGCACCGCCATTTCATCGATGCGGAGAAGGAATGCCAGGCGCTGCTCGCGGCCGGCGCGCCGGGCGATGCGGAAAACCAGCGCCTGCACAAATGCGTGCTGCCGGCCTATGACCAGTGCATCAAGGCCAGCCACGTCTTTAACCTGCTCGATGCGCGCGGCGTGATCTCCGTCACCGAACGCCAGAGCTATATCCTGCGCGTGCGCACGCTGGCAAAGGCCTGCGGCGAGGCCTTCCTGCTGACGGATGCCGGCGGCGTGAACTGGACGAAGGACGCGGCCTGAGCCTGTTTTTCCGCGCGTTTCCGTCTTTCAGCGGAAACGCGGGCTCCGAAAGGCTTGGCCGCCGGTGGTGGCCAGCCAGGCGCGAACCGCTGCGACGGATGCGGCGTGGCGCGGCTTGCGGGGCGAGACGGCATAGAAGTCCGCCCCCGCACGCATGTCGCCTGCAAACAGGCGAACCAGCCGCCCGGTGCGGATATCCTCCTCGACGAAGAACTGGCTCGCCAGCACCATGCCCTGGCCGGCGATCGCGGCCTCGATGGCATGGGCGGTCTGGTTGAAGCGGATGTTCTTCGCTGCCGCGGGCGTGCCATCCGGAAAGACCGTTTCGAGATATTGCGGCCAGAAGTCATGCGCATCGTGCAGCAGCGCGTAGCGGGCGAAGGTCTCCGGGTGTGTCGGGTTCCCCAGCTTCTCGATGAGCAGCGGGCTGGCGACGGCCACCAGCACCTGCTCGAACAGGAGGTCCACATCGAGCCCCGGGCCGAAGGGCGGGCGGCCGTAACGCACGGCGAGATCCACCGCATCCGTCTGGAAATTGGAGATCCGGTCCGTCGCCAGGATGCGCAGGTCGATGTCCGGATGGGCTGCGGTGAATTCGGGCAGGCGCGGGATCAGCCATTTCGAGGCGAAGGTCGGCGTCACGCTGATCGTCAGGTGCTGCGGCTCCGGTCGCAGGGCCTCCGTCGCCTCGGCGATCAGCTCGAAGGCGCGGCGGACGTTGGCGACATAGCTGCGCCCGGCCTCGGTGAGCGCGAGCATGCGCGGCTGGCGGTCGAACAGTTTTAGCCCCAGTTCGGCCTCCAGCCCGCGGATCTGCTGGGCCACCGCGCCCTGGGTGACGCCGAGCTCCTCCGCAGCCAGCCGGAAATTGAGATGCCGTGTCACCACCTCGAAAACACGCAGGCCGTTGAGTGGGGGGAGGCGTCGTATGGCGTCTGTCATGGAGTAGATTTTCTACTGGATGATGAGAGTGGAACTGGCTCGCACTCCTGCTGGAGCAATGATATCACTTGGCGGAAAATGAAGAAAGGCGGCTTGCCCGCAACTGGTTCTCAAGAGGGAGACAAGCGATGGCAGTAGAAAAAGTGGCAATCATCACGGCTGGCGGCAGCGGCATGGGTGCGGCGGCGGCAAAGCGGCTGGCGGCGGATGGCTTCAAGATCGCAGTCCTCTCCTCCTCCGGCAAGGGCGAGGCGCTGGCCGCCGAGACCGGTGGCTTCGGCGTCACCGGCTCGAACCAGTCGACTGACGACCTGAAGCGGCTCGTCGATGGGGCGCTGGAACGCTGGGGCCGTATCGACGTCCTCGTCAACAGCGCCGGCCACGGCCCGCGCAAGCCGATCCTCGATCTGACGGACGAGGACTGGCACGCTGGCATCGACGTCTATTTCCTCAACGCCGTGCGCCCGACGCGCCTCGTCACCCCGGTCATGCAGAAGCAGAAGTCCGGCGTGATCATCAACATCTCCACCGCCTGGGCCTTCGAGCCGAGCGCGATGTTCCCGACATCGGCCGTCGCCCGCGCGGGTCTTGCCTCCTTCACCAAGATCTTCGCCGATACCTATGCGGCCGACAACATCCGCATGAACAACGTGCTGCCCGGCTGGATCGACAGCCTGCCGGCGACCGAGGAGCGGCGCGCCGGTGTGCCGATGAAGCGTTACGGCACGAGCGAGGAGATCGCCGCGACGGTGGCCTTCCTCGCCTCCGATGGCGCCGCCTACATCACCGGCCAGAACATCCGCGTCGATGGCGGCATCACGCGCGCGATCTGAGGCGGAAAGCGGGATGCCTTGTTGTGCCTCTCCGGTCCGGCCGGGGAGGCATTTTCTTCAGGCGAGGGTCGAAACCTTCACGCCGAGTTCCCAGACGGGCTTCAGCGTCGGCATTGCGCCGGTGGGAAGCTGGCCGGCATAGGTCTGGAGCGCCCGGCGTACACCCTTCGGACGGTCGACCGCAGCGCCCATCGTGTAGGCGAGGAAGAGGGCGGTGAAACCGAGAACGTTGATGGTGAGGACGAGGGCTTTCATGGCGGTTGCTTCAGGGTTCGTGTGGTTGGTGAAGCGACTATCGGCCAAAGCGCGCCGTGGCGCGGTTCCCGGGGTGACAGGGTTTGCGGGCGCTCGCCTGCTTTGAGGAAGAGGAGACGGCGCCAGGCCCCTTGGGGGGGCTTTTCTGCGGCGATGCGGATGCTAAGGTCGTGCCCGAGACAAAGAACGAGCGGAGACTTTCATGATCGGTCTGGCAATCGCGGCGGTGGTCGTCCTCTACGCCATCATTCTCTACAACGGCCTCGTCAAAGCCCGTCAGGTGAAGGAGGAGGCCTGGTCCGGCATCGACGTGCAGCTGAAGCGCCGCGCCGACCTCATCCCCAACCTGATCGAAACCGTGAAAGGCTACGCCGCGCACGAGAAGGACACGCTGGAAAAGGTGGTGGAGCTGCGCAACCGGGCGCAGGCCGTGCCGGCCGGGGACGTCGCGGGCAGGGCGCAGGCGGAAGGCCTGCTCAGCCAGGCGCTGGGCCGCATCTTCGCGCTGGCCGAAGCCTATCCGGACCTCAAGGCCAACCAGAACTTCGCCGAGCTGCAGGAGACGCTGGAGACACTGGAAAACGAGATCCAGATGTCCCGCCGCTACTACAACGGCGCCGCCCGCGATCTCAACGTCAAGGTCGAAAGCTTTCCCTCGAACCTCGTCGCCAGCCTCTTCAAATTCCTGAAGGCGCCCTATTTCGAGATCGAGAACCCGGCCGACCGGGCCGTGCCGACCGTCAAGTTCTAATACCGGAGCCCTTCATGATGCGGATTGCCGTTGTCCTGACGCTGTGGCTCTGCCTTCTGGCTGGCAACGCGGCGCGGGCGGAGGAGTATTTCGACCGCTATCATTCCGACATCGCTGTCGCGAAAAACGGCACCTTGACCGTGACGGAAACGATCCGCGTCTACGCCGAGGGCAACCAGATCCGCCGCGGCATCTATCGCGATTTTCCGCTGACCTTCGTCGACGCCGGCGGGCGGGAGCGGGAGGTGGGCTTCAAGATCCTCAGCGTCGAGCGGGACGGCCGGCCGGAGCCCTATCGCACGGAAACCATCCGCCGCGGCATCCGCATCTATTTCGGCTCGGCCGACGTGCTCCTCGATCCCGGCTTCCACCAGTATCGCCTGACCTACGAGACGACGCGGCAGATCCGTTTCTTCGACACGCATGACGAACTCTTCTGGAACGTCACCGGCACCGAATGGGCCTTTCCGATAGACAAGGCCACGGCGACGGTGACCCTGCCCGAGGGGGTGCGGGCGGAGGAACTGACCGTCTTCACCGGACCGCTCGGTGCCACGGGCAAGGACGCGCGCGGCGAAAACCAGGGCAACCGGGCAACGTTCGAGACCACGCGCGAACTCGGCCCGAACGAGGGGCTGACGATCGGTGTGAAAATGCCGGCCGGCAGCATCGACCGCCCGACGGCGGCGGAAGAGCGGACCCTGTTCCTCAAGGACAACCGCAACCTTTTCCTCGCCTTCGGCGGGCTCGTGCTGGTCGTCGGCTATTACCTTTGGGCCTGGCTTTCCGTGGGCCGCGATCCGGCGCGTGGCGTCATCGTGCCGCGCTGGGATGCGCCGGAGGGCCTGTCGCCGGCGCTCGTCAACTATATCGACGAGAAAGGCTTCGGCGGGCAGGGCTGGACGGCGATTTCCGCCGCCTTCCTCAACCTTGCGGTCAAGGGGCTCGTCGAACTGAAGGACCTGAAGACCTCGATCACCGTCACCCGGACGGAAAAGCCGGTCGAAGGCGCGCTGCCGACCGGCGAGGCGACCCTGCTGAAGACCGTCGGCTCGGCGGGCAGCACCTTCATCATCGACAAGTCGAACGGCAAGCGGGTGCAGACGCTCGGCCTGGACTTCAGCGAGGCGATGGAGAAGGAGCACCGCTACAAATATTACCTTGCCAACTGGCCGCAGGTGATCTGCGGCATTCTCCTGTCGCTCGTCTGCCTTGCGGCTCTCCTCATCTTCGGCTCGCTGCCGGAGGAGGGCATCGCGCTCGTCATCCTGCCGGTCTTCGCCTCGGTCTTCATCTCCATCTTCGCGCTGGCGCTCGGGCAGAATTTCCGGCGGGCGAAGTCGCTCGGCGCGCGCATCCTCGCCGTCGTTATGATCGCCTTCGTCGGCTTCGTCTTCCTCACGGTCTTCGGCAGCATCATCCTCGCGCTGTTCGTCACCAGCGCCGCCGCCGGCCAGATGCCGCTCTTTGCCGCCGTCGGCGGCATCGTCGTCACCAATCTCGTCTTCTTCTTCCTGATGGGCGCGCCGACGCCGCTCGGCCGCAGGATGATGGACGGCATCGAGGGCCTGCGCCAGTATCTGACGCTTGCCGAGAAGGACCGCATGAACATGGCCGGCGCGCCGGACATGTCGCCGCGCCACTACGAGACCCTCTTGCCCTATGCCGTGGCGCTGGGCGTCGAGAAACCCTGGTCTGAAACCTTCGACCGCTGGCTCGTCGCCGCCGCGGCAGCCGGTGCCGCCGCTGCCGCCTACCAGCCCGTCTGGTACCGCGGCGACGGCTTTTCCTCCGGCCGGTTTTCCGATCGCATGGGCGGCTTTGCCGGCTCCATGGCGAGCACCATGACCTCCTCCCTGCCGGATCCGCCGAAAAGCTCCTCTTCCGGCTTCTCCTCGGGTGGCGGTGGCGGCTCGTCCGGGGGCGGCGGCGGTGGCGGTGGCGGCGGCGGCTGGTAGCCGGCCGGCTCAGGCAGAATCATTTGCAGCTGGCTTGCTCCGTCGATGGCACATGCCGCAGGAGCGCGTTTCTCAAACACTTAAGTCGCGGCTGAAGTTTTTTGTTGACAGGGAGGGTTGCCTTCCAATACTTAAGCGTATGCCTAACTATCCAGACCCGATAGACATCCTGCTCAACGCCCTTTCCGAGCCCGTGCGCCGACGTATCGTCGAGCGGCTGGCCAAGGGGCCGTGCTCCGTCAGCGGCCTTACGCAGGTCGCGCCGATCTCGCTGCCCGCGGTGATGCAGCATCTCGGCGTGCTCGAAGAGGCGAAGCTGATCGTGTCGGAAAAGGTCGGCCGCGTGCGGACCGTGTCGTTGAAGCCGGGGGCCTTGAAGGATCTGGAACGCTGGGCTGCCGCGCAAAGCCGGCTGTGGGAGCGCAAGCTCGACCATCTCGATGCCTATCTGAAAGAAACCAAGGAAGAGAAATGAACATGACCGATCCGAAGATCATTCACGGCAGCTTCACGCTCGACCGTCTCTACGATGCGCCCGTGGCAAAGGTCTTTGCCGCCTATGTGGAAGCCGAGGCGCGTTACCGCTGGCTCATCAGCTCTGACGGCTGGACGGTGCACGAATATCGGCCCGCCGGGAGCGTCACTGCCGGCGCGCAGGAATTCAGCAAGTTCAGCCCGCCCGGCGCGGATGTCGTGCTGACCAACGAGACGACCTTCCTGGAGGTGCGCGAGGGGGAATGCGTCATCCTCGCCTATGCGATGACGCTGAACGGGGCACCGCTCTCCGCCTCGCTGCTGACGGCCGAGTTTCAGGCTGAGGGTGGTGGAACGCGTCTTCTCCTCACCGAGCAGGGCGCCTATCGCGACGGTAACATCGACGGCCGCAAGGAGGGAACGCGGGGGCTGCTCGAGCAGCTGGCGAGGGAAGTGGCGGCCAGCGTCGCCGCCTGAACGGCAAGCGCGGGCCGGCGGGAACGCCGTCCGGCCCGCCTATTCGGCGCGATTGGGCGGCGGGGCGCACATTTGCCGTTGAACAGCACCGCCGAACTTTGCTAGCAGAGGCGCACGATTTTGACCCCACTCCGGCCGCTGCGCCGGCCCTCTCCGGCGAAGGGGAGGGCGAGGAAAGCTGACATGCCCGATCTTCTGCTTGAACTCCGCTCCGAGGAAATCCCAGCCCGCATGCAGCGGAAGGCCGCGGGCGATCTGAAGAAGCTTGTCACGGACGCGCTGGTGGATGCGGGCCTGACCTATGAGGGTGCGCGCGAATACTGGACGCCGCGCCGCCTGACGCTCGATATCCGCGGCCTCAATGCCCGCTCGAGCGACGTGCGCGAGGACATCAAGGGCCCGACGACCTCCGCCCCCGAACAGGCGATCCAGGGCTTCCTGCGCAAGGCGGGCCTCGCCTCGGTTTCCGAAGCCCATGTCCATTCGGACCCGAAGAAGGGCGATTTCTACGTCGCCCACATCGTCAAGCCGGGTCGCCCGGCTGACGAGATCATCGCCGAGGTGATGCCGGGCATCATCCGCAACTTCCCCTGGCCGAAATCGATGCGCTCCGGCGCCGCCTCGGCCAAGCCCGGTGCGCTGCGCTGGGTGCGCCCGCTGCAGTCGATCGTCTGCACCTTCGGCTCGGAGACGGAGGAAACCCGCATCGTGCCCTTCGAGGTCGACGGGCTCGTCGCCGGCAATGTCACCTATGGCCACCGGTTCCATGCGCCGGGCGCGATCACCGTGCGGCGCTTCGAGGATTATGTCGCCAATCTGGAGAAGGCGAAGGTCGTGCTCGATGCCGAACGCCGCAAGCAGATCATCGCGACGGATGCGGGTAACATCGCCTTTGCGAATGGCCTCGAACTGGTCGAGGACGAGGGCCTGCTGGAGGAGGTCTCCGGCCTCGTCGAATGGCCGCAGGTGCTGATGGGCACCTTCGAGGAGGAGTTCCTGGCGATCCCCTCGGAAATCATCCGCCTCACCATCAAGACGAACCAGAAATGCTTCGTTACCCGCAAGCCGGGCGCCGAAACACTTTCCAACCATTTCATCCTCATCTCGAACATCGAGGCGAAGGACGGCGGCAAGGAGATCGTGCACGGCAACGGCAAGGTCGTTCGGGCCCGTCTTTCCGATGCAAAACACTTCTGGCTGCGCGACCAGCGCGACCTGCCGGACCTCGACACGCTGAAGGCCTCGGCAGAAAAGTTCGGCCTCGACCTGAAGAAGCCGCTCGACCAGCGCATGGCCAAGCTCGACGCGCTGAACGTCACCTTCCATGCCAAGCTGGGCACCCAGGGCGCCCGCGTCGAGCGCATCCGCACGCTTGCAGGCGAACTTGCCCCCGTCATCGGCGCCGATGCGGCGCTCGTCGACCGGGCCGTGGTGCTCGCCAAGGCGGACCTGCGCACCGAGGCCGTCGGCGAGTTTCCGGAGCTGCAGGGCATCATGGGCCGGAAATACGCCGCGCTCCAGGGCGAGGACGCCGCGGTGGCCGAGGCGATCGAGGATCACTACAAGCCGCAGGGCCCCTCGGACCGCGTACCGGCCGGCAAGGTCGGTCTTACCGTCGCGCTCGCCGACAAGCTCGACACGCTGATCGGCTTCTGGGCGATCGACGAGAAGCCGACCGGCTCGAAGGACCCCTACGCGCTGCGCCGCGCCGCCCTCGGCGTCATCCGCATGCTGCTCGAAAAGAACATCCGCCTGCCGCTCGCCTCCGTCGCGAAGGATCCGGACCTCGTTGCCTTCTTCCACGATCGCCTCAAGGTCTATCTCCGCGACATGGGCGCGCGCCACGATCTCATCGATGCCGTGCTGACGCCCGAAGCCGATGATCTCTTGATGGTCGCCCGCCGCGTCGAGGCGCTGACGGCCTTCATCACCTCGGAAGAGGGGCAGAACCTGCTCGCCGGCACCAAACGCGCCACGCAGCTTCTCGCCGCCGAAGAGAAGAAGGGCACCGTCGTCGAAGGCGCCGTCTCGGCCGACCTTCTCCTGCTCGATGCCGAAAAGGCCCTCCACGCCGCCGTCGAGACCGCGACGAAGGACGCCGCTGCCGCCGTTTCGAAGGAAGATTTCCGTTCCGCCATGGAAGCTCTTTCGGCGCTGCGTGCCCCGGTCGACCAGTTCTTCAACGACGTGCTCGTCAACGACGAGGACCCCGCCATCCGCGCCAACCGCCTCGCCTTGCTCTCCGCCATCCGCGCCGCAACCGGCACGGTCGCGGATTTCTCCAAGATCGCGGGATGAGGGAAGGGCGCTGATGTCGGCGAAGATCCTCATCAGCGCCTGTCTTGCCGGTCTGCCGGTGCGGTACAACGGGTCGGCCAAGCCGCTTGTCCATGGCGCGGTCGAGCGCTGGCGAGTGGAGGGGCGGCTGGTGACGCTCTGTCCGGAGCTTTCCGGCGGCTTCCAGGTGCCGCGGCCGCCAGCGGAGATCGAGAACGGGCTTGACGGCGAGGATGTGCTCGACGGCCGGGCGCGGGTATTGGAAGTGTCCGGTGGGGATGTTTCCGCCGCCTACATCGCGGGCGCGCGCATTGCGCTCGACGTGGCGCGGGAGAATGGCTGCCGGCATGCGCTGCTCATCGACGGCAGCCCGTCCTGCGGGTCCGGCTTCGTCTATGACGGCACGTTTTCAGGTATCCGGCATGCGGGGCAGGGAGTGACGGCGGCGCTGCTGCGGCGCGGCGGCATCGCGGTCTATTCCGACCGGGAGGTCGATCGGCTGGTCGGCGATCTCGGAGAGAGGGGCTGATACGCCTGCGCCCCCGCTTGAGGTCAGGGGCGCAAAACGTCCGCTTCCGCGGATTCCTGTCAGCCTGGAGGGACTGAGAGGCAGGGCGCGCCCACTATGGGGTCAGTTGACCCGAAGTTCAAACCCTGACGGATCAAACTCCTGTGAAGTTGCCATGCCGGCCGCCGCCGTCTTGCGGGCTGCGGTCTCGTCGAGCGCGCTGGTATGGGCGCCGGCATCGACGGTTTCCACGGCCGTGGCCTTCTCGTCCACCGTCGTTTCGACAGCGGCCGCCTGCCGGACTTCCGCCGGGGCCTTGCTGACGAAGAGCACGGGCGAGCCGCCCATCCAGGCTTCGGTGCGGAAGATCTTGCGCTCGCCGTTCTCCTCGCGGATCTCCACCTTCTGCGTGCCGGGGTCGATGGCATCGACCTGATAGGTGGCGTGTTTGGGCTTCGGCTTCAGCGCCGGGCAGTCGCCGCAGCGGACCGCCGAAATGCTCGAACCCTCGGACGATGCGCCGGCAACGGGCTCGATCGAACCCGCAAGGGCGGGGGCGGCGAGAAGCATGAAAGCAAAGGTCGGCAGCAGGGTACGCATCAACGGTTCTCCCTTATGGTTGTAGGGAGAATAGCGCCCGCCGGTTACGGTCCCGTCAGGGGAAATGGTAAAATTTGAGCGATCCGGCGTTTTTCGTGCCGGACCTCACGCCTTTTCGCGCGCGACGGCGCGCCAGCCGATGTCGCGGCGGGAGAAGCCGTTGTCCCATTCCACCTGGTCGAGCGCCTGATAGGCGGCCTTTTGCGCCTCCGCGACAGTCGCGGCGACGGCCGTGACGTTGAGCACGCGCCCGCCGGTCGCCACCAGCTGGCCGTCCTTCAGGGCTGTGCCGGCATGAAACACCTTGCTGGCTGCGTCGTCGGTCGGCAGCGCGCGGATCGGCGTGTTCTTCTCGTAGGCGCCGGGATAACCCTTCGAGGCCATGACGACGGTGAGCGCCGGGGCATCGCGCCAGCTGGCGGAAACCGTGTCGAGCCGGCCGGTCGCGGCCGCATGCAGGATCGGGAGCAGGTCGCTTTCGAGCCGCATCATCAGCACCTGGCATTCCGGGTCGCCGAACCGCACATTGTACTCGATGAGCTCAGGGCCCTTGGCGGTGATCATCAGCCCGGCGAAGAGCACGCCCTGGAAGGGATGGCCGTCTGCCGCCATGCCGCGGATCGTCGGCTCGATGATCTCCTTCATGGTGCGCGCGACCATGTCGGGCGTCATGACGGGGGCGGGCGAGTAGGCGCCCATGCCGCCGGTGTTGGGGCCGGTGTCGCCGTCGCCGACGCGCTTGTGGTCCTGCGCCGAAGCAAGCGGCAGGGCGTTCACGCCGTCGCACAGGCAGAAGAAGCTCGCCTCCTCGCCATCGAGGAAGGCCTCCACCACGACTTCCGCGCCCGCCGCACCGAAGGCGCCGTCGAAGCAGTCGTCCACGGCGGCCAGCGCTTCGTCGAGCGTCATGGCGACGCTCACGCCCTTGCCGGCGGCAAGCCCGTCCGCCTTGATGACGATCGGCGCGCCTTCGCGCTCCACATAGGCCCTGGCGGCCGCGGCGTCGGTGAAGCGCTGGTAGGCGCCGGTGGGAATGTCGTATTTCGCGCAGAGATCCTTGGTGAAGCCCTTGGATCCCTCGAGCTGCGCGGCGGCGGCCGAGGGGCCGAAGACGTCGATGCCGGCGGTGCGCAGCACGTCGGCCATGCCCGCGACCAGCGGGGCTTCCGGTCCGACCACCACGAAGGTCACACCGTTCTCCTTGCAGAAGGCCGCGACGGTCGCATGATCCTCGATGTCGAGCGCGACGAGCGTGGCGCAGCCGGCGATGCCGGGATTGCCGGGGGCGGCGTAGAGCGTTTCGAGGAGGGGAGATTGCGCCAGCTTCCAGGCAAGGGCGTGTTCGCGTCCGCCCGATCCGATCAACAGAACCTTCATGCCCATATCCTCGATCCGTCCTTCGTTGCTGGCGGGTTAAGGGGATGGGGCTGAAAGGTCAAGGGCTGCCGGGACCGGGAGCGCGCGCGGGCAGGAGAATGTCAGGTTTGCCCCTCATCTCGCTGCCGCGACTGCACGGTACCGCCCCTATAGGGTCGCCGCACCCTTTTCCTCCACGGTACGGCCGAGCGCCTCCAGCTCCGTGTCGATCAGGTGCACGTCCTCGTACCAGCCGTCATCCTCCACCATGGCGCTTTCGGTGGCGGCGCGCTGGAGAGCGCGGGCTTCGGTGCGCAGCTTTTCCAGCCTGGCGATCTTCTCCTTGCGGGAAAGGCCGCTGTCGTTGCGGATCGCCTGCAGCTTCAGTTCCATCGTGCTGACGGTCATCGGGAAACTCCTTGTTCGTTCCCCGTAAAAACATCGGTGCGGCCGAATCGTTCCGCGCGCCGCCGGGCCGGATGGTTAGCAAAGCGGTAATGAAACGCAGCTAATGTTCACGCAATCAAAGGTTTCGGCAGCCCGCGGCGGGTCTGCCGGTGAAGCGAGGATTGTGTCTTGAGTATCCGTGTTTCGACCGCAATGACTGCGGCCGCTCTCCTTTTTGTGCCCGTTTCCGCCCTTGCCGGCGAAGGCGGCTATTTCTGGTCCGGCGACTGGTATCTGAAGGTCGGCGCCGCCGGCTTTGCCGCGCCGCGCTACGAGGGGGCGAAAAAATACCTGTTCCAGGTCACGCCGATGATCTCGCTCGGCAAGGCGGGCAGCACCGTCCGCTTCTCCTCGCGCAATGACAACCCGTCCTTCGCGCTGATCGACAATGGCGGCTTTCGTGCCGGTGCGACGGGTAAACTCGTGATGCCGCGTGACGACGACGATTCGAAGGATCTGCGCGGCCTGACCCCGGTGAAGTTCGGCGGCGAACTCGGCGCCTTCGCCGAAGCCTATCCGACGGACTGGCTGCGCGTGCGCGGCGAGGTGCGCCACGGCATCCGCAGCCATGACGGTATCGTTGCCGATATCGCGGCCGACGCCTTCGTCGACGTGCGCCCTGATGTGCGCATCTCGGCCGGCCCGCGTGTGACGCTCGCCTCGAACGATTATATGGACACCTATTATGGCGTGAAGCCGAACCAGGTCGCCAAGTCCGGTCTTTCCGCCTACGATCCCGACGGCGGCATCCACTCGGTGGGCGCGGGCGCGGCGATCACCTGGCAGGTCAACGAGAAGATCGAGACGAGCGCCTTTGCCGAATACAAGCGCCTCGTTGGCGACGCGGCCAAGTCGAGCCTCGTCAAGGAGCGCGGCAGCCGCGATCAGGTGCTGATCGGCCTTTCCGCCACCTACCGGTTCGATTTCACGCTGCCGTAACCTTTTCGGCGCGCGCGACCTACCCTGCGGCGCGGTGCCGGCTTGACCGGCGCCGGGCGGCTTGCGATCTAGGGGAATGATCAGCTCTCCCTCCGATTCCGGCCGCGTCGCCGATGCGCCGTCCCGAAACTGGGTCTACCGCGTGCTGCCGCGCGCGGCCTGGCCTTATGCGCAGCTCGCCCGCTGGGACCGGCCGATCGGCTGGCAGCTTCTCCTCCTGCCGTGCCTCTGGTCGGCGGCGCTGGCGGCCAATGTCTCGGCGGCGATCGGCACCTTCGATCTTGCGCGCTTCGTCACACAGCTCTTCCTCTTCTTCGTCGGGGCCGTCGCGATGCGCGGCGCCGGCTGCACCTACAACGACCTCGTCGACCACGAGATCGACCAGGCGGTGGCCCGCACCCGCTCGCGTCCGCTGCCCTCCGGCCGCGTCACGCGCCGGCAGGCGAAGATCTTCATGGCATTGCAGGCGCTTGTCGGCCTCGTCGTGCTGTTGCAGTTCAATCTTTTCACCATCGTGCTCGGCATCGCCTCGCTGGCGATCGTCGCCATCTACCCCTTCGCGAAGCGCTTCACCGACTGGCCGCAATTCTTCCTCGGCATGGCCTTCTCCTGGGGGGCGCTGATGGGCTGGGCGGCGGAATTTTCCGAAGTGTCGGCCGCCTCGCTGGCGCTCTACGTCGCCGCCATCGCCTGGACCATCGGCTACGACACGATCTACGCCCACCAGGACAAGGAAGACGATGCATTGATCGGCGTGCGTTCCACCGCGCGCCTCTTCGGCGAGAAGACCGCGGGATGGCTCATCGGCCTCTACGGCCTGACGGTCGTGCTGGTCGCGCTTTCCTTCTGGCTTGCCGGCATCGGCATCGTGGCCTGGCTCGGCCTCGGCGTGGCTGCCGCCATGCTCGCCTGGCAGATCGCCACGCTCGACATCGACGACCCGGAACAGTGCCTCGCACTCTTCAAGTTCAACGGCGTCGTCGGCCTCTGCCTCTTCCTTGCGCTCACCGTCGCCATCCCGTTCGCCTGATCAGCGGTGCCGCGGCCCGCGCGAGCCGGTCTGCGGGCGGTCTTCGCCGCGCCGCAGCGTTGTCGGATGAAGGGCGATCTCGAAACCGCGGCGTGGCGGGCGAACCCGATCGACGGTCGCGCTGTCGACGGTGCGGATGCGGCCGAGGAGGGTGGTGAAGAACTTTGCCATCGTGATCTGTCCCTTGCTTCGCGTTCCCCGGTACGAACCCGGTGTGTTGAACGCTGTTTCCCACGCCGGGCACGGGAAAAGTGTTCCGGAGGGAACAGGCAAGGGCGCACGAAAAAGCCGGCCGCAGGGAACGGCCGGCTTTTCTGGAGGTCATGCGGCTGTCTCAGGCTCAACGCCGGGCAATGATTTCCCGGCCGTCGATCTTCATCTGCACGCCGAGCTTGCCGGTGGTGCGACGCACCAGGAAGCGGGGGCGGCGGTCGGCGAAGTAGGAGTGGCGGCGGCGCTGCTTGGCGGGGCGGCTGCCGACCGTCAGGTTGTCGTCGAGCGGCCGGGCGATGCCGTCGGCCTCGACCATCAGCATGGGGATGCGGTAGGCCTCGGCCCAGCTGCGCCAGTCGGCGGCGATGTCGCACAGGTCGTGCGCCACCAGGAGCGGGATGCAGAGGTCCGGATCGTCGTGGTGCAGTTCGAGGGTGACGGTCACGTCGCCGTTGCCGTGGTCGATGGCGCGGGCGGCGACGCCCTTGAAGGCGCGGGCCGGCAGGGCGATCGAGAGCGGCAGGCCGCTGGACGGCAGAACCTTGCGCAGCACGGCGCCGCGTTCGTCGAGCGTGATGGTGGCGTCGGTTCCCTCGGCGCGCAGCTCGAAGGTCACCTGCTGCGGAAAGCGCTTGGGATCGAGCCGGAGCGTGGTGCCGGCCCAGGCCGGCTTGGAAACGGTATTCAGCATGTCTTTCGCCCTTGTTTTCCTTGAGAGCCGGTGTCCGGTCTTCTCATCGGGACTTTTCGTCCTCTGAGGGCGAGAATAGGCGCACCCCCTTCCGAGCCGCTTAAAAATCGCGGTTAAGAAAACTTTGCAGTTCCTGATGGTTAGCAAAACCGCACGGGCTAGGGTTTAGGAGAGGTGAACGCGTGCGACAGGTCGGGACAAGCCTCGCGCGCGAGAGTGGCCCCCGATCGGCCCGCCCGCATTGTCGAAAGAGACCCCTCCGATGCTGTCCACCTATACGAGCTACAACCTCATCGCGCGTGACATGCTGGTGTCGCTGGACCGCACGGCGAGCGAGACGGTCACCGCGCGCGAGGCCGAGTACTACAAGGAAAACATCGGCAAGGTGACCAGCGTCGACGCGTTCCTCGACGACTACCAGCTCTATTCCTATGCCATGAAAGCCTATGGCCTGGAGGAGATGACCTATGCCACCGCCTTCATGCGCAAGGTGCTGGAAAGCGATACGTCGGATGCGAACAGCTTCGTCAACCTCCTGACGGATTCGCGCTACCGGGAATTCGCCACCGCCTTCAGCTTCGAGGCATCGACCGCCTCGGCGCAGACCGAGGTGCAGCTCGACGAGATCATCGGCCTCTATTCGGCGACGGCGGCCAATGCCGGCGCGGCGATCAAGGAGGAGACGCGCTACTACAATGCCGTCATCGACACGATCACGAGCGTCGACCAGCTGCTCAACAACGACCGGCTGCGCAGCTACGTCTTCACGGCCTTCGGCATCGATCCGTCGACCTGGTCGCGCCAGACGATCCGCGGGGTGCTGACCAGCGACCTTGACGATCCCGCCAGCTATTTCAACACGGAGTTCGGCGCCAAGGCGACCGCCGCGCAGACAGCCATGCAGGCGGCCAATGACGAGCTGGCGACACTCCAACCCAACGACGCCAACGCGGCCCGCATCGCCCAGCTCAGGGCCGAGATCGTCCGCCAGAGCGCCATCATCGCCAATGCCGAGAAATACGGCACGCTCGCCAGCGCCTTCAATTTTGCCGCCGATGGCACGGCGGTCGCCGGCACGGTGCAGAACGCCAGCCAGAAGACGAGCACAACCGAGCTCTACACGCTCTCCAATCCGCGCGCGACATCGGCCGCCGCGCTGATCCACAAGGAGTATTTCGAAAGCCGGATCGGCAGCGTCACGACGGCAAGCGAGGTTGCCGGCAATCCGCGCATGGTCAATTATCTCAAGGTGGCCTTAGGCCTCGACAAGCTGTCGATCGACAGCTCGACCATCGCCAACATCCTGACCAGCGATCCCGACCCGAACAACGCCAACAGCTACATCAACAAGTTCGGCGGATCGGACAAGGAAGCCTATTTCGCCCTGCGCGCCGCCTTCAATTTCCAGGAGGACGGCACGCTGGCCGCCGGCGATGCGGCGCAGACCGCGACCCAGACCGCAACGGTCGCCTC
Source organism: Shinella sp. 838 (assembly GCF_029623935.1). Taxonomy (NCBI): domain Bacteria; kingdom Pseudomonadati; phylum Pseudomonadota; class Alphaproteobacteria; order Hyphomicrobiales; family Rhizobiaceae; genus Shinella; species Shinella sp. 838. The sequence continues at coordinate 138,776 of NZ_JARSBQ010000002.1, forward strand.
CGGTTACATGAGCCGCTACAACGACAAGGACGAGGAGGCGGACGAGCTGGCCATCCGGCGGTTCAAGAGCCAGATCGGCGCGGTGAAGACCGTCAACGAGTTCGTCGGCGAGGCGAGCCTCTACGACTTCGCGTTGAAGGCCTTCGGTTTCGATCCGGCCAAGGTCTCGGCCCTGACGGTCAAGAACGTGCTGAAGAGCGATCTCAACGATCCGAAGAGCTACGTGTACCAGCTCGGCGACCCGCGCTTCGTCGAATTCGCCAAGGCGTTCAATTTCGGGTCGGACGGCAATATCACGGCGCCGAAGCTGGCACAGTCCGAATCCGAGATCCTCGTCATGTCGCGCGCCTATGTGACGGCCAAATCCCGTTTCGGAACGGAAGATGACAAGAAACTGGCGGAGGAGGAGGCGAAATATTACTCCCTCCAGATGCAGAAGATCGACAGCGTCAAGGAATTCCTGTCCGATCCGCGCCTCGTCGCCTTCGTGCTGACGGCCAACGGCATCGATACGAAGAGCGTCGATGCCGAGTTCATGGCGAAGATCTTCACCTCCGACCTCGACGACCCCGACAGTTTCGCCAACCAGCAGCCCGACCGCGCCTATCGCCAGATCGTGGCCTCGTTCAACTTCAATGCCGAGGGCCAGGTCGAGCGGCAGGACGATGCCGAGATCCAGTCTCGCCGCGGCATCTACCAGACGATCGACGGCTACGTGCGCCAGAAGCTGGAGGCGGATGCGGGCAACGACAATGCCGGCGTGCGCCTCGCGCTCTATTTCGAGCGCAAGGCGGAAACGGTTTCGAGCCCCTACGACCTGCTGGCCGACGACGCGCTCTTCGAAGTCTTCAAGGTGCTCTACCAGCTGCCCGACGAGATCGCGAGCGCGGATGTCGACGCCCAGGCCGACATGGTCGAGCGCTATCTCGAGCTGAAGGACCTGCAGGATCCGGAAAAGGTCTCCAAGATGATCGTGAAGTTCTCCGTGCTCTACGATCTCGAGAACCAGAGCACGACGGATCCGGCGCTCTCCGTGCTCACCAGTTCGGGTTCGGCCGGCATCAGTGCCGATCTCATGATGTCGCTGGCGCAGCTGCGCACCGGCGGCTGATCGCCTGGCGCAATTCCAGCAGAAGCGCGGCGCGGTTTTACGCCCGGAACTGCATCAAACAGATAGAGAGAGCGTTTTTGCTGTTCGAAGAAAAGCGGAAATAGGCTAGCCCCTGACGACCTTGCCGGGGTTCATGATGCCGGCGGGGTCGAAGGCGTGCTTGATCCTTGCCATCAGGTCCATCTCGATCGGCGCGCGCACCGCCGCGAGCTCGTCGCGCTTCAGCTGGCCGATGCCGTGCTCGGCGGAAATCGACCCGCCATAGCTCAGCACGATGGCGTGCACGAGGTCGTTGATCTCGCGCCAGCGGCCGAGGAAGGCGTCCCTGTCGGCGCCGACGGGCTGCGAAATGTTGTAGTGGATGTTGCCGTCGCCCATATGGCCGAAGGAGCAGATGCGCGCGCCGCCGATGGCTTTCATGACCGCCGCATCCGCTTCCGCCATGAAGGCCGGGATGGCCGAGACCGGCACGGAGACGTCGTGCTTGATCGAGCCGCCCTCCGGCTTCTGCGCCGGCGACATGCTCTCGCGCATGTGCCACAGCGCCCGGCGCTGCTCCTCGCTGGCGGCGATCACCGCATCCTCGACGAGCCCGGTCTCGATGCCCTCGGCCAGCAGGGCCTCCATCATGCGCGCGGCGGTCTCCGCCGCGTCGGATGTCGAGATATCGACGAGCACGTACCAGTCATGCCGGCTGGCGAGCGGGTCGCGCACGCCCGGAATGTGCCGCGTGGTGAAATCGACGCCGAGACGCGGCATCAGCTCGAAGCCGGTCAGCGCGGTGCCGCAGCGGCTGGAGGCGCGTTCGAAGAGGGCGAGCGCATCCGCGACGGATTTCAGCCCGGCAAAGGCCACCTCGTGGCCGAGCGGCCGCGGGAAGAGTTTCAGCACCGCGCCGGTGATGACGCCGAGCGTGCCCTCCGCGCCGATGAAGAGGTCGCGCAGGTCGTAGCCCGTATTGTCCTTCTTCAGCCGGCGCAGGCCGTTCCAGACCTCGCCGGTCGGCAGAACGACTTCGAGGCCGAGGCAGAGCTGGCGCATGTTGCCATAGGCGAGCACCGCGGTGCCGCCGGCATTGGTGGAGAGGTTGCCGCCGATCTGGCAGGAGCCTTCCGAGCCGAGCGACAGCGGAAACAACCGGTCCGCGGCCTCGGCCGCCTTCTGGATCTCCGCGAGGACGCAGCCGCCGTCGGCGACGACGACATTGCCGACCGGATCGACATCGCGGATGCGGTTGAGCCGGGAGAGCGACAGCACGACATCCGTCGCCCCTTCACGCGGCGCCGCGCCCCCGACATGGCCGGTATTGCCGCCCTGCGGGACGATGGCCGTGCGCGTTTCCGTGGCAAGCGCGAGGATTTTCGAGACCTCCTCGACGGAGCCCGGCCGCAGCACGAGCGGCGAGGTGCCGTGATAGAGCCCCCGGCTTTCGACGAGATAGGGCGCGATGTCGCGCTCCGCCGTCAGGGCGTGGGCCGGGCCGGTGATGGTGACGAAGCGGTCGATGAGATCTGGGGCAAGCGTCGCCTGGGTCATGGCTCTGTCCTCGTTGGCGCCGCCTCGCACAGGGCTGGTGCGCTTGGATCGGTTCGCAGCGGTCAGCCGCGCGGGGCAGCCGCGCGTTGCAGTCGGTCGTTGATCGCCTCGCCGAGGCCGCGGGAGGGGATCGGCGCGAAGGCGATCGCGCGCGCGCCGGCCGCATCCGCCCGTTTCATGTAGCCGAAGAGATTGGCGGCGGCCTCCGCAAGGTCGCCGCTGGGGCTGAGGTCCAGCACCAGTGCGGCATCGGCCTCGCCGGGCAATGCCGCGCCGCCGAAGCGGATCAGCACCTCGCCGGGCGCCACGTCGTGTGCATTGAGCCGCACCGGTGCATCGGGCGCGTAATGCGAGGCAAGCATGCCCGGCGCCTCGATCGCGGCCCCCGCCTTTTCGTTGCGCACCACCTTCAGGCCGGTGACGCGCTCGACCTCGGCGGCATCCAGCCCGCCCGGCCTCAACAGCCGGATCGTGTCACCCTCGACCTTGAGGATGGTGGATTCCAGCCCCACGACGGCCGGCCCGGCATCCAGAACCAGCTCGAGCTTTGCGCCAAAATCCTCGGCGACATGCCGGGCGGTGGTCGGGCTGATGCGGCCGGACGTGTTGGCGCTCGGCGCTGCAAGAGGTCGGCCGAAGGCCGACAGCAGGCGGCTGGCAAAGCCCTTGGGCACGCGGATGCCGATCGTGTCGAGCCCGGCGCGGGCGAGCGGATGGATGGCGCTTTCCGGGCGGATCGGCAACACGAGCGTCAGCGGCCCCGGCCAGAAGGCCTCGGCGATCGCGCGCGACAGCGGATCGAAGACCGCATGCTCCTCTGCCATGGCGAGGTCGGCCATGTGGCAGATCAGCGGATTGAAGCGTGGCCGTCCCTTCATCTCGTAGATGCGCGTGATGGCCAGCGGGTTGGTGGCGTCGGCGGCAAGGCCGTAGACCGTCTCGGTGGGAATGGCGACCGGCACGCCCCGGCCGAGCGCTTCGCAGGCCCGGGCCAGCGCCGTCTCCGCATCCGTCCGCGTATCCACGATATCAGCCATGTCGCCCTTCCTTGTCCGGGCTTCCTTTACAGGGCTTTTCCCGCAAAAGCCAAGGGTTACCCATTGCCTAAAATGCGAGCGACCGGATTAGATCGGCCGAAAGTGGTGGCTGCTATGGAGGGTTGAAAAATCAAGCAGCAGGTCCGCATTGATGGCGCATAAGAAATCCTCGACGACCGATATCGCCCTGCGCGTCGCAACGGCGATGAAGCAGATGGGCATCGACGGCCTGCCGCGCAATTATGAACTGGTCTACGAGGCCTATGCGGGGTGCAATCCCGATCTGGTGCGCGATTTCATCGCGCTCGGCAAATACAAGACGCAGGGCGCGCTCGACGAACTCGGCCGCAAGTATCTGCCGCACCAGCATGAGGCGGGCGTGCTGCAGCGCTCGGCCGGCGCCATCAGCAACGAGATGGCAAATTTCATGGATCTGCTGAGCCAGGAACGCACCTCGCTGTCGGATTACGGCCGCCTGATCGGCGAGGCCTCGCAGGTCATCCGTGATGCCGGCAGCCTCGGAGAGGGCGCACTCGGCTCCTCGCTCGAGGCGCTGCAGCGCGCGACCGAACTGCGCGTCACCCATACGGCGGAGATGGCGGAGAAGGTTGCCGCGCAATCGGTCGTCATGGACGGCATCCAGAAGGAGATGGCGGAATTCGAGGCGATGAAGTTCGTCGATCCGCCGACGAAGCTCGGCAACCGCCGTGCCTTTAACAAGGCGCTCGCCCGGGTCTATGCCAATCCGGACCTGCCGATGCTCTGCGGCGTCGCGATCGCCGAGGTGGATGCCGAGCAGCGGTTCTCCGCCGGCCAGATCGAGGCCCTGTCCGATCATCTCGTCACCTTCTACGGCGGCCTTATCCGCCAGGCTTTTCCCGCCGGCGAGCTGGCCGTGCGTTTCGACGGCCTGCGCTTCGGCTTCCTGTTTCGCACCGCTGACGAAGGGGAGGTGACGCGGCTGATCGACCTGCTGCGCGCCGCCTTCCAGACGGTGGCGCTGCGCGATCCGCGTACCGGGCGCAATCTGGGTCACCTCACCTTGTCTGCCGGCGTGTGCATGGCGGACCGCGCCGACAGCGCGCTCGACCTTTCGGCGGCCTGCGAGCGGGCATTGGCGGAGGCGCGGGGCGCGGGCGGCGACCAGATCGTCGTCTACGGTCGCGGCGACGAGGTGCCGGCCGGCAAGGAATGGCTGATCTACCGGCCGTCCGGGGTGGCCTGACGCAGCGGGGTAGGGGTTAGAGCGCCCGGATGATCTTGCGCAGCGCCTCGTTGTGCGCGCCGAGCATCAGCACGTTCTTCATGGCAAGCTTCGGATCGTCGGTGCGGAAGAGCACGCCGTTGCCGCGCACCTTGCGGTCGATCTGCAGGCGGCCTTCCTCTTCGGCCGGCGTGATGGCGACGGCGAAATACATCCGCCCGGCCTTCTTCGAGATGTCGGCGAAGAACTGCTCCTCCTCACCGATCTCGGCGAAGAAATTGGCCATGTAGAAGGCCCATTGCACATTCTCGAATTCCGCGAAGCGGGAATTGGCGACGGTGATGTGGCAATAGCCGAGATGCGGCGTCTGGGCGAGCGTGCGGTGGAAGATCAGCTTGGGAAAGCGGATCGACTGGTGAAAGCCGTTGATGCGGTCATGCGTGACGCTGCCGGCATTTTCCAGCTTGCGGCCGGTACGCTCGGCCACTTCCTGGTAGCTGAGGTAGCGCTTCTCGTTCGGGCTCCAGCTGACATTCCGGTCGATGCGGCCGGTGCGCAGGAACTCGGTATGGGCGGCCGATTTCGGCTGGTTCGCGCGCTTGTAGGCGACTGCGTCGTAGTAACGGAACTTGGTTTGCTGCACGCGTCGGCACTCCATCCTCGCGCCCCGATGCGATGAAGTTTAAGGAAACGGCGTTAAGCATTCCTTGCCAATCCGCCCCCGCTTTTTCCAAAGGTTCCGGAGGGGTCGCAATATGACAATTGTGTCACCGGGCATGTCAGGTGGCCCAAAGGGTATTCATGTTGCTCGTTTCCTTTGCATAATTGATTGAAATATATGCAATTAGGCCTGAGGTTGGCTTGCCTCGGCCCATTTTCTCTCTGTCGCCAAATCGGAATGGCATGTCGCTAACTGACATGTCGTTTGCCGGGCCTTGCGTTTAGATAAGAACACTCGAGGTGCCGTTCTGACGAAGAGCGGAGAATTGGGAAGCCGGTTGAAATCCGGCGCTGCCCCCGCAACGGTGTAGGAGAAACGCGCGGCGAGACGCCACTGGACAGAAGTCCGGGAAGGCGCCGCGACGGTCCTGACGGACGCTCCTGAGCCCGGAAACCAGCCTTGGGAATGATCGTGACTGGCTGCGGCGGGCGGCCGGGAAGCGTGCAGTCCGGCGCCCCCGCGCCCGGATGCCGTCTCCTTCCGTGCGCCTCATCCCCAACAGGATATCGAGGATCCGGCATGGACATCAGCAGCGACGTGCTCCGCAAGCTCAAGAACCGGCGCGAGGGCCACAGCCTCGAGCAGGCCTTCTACATCGACCCCGATCACTACAGGCTCGATCTCGAGACGATCTGGTATCGCGACTGGCTGTTCATCGGCCATGACTGCGAGATCCCGAAGGCCGGCAACTATTTTACCGTGCAGGTCGGCGACTATCCCGTGGTCATCACCCGCGACCGCACGGGGACCGTGCGCGCCCTGCACAATTCCTGCCGTCACCGCGGCTCGCGCGTCTGCACGCAGCACAGGGGGTCCTCGGCCAAGCTCGTCTGTCCCTACCACCAGTGGACCTACGAGCTGGATGGCTCGCTGCTCTTCGCCCGCCACATGGCCGAGGATTTCGACAAGAGCCAGCACGGTTTGAAGCGCGTGCACTGCGAGACCGTCGGCGGATACATCTTCATCTGCCTTGCAAACGAGGCGCCGGACTTTTCCGCCTTCCGCAGCCTGGTCGAGCCCTATCTTGCCCGTCACCGCCTCGGCGAGACCAAGGTCGCCTTCGAAAGCACGATCGTCGAGAAGGGCAACTGGAAGCTCGTCTGGGAAAACAACCGCGAGTGCTATCATTGCGCCGCCAACCATCCCGAGCTTTGCCGCACCTATCCCGAAGCGCCGAGCGCCACCGGCGTGCAGGGCGCCAAGGACGATCCCGTCATCACCGCGCACTGGGAAAAATGCGAGGCGGCGGGCCTACCGAGCGAATTCCGCATGTCGTCGACCGGCCAGTTCCGCGCGGCCCGCATGCCGCTCATCCAGGATGCCGAGAGCTACACGATGTCCGGCGCCCGCGCCGTCAACCGCCCGCTGTCGAACGATGTGCTGGAAAACCACATCGGCACGCTGCTGCTCTTCCACTATCCGACGACCTGGAACCATGTGCTCGCCGACCATGCCATCACCTTCCGCGTTCTGCCGCTTGGGCCGGAGCTGACGCAGGTCACGACGAAATGGCTGGTCAGCAAGGACGCGGTCGAGGGCGTCGATTACCGCCTTGACGAGCTCACCCATGTCTGGACCGAGACCAACGACCAGGACCGCCGCATCGTCGAGGAAAACGCCTTCGGCATCCGCTCGCCGGCCTACCAGCCCGGCCCCTATTCGCCGGAAGACGAGGGGGGCGTCATGCAGTTCGTCGAATGGTACGTGAACTTTATGGTCGACCGGCTCGACGGCGCCAAGAAGCCGCTCTCGCGGGTGGCATGACATGACGATCGCAAGCCATTTCCGTCATTTCGACGAGCTTCATCCGTGGAACGATCGCCAGCACATGCTGGAATGCATTGCCGTAACGGTGGAGACATCAGACGTGATGACCTTCACCTTCCGGTCCGACCGCGACAACTGGTTCCGATACCTGCCCGGCCAGTTCGTCACGCTGGAAATTCCGGTTGCGCAGGACGATCCCGTCCTGCGCACCTATACGCTCTCCTCGACGCCCTCGCGCCCCTTCTCCGTTTCCGTGACGGTGAAGGCGCAGAAGAGCTCGATCGGCACGCGCTGGATGTTCGACAACCTGAAGCCCGGCATGAAGCTGAAGGCCTTCGGCCCGCTCGGCGACTTCTCCCTCGTGCGCTATCCCGCCGAAAAGTATCTCTTCATCTCGGCCGGCTCCGGCGTCACGCCGATGATGTCGATGACGCGCTGGATGTCGGATTGCGCGCCGCAGTCCGACGTCGCCTTCGTCACCTGCGCGCGCAAGCCGGAGGATCTGCTGTTCAAGGCGGAGCTTGAATGTCTTGCCGCGCAGATGCCGAACCTGACGCTCGGCTTCGTCGTCGAGGGGCACAATCCGCGCGACGGCTGGCACGGATTGCGCGGCCGCATCGATGCCGCCCGTCTCTCGCTGCTCGCGCCGGATTTTCGCGAGCGCACCGTCTTCTGCTGCGGCCCGGAACCTTTCATGCGCGGCGTCAGAGACCTTCTCAAGGTTTGCGGCTTCAACATGGAGCGCTACCACGAGGAGAGCTTCCAGCCGGCCGCAGCGCCTGCCCCGGAGGAGATCGCCATCCGCGCCGGCGCCGGTGAGCACGACGTCGATGCCAATGCCGTTGCGACCGTCACCTTCACCATGGCCGGCAAGGATGCGAAATGCCCGCCCGGCCAGACGATCCTCCAGACCGCCCGGGCGGCCGGCGTGCGCATCGGCGCGGCCTGCGAAGGCGGCCTGTGCGGCACCTGCCGGGTGATGAAGCTCTCTGGCGAGGTGGACATGCGCCACAACGGCGGCATCCTCGACGACGAGATCGAGGAAGGCTACATCCTTGCCTGCTGCTCGCGGCCGGTCGGCGACGTGCAGATCGAGGCGTAGGGGCGGGCCTGCGCCCGCCGCAAGCGTTTCAGAAATCCTGATAGTTCAGCGGCGTCACCTCGACCAGGCGGCGGCCGACCGTGGTGGTCGCGGTGCCCTTGGCCATGATGCCGGCGCGGACTTCGGCCGTCACGGCGACGGGGAAGGATGCTGTCGCGCCCGAGGCGAGCGTGACGGCGCCGGCCGTCTGCGCGCCGGTGCCGGCTTCGGCCTCGGCCCTTACCGTTGCCTTGAAGCTGCCGCCCGACGGGATGGAGGCGGTGAGCATGGTGTCGACGGGCTCGAAGGGCTTTTCCGGCAGGAGTTCGCCGAAGGCCCAGGCCTTGCCGAGCGCCGCCTTGGTCATCGGTGCGACGTTGACGTCGATATCGGTCAGCGCGCCCTTCACCCGGTAGGGGCAGCGCCGTTTCGAGCAGTTGACGCCGGCGGAGAACTGCCAGAGCGCGTAATTGTCCCAGTTGCCCATCGGGAAGGCGTCCTCGATGCCCGGCTTGTAGCGGGCATACCAGAGCGGCAGGCGCGAGAGGATGCGGTACCTGTCACGGTTGAGGGCGATGAACCGGGCGGTCGAATGGTTGGTGTAAAGCACGGGATAGCGGCCCGTGCGCGTCTTGATGTGTCCGGCAAAGACCTGCGCATCCTCCAGCGACATGTAGTTGTCGGGATCGATGCCTTCGATATCGAGCACCATCATCTCGTCGTGCTGGGGATTGGCATAGTCGAGGAAATGGTTGGCCTGATCGACCGGATTGCCCGGCCGGGCGAGGTGATAGGCGCCCCAGAGCAGCCCTTTCGAGCGGGCGAGCAGCCGGCGGGTCTCGTAGAGTTCGCGGCTCACCGCATATTTGCGCCACATGGTCTTGCAATGCGCCACCGTGTCGCCGCTGTGCTCGCCCTTGCAGCTGAAGCTTTCCGGCAGGCCGTCGGACGCCTTGGAAATGAAGCCGGCAATGCGCGTGTCGGACAGCATTTCCGACCAGTCGATCTCGTTCAGCTCATAGGCATCGATGACGATGGCGTTTTCCGGCTTCTTCCACGGTTCGACGTTCGCGGCGCTTGCTGAAAAGGGCAGGGCGGCCAGCAGGAGAAGGGCGGCCAGGCCGGAAAGATGCTTCGGGTTCATGGACGCTCCTGTTCGATATCGCGCCGGCGCAAGTGCGCATGGTGCGCGAAACATGGTTAACGGATGGCTAACATGCACAAAACCCGGCGTTGAACATTGAATCGCGCGCGAGAAGATCGCATATGGAACGAAAGGGACTTTGGTGCGTTTCGCGTTCAAATTGCCGTTCGAGCAACAGTCGAAAGGCCCTCTCAGGGAGAAGTGTCATGAGATTTCTCAACAAATGCCTGGCGGTCGCCATGTCGGCGCTCTTTGCCGCCACCCCGGTCGTGCCGGCCAGCGCCATGCCGCTTGGGGTTCCGAAGGTGCAGACGACCGCGGCCGGCGGCAACGATGTGCAGCTCGTTCGCGACCATGACCGCCGTATCTGGGTGCGCCGGAATTCCGATCGTGGCTGGCGCGCTGACCGCGGGCGGGGCGACGACGGCTGGCGCCGCGGGCGCAGCTGGAACGACGATCGGGGCTGGCGCGATATCCGTCGCTACCGTGGTCCCGACTACCGTTATCGCGACCGGGATGTGGGCTGGCGTGACCGCGGCGACCGCTACGGCTGGTACCGCGGCCATCGCGGCTACCGCTATCAGCGCCCGGGCTATCGTTATTATGACGGTTACTGGTTCCCGCTTGCCGCCTTCGGCATCGGCACCATCATCGGCGGCGCGATTGCCAACGACCGGACCTATGTCGGCGGTGGTGGTTCGCATGTGAACTGGTGCGCAAACCGCTATCGTTCGTACAGGGCCTACGACAACACGTTCCAGCCCTACAACGGTCCGCGCCGCCAGTGCATCTCGCCCTATAGCTGATAGGGCAATCCTCTCCGAGCCGGCGGTCCCCCGGCTCCTGGAATGGGCTGACCGGTCGTTGAGACCGGCCGGCCCGTTTCCGTTTCTGGGGTATCAACGCAAGTTGACGTTTACGTAAAAATCAATAATCTGTGCGCCAGCGGATCGCCCCGCCGAAGCGGGCAGGCGGCCGGAGGAGGATAGAGATGTACAAGGCGCCGGTCGAGGAGATTGCGTTCACGCTGAAGCATGTGGCGGGCCTTGCGCCCGCGCTCGAAGGCGGCCATCTCGGCGATCTCTCGGACGACCTCGTCGATGCCATCCTCTCAGAAGCCGGCCGGTTCGCCACGGAAGCCGTGGCGCCGCTTGCCGAGATCGGCGACAGACAGGGTGCCCGCCTCGCCGATGGCGCGGTGACGATGCCCGACGGCTGGCCGGCGCTCTACAAGGCCTGGGCGGAAGGCGGCTGGAATTCGCTGACGGCTTCGCCCGATTTCGGCGGGCAGGGCCTGCCGCACATGCTGCACGTCGCCGCGCTCGAAATGTGGAACAGCGGCTCCATGGCCTTTGCGATCGGCCCGACGCTGACGATCGGCGCCATCGAGGCGCTCACGGCGCACGGCTCGGACCACCTGAAATCCACCTATCTGCCGAAGATGGTGTCGGGCGAATGGATGGGCTCGATGAACCTCACCGAGCCTCATGCCGGCTCGGATCTCGGCGTGATGAAGACCCGCGCGGAACGCCGTGACGACGGCACCTATCGCCTCTTCGGCCAGAAGATCTTCATCACCTATGGCGAGCATGATTTCACCGACAACATCGTGCATCTGGTGCTTGCCCGCCTGCCCGATGCGCCGGCCGGCACGCGCGGCATTTCGCTCTTCCTCGTGCCGAAGTTCCTGGTCGGCGTGGATGGATCGCTCGGCGCCCGCAACGATGCCTATTGCCATTCTATCGAGCACAAGCTCGGCATCCATGCGTCGCCCACCTGCACGATGATCTACGGCGACGGCCGCTTCGGTGACGAGCCGGGCGCCATCGGCTGGCTGGTTGGCGAGGAGAACCGGGGTCTCGCCTGCATGTTCACCATGATGAACAACGCACGCCTCGCCGTCGGCATGCAGGGCGTGGCGATCGCGGAGGCCGCGACGCAGAAGGCGATCGCCTATGCGAAGGAGCGCACGCAGGGCAAGGCGCCGGGCTGGCACGGTGGCGACCAGGGTTCGGGCATGAGTCCGATCATCGAGCATCCCGATGTCGCCCGCATGCTCCTGACCATGAAGGTGCTGACCCAGGGCGCCCGCGCCATCACCTATGCCTGCGCCCACGCGGTGGACATGAGTCATGGCGCGGAGGCACGGCACTGGGCCGAGCGCGCCAGCCTGCTCACCCCCATCGCCAAGAGCTTCGCCACCGATGCCGGCGTCGACGTCGCCTCGCTCGGCGTGCAGGTGCATGGCGGCATGGGCTTCATCGAGGAGACGGGCGCCGCCCGCCTCTATCGCGACGCCCGCATCGCGCCGATCTACGAGGGCACCAACGGCATTCAGGCCATCGACCTCGTCACGCGCAAGCTGCCGCTGTCGGACGGCGGCCATGTGCGGGGTTTTGTCGGCGAACTGCGCGAGATCGCCGAAAAGGCCCGTCTTCGTGCGGGCACGACAAATACGCCGGATCTCGGCGAAACCGGCGAGCGCCTCGATATTGCCATCGCTGATCTCGAAGCCGCCACCGAATGGTTGCTTGCCACGCTCGCCGCGGGCAGGCAGGCCGAAGCGCTTGCCGGTGCCACGCCCTACCAGCGCCTCTTCGGCCTGGTGCTGACGGGGGCCTATCTCGCCAAGGGCGCGCTTGCCGATGGCGGTGACGGCCGCAACGGCGAACGGGCCGCGCTGTGCCGCTTCGCCGCGGAAAACATCATCGGCGAGACGGCGGCGCTGCGCGACCGGGTGATCTCCGGTGCCGGGAGCCTTGAAGCCGCACGTGTGGTGCTGGGATAGGATGCCGCGATCGAACTGATAGGACTACGGCAGAGGGGGCGGCCCCGTACGATTGCCATCCGGCGAAGGAAACCGATACCCATGACCGACCATATCCTGATCGAGCACCCGGAAAACGCGCCGGGCGTCCAGGTGATCCGCCTCAACCGCCCCGACAAGAAGAACGCCATCACCCGCGCCATGTACCAGGCGATGACCGACGCGCTGAAGGCCGGCGATGCGGATGACAGCGTGCGCGCCACCGTCTTCCTCGGCTCGGAAGGCTGCTTTTCCGCCGGCAACGATCTCAACGATTTCCTCGCCTTCGCAATGGGCGGCACGATGGGGCGCGAGGTGGTCGATTTTCTCCATGCGCTCGCTGCGCACGGCAAGCCGCTGGTCTCCGGCGTCGACGGTCTGGCGATCGGCATCGGCACTACGATCCATCTGCACTGCGACCTCACCTATGCCTCGATCCGTACCGAGTTCCGCACGCCGTTCGTCGATCTGGCGCTGGTGCCGGAGGCGGCGTCCAGCCTTCTCGCCCCCCGCCTGATGGGCCACCAGCGGGCCTTCGCGCTGCTGGCTGCGGGGGAGGGCTTCTCCGCCACCGCAGCGCGGGAGGCGGGCCTCGTCTATGCCGTCGTCGAGCCCGCCGCGGTGGAGCGCGACACGCTCGCCGCCGCCGTGCGTCTTGCCGCCAAGCCGCCGAAGGCGCTGGCCATCGCCCGCACCCTTATCCGGGGCGACGGCGCGGATGTGGCAAGGCGGATCGACGAGGAGGCCGAACATTTCGCGGCGCAGTTGAAGAGCCCGGAAGCCCGCGCCGCCTTCGAAGCCTTCATGGCCCGTCGCTAGAACCGGTCCTGAAAGCGGGAACCGCTCTTCCACCTGGAAAACGGGCAGATTGGTGGGTTGGAGCGCCTTTCGGCGCCTCCCGATCCGGTCGATTTTCCGCACCCCGTTCCGCAGGCACCGGTTGCACCCCATTTGTGGTCTGTCAATTTTAACGGCGCCTTAAACACGTTTTCCTATTGTGCGGCATTCTCCGGCGTCCAGCCGGCGGCCGCATGATGCGCCCGATTTTCCGCCTTCCGGCATGCCGTTCAGCATCGCGTCCCCGCCGTTTCCGGCGCGGCGCCCCAGAGAACATCGCCCATGGCCAAGCGCTCCAATCTGATGACGCGCATTCTCGTTGTCGCGTCCCTCGTCGTCGTTGCCGCCTTCACCGGCTTTTCCCTCTATATCGACAGCCTGCAGCGCAGCGTCCTGACGAATTCCGTCGAGGAAAGCATCGACAGTTCCGGCAAGCAGGCCGCCCAGAGCATCGCCAACTGGCTGAATGCTCGCGTCTCGCTGACCGAGATGGCCGGCAATGCCGCCGGCAAGGCCGTGGATGCGACGGGCATCGAAGCCGTGTTGCAGAATGACGTTCTCGTCAGCCAGTTCATGACCACCTATGTCGGCGACGAGACGGGCCTCTTCACCCAGTGGCCGAAATCGGAGATGCCCGAGGGGTACGATCCGCGCAAGCGCCCGTGGTATCAGGATGCCGTCAAGGCAAACGGCAGCGTGCTGACCGAGCCCTATATCGACGCTTCCACCAACGACCTGATCATCAGCGCCGCGACACCCGTCAAGCACGACGGCAAGCTGCTGGGCGTCGCCGGCAGCGACTTCTCGCTGAAGTCCCTCGTCGACATGGTCAATTCGGTCGATCTCGGCGGCACGGGCTTCGCCTTCCTCGTCAGCAAGAACGGCCAGATCCTCGTGCACCAGGACAAGGCGCTCGTCACCAAGACGCTCACCGATGCTTTCCCCGAGACAACGCCGGCCATCGGCGGCGGCATCACGCACACGACCTATGCCGGCAAGCCGGTGCTCGTCTCCTTCGTGCCGGTCACCGGTCTGCCGTCGGTCGAATGGTATCTTGGTTTCACCATTGACAGCGGCATGGCCTATGCGGCGATCGACCAGTTCCGCATCGCCGCGACGATCGCCACGATCCTTGCCGTCGTCGTCATGATGGGCTTCCTTGCCACCGTGCTCTCCCGCCTCGTCGTGCGCCCGGTCAAGGATATGACATCGGCCATGGACAAGCTCGCCGCGGGTGACGTCCGCACGGACATTCCCGGCGAGAACCGCACCGACGAGATCGGCCGCATGGCTGCTGCCGTCGCGGTCTTCCGCGACAATGCCATCGAGCGCACCCGTCTTGAAAACGCCGCGGAAGAAGGCCGCGTGCTCTCCGAAAGCGAGCGCCGCGAGCGCGAAGCCGTCAAGGCGCGCGAAGCCGGCGAGATCCAGCACGCCGTCGAGGCGCTTGCGGACGGCCTCGGCCGTCTTGCCGAGGGCGATCTTGCCCACCGTATCGAAAAGCCCTTCGTCGGCCATCTCGATCGCCTGCGCACCGACTTCAACCACTCGCTCACCAAGCTCCACACGGCAATGACGACGGTCGGCCAGAACGCCCGCGCCATCGATGCCGGCGCCACGGAAATCCGCTCGGCCGCCGACGATCTCGCCCGGCGGACCGAACAGCAGGCCGCCTCCGTGGAGGAAACCGCTGCCGCGCTGGAAGAGATCACCACGACGGTGAAGGATTCCACCCGCCGCGCGGAAGAAGTCGGCTCGCTCGTCTCGCGCACCCGCCAGGGCGCGGAAAAGTCGGGCGACGTCGTCCGCCGCGCCGTCTCGGCCATGCAGGGCATCGAAAAGTCCTCGCACGAGATTTCCAACATCATCGGCGTCATCGACGACATCGCCTTCCAGACCAACCTTCTCGCGCTCAATGCCGGCGTGGAAGCAGCCCGGGCAGGCGAGGCGGGCAAGGGCTTTGCCGTCGTCGCACAGGAGGTGCGCGAGCTTGCCCAGCGCTCGGCCAACGCGGCCAAGGAGATCAAGGCGCTGATCACCGCCTCCGGCGAGCAGGTCCGCTCCGGCGTTTCCCTCGTCGACGAGACGGGCGCCGCGCTGGAAGCCATCGTGCGCGAGGTGCAGGAGATCAACGGCCATGTGAACGCCATCGTGCTTGCCGCGCGCGAACAGTCGACGGGCCTGCAGGAGATCAACACTGCGGTCAACACGATGGACCAGGGCACGCAGCAGAATGCCGCCATGGTGGAGGAACAGACCGCCGCCAGCCACGGCCTTGCCGGCGAGGCAGCCGCACTCTCCGCGCTGCTCGCTCAGTTCAAGCTTGGCTCGGGCGGTGCCGGCTACGCCGCAACGCCGGCACGCCGCGCGGCTTGAGGCATAGGGAACCATGGAAAGGCCCGGGAGCGATCCCGGGCCTTTCTCTTTTCTGTCCACTTCTTGCCGTGCGGCCGATGGCGCTCCATCTATAGGCGACCCGAACGCAGTTCAGATAGCAGAGGCAGAAAATGGTTGAATTACAGGGACGTACGGCCGTCATCACCGGCGCGGGCCGCGGCTTGGGAGCGGCGCTTGCAATGTCCCTTGCGCAAGCGGGGTGCGAGCTCATCCTGTGCGGTCGCACCCTGGCGGCGGTTGAGCGCGTCGCGGAGACCGTCTGGCAGGCAACGGGCGCCCGTCCGACCTGCATCGAGGTCGACCTTGCCAGCAGCGAAAGCGTGCAGCGCGGCGTCGAGGCGATCAACCGGTTGCAGCGTGGTATCGATCTCCTCGTGAACAACGGTGCGATGTGGCTGGGGGCGAGCGACGAACCGCACAGGGCGGAAGACGTGCTGAGCACCGTCAATTCCGCCGTTACCGGTACGTTTCTGTTCACGCAGGGCCTCTTGCCGCTGCTGCGGCAGTCCAGCCATCCCGATATCGTGACGATCGGCTCGATCAGTGGCTTGCCGAATGCGCTCATGCGGGATGTGTCCGTGCCCTTCTACGCCGCAAAGCGCGCCCAGGCTGCCATCGCGGAGGGGCTGCAGCAGATGCTGGCGGGAACGCCCCTGCGCTCCATCGTGGTGCACCCGCCCTATCTCGATGACGTTCAGCCGGGTTCGCCGGAATGGGCTGCGGTGGCCGAGCGGGCGAAGGGCTCGCGCGGCACCACGCGGGATGTGGTCGAAGCCGTGCTCTTCGCCGTCACGCGCCCGCGCCACGTTTCCCTCTCCATCGTGCTGGACGCGGACGATGGCGGGGTGTTCGCCACGCAGGTCGATTGAACGAGGCCTACTTCTCCAGCACCGCCACCGCCTCGACATGGGCCGACCAGAGGAACTGGTCGATCGGTGTCACGAGGCGGATGCGGTAGCCGGCGGCGGTGAGGATCGCGAGGTCACGGGCAAGGCTCACGGGATTGCACGAGACGGCGACGATGGTCTTGACGCCGGAGCGGGCAAGCTCCTTGCACTGGTCCTCCGCCCCGGCGCGCGGCGGATCGAAGACCACGGCGTCGAACACCTTCAGCTCGGAGGCCATCAGCGGGCGGCGGAAGAGATCGCGCCGCTCCACCGTCACCGGCTTCAGGCCCTGCGTGTTGCGTGCGGCCTGGTCGAGCGCCTTCAGCGCCTTTTCCTCGCCTTCCACCGCATGCACCTTGGCCTGCCGGGCGATACGCAGCGCGAAGGTGCCGGAGCCGGCGAAGAGATCGGCGACGCGCTTGGCCTTGCCGAGCGCGTCCAGCACCAGCTCGGCCATGGCGTCCTCGGCCGGCTTCGTCGCCTGGGTGAAGCCGCCGGCGGGCGGGAAGACGCGCACGCCGGAGAAATCGATCACCGGCTTCTGCGGCTCGATGAGGATTTCGCCGTCGCTGGAAACCCGGGCAATGCCGCGCAGTGACAGGACGCATTGGGTAACGGCGCGCCGCTCCTTGTCGCCCACCTTCTTCACGCCCTCGAAGGCAAGGTCGAGGCCGGAAAGGGTTTCGAGCACGGTTACGCGGAAGGGCTCGGCCGAGGTGGCGATGGCGGCGGCCACCCGGCGGATCGCCTCCAGCATGGACATGATGCCGTCGCTCGAAATCGGACAGTGGTCAATGGAGACGATGTGGTGGCTGCCGGCCTGGTTGAAGCCGAGCAGCATCTCCTTTTCCGTCCGGCGTGCGGTGAAGACGACGCGGCGGCGTTCACCCGGCCGGGCGATGACGAGCGGGGCGACCTCGGGCGTCAGGCCCTTGCTCTTCAAAGCATGAACGACGAGGTCGCGCTTGAAGTCGTGGTAGAGCGCATCGGAGGCGTGTTGCAGCGTGCAGCCGCCGCAGGTGCCGTTCTTGCCGTCGGGGCCAAAATGTGCGCAGGCCGGTTCCACCCGTTCGGGCGAGGCGACCGACATGGACATGACCGTGCCGTGGTTCTTGACGCGCGCGACGGCGACCGTCTCGCCCGGCAGGGTGAAGGGCACGTAGACCGGGCCACCGGCTGCCTCCGCAATGCCGTCGCCGCCGCTGCCGAGCCGGGCGATGGTGAGCGTTTCCGTCGTCATGGCTTGCGGCCTCCCAGAAGAAACTCCACATTTCCGTCGCCGCCGGCGATCGGTGAGGGAATGAGGCCGAGGCTCTGCCAGCCCATGTCCTCGACGAGCCAGCGCTCCAGTTCGGCCGCAACGGCCGGCGCGCTGTCCGGGTCTTTCAGCAGGCCTGCCTTGCTGATCGCCTCGCGCCCGGCCTCGAACTGCGGCTTGACGAGCAGCACGCAGAAGGCGCCGGGCTCGGCGAGCGAGAGGGCCGGCGGCAGCGCCAGTTTCAGCGAGATGAAGGAAACGTCGGAGACGACGCCGCCGATGGTACGATCGTCGAGATGGTCCGCATCGAGCACGCGGGCGTTGAGGCCCTCGTGGCTGGTGACGCGGGCATCCGCCATGAGCCGCGGGTGAAGCTGGTCGTGACCCACATCGACCGCGACGACGTGGCTTGCGCCGCGCTCCAGCAGGATCTCGGTGAAGCCGCCGGTGGAGGCGCCGACGTCGAGGCAGTCAAGGCCCGCGGGATCGAACCCGAAGGTCTCCAGCGCGGCCTTCAGTTTCAGCGCCGCGCGCGAGACATAGGCCTGGGCGGGATCGTCGATCTCGATAGCGACGGAGGGGGAAAAGCTCGAACTCGGCTTGGTGACGACGCGGCCGTTGACGCGCACGGTGCCGCGCGTGATGGCGTCGCGCGCCCGCGAGCGGCTGGCGACAAGGCCGGCATTCAGCAGGAGCTGGTCGAGGCGGATGGTTTCTGTAGTTTGGGACATCGCCTCTCATGACGCCTCACGCCCCGGGTGGCAAGCCCCATACGGTGTGTTGCGCCCGGCAAGGCTCGCTGGAACAGATGAAAACCCTAAAACGGTTGATCTATATTCATCGCTCCTTAAATTATGACAATTAGCATTTGTTAAGCATAAGCCGGCATGACGACGGCGCCTTGTCCTATGGCCCCCGAGCAGGGGGCATCCACAAAATCCCATGAACGAGCGGCCCGCCCGGTGCGGGCGCAAGGAGCATGCATGACCCTTCGTCTGTCACACCGCATCGGCCTGATGGCGCCGATTGCTGTCGCGGGCATCCTTCTCATCGTCGGCATTTTCGAAGTCGAAAAGCGCATCTCTGACGACTACCGCGTTACCGTCGAGCGCCATCGCAGCGCCGACGCGCAGCTGCGGGTGCTGGAGACCGAGTTCCTGCAGAACCGGCGGGCGGAGAAGGATTTCCTGCTGCGACGGGACGAGAAATACACCGCCGCCCACAAGGAGATTTCCGCGCGGGCGGAGAAGACGCTTGCCACGCTCGACGGCCTCATCGAAGCGCCGGCGACCCGTGCGGACCTCCAGGCGATCTCGGAAGGGTATGCGGCCTACCGCAAGAGTTTCGCAACGCTCGCCGATGCGAGCATTGCGCTCGGGCTTGATCCGTCGTCCGGGCGGGAAGGCGCCATGCGGTCGGCCGTGCATTCGATCGAGGAGCTGCTGAAGACCGTCGACGACAAGGGCCTCCAGGTCAGCATGCTGATGATGCGCCGCCACGAGAAGGACTTCATCATGCGCCGCGACGCGAAGTACGTCGCCAGGCATGCCGAGGAGCGCGCGGCTTTTGCCAGCGCGCCGGTGGACAGGTTCGGTGGTGCCGCAAACCAGGCGACCATCCTCAAGGCGCTGGACACCTACGGCAAGGCTTTCGAGGACTATGCGGCGATTGCCGAGACCGAGGCTGCAGCCAGCGCCGGTGTCTCCGGGGCCTTTGCCGCCGTCGAGCCGTTCTTCGACCGGGTATCGGCCGCCATCGCCTCGGACAAGGCGAAGGCCGAGTCGGAAAGCGCAAGCGCCCTGGAGACGACGCACAGGATCGCGATCGTCGCGATCCTTGCGGCCATCGCGGCGATCGCCGCCACGGTCCTTCTCATCGGCCGTTCGATTTCCCGCCCGATCGTCGCCACCACAAAGGCGATGACGCAGCTTGCCGGCGGTGACACCGCCTCGGCCATCCCCTTCGCCAGCCGCCGGGATGAAATCGGCCAGATGGCCAGCGCGGTCGAGGTTTTCCGTCAGGCGGCCATCGCCAATCGCCGTCTGGAAGCGGAAGCCGCGGAGAACCGTTCTCGTGCCGAGGCCGAGCGTGTCCGCCTGCAGGACGAGGCCGAAGCTTCGGCGCAGGCGCGTCTGCAGCAGGCCACCTCGGGGCTTGCCGGCGGCCTGCGCCGCCTTGCGTCCGGCGATCTCAGCTTCCAGCTGACCGAACCCTTCGCGCCCGATTTCGAACAGCTACGCCATGACCTGAACTCGGCCGTCGCGCAGCTTGGCGAAACGCTCGGCTCCGTCGCGCTCTCCAGCACCTCCATCGACGACGGTTCGCGCGAGATCAGCGAGAGCGCTGACGATCTCTCCAAGCGTACGGAGCAGCAGGCCGCCTCGCTGGAGGAAACGGCCGCAGCACTCGACGAGATCACGGCCAATGTCGCGAGTTCGACGAAGCGGGCGGAAGAGGCGCGCAGCGTCGCCAGCGAGGCGAACCGCAGCGCTCTGAAATCCGGCGAGATCGTTGCCGGCGCGGTCGAGGCGATGAAGCGCATCGAGACGTCGTCCAGCAGGATTTCCAACATTCTCGGCGTCATCGACGAGATCGCCTTCCAGACCAACCTGCTTGCCCTCAATGCGGGTGTCGAGGCGGCGCGCGCGGGCGAGGCCGGTAAGGGTTTCGCCGTCGTGGCGCAGGAGGTGCGGGAACTTGCACAGCGCTCGGCGCAGGCCGCACGCGAGATCAAGGAGCTGATCCGCAATTCGGCCGCCGAAGTGGAGGGCGGCGTGCGGCTGGTGCAGGATACGGGTGCTTCGCTGGAGGCGATCGGCATGCATGTCGCCACCATCAACCAGCACATGGATGCCATCGCGATTTCCGCCCGCGAGCAGTCCGTCGGCCTCAGCGAGGTGAACACGGCCGTCAACCAGATGGACCAGGTCACGCAGCGCAACGCCGCCATGGTCGAGGAGGCGAATGCTGCCAGCGCATCGCTTGCCAACGAGGCGGTGCGCCTGCGCGATCAGATTTCCCGCTTCGTCCTGCCTGGCGCGGCGCGCGAACTCCGGGCCGTGCACCGCACGATGGAGACGGCCGCGCGCCCAGGTCACCGGCCGGTGGCGGTCTCCCGCGGCAACACGGCCCTCGCGCAGGAATGGACCGAATTCTGATCTCTGCCTGAACGACAGGAAAGCGCCCCGGCCCATCCGCCGGGGCGTTTTGTTTTCAGCGGGAGACTGAGGGCGGAGATGCGACTATTCGCGGCGCCCACCCTGACAGCCGTCCGGCGGAGGGTCTGAAAGATGGTGGAGGCAATGCCGGAAGCGGGGGCCGGTATCCTGCTCCTGAAGCCAAGCCGCACATAGTCGGCATCCTCTGCGTCAACCTTGGTTGACGGAAATCGAATCGTCAACTAATGTTGACGCATGGTCGATCTCAAAAAGCTGCCCGATCCCGAAGATCCGGAAAACGCCTTTGCGGCGGTG
Organism: Shinella sp. 838; assembly: GCF_029623935.1. Classification (NCBI taxonomy): domain Bacteria; kingdom Pseudomonadati; phylum Pseudomonadota; class Alphaproteobacteria; order Hyphomicrobiales; family Rhizobiaceae; genus Shinella; species Shinella sp. 838. The sequence goes on from NZ_JARSBQ010000002.1 coordinate 160,035, forward strand.
ATTGCGCTTCGTCGCCTCGCGGACGGGCTGGAGCGGCGGACGGTGCGATCGGCCTTGAAGCAGGGCTGGTCGTGGGCGCGGATCGCGCAGGCGCTCGGCGTCACCAAACAGGCCGCCCACAAGCGGCTTTCGGATATCGCCGCGGGCGACGATCCCGCATAGGAGGTTTTGTGTTCGACCGGATCAAGGAACGCTTTCAAAGCATGGGCACGATCAAGGCCCTTTGTGAACAGGCGGAACAGCATGCAAGGCAGGACCAGCAGAAGGAGCCCGGCGCGGAGCATTTCCTGCTCGCGGCGCTCGATCTGCCGGATGGCTCCGCCCGCCGCGCCTTCGAGGCGATCGGCGCCGATCCCGATGCGTTTCGTCCCGCCATCGCGCGCCAATATGCGGATGCGCTGAAAATGCTGGGGCTTCCCGCCGGGCTTGCCGCGGGCCTGACGGAACCCGAGCCGGCACCCGCGCAGCATGCCGTCTTCGACGCCGCGCCCTCCGGCAAGGCGGTCATGCAGACGCTGGCGGAAGGGCGGGGCAGCCACAACCCGCTGCTTGGCGCCCATGTCGTTGCGATCGTTGCCGCCATGCCGCATGGCGTTGCGGCCCGTGCCTTGCGGGCGATGGACATCGACGCCAAGGCCCTTCAGGCTGCGGCGGACCGCATCCTGGGCAGCCAATAGGGCAATCCCCGCAAACGCGCGGCGCAGATTGCGCCGCACTGTCTTTAAAACAGTGAGGGAGAGCGTTTTGCGCTGCCGGAAACAGCGGAAAAGCCGCGGAGATCAGCCGGCGACGCCCACGCCGACAGCCTTCTGGCCGAGGGCCTGGAAGACCGTGGAGACGATGCCGGCACGGTCGAGGCCCGCCTTGGCATACATCGCCTCGGGCTTGGCCTGTTCCATCCAGATATCCGGCAGCACCATCGGGCGCACCTTCAGGCCATGGTCGAGCAGGCCTTCGAGCGCCAGGAACTGCAACACATGGCTGCCGAAACCGCCGATGGCGCCTTCCTCGATGGTGATCAGCACCTCGTGGTGGCGGGCAAGCTGGCGGATCAGGTCGTGGTCGAGCGGCTTGGCGAAGCGCGCATCGGCGACCGTCGTGGACAGGCCGGCCGCATCGAGGTCCTCGGCGGCGAGCAAACAGTCGGCCAGTCGCGTGCCGAAGGAGAGGAGAGCCACCTTGGAGCCCTGCTTGACGACGCGGCCCTTGCCGATCTGAAGAATCTCGCCGCGAACAGGCATGTCGACGCCGACGCCCTCGCCGCGCGGATAGCGGAAGGAGAGCGGGCCCTCGTCATAGGCGGCGGCGGTGCGCACCATATGCTTCAGTTCCGCCTCGTCGGCGGCTGCCATCACCACGAAGCCGGGCAGGGTGGCGAGATAGGTCGTGTCGAACGAGCCGGCATGGGTCGGCCCGTCGGCGCCGACGAAACCGGCGCGGTCGATCGGGAAGCGCACGGGCAGGCCCTGGATGGCGACGTCATGCACCACCTGGTCGTAGCCGCGCTGCAGGAAGGTGGAATAGAGCGCGCAGAACGGCTTGTAGCCTTCGGAGGCAAGGCCGGCCGCAAAGGTCACGGCATGCTGCTCGGCAATGCCGACATCGAAGATGCGGGCCGGATAGGCCTTGGCGAACTTGTCGAGCCCGGTGCCGGACGGCATGGCGGCGGTGATGGCGAGGATCTTCTCGTCGAAGCCCGCCTCCTGCACCAGCGCCTCGGCGAAGACGGAGGTATAGGCGGGGGCGTTCGGCTTTGCCTTCGCCTGCGTGCCGGTGATGACGTCGAAGGTGTTGACGCCGTGATACTTGTCGGCGGCAGCTTCCGCCGGCGGATAGCCCTTGCCCTTCTGGGTAACGACGTGGATCAGCACCGGGCCCTTGGAATTGTCGCGCACATTGCGCAGCACGGGCAGGAGATGCTCGAAGGAATGGCCGTCGATCGGGCCGATATGGTAGAAACCCATCTCCTCGAACAGCGTGCCGCCGGTGACATAACCGCGCGCGTGCTCCACGGCGCGGGTGATCGCCCGGTCGACCTTCTTGCCGAGATAGGCCGTCAGTTTCTTGCCGAGATCGCGGAAGCCCATATAGGTGCGCCCGGAGGCGAGGCGCGCGAGATAGGCGCTCATCGCGCCGGTGGGCGGGGCGATCGACATGTCGTTGTCGTTGAGGATGACGATGAGGCGGGCATCGAGCGCACCGGCATTGTTCAGCGCTTCATAGGCCATGCCGGCGGACATCGCGCCGTCGCCGATGACGGCGATGACGTTGCGGTGCTCGCCGGAAAGGTCGGCCGCGACGGCCATGCCGAGGCCGGCGGAAATCGACGTCGAGGAATGCGCCGCGCCGAAGGGGTCGTATTCGCTCTCTGCGCGTCGGGTGAAGCCGGACAGGCCGTCCTCCTGGCGCAGCGTGCGGATGCGCTCGCGCCGGCCGGTAAGGATCTTGTGCGGATAGCACTGGTGGCCGACGTCGAAGATCAGCCGGTCCTTCGGCGTGTCGAAGACCTTGTGGATGGCGATGGTCAGCTCCACCACGCCAAGGCCAGCACCCAGATGTCCACCGGTGCGCGAGACGGCATCGACCATTTCGGCGCGCAGTTCGCTGGCAAGCTGCGGCAGGTCACGGTCGTCCACGGCCTTCAGGTCCGCGGGAATGCGAACCTTGTCGAGCAGGGGGGTGGCGGGTGCTTGGGTCACTCTCATGCCTCGTGTTCTCGCCCGTGTGCCCTGGCTCCGTTGCGGAACCCGGCCCGGACATGCGGTCTCATGCCGCGCTCACCTGTCACATGCAGAATGCGGCGCGCGATTTCAACCGTTTCAGCAAGTCTAGAGCGTATTTCGCCGGATTGATACCGCGCAAACCGACGCATTCCCGCGTTCTCCCGGGCAATTGGGGCATTTTGCGGACACGAGGTGCCCGCAGTCACGCTGTCGTGATTCCCCTAGGCCCTTTTCGCCCGCGGCTTGGCGCGGGAAGCCTGGTTCAGCGCCACCGCGGCGCGGATGAGCGCCTTCAGGGCGTCCTCGCGGATGGCCTCGCCTTCGCGGAAGTCGATGGCGCGACGGGTATTGCCCTCCAGGCTGGAATTGAAGAGGCCTGCCGGGTCCTCCAGTGCGGCGCCCTTGGCAAAGGTCATCTTCACGACGGCCTTGTAGGTCTCCCCGGTGCAGACGATGCCGTCATGCTCCCAGACCGGCACGCCGCGCCATTTCCATTCCTCGACGATATCGGGGTCGGCCGCCTTGACCAGCGCGCGCAGCCGGGCGAGCGTTTCGCCCCGCCAGTCGGCAAGTTCGGCAATGCGCGCGTCGATCAGCGCGGAAGGGGTGGCCGTCTCGCTTTTCGTCTCGTCCATGGTCGTCGTCTCCTTCGTCACAGGCGCTCGCCCGGCAGCCGGCTCGCCTGCGCGATCCAGTCGGCAAGCGGCGTCTTGTCGAGATCGTCGCCCTCCTGGATATGGAAATAGCGCGTTTCAGGGGTTTTCGAGGCGACCGGCGGCACCGGATCGAGTGACGTGCCGCGAAAGAAGGTCAGCTTGATGTATTTCGCAAAGCAATGGTAGCTGAGAAACCAGCCGTCTCCCTCGATGCCATAGAACGGCGAGTTCCATTTCACGGCCTTGTGGACGTCGGGCACTGCCTTCGCGATCAGCGCGTCGAGCTTGCGGCCGACATCGCTCTTCCAGCCCGGCATCGCCGCGATATAGGCCTGGATCGGGCCGTCGCCATAACCTTTGGCGATCTGCGGATTGCCACCGGAAAGGAGTTTGGGGTCCCCGGTCATCGCAGGCCCTCCGGGCTGCGTCGCCGCGCCAGATAGGGCAGGGCGAAGAGATAGAGCCCGCTTGCGAGCAGCAGGATGAGCGGAAAGAGCGCGAGAAGGCCGATCCAGAGGGCCGGGTTCTCCTGCGTCATGGCCGCGATGTTGATCAGCACGGCGACGGTGAAGACGATCGAGAGCCAGCGGTGTATCTGCCGGATCCGTATGTTCCAGTTCATGGTTGCCTCCTCGCAACGGTGAAGGGGGTGCCCGCCGATCAGTCCAGATCGCTCAGGACGCGGTCGAGATTGTCGAGGAACCGCGGCCAGCCGGCCTGCGCGCCCTGGAAGTAACGTGGCTGGTCCGGCTTGAAGCCGGTCTGTTCCATGCGCAGGGTCGTGCCTGCGCCGACCGGCGTCAGCGTCCAGGTGACGACGCTCTTCAGGCGCGAATCGCCCCAGGTGTAGGAAAGGCTGCGGTGCGGCTCGACCTCCAGCACCTCGCAGTTCACCGAGCCCCATTCCGCCCGGAAATCGAAGCGGTGACCGACACTGGCCGCAAAATCGGTCTCCATCAGCCATTCGGCGATGAGATGGGGCTGGGTCAGCGCGCGCCAGATCTTTTCCGGCGGATGGGGAATTTGCCGTTCCAGGACGACGGAAAGCGTTTCTGTCATTGATCCATTCTCTTCAGGAGGTCTTCCAGGCGATCGAACCGGCTCTGCCAGAAGCCGGCCATCTGGCTCGTCCAGTCGACGAGCGGGGCGAGCGCATCGAGCTGTGCGCTGTAATGCGTCTGCCGGCCCTCGTGCCGGTCGCGCACCAGGCCCGCCTGCTTGAGCAAAGCGAGATGTTTGGAAACGACCGGCTGGGAAACGCCGGCCTGCGCCGTCAGCGCCCCCACCGTCTTCTCCCCCTCGCGGCACAGCCGCTCGAACAGCGCCCGGCGGGTGGGATCCGCAAGCGTGCGGAAGAGCGCGTCGTGTACTTCGGCCACGTTGATCCATACCTCGATAGCTATGGATTTTCTATAGCCATATGGCTATGAATAAGTCAAGATGGGCAGGAGGAGCCGAAAACCATCGGCTCGGCTCACTCGAACATATGCCCGCTCATCTATGGGTCAGCCGGCCGGCAGCGGTGTGAACTCCTCCTCGTCACCGGGTACTATGTCGAAGCGGCCGGTGCGCCATTCCTCCTTGGCCTGCTCGATTCGCTCCTTGGAGGAAGAGACGAAGTTCCACCAGATAAAGCGTTTCGAGCCGAGCGCCGCGCCGCCGAAGAGCATGATGTGACAGCCCTGCGGGCCGGCCTTCAGCGTGATCGCATCGCCGGGACGGAAGACGAGCAGTTGGTCGGGTGCAAAGACGTCGCCGGCGACATCCAGCGTGCCGGACAGTACGTAGACCGCCCGCTCCTCCCAGTCTGCCGCAAGCGGTGCGGCGGCGCCGCGCGCCAGCGTCAGGTCGGTGTAGAGCGTCTGCGTCGGCACGGCGACCGGCGATGCATAGCCCTCGTAGGAGCCGATGATGGTGCGTCCGGTGATGCCGTCCGCCGAAAAGGCCGGAAGCTCCGCCTTGGTCGTGTGGGCGAAGACGGGGGCGATCTCCTCGTGGCTGTCCGGCAGCGCAAGCCAGGTCTGCAGGCCGGAGATCGACTGCGGCTTGCCGCGCAGGTTCTCCGGCGAGCGCTCCGAATGCACGATGCCGCGCCCTGCCGTCATCAGGTTCACGTCGCCGGGCGCGATGACCATTTCGGTGCCGAGGCTGTCGCGGTGCTTGATCTCGCCGTCGAAGAGATAGGTGACGGTGGACAGCCCGATATGCGGATGCGGCTTGACGTCGATGGCCTCACCCGCGCGCAGCAGCGCCGGGCCCATGCGGTCGAAGAAAATGAACGGCCCGACGAGCCGGCGCTTGGCCGTCGGCAACGCCCGCCGCACTTCCAGCCCGCCGATATCGCTCGTACGCGGAATGATCAGATGCTCCAGCGCATCGCACGCCGCCGCATCGCCGGCCTCCGGGTCCTTTCCGGGAAAGAAACTCATGGCGCCCTCCTGTCGTTGCCGTGTGACCCGCATGCTAGCGGGCGGGGAGGGGCGTGGATAGGGCGGCGGGCGTTGACGGTGTGTCGCCGGGTTCGGCTGCTTGCCGATGTCGGGGAGCACCGCCCCGCCTCGCGAGCGGCGCAATGCGCCTCCTTGCTCACGGGGATTTTTCCAGAGGCAGGGACGGCGCCGGACTAGAGGCTCATGCCCCGTCGAGCGGCTCGGTGCCCTGCGGTTTGCCGGCGCGGTCGAGGCGGATCTTTTCGATGCGGTTCTCGGCGGCCGAGAGGAGCGTCTCGCAATGCTTCTTCAGCGCCTCGCCGCGCTCGTAAATCTCGATGGAGCGGTCGAGCGGCACGTCGCCGCGCTCGAGGGCGGCGACGATCTTTTCCAGCTCCTCCACGGCCTGTTCGAAGGAGAGGGCGGAAACATCGGGGGTGGTGGCGTTGGTCATGGTCAGCCTCTCATCAGGCGGTAGATATGGGTGGCGGCGGACTCGGCGAGGCCCGTGAGGTCGTAGCCGCCTTCCAGCAGGCTGACCACCCGGTTGTTCGCCGATTTTTCGGAAAGTTCCATCAGCTTGGCGGTCGCCCAGTCGAAATCGTCGGCAACGAGGTTGATCTGGGCCAGGGGGTCACGGTGGTGGGCGTCGAAGCCGGCGGAGATGATGATGACATCCGGCCGGAAATCGGCGACGCGCGGCAGGACGCGCGACCTGAAGGCATCGCGGAAATGGTCGCTGCCATCGTTCATCGAAAGGGGCGCGTTGACGATGTTGCCGGCGCCCGTCTCGTCCTTCGCGCCGCTGCCGGGATAGAGCGGCATCTGGTGCGTCGAGCAGAACAGCACGGACGGATCGTCGAAGAAGATGTCCTGCGTGCCGTTGCCGTGATGCACGTCCCAGTCGACGATGGCGACGCGCTCGGCGCCGTGCGCCTTCTGGGCATGGCGGGCGGCGATGGCGGCGTTGTTGAAGAAACAGAAGCCCATCGCCTTGTCGCGTTCGGCGTGGTGGCCGGGCGGGCGGGCGGCGACGAAGGCGTTGTCGGCCTTGCCGGTGAAGACGGCGTCGACCGCCGCGATGGCGCCGCCGATGCCGGTCAGTGCCGCCTGCAGCGTCGCGGGGCTCGCATAGGTATCGGCCTCGACCTGGGCGATGTCCTCCTCGGGCATGGCGGACATGACGGCGGTGAGGTGCCGCTCGGGATGGGCGAGCAGGACGAAATCCTCGTTCGCCTGCGGCGCCTTCTCGCGCAGGAGCGGCGAAAAGCGCTCGTGCTCCAGCGCAAGATTGATCGCCCGGATGCGGTCCGACCGCTCCGGGTGGCCCTCCGGCGTATGGTGCTCGAGGAAGATCGGGTTCTCGAAGAGACACGTCGTCATGGCCGGAAGCTACCCATTGCGGTTCGCGAGGTCCACGGGAAATGGGCCGGTGTCCACGGCTTTTCAACCGTCAGGGCGCAAGAAGCAGTTTTCCGGCGCGCGCGGGATCGTCCTGCCGGGCGAGTGCGGCGGAAAGGTCGGAAAGCGCGAAGACGCGGTCGACGGCCGAGCCGAGAAAGCCGGCGCGGATACCCGCAAAGCTGCGTTCGAAGGCTGCTTCGATCGCCGCGCGCGGCGCCGAATGCACCCAGCCGCGCAGCCAGAGGAAGGAGAAGGCCACCGCCTCGCGCCGGTTCGCCACCAGCGCCGGGTCGAGCTGTGCGCCGCTCAGCGCGCCATACTGGATGAAGGCGCCGCCGTCGCGGATCTGCCGGAACAGCGCATTGCCGGGCTCTCCGCCGACTGCGTCGAGCACCGCATCGAGCGGCGGGGCGGCATGGGGAACGATCTCGCCGGCAAACGTCTCCGCCAGCCGCGTCGCGCTCGCCGGGCTGCGCACGAGGGCGACAGGCCGGAAGCCGGCCTCGGCCAGCAGCACCAGCAGCATGCGCCCGATGGCGGAGGCGGCGGCCGTCACGCCGACGCGCTGGCCCTCCACCGCGCCGAAATGCGTCCTGGCGGCCTCGACCAGCTGGAAGGCGGTGAGCGGGTTCACATAGGCCATCGCGGCGGCCTCGTCGGAAAGGTCGTCCGGCACGGCAAAACACCAGTCGGCCGGGCGCAGCAGGAAGGGTTGCCACAACCCGCTCGCGCCGATCGGCAGCACGCGCTGGCCGATGGAAAACCCGGTGACGCCCGCGCCGAGGGCGGCGACTTCCCCGACGCCCTCGAAGCCGGGCACGAAGGGCAGCGTCGTGCGGCTGCGATAGGCGCCGGTGACGGGAATGAGGTCGGACGGGTTGATCGCCGCGCGGCGGATGCGGATCTCCACGTCGCCGGGACCGGGTGACGTGCGCTCGGCCTCCTCGAGGCGGATCACTTGCCGGGGATCGCCGAACGCTCTAACAACGGCACGAAGCATGGTTTACCCCGGGACAAGACGTGGAACAGGCGGCAGACATCACGGTCAGCGAAGTCCGGATACCCTTCCGCGATATAGACATGCACGGCCACATGCACAATGCCGCATACTATGCCCATGCCGAGGCGGCCGTCGCCGGGCTCTGGCGGCACCGGCCGGAAGGCGCCGGTGATCCGGTCTATTTCGTGCGCAAGTCCGGCTGCACCTTCCACCGCGGCCTGAGGCTTGACGACCGCGCCCGCTTCAAGGTGTCCGTCACGCGCATCGGCGCGACCTCGCTGAGCTTTGCCGTGGCGATCTCCGCGGAGGGCGCACCGGTCGCCGACCTGGAGGTCGTCTGGGTCGCCGTCGATCCCGCAAGCCGCCAGCCCGTCAACGTGCCGCAGCCGGTGCGCGACTGGCTGAAGTCATTCCTCGCCTGACGCGGTCTCGACCTTCAGCCAGCCGGGCCGGCAATCCTCGAAGGAATGGTATTGCGGCATGAGCGCGGGATCGGCCGGATCGTCGAAGCCGCCGATCAGCAGCGCCACGACAGGCTCGTCGTCGATCGCCCCGATGGAGCTGCCGCAGGCCGGGCAGAAGGCGCGGCTGGAATAGTCGGAGGAGCGCCAGGTGGCAGGCTTGCCGCCGCTGCCGGTCCAGGCGAGGCGCCCGGCGGGAAACTCCACCCAGGCGGCGGTCGGGGCCCCCGTGTGCTGCTGGCAGAAGCGGCAGGAGCAGGTATGCGGCTTTTCCGCCACGCCCGTCGCCTCGAAACGGATGGCGCCGCACAGGCAGCCGCCGGAATAGATCTTCTCACCCATGATCCCCCTCACAATTTCCGGAAAAGTGTCACGATTCCCATGCCGCCGCCAATGCCCATCATGGCAAGCCCCTCCGTGCCCGCTTCCGCCGTCCGCATCTGCGCGAACAGCCGCGTGGCGAGGATGGCGCCGGAGGCTCCATAGGGGTGGCCGAGCGCCAGCGCCCCGCCCTCGCGGTTGACGGCGGTAGGATCGATGCCCAGCGCATCGAGGCTGGCAAGTACCTGGGAGGCGAAGGCCTCGTTGAATTCGATGAAGGGGACCCGCGCTGCGTCAAGGCCGGGATGGCGCGCGGCGAGCTTCTGCATCGCCGGCACGGGGCCAAGGCCGAGCAGGTTCGGATCGACGCCGGCGACCGCGCTGTCGACGATCTCCAGCAGCACCGTCAGGCCCAGCCTTTGCGCCTCGGCGCGTGACGTGACGAGCACGACGGCGGCCCCGTCATTGACCGGGCACGCATTGCCCGCCGTCACCGTTCCGTCGGGACGGAAGACGGGTTTCAGGGCGGCGAGTTTTTCCAGCGAGGTATTTTTGCGCGGGCATTCATCGTCAGGGACCGGGCCGGTGGGTGTGACGATCGGCACGATCTCGCCGGCAAAGCGCCCGGCCTTGCGCGCCGCCACGGCGCGGCGGTGGCTTTCGAGCGCGAAGCGATCCTGCCGCTCCCGGCTGATGCCGGCATGGGCGGCGACGTTTTCGGCGGCGATGCCCATGTCCGGATCGCCCACCGTATCCGGCGCCATGCGGGCGCGGCGGAGAGGCTCGGGCGCGCCGCCCGGCGTTGAGGGTGGACGGAAGCGCAGATGCGCGCGGCTGGTGCTCTCGGTGCCGCCGGCAAGATAGATGCGCCCGGCGCCCGCCTGCACCAGCCGCGCTGCCAGCGTAATCGCCTCCAGCCCGGAGCCGCATTGCCGGTCGATCGTCATGCCGGGCACGCAAACCGGAAGGCCCGCCTCCAGCGCGGCAAGGCGCGCGAGATTGCCGGCGCTGTTGGCGGCATTGCCGAGGATGACGTCGTCAACGGCATCCGGCGGCAGTCCCGTCTCCTCGAGGATTTTTCGGATGAGCGGCGCGGCGAGGCTGGCCGGCTCGATGGCCGAAAGCCACCCGCCGATGCGGCCGATCGGCGTGCGGAAGGCCGCGGCGACGACGGGAATGCGGTCAGAGGAAACGGTCGAGTGCATCGCTCTCCTCCGCCACCCATTGCCGGACGGTCTTCGCGGCGACCTTGCCGGAGGGCGTCATGGGCATGGCACGGCACAGCCAGATGCGGCGCGGCTGCTTGTAGCGCGGCAGAAGCGCCGAGAGCGCCGCCGTCAGTGCCTTTGGTGTCAGGCCCGGCTGTTCCGGTTCGATCACGGCAACGAGCTCGCTGCCGAGATCGGCATGCTCGATGCCGAAGACATGGGCGGCACGCACCAGGGCCGTATCGCGCAGCGCCGTCTCCACTTCGGAAGGATAGATGTTGTTGCCGCCCGACAGCACCATGCCGCCGGAGCGGCCGAGGAGGTGCAGCGTGCCGTCCGCCTCCAGGAAGCCGAGGTCGCCGACCGTCGCCAATGTGCCGAAGCGGGAGAGTCCCGCCCCGTCGCCCTGTCCGAGATAGCCGGTGGCGACCAGCGGGCTTTCGACGAAGACCGTGCCCGTCTCTCCCGCCGGCAGCGGGTTACCGGCATCGTCCAGCACGGCAATGTTCACGCCCGGAAAGGCCTTGCCGACCGCGGTGGAGGAGACGGCATCGCCCGGTGCGGCGACGGTGACGAAGCCGAGTTCGGAGGCGCCGTAATATTCGCGCAGCGCCGCGGCGGGAAAGTGCGCCGCGCACAGGGCGTGGTCCGCCGCCGTCAGCTTCGCGCCGGCAATCGTGATGGCGGCAACGCCGGTTGCCGGGGGCTCTGCGGCGAGCCGGCGCAGCATGGTGGGCACCAGGACGAGGCGGCGGATGGCGTTGGCCCGGATCGTTGCCAGCGCCGCATCCGGATCGAAATGCGCGGCGGAATGAAAGGCGCCGCCGGCAAGCAGCGTCTCGGTCATCGCATAGAGCGCAAGGCCATGGGCGAGGGGGCCGGGGGCATAGGTATCCAGCGCCCGGTCGATGCCGAAGAAGGGCGCGCCCGTGGCAAGGCTGACGCGCCAGGAGCGCCGGTCGCGGATGATCGGCTTCGGATCGGCCGTCGTGCCCGAGGTGAAGACGATGAGGAACGGGTCGTCGTCGGCCCCTTCCGGCAGCACGGGCGTGTCCAGCGCGGCACTTTCGGCGATGACCCGCCGCGCACCGTCGCGCCGGCTCTCGACGGTAAGATCGGCGCCGTGGGCGGTGACGACGAGGTCGGGGTCGATCTTGCCGATCAGGCGTGTACGCTGGGCTTCCGGCAGGTGCGGGTCGATCAGGGCGGCGCAATGGATGCCGGCCGTTGCAGCCGCAAAGGCGGCGGGAAAGAGCGCGTGGTTGCCGGTCATGATCGCGACCAGCCGGGTTTTCGGCCCGATGGTGCTGCGGCCTTCGGGCGCGAGATCGCAGAAGGCTGCAAGGAACTGCCGGGCCGTTGCCGCCAGTGCACCATAGGAAAGAACCCGGTCCTCCAGGTGGAAGGCCGGGTTCGAGGGGCTTTCGGCGGCGTGCCGTTCGAGGGCGCCGGAAAGCGGCATCGGCTCAGGCGCGCTGCGGCAGCAGCGGATAGCCGGCAAGCACCGCGCGGCCGGCCAGCATGGCGACGCCGGCCTTGATGATGTCGCCGGGCACGAAGACCATCGAGGCGAGGGCCGTCTCGAAGAAGGCCTTGCCGCTCATATAGGCCAGCCACGGAATGCCGAAGAGGTAGACGACCGCGATGCCGCCGACGATCGAGGCGCCGAGGAAGGCGGCGAACTGCGTCAGCTCCGGCTGGTCTTCCTTCACGAAGCGCTCGGCGATGAGGCCGCAGACATAGGCGCCGAAGAACCAGCCGACGAGGTAGCCGGCGGTCGGGCCGGCAAAGACGGCTAGGCCGCCGCGCCCGCCCGACAGGACCGGCAGGCCGATGGCCACGAGCAGCAGCACGAGCAGCACGGCGGCCGCGCCGCGCTTTGCGCCGAGAATGCAGCCGGCGAGCATGACGCCGAGCGTCTGCGCGGTGATCGGCACCGGAATGAAGCCGAGCGTGATCGGCGGCAGCAGGCCCAGCACCACGATGATCGCGGCGAAGAGGGCGACGAGGACGATGTCTCTGGTGGTCATGTCAGGTTCCCCGGTGGACAAAATTGGGTCGAATGCTTAGTGCCGCCGAAAGCCGCGCGCGTCAATCGCCATGGCGATCGTATCGGCGTCCTTCAGCGTCAGGATGATGAGCGGCACGAGAGTGGTCAAGGGCCGGACCGGCAGGCCGCGCGCCCGGTGGGCGTCGGTGATCTCGCCGTAGCGCGCGAAGATCTCCGGCACGAAGCGGATGACGAGGCCGACCGCGAGGCTCACATCGGCCGCGCGCACGAAGCCGAAGCGTTCGAGCGGTGTCAGGAGCCGGGTGATCTCGTCCATGAAGGCGGAAATCGAGGTCGTGGCGGTGACGGCGGCAGCCAGCAGAACCAGTGCGCTCAGCCGGGAGAAGACAACCAGCGCCTCGTGCAGCGAATGGAAGGCATAGTTCGCGATTGCGACGAGGAGCACCGTGAAGAGCACGAAGCGCACGCGCCGGAAGGCCTCGCGAAGACCAATGCCGGTCGAAAGGTAGAGGACGGCCGAAAGCCCGAGCGCCGGCACGAGGATGCGCAGGTCGGCAACGATAAAGAGCCCGATCGCGGCGGCGAAGAGCATGAGCAGCTTGCCGCGCACCGGCATGCGGTGCAGCAGCGAGTCGCCCTCGATGTCGAGCCCGTTCAGCATGCCGCGATCCCCCGATAGGCGCGGATCGCCTCGGCCGGCCGGTCGTCGGCCGCAAGCCGGCCCTCGTGGAACACCAGCACCCGGTCGAACCCCTCCAGCAGGGCGAGATCGTGCGTGATGACGAGCACCTGTTCCGGCAGGCCCGCAACGGTGCGCTCGATGAGCGCGCGGTTCTTCAGGTCGAGCTGGTTGGTCGGCTCGTCGAGGATCAGGAGGTCCGGGCCGGTGACGAGCACGCTGGCGATGGCGCCGAGCTGCGTCTCGCCGCCGGAAAGCTCGTGCACGCGCCGCCGTGCGAGGTGGGATATGCCGAAACGCGCGAGCACCGCCTCCGTCCGCGCCGCGATCTCCGCCTTGTCGAAGCCGCGGTTCTTGAGGCCGAAGGCGATGTCTTCGGCCAGGATCGGCAGGATCATCTGGTGCTGCGGGTTCTGGAAGATGAACCCGGTTTTCCCGCGCGCAGCCGCTTCGTCGGCCACCGTGTCCAGCCCGGCGACCGTCACCGTGCCGCCCGTCGGCTTGACGAGGCCGTTGATCAGCCGCGCCATGGTGGTCTTGCCCGAACCGTTGAGCCCGACGACGCCGATGCGCGGCTCGCTCAGCGCAAGCGTCAGCGGGTGCAGCGCGGTGCGTCCGGCATAGGTCACCGTTGCGGCGGAAAAGACGATATCCAAAAGCGGGGTCCCGTTTCGTGGATGGTGGGGGAGCTATAGGCAATTCCACCGCATGTGCGAAGAGGGTTTCCACGCCGGTCTGTTCGAAAAGCGACACTCGTGTGACGGGCACAGCGGTCCGATCCCGCTTGGCCGTCGAAAATGTGTAGAACAAACCAAGAATATGTGTCTATCATCCTCCATGACGATTCTTCTCTCCAATGCCGAGGCCCGGCGCATCTTTCTCGCCCGCCAGGGTCTGAGCGCTCCGCCCGGCCGCCTGCTCGGCAAGGCGGACCTGCTGAACCTCATCCACGATATCGGCTTCGTGCAGGTCGACAGCATCGCCACCGTGGAGCGGGCGCATCACCAGATCCTGTTCTCGCGCAACCAGACCTATCGCCGCGAGCATCTGACGGCGCTGCTGGAGAAGGACGGCGACCTCTTCGAACACTGGACCCATGATGCCTCGGTCATCCCGAGCAGCTTCTTCCGCTACTGGAAACACCGGTTCCGCCGCAAGGAGGCCTCGATGGCCGAGCGGTGGCGCCGATGGCAGGGCGAGGGCTTCGACAAGGCGTTCGGCGAGACCTACGAGCGCATCGCCTCCGGCGGCGCGGTCCTCTCGCGGGACCTCAAGGCCGACGACCACAAATCCGGCGGCTGGTGGAACTGGCATCCGAACAAGACGGCGCTGGAATATCTCTGGCACACGGGCAAGCTGGCGATCGCCCGGCGCGAGAACTTCCAGAAGGTCTACGATCTCGTCGAGCGCGTGGTGCCGGCCCATCACCATGCGCCGGACGTCGAGCACGATGCCTTTGTCGACTGGGCCTGCCGCAGCGCGCTGGAGCGGTTGGGTTTTGCCACCCATGGCGAGATCGCCGCCTTCTGGGACCTCATCTCGCCGGAGGAGGCGAAGGCCTGGGTGGAGGACCATCGCGAGGAGCTGCGCCCGGTCTCGATCGAGCCGGCGGACGGCGGCAAGCCGCGCGCCTCGCACGCCTTTGCCGATTTCCCGGCCTGCCTTGGCAATGTGCCCGAACCGCCCGCCCGCCTGCGTGTGCTCTCGCCCTTCGATCCGCTGATCCGCGACCGAAACCGCACCGAACGGCTGTTCGGCTATTTCTACCGCATCGAGATCTTCGTGCCGGAGCCCAAGCGGCAATATGGCTACTACGTCTTCCCGCTGCTCGAGGGCGACCGCCTCGTCGGCCGCATCGACATGAAGGCCGACCGCAAGGCCGGTACGCTCGACGTCAAGCGGCTGTGGTGGGAGCCGAAGGTCCGCGCCTCTGCCGGCAGGCAGGAGAAGCTTGAGGCAGAGCTGGCCCGCATTGCGAAGTTCGCGGGCGTGGAGACGGTGCGGTATCTGGACGGCTGGCGCGGGGACGCGGGTTAGGCCGTCACCGGCCGCCCGCCGAAGGCGGCTTTGCCCTTTTCCGTAAGCGCACGGAATTTTTCGGAGGCGCCCGTCAGCTTGGCGTCCCATTCCGGGTCGGGCACCTGGCCGCGGATCGTGTCGAAATACACGGCCATCAGCGCGGCGATCGCGAAGGGCTCCAGCACGGCGGCCTTGAAGGCCCAGGCGAAGACGATGGCGACGACGAAGCTGTAGCCCGCGATCTCGCCTGGAAAGGCGTAGAGAATCGCGCCGGCGGGGGCGAGGGCGAGGAGGAAGACGACGATCGACAGCACCCAGAGGAAGACGGCGAGCCAGACGGCGTTCTTCACCATCTTCAGGCCGTTCTGCGCGTAGAGCACGAGGCCGCGGCGGGCGCCGTCCCAGGCATTGTCGCTGTTCGTGCGGATGTTGTAGCCGAGGATGATCTCGTCGACATAGGTCAGCGACAGGCGGATGACCGTGTTGGCGAAGCGGGCGATGGCGTCGAGCCCGGGGATCGGCAGGAAGGCGGCGACGCCGCCGATCAGCCCAGTAATGGCGGCGATGGCGCCCTTGACGAGCTGGTCGAGTGCAAAGAGCACGTTGGCCTCGCCGAAACGGGCCGTGACGACCTCGCGGCCATAGGTAACCTGGCCCTTGCCGTCCGGCAGCGCCTCGCCGTCGATCAGTTTAACGATGATGGCGATATGGGCGGCCTTGACCATGTAGAGCAGCCATTCGCGCGCCCAGTAGACGGCGGCGGCAATGAAGCCCATGCCGATGAAGCCGCCCCAGGCGGCGTAGGATTCCGGGCTTTCGCTGAGTGAGCCGACGACGTAGCCGATGCCGGCTCCCGCACCCGTCGCGAGGATGAAGGCGAGCGTGATGACGAAGTAGATCACCATCCGCAGGAGGATGAACGGCATGGTCCTGGCGAGGATACCGATGGTCCTGCCGATGCTGAAATCCCACATGCCCCGCCATCCCCCGAGAAAATCCCGCGATCCCCGATTGCCGCGTGAAACTCAGACGTTTCGGGGAGGCGGGATATTCGGTTTCAGCAGAGGTCGGTGGCGCTGATCTGGATGCCAAACCCTTCGAGGCCGACATAGTGGCGCTCGCGCGAGGCCATCAGGCGGATCGACGTGATGCCGAGATCCTTCAGGATCTGCGCACCGAGGCCGATTTCCAGCCATTCGCTTTCGCGTGCCTGCGCCTCGTCGTGGCCCTCGCGATCGTGTTTGCCCTTGCGCGCGGTGGAGGACTGGCCGACGCCGACGGACCCCTCGCGCAGATAGACGATCACGCCGCGGCCCTGTTCGGCGATGCGCTTCATGATCGCGTCGATCTGGCGGCTCGCACCAAAGACGTCACCGCCGACATTTTCGAGATGCAGGCGCACCGGAATGTCGACGCCGTCCCTGATGTCGCCGAAAACGACGGCAAGATGCTGCATCGGGTCCCAGGGCAGGGTGTAGGTCAGGGCTTTCGCCTTGCCGTAGGGCGTATCGATGTCGAAACCGTCGACCTGCTCGATCAGTGTTTCCTTGCGCTGGCGATAGGCGATGAGGTCGGCGACGGAGACCTGCTTGAGGCCGTGCTGCTCGGCAAAGCCTGCCACCTGCGGCCCGCGCATGACGGTGCCGTCGTCGTTGACGAGCTCGCTGATCACGCCGATCGGCGGCAGGCTTGCGAGCTTGCAGAGGTCGACCGCGGCTTCCGTGTGGCCGGAGCGCATGAGGACGCCGCCTTCACGGGCGACGAGCGGGAAGATGTGGCCGGGGCGCACGAAGTCGGCGGCGCCGACATTGGGGTTGGCGAGGTTGCGCACCGTCAGCGTGCGGTCGTCGGCCGAAATGCCCGTCGTCGTGCCGTGCTTGAAATCGACCGAGACGGTGAAGGCGGTGGTGTGCGCCGAATCGTTCTCCGCCACCATGGCGTTGAGGTTGAGGCGCTTGGCCTCCTCGCGCGGCATGGGGGTGCAGACGATGCCGGAGGTGTGGCGCACGATGAAGGCCATCTTTTCGGGCGTGCAGTGCACGGCGGCGACGATGAGGTCGCCCTCGTTCTCGCGGCCGTCGTCATCCATGACGACGACGATCTCGCCGGCCTCGAAGGCGCGGATGGCATCGACGACACGCTTCTGATCGTAGCTCATGGCAGGCTCCTATTCAGCCGATTATTTCAGGCGGCCGGTCTGGCCGCGATCGCGCAGGTAGTGGTCGGCAACGGCGCAGGCGACCATTGCCTCGCCGATCGGCACGGCACGGATGCCGACGCAGGGATCGTGCCGGCCTTTGGTGCGCACGTCGACATTGTTGCCGTCCGAATCGATCGAGCGGCGCTCGGTGAGGATCGAGGAGGTCGGCTTGATGGCGAAGCGGGCGACGACCGGCTGGCCGGTGGAAATGCCGCCGAGAATACCGCCGGCGTGGTTGGACAGGAAGATCGGATTGCCGTCATTGCCCATGCGCATCTCGTCGGCATTGTCCTCGCCGGTGAGTTCGGCAGACGCAAATCCTTCGCCGATCTCCACGCCCTTGACGGCGTTGATCGACATGAGGAGGGAGGCGATGTCCTGGTCGAGCTTGCCGTAGATCGGTGCGCCGATGCCGGCGGGAACGCCCTCGGCGATCACTTCGACGACCGCGCCGATCGAGGAGCCCGCCTTGCGGATGCCGTCGAGATAGTCCTCCCACACGGGCACGATGGCAGGGTCGGGCGCGAAGAACGGGTTGTTGTTCACCTCGTTCCAGTCCCAGTTGCTGCGGTCGATCTTGTGTTTGCCGATCTGCACCAGCGCGGCGCGGACGGTGAGCCCCGGCACGACCTTGCGGGCAAGGCCGCCGGCGGCGACGCGGGCCGCCGTCTCGCGGGCGGAGGAGCGCCCGCCGCCGCGATAGTCGCGGATGCCGTATTTGACGTCATAGGTGTAGTCGGCATGGCCGGGGCGGTAGCGTTTCGCGATCTCGCCGTAGTCCTTGGAGCGCTGGTCGGTGTTCTCGATCAGCATGGAGACGGGCGTGCCCGTCGTGATCATCGTCTCGCCGTCGTCGTCCAGCATCACGCCGGAGAGCACCTTGACGAGGTCGTCCTCGCGGCGCTGCGTCACGAAGCGCGACTGGCCCGGCTTTCGCTTGTCGAGCCAGGCCTGCAGTTCGGCCAGCGTGAAACGGATGCCGGGCGGGCAGCCATCCACCACGCAGCCAAGCGCCGGCCCGTGGCTTTCGCCCCAGGTGGTGACGCGGAAGAGATGACCGAAGGTATTGTGCGACATGAGCGGAACCGGACCCCACAGGAAAGTGCGACCTCTCTTAGTGGAAAAGGCGGGGTAGGGACAAGGGTTTCGCGCTTTTACCGTCAGCATGCCCGGTGATTGCCCCTCATCCCGCTGCCGCGACCTTCTCCCCGCAGGCGGGGAGAAGGGGCAAGGGGCGATGTTCTCCCCAACAACGATGCCGCTGTCTGGGGAAACGGGCGCGACACCCCCTTCGCCCCGCTTGCGGGGAGAAGGTGCCGGCAGGCGGATGAGGGGCGATCCAGGCCCTTACGACGCCAGCTTCCACCGCATCTCGCTGCCGAAGGCGAGGAAGGCGTCGCGGGAGAGCGGCTTGGCGAAGGCGTAGCCCTGCAGGAGATCGCAGCCGAGCAGGCCCAGCATCTCGGCATGCTCCATCGTCTCCACGCCTTCGGCGACGATCTCGATGCCGAGCGAGCGGCCGATCTCGATGATCGAGCGCACCAGCGCCTGTTCGTTGCGGGCGGTGAGGATGGGGGCGACGAGCTGGCGGTCGATCTTCAGCCGCTTCGGCTTCAGCTTCAGGAGGCTGACGATGGAGGTGTGGCCGGTGCCGAAATCGTCGATCTCGATGTCGATGCCGAGTGCCTTGATGCGTTCCAGGTTGGTGAGAACGACGTCGTCGCTCTCGTCGAGGAAGATCGATTCGACCAGTTCGAAGGCGATCTGGCCGGGCTGGATGGAGAGGCCGGTGAGGCTGTCGATCAGGCTCTCGTCCCGGAGGCGCCGGGCCGACACGTTGACCGAGATCTTCGGCATGATCAGGCCCTGCGCCGCCCAGCGGGCGCAGTCGAGCAGCGCCTTTTCCAGGACGATGCGGTCGAGCGTGGCCATGACGTTGAGGTCTTCGGCGATCTTCAGGAAGTGGTCGGGCGTCAGCAGGCCTTCGCGCGGATGGTTCCAGCGGATCAGCGCTTCGGCGCCGGCGAGCTTCAGTGTGCCTGCGTCGATCTGCGGCTGGTAGTAGGGCACGAATTCGTTGTTCTCGATGCCGGCCAGGATATCGTCGGCGATGCGTTTGTTCGAGATGATCTCGGCCTGCAGCGCCTCGGTGAAGAATTCATGCCGGTTCCGCCCGAGCGCCTTGGCCCGGTAGAGCGCGATATCGGCATTGACGAGCAGCCTGGCCGTGTCGATCGACCGGCCCTCGGCAAGGGCGATGCCGATGCTGACGCCGAAGCGGCAGAGATGGCCCTCATATTCGACGGGCTGCTGCATCAGGCTGATGATGCGCCGCGACAGCGCGCTGAGATAGACCTGATCGGTCGTGTTGGTCACCACCACGACGAATTCGTCGCCGCCGATGCGTGCCACGAGGTCGCCGGTGTGCACGCAGGCGCGCAGCACCTGCGAGGCATGCACGAGAAGCGCATCGCCCGCGGCATGACCGAGCGTGTCGTTGATCTGCTTGAAGCGGTCGAGGTCGATATGCAGGATGCCGACGCGCGCATCCTTCGTCTCGCTGCGCGTGGCGATGTCCGTCAGCTCGTCGTCGAGCTTGCGGCGGTTGCCGAGCCCGGTCAGCGGGTCGTGCAGCGCGTTGTGCTCGATGCGGACCTTGGCCTGTTCCAGCTCGATGTTCTTGGCGTCCGCCTGTTCCTTGGCCGCCTTCAGGTTTTCCTTCAGGATCACGTCTTCCGTGACGTCGAAGGCAAGGCCGATCAGCTTGCGGCCGCCGTCCTGAGCGTGGTGGACCTTGCCGACGGAGCGCACATGGCGGATCTCGCCGTCCGGCATCAGGATGCGGGCCTCGCGCACATAGGGCAAATCGTGTTCGACGCAGTGATTGACGGTCTGGACCGTTTCTTCCCGGTCGTCCGGGTGCATTGCGGCGAGCCATTCCTCGTGCGTCACGGTGCCGTCGGTGAAGACCAGGCCGTAAAGCTGGTGCATGCGCTCGTCCCAGTAGGTCCGGCCGAGGTCGAGATCGGCTTCCCAGAGGCCGCACTGGTAGGAATCGAGTGCGAGGTCGAGGCGGCGGCTGGTCTGTTCCAGTTCGGTATTCTGCCGTTCGGACTGTTCCTTGGCCTGGCGCAGGCGGGCGGTCATCTGCATGTCGTCGGTGACGTCGAAGGCGAGCCCGACCAGCTTGCGGCGGCCGTCCTGCCCGGTATGCAGCTTGCCGACCGACTGGATATGGCGAATGGATCCGTCCGGATGCACGACGCGCGAGGTGCGCGAATAGGGCACGTTCTCGTCGATGGTCCGGCTGGCCTTGCCTTCCGCCTCGGCACGGTCGTCGGGATGGATGGCGTTGATCCAGATGTCGTGGGTGATGCGCTTGCCGGTGTTGGTGATCCCGTAGAGCTGGTGCATGCGGTCGTCCCACAGCGTCAGCCCATCCTCCAGATCGGCCTCCCACAGGCCGCATTCGTAGGAATCGAGCGCGAGGTCGAGGCGCTGCGTCAGCTTGGCGAGCTCGGCGTTCTGCACCTCGGCATGGTCCTTGGCACTCTTCAGCGCCTCGTTCAGCAGCACGTCCTCGGTCACGTCCCAGCTGATGCCGGTCAGCTTGTCCTCGCCGTTGGGACCGGTGAGGCGTGAACCGACATTGCGGATATGGTGCCAGTTGCCGTCGGGCATGAGGATGCGGTACTGCGACTTGTAGTCGTTGCCGCCGGCGCGGATCCGGTCCATCTCGCCCCTGGCGATGGCGACGTCGTCGGGGTGGAGAACGGAACGCCATTCGTGGTCGTTCGGCGTCTCGTTTTCCGGGAAGCCGTGCAGACGGTGCATCTGTTCGTCCCAGTTGCGCGCGCCGGTCGACAGCTCGACTTCCCAGATGCCGATCTTGGAGGCGTCGAGCGCGATGTCGAGGCGCTGGGAGAGTGACTGCACCTGCCGCTCGCGCGCCCGCAGCCGGGCGATGTTGCGCTGGCGTTCGCTGACGAGGCCGCCGGTCAGAAAGATCGGCACGATGATGACGAGTGCCGCAGCGGCGATGATCAGCCGGATCTGGGTGAGGTTTTCAGGCGGGTGCTGCCAGCCTTTGGAGGGGATGGCCGCCAGTTGCCAGCGCCCGCCGGGAAAATCCAGCGCCTGGAGGACGGGTTCCTTCTCGAAGACCTCCGCATCGCCGAAGAACGGATCGACGATATTGTCGGGCACGCTGACGTCGCGGATGGCGAGCTGGATATCGGTTTCGTGCCGTTGCGCGCTGTGCCGCGTGGGCTGGTCGGCATCGAACAGGCCGGCGTCGGTAAAGAGCTTGCGCTCGTCGATCAGCCCGTCGATGTAGCCCCAGAAATAGTGCCGCGCCTCCACATTGGTGAAGACCGGTATGAAGAGGTTGAAGCCGCGGCCGCCCTTGGCGAACTGCACCGGCCCGAACATCAGCGGGCGCCCGCGCGAACGGTCCATCTGGGCGGCCCGGCGGAAGGAGGGGAAGCGGTTGAAATTGGTACCGAGGTAATGCTGGTTGCCGTCGAGCGGGAAGGCCTGCCGGACCGTGCCCTCCGGCGCGACGCCGACCCGGCGGAAATGGGTGTTCTGCAGCATCAGCTTGCGGGCGAAGACGTTGAACTGCAGCGTCGCCTGCTCCGGCGCCACCGCGAACATGTTGGCGACGCTGCGCAGGGCCGCGACATTGCCGTTCACCTGGCTCTGCAGCCGGGCTGCGACCAGCGCGAGGTCGCCCGCCACATGGTTCTGCAGCTCGTTGCGGTAGATATGCTCGTTCTGCCGCTCGTAGACGATGCCCGCCGTCAGGATGACGCAACCGGCGATCGCCGCCGGAATGAGCGACGGTTTCGCCCATTCTGCTATGGACGCCAGAGCGTGGCGAAAGGCGGCTGGAACGCGCAAAAAGAGAATCCCCGGTGGTCGCAAAACGGTAAGGGAGGCTTCCTTAAGATTGCATTTATAAACAGCTGAAATACTTGCATTTCCGTCCCGATACGGGAGAGTGTTGCCAAGCCGCTTTCCGGGCCCTCCGCCGCCCTTGTCCGACAATTCCGGGGATGAGCGGGCAGCCTGCCTTGCTTCGTATGATCTTTCCGGCCATCCATTTCACCAGCGCACGCGGGGGCGGGCGAATTTCGCCATATTTGGGGGGCATCTGACATGGCCAGCAAAAAGACTGATTCATTCCCAGGGGTTCGCAAGATGCGCTTTCTGATCGCCGCGCTGATGGCCACGGCCGTTTTCCTTTCGCCGCTCGCGGCTTCTGCCGAAAGCGCCGACGTGGAGGCCGTGATCACGAATGTCGACACGACGAACCTCAGCCTCTCGCTCGATGACGGCAAGAAGTACCAGGCGCCGGAAGAGTTCAATTTCGAGGGGCTGGAACCGGGCGTGAAGGTGCTGGTGTTCTACACCGAAGTCGACGGCAAGCGCGTCATCAACGATCTCGAGATCATCCAGTAAGGCTTTGCCTTTCATTCCGCCACGGCCGTCCGGCTTTTCCAGGCGGGCTCTTGTCCCTTAGAGCCAGTGCATGCCCGTCGCATCGATGCGCAGCAGGCGATCCTGGTGGATCGGCGTGTTGGCCGCTTCTTCCTCGTCCATGCCGTTCAGCCGGAAGGCCGCGCGGAAAACACCGCCATGGCTGACGCAGACGGTCGGACCACGGACATCGGCAAGCCAGGACGCGATGCGCCAGGAGAGAATCTCGTAGCTTTCCGCCGCATCGCCGGGCGGAATGAAGTTCCATTTCGCGTGGCTGCGCTCTTCGACCCGTGCCGGCGCTTCGGCCATCAGTTCGGGCAGGGTATGGCCTTCCCAGTCGCCGAAGGACAATTCGACGAGACGGTCGTCGGTGCGGTAGGCGAGGGGATCGAGCCCCATGGCGCGGCGAAGGGTTTCCATCGTCTCGCGCGTGCGGCCCAGCGGGCTTGCGACGAAATCGAAATCGGCGGCCGCGGCGCCGAGAATGCCTTTGAGGGCGGCGCCGTTGCCGGCCGCCTGGCGGCGGCCGGTCTCGTTCAGCGGAATGTCCTTCTGCCCCTGCAGCCTGCCCTCTGCATTCCACGCGGTCTGGCCGTGACGGATCATGTAGATGAGCAAGGCGAAAACCCCGGGGCGGACGTTCGTATCAGTCCTTGATGACGGAGATGTCGGGCGCGTCGACGGCCTTCATGCCGACGACGTGGTAGCCACTGTCCGCATGATGGGTTTCGCCGGTCACCGAGCGCGACAGATCGGACAGCATGTAGAGGCCGACATCGCCGACTTCCTCGATCGTGACGGTCCGGCGCAGCGGCGCATTGTACTCGTTCCACTTGAGAATATAGCGGAAGTCACCGATGCCGGAGGCTGCGAGCGTCTTGATCGGGCCGGCGGAAATCGCGTTGACGCGGATGTTCTTCGGGCCGAGGTCGACGGCGAGATACTTCACGCTCGCCTCGAGCGCGGCCTTGGCGACGCCCATGACGTTGTAGTTCGGCATGACCTTCTCTGCGCCGTAATAGGTCAGCGTCAGCATCGAGCCGCCGTCGGTCATCAGCTTTTCCGCGCGACGGGCGACCGACGTGAAGGAATAGACCGAGATCTGCATGGTCTTGGCGAAATTCGCCGGTGTGGTGTCCACGTAGCGGCCGGTCAGCTCGTCCTTGTCGGAAAAGCCAATCGCATGCACGAGGAAGTCGATCTTGCCCCAGGTCTTCTCGATATTCTCGAAGACGGCGTCGATCGATGCCTCGTCGGAAACGTCGCAATCGCCGGCCAGCACGGCGCCGATTTCGACGGCCAGCGGCTCCACACGCTTCTTCAGCGCATCGCCCTGATAGGTCAGGGCAATCTCGCCGCCCTGTGCGTGGATAGCCTTGGCGATGCCCCAGGCGATGGAACGGTTGTTGGCGACGCCCATGATGACGCCGCGCTTGCCCTTCATCAGACCAGATGCCTGAACCATGGTTTGCCCCCTGATACTTAAGTCAGATTTGCCTATGGCATAGGCGGCATTGGGGTTCAAGCGCGGGAGGGTTCAGGAACTGTTAGCACTCGTAACAATGGGTGCATGTTTTATGAAAGCGTCACAAAGGGCTCAAAGATAAAGCCCTTCGCGCAGGCTGCGCATCAGGTCGATCATCTTGTCATCCGGTTTTTCCCACAGGAGAAGGCGGATTTCGGCGACGAGATCGCCCCGTTCGCCGTTTTCCATGAGCAGACCTTCACCGGGAATACGGATCTGGTGGTCGGAGCCCGACCAGGCCGGAACCGTTACCGGCAGCGGTCCGAGCGGGCCGTCGATGGTCGTCTCGCAGCCGAGCACGGCATTCTCGATCGTCACCGGCAGGTCGACCTTCAGGTCGAAACCATCGACCCGGAAGCGACCGGGGGCAACGCGCAAGGTGATGACGGCATCGCCGCGCTTCAGGTTCTCGATGCGGTGACCGGCCTCCTTGAGGCGGATCACCTGGCCATCCGTCGAGCCGGCGCCGACAGGCACGCGCAGCGTCTGCCCGTCCGGGGTCTCGATCGTCGGGCGCACCTTGTTGAGGATGTCCTCGACGCTGACGGTGACGTCGGCAACGAAGTCCGGTGCCGTCTCCACCTTGACGCGGCTTCCGCGGATGCGGCGGATGATGGCGGAGATGAGGCTGCTTGCCGGGGCGACGCCGCGGCCCGGCGGCGCCTCTTCGATCTCAGGCTCGTCGGCCGCCTTGCGGGCGTCCTGTGCGGCGGCGCCGGCGGCCTGTGCCTGCTGCTGGGCGCGCGGCTGGGACTGCGCTTGCCCCTGGACCTTGGCTTCTGCCGGCTGTCCGCGCGAATCGACGCCGAAGATGCGGGCGATCATGTCCTCGGCATCCTCGTTCGACACGCGCGGCGGGGCTTCGCTCCTTGCCTTGCGCTCGGCCTGCTGGCGGCGCATCTGCTCCATGCGGCGCAGTTCGGCCTCGCGCTGCTGGCGGTCGTAGCGGCTGCGTTTGTCGGGGTCGCGCAGGATGTCGTAGGCGCGGCCGGCCTCCGTGAAGCGCACGGTGGCATTTGGGTCGTCATGGTTCTGGTCGGGATGCACGGCCTTCGCCAGCGAGCGCCAGGCTGCCTTGATTTCCTCCTGCCCGGCGTTTCGCTTCACGCCGAGCACCGAATAGGGGTCACGCATAACTTCCACCCGTTGCCGTTTTGCCGGCCATGATAGCGATGAACGTCCTAATCACTGGTTACGGGCCAGAGTTGAAAAAGTGCAAAGATCGCGTGTCCTCAACCTTGCAGGTCAAAGGCGAGCAGCAGCCATTCGCCGGAATTGCCAAGGCAGGTGCGGCCGGAATAGTTGGCGATGCCCTGGTAGGAATGGCGTGTCGTCACGAAGTCGCGGCACGGCCGCCCGGTCGTGTCGCGATTTTCCGCAATGCTGCTGATGACGCCGGCGCTGCCCGAGGCGGAGTTCGCCCACGGAATGGCGCTGCCGCCGGTGCGGGCAAGATCGGCGGAGGAGACGGCGTTGCGCACGGTGATCTCGTCGGTCAGGCGTTCGGTGCCCGAGGGCACGGAACTGGTGCGCAGGGTATCGACCTTGCTGCCGTCGAAGATGTCGAGACCGCCCATGCAGCCGGAGAGAGAGGCGCCGCACAGGGTCACGACAACAACCGCAAGGCAATGTGCCCTGTATGGCTTTGTCTGCGCGCGCGACTTTGCTATGACGTCCACTCCAACCTGCCTCATGCAGTTAATAGATCGGCATTGAATCGAATATGAGCGAAAATGCGTTAACAAGCGGTGACTTCACCGAGGAAAACGAACCCTACGCCCTCTTCGGCACATGGCTGGAGGAGGCGGCGAAGACCGAGCCGAACGACCCGAACGCGGTGGCGCTCGCCACCGTCGACGAGGCGGGTCTGCCGAATGTGCGCATGGTCCTGCTCAAGGGGTTCGATGCACGCGGCTTCGTCTTCTATACGAATTTCGAGAGCCAGAAGGGTGTGGAAATCCTTGGCGCGCTGAAGGCCGCCATGTGCTTCCACTGGAAGTCGCTGCGCCGTCAGGTGCGCATCCGCGGCGAGGTGGAGATCGTCACCGATGCCGAGGCGGACGAATACTACGCCTCGCGCCCACGGGGCAGCCGCATCGGCGCCTGGGCATCGAAGCAGTCGCGCCCGCTGGAAGGCCGTTTCGCGCTGGAGAAGGCGGTTGCCGAATACACGGCCCGCTACGCCATCGGCGAGATTCCTCGCCCGCCGCACTGGTCCGGCTTCCGCATCAAGCCCGTCTCGATCGAGTTCTGGCACGACCGCCCCTTCCGCCTGCACGACCGCATGGAATTCCGCCGCACGGCGGACGGTGCCGGCTGGACGAAGGTCAGGATGTATCCGTGAATGGTCAGCGGTAGACGGATTTCCGGTCGCCGATGCGAATGATGAAGATCGTGACGACCGAATCCTCGATCCGCGCAATGATGCGATAGTCGCCGACGCGGTACTTCCAGAAGGCGCCGAGTTCGGATCCTTTCAGCGCCTGCCCGATCGCACGAGGATCCTCGAGCGGGGCGATGCGATCACTGAGGAAGCGGAGGATACGCCGGGCGGCCGCGGTGCCGAGTTTTTCGAGCTCCTTGTCCGCGCCGGGGTGAAATTCAATTTTCCACGCCATGGGCCTTCATCATCTCGGCAAGAGAGATGGTGCCTGCCTGCCCCTTTTTCAGTTCGGCAAGCCGCTGCTCGGCAAGGTGGAGATCTTCTAGGTCGTCCAGATGCTCGACGATGGCCTCGAGTGCGTGTTCGCTCGGGCTGCGCCCGGTTTTCCGGGCAAGCTCTTCAAGGCGCTTTTCGATATCGGCAGGCAGGCGCAGGGCTAGCATGGAACGGTCTCCGAGTGTGCGCCAGCATATCACGGAGAAGGCGCATGCCCAAGCTCAGCGCCGCATCAGCCGGAAGGGAATGCCTGAAGCCAGTGCCCCGACATATTTGGCTTTCTGGTAGTGCCCGTTCAGCGAGATGCGCGGGAGCGTCGTCGGCGCGTCGAAGGAGCGGGCCGAGATCGTGCCCGGATCCGTCGTGACGGCGACGCGGAAGCCGAGGTCCCTGGCAAGTCGATGCTCGCGGGGCGAGACGGAGGCGCGGCCGCCATAGGGATAGGCGAGCGTGTCCGGCCGGTGGCCGATGATGGCGGCGATGCGCTCGGCCGACTGCTCCATCTCCTGGCATGCTTCCGCGTCGCCAAGGCGGGCGAGGGCCCGGTGGCTCACGGTATGCGCGCCGATCGACGCGAGGGGGTTGACGACGAGGCTTTTCAGCTCCGGCTCGCGCATGACGAGCCGTTCGGTGATCATCAGAGGGTCGATGCCATGGGCTCTTGCGGCGGCATCGAGCCGCTCGATTGCCATAGCCTCATCCATCTCCGCCTGGATGAAATGGGCGAGCCGGACATAGGCGGTCTGCTTCTGGAAGAGGGTTGCGAGCGGAAGGGCGATCGCGCCGGAGCCGAAATCGAACTCCAGATGCGGCGCGACGCGCAAAAGCTCCGTCAGCGTCTCCCACCAGATGCCGTGCGTCTTGCAGGCAAAGCCCGGCGAGACGAAGACGGTGAAGGGCACCTTGTGCCGTGTGAAGACCGGCTGGGCATGAACCGCATTGTTGCGATAGCCGTCGTCCAGCGTGAAGGCTGCGAAACGCTCGCCACCGCGTGCGATGGCCAGTCGTGCCGGCATGTCGGCCAGCGCCACGAACTGGTAGCCTTCTTCCGTCAGGTGTTCGATCGCCGCGTCGAGAAAGTCCGGCGTGATCTCCAGATGCGCATTCGGATCGAAGGTCTGCGGCGTCTTCGGCCGCACATGATGCAGCGTGAAGATCGCACCCATGCCGCGCGCGGACGCCATCAGCCCGACGCGCTCGGCCAGATGCGCGAACTCCAGCCCGCCGGTGATCATGGCGCGCCTCAGCCCCTGTCGCATGACGCTGCGAATCGGCATGTCGTCTTCGTCGTCCCTTTTCGTCTCTCGCGGCCGTTATCGCACCCGGTCGGTATCCGAGTGGTTAACAACGGCTTTCCTGTGGCGCGGCGGCGCCGGCCGCCCGGCCTGGAAGGTGAGGATGCGGATCACATCCATGAAGATGCGCGTGATGGGGTCGAACATCGTGGTTCTCCGTGTTTTCTGTCTGACGGATTGTCCGCCTGCTTGCCCTTTTTGCTCAAACGAGTTTATCGTCGATTTCGAATGACTTGAGGTTATGCGATGAAACGCGGACGGTTGCCGCTCACGGCGCTCAGGAGTTTCGAGGCGGCGGGCCGGCTTGGCAGCTTCACGCTGGCGGCCGAGGAGCTGCTCGTCTCGCAGGCCGCCGTCAGCCGGCAGGTCAAGGAGCTGGAGGCCGAGCTTGGCAAACCGCTCTTCGAGCGCCGTCACCGCAGCGTCCGCCTCACCTCCGCCGGCGAAGCGCTGCTCGACGTCCTGTCGCGCGCCTTCGATGCGATGGATGCAAGCCTGTCGGAGATTCGCGGCCGGCGTGGCGGCGGGCTGCTGGAGATCAGCTCCGAACCCTCCTTCGCGGCGAGCTGGCTCGTGCCGCATCTCGACGATTTCCACGCCGACCATCCCGAGATCGACGTCGTGGTCGAATCCGACATGCGGCTCATCGAGTTTCGCGCGCAGGAGCCGGAAATCGCCATCCGGCATGGCATGGACGCCAGAGCCTGGCCGCGCGTTGCAGCCGAGCACCTGGCGGATGTGGAGCTGGTGCCCGTCGTCATGCCCTGCCTGATGGAGGAGGGGGCGCCGCTGCGCACGCCGGCCGACATCCTCGCCTACACGCTGCTGCACGAGGAGAACCGCAGCGCCTGGCAGCGCTGGTTTGCCGCCGCGGGCCTGGCGGATGTGCCGCCCGGGCGCGCGCAGATCTTTACCGAAGGCAATCTCGTCTTGCAGGCGGCGCTGCGCGGCCACGGCGTCGCGCTGGTCGACCGCGCCTTCGCGGCCGAGGACATCGCCGAAGGGCGCCTTGTGCAGCTCTTCGACATATCCATTCAGTATGGCGCCTACTGGCTCGTCGCCCGCGACTTCAAGCGCCTCTCCCCGGAAGCGCGCGCCTTCCGGGAATGGCTGTTGCTGCGCTTTGCGGTCTCTGGTTCTTGAAGTCGAGGCTCGGTAGAGCGATTTCGGGATCAGGCCTTGGTGCCGCCGACCGTCACCTGGTCCATGCGCAGATGCGGCTGGCCGACGCCGACCGGGACCCATTGGCCGGCCTTGCCGCAATTGCCGATACCGGTGTCGAGCTTCGTGTCGTTGCCGACCATCGAGACGCGGCGCATGGCGTCCGGCCCGTTGCCGATCAGCATGGCGCCCTTGACGGGGGCCGTCACCTTGCCGTTCTCGATGAGGTAGGCCTCGGTGCAGCCGAAGACGAACTTGCCCGAGGTGATGTCCACCTGTCCGCCGCCGAAGGAGACGGCGTAGAGGCCGTTCTTCACCGAGGCGATGATTTCGTCCGGCGTCCTGTCGCCGGAGAGCATGTAGGTGTTGGTCATCCGCGGCATGGGGCGATAGGCATAACCCTGCCGGCGGCCGTTGCCGGTCGCCTTCATGCCCATCAGGCGCGCGTTCTGCCGGTCCTGCATGTAGCCGACCAGCTTGCCGTCCTCGATCAACACATTGTAGGCGGACGGCGTGCCCTCGTCGTCGACCGTGATCGAGCCGCGGCGGTCGTCGATCGTGCCGTCGTCGACGACGGTGACGCCCTTGGCCGCGACCTGCTCGCCGAGCAGACCGGCGAAGGCCGACGTCTTCTTGCGGTTGAAGTCGCCTTCCAGCCCGTGGCCGACCGCTTCATGCAGCATGACGCCCGGCCAGCCGGAGGAGAGCACGATGTCCATCGTCCCGGCCGGTGCCTCGACGGCCTCGAGATTGACCAGCGCCTGCCGCAGCGCCTCGTCGGCGCCGAAACGCCAGCTTTCCTCGGTGAGGAATGCGTCGAAGGTGGTGCGACCGCCGACGCCGTAGCTGCCGGTCTCCTGCCGGTCGCCTTCACCGGCGACGACGGAGATGTTGACGCGCGTCATCGGGCGGATGTCGGTAACGCGGTGCCCGTCGGCGCGCAGGATGTTGACGACCTGCCAGCTTGCGGCGATCGAGGCGGTCACCTGCCGCACCTTGGGATCCTTGGCGCGGAGATACGCGTCGATCTCGGTTAGGAGGGCGACCTTCTGCTCGAAGCTCGGTGTGCCGATCGGGTTGTCCGGCGTATAGAGCTGCCGGTTTGTGCCCTGCGGGGCGGCGGCGTAGTCGCCGGAAAAGCCGCGCGTGACGGCGCCTGCAGCGTCGGCCGCGCGCTTCAGCGCCGACAGGGTCATCTCGCCGGAATGCGCATAGCCGACGGCTTCGCCGGCAACGGCGCGGAGGCCGAAACCCTGGTCGGTGTTGAAGCTGCCGCCCTTGAGGCGGCCATTGTCGAAGGAAAGGGATTCGGCCTGGGCGTGTTCGAGGAAGAGCTCGCCGTCGTCGGCGTTCTTCAACGTCTCCTTGAGCACCGCCTGTACGGACGCCTCGTCGGCATCGAAGAGGGAGAGAAGGTCGGTGTTCATGGGAGGCTCCGCAAGCATTGGACTTGGGGCCTCATGTAAGTCCCCGGAAGGCGGGCGGCAAGCCCGCCCGGGGGCGGGGCTTACGGCAGTGCGTCGTAGCCTTCGCCGAAACCCTTGAGATCGACGGGAATGCCGATGCCTTCCTCGGGCGACTGGAAGACGATGAAGGTTGCCGTCGCGCCGGAGCGGAAGGTCTTCAGGAGTTCGTCCTCGAGCACGACCTCGGCATAGCAGCCGTCCGAGAAGCAACGCACGAAATAGGCGCGGCCGATATCCTTGCCGTCGACATTGAGGCCGAGCCCGTTCGGCAGGAGCACGCCGAGCGGCGCGAGCACGCGAAGGATCTTCGCCTTGCGGTCGGCGGTCTTCAGCACGACGACGGACAGGCCGAGCTCGGGCCGGTCCTCGGCGAGCACGTTCTGCATCAGCGCGCACTGTTCGCCGGAGGCGCCGGCCGGCTGGTCGCAGACGATCGACCAGGCGCCGTGGTTCGACTTCACCGTGCCGGGCTGCTGGGCTGCCGAAAGGGAAGGAAGCGCGAGAGCGCCGAACCCGAGCGCGGCAAGGCCAAGTGCCGTGCGGGACAGCCGGGAAAGGGGAGCAAAACCCATGAAAACCTCGGAATCTCGAATCAGTCGGGCTATCTTTGAAGGGGCAGGGGTGAAATGAAAAGCCCCGGGCGCTCATTTCCAATTGATTGAAGGCGGAAATTGGACCGGTTCTTTACTCATTATAATAGGGGCCTTGCCCGGGGCCGGATCGCCGGTGCAGACGGTGGATGAGGGGAAGCAAGGGGGCTTTACGCAGGATCGCCGCGGCCAAACCTTTCATGCTATAGGGAATTATGAAGAAACTGTGGGGAGCGGGCCCATGCTTTTGCTTTTGCGCAAAAATGCCGCACGGGGTGTCCCCCATGGCTGTTGCGGCGAGCATGAAACTGTGGTTTTAAGCACTCAGTATAGCAGGGATTCTGCGCGTCTGTTTGATCCCGATCAAACGCCTTGGGGAGATACGTTGTGAAAAACAAAGCTTTTGCAGTTCTGGCCGCGATCGGCTGTCTGCTCTTTGCTTCGACCGCCTTCGCTGATCAGCCGTTCGACTGGCAGAAGGGCCTTCAGCCCGCCGCGACCTCGATCATGGAAGAGATCCGCTGGTTCGAGCAGTACACTCTGTGGTTCATCGTCCCGATCACCCTGTTCGTTCTCGTCCTGCTCATCGTCGTCGTCGTGAAGTTCCGCGAGAGCAAGAACCCGGTTCCGTCCAAGACCAGCCACAACACGGCGATCGAAGTCGTCTGGACGCTCGGCCCGGTCATCGTTCTCCTGTTCCTCGCCGTTCCCTCCTTCCAGCTTCTGACCAGGCAGCTCGCCCCGACGGAAGAGCCGGAGCTGACGATCAAGGCCACCGGTTACCAGTGGTACTGGGGTTATGAGTATCAGGTCGGCGAGAGCCCGCTCTCCTTCGACAGCATCCTGCTGCAGGACGGCGATCGCGCTGCTGCCGGCAAGGAAGACAGGGGCGTCTATCCGCGCCTTCTGGCTGTCGACAACGAAGTCGTCGTCCCCGTCGGCAAGCATGTCCGTCTCCTCGTCACCGCTGCCGACGTGATCCACGCCTTCGCGATGCCCTCCTTCGGCGTGAAGATCGATGCCGTCCCGGGCCGCCTCAACGAAACCTGGTTCAAGGCTGACCGTGAAGGCCTGTTCTACGGCCAGTGTTCCGAGCTGTGCGGCAAGGACCACGCGTTCATGCCGATCGCCATCCGCGTCGTCTCGCAGGAGAAGTACGATACGTGGCTCGCAGCCGCCGCGACGAACCTCGGCGATGCAAACAAAGCCCTGATGGCGTCGGTCGACGGTGCGGCAAAGTCCGTCAACGTCGCCGCAAACGCCGCGCAGTAATTCCAAGGGAGAGAGACCATGGCCGGAACATCCGCTGCCCACGGCGATCACCACGATCACCACGAACACAAGCCGCTCACATTCTTCCAGCGTTGGTTCCTGTCGACCAACCACAAGGACATCGGCACCCTCTACCTGATCTTCGCGATCTGTGCGGGCATCATCGGCGGCACGCTGTCGGTGGTGATGCGCATGGAGCTGCAGGAGCCGGGCATCCAGATCTTCCACGGTCTTGCCTCGATGGTCTACGGTTTCGAGGGTGATGCTGCCATCGACGGCGGCAAGCACATGTTCAACGTCTTCACGACGGCGCATGCGCTCATCATGATCTTTTTCATGGTCATGCCCGCGCTCATCGGCGGTTTTGCCAACTGGATGGTGCCGATCATGATCGGCGCGCCGGATATGGCCTTCCCGCGCATGAACAACATCTCGTTCTGGCTGATCATTCCGGCCTTCCTGCTCGTCCTGCTCTCGATGTTCGTCGAAGGCCCCGCGGGCGGCTACGGCGCGGGCGGCGGCTGGACGATCTATCCGCCGTTCTCGACGTCGGGTCAGCCGGGTCCTGCCATGGACTTCGTGATCCTCGGCCTGCACATCGCCGGCGCCTCCTCGATCCTCGGCGCGATCAACTTCATCACGACGATCCTCAACATGCGCGCTCCGGGCATGACGCTGCACAAGATGCCGCTCTTTGCCTGGTCGGTGCTGATCACCGCCTTCCTGCTTCTGCTCTCGCTGCCGGTTCTGGCAGGCGGCATCACCATGCTGCTGACCGACCGCAACTTTGGCACGGCCTTCTTCGCGCCGGAAAACGGCGGTGACCCGATCCTCTTCCAGCACCTGTTCTGGTTCTTCGGTCACCCGGAAGTGTACATCCTGATCCTGCCCGGTTTCGGCATCGTCAGCCACATCGTCTCGACCTTCTCGCGCAAGCCGATCTTCGGCTACCTCGGCATGGCCTACGCCATGGTCGCGATCGGCGCCGTCGGCTTCATCGTGTGGGCGCACCACATGTACACGGTCGGCATGTCGCTCCAGACCCAGCGCTACTTCGTCTTCGCCACGATGGTCATCGCGGTTCCGACGGGCGTGAAGATCTTCTCGTGGATCGCGACGATGTGGGGTGGTTCGATCCGCTTCACGACGCCGATGATCTGGGCGATCGGCTTCATCTTCCTGTTCACCGTCGGCGGCGTTACGGGCGTTCAGCTCGCCAATGCCGGCCTCGACCGCGCCATGCACGACACCTACTACGTGGTCGCCCACTTCCACTACGTTCTGTCGCTCGGCGCCGTCTTCGCGATCTTCGCGGCCTGGTACTACTGGTTCCCGAAGATGACCGGCTACATGTACTCGGAATTCCTCGGCAAGCTGCACTTCTGGGTCATGTTCGTCGGCGTGAACCTGATCTTCTTCCCGCAGCACTTCCTCGGCCTTGCCGGCATGCCGCGCCGTTACATCGACTACCCGGACGCCTTTGCCGGCTGGAACGCGGTGTCGTCCTACGGTTCGTACATCTCGGCCTTCGCCGTCCTGATCTTCCTCTTCGGCGTCTTTGAAGCCTTCGCCAAGAAGCGCGTCGCCGGCGACAACCCGTGGGGTGAAGGTGCGAACACGCTGGAATGGCAGCTCTCTTCGCCGCCGCCGTTCCACCAGTGGGAACAGCTCCCGAAGGTCAAGTAAGACCCTTGAGATCGGAGCCGCCGGAAACGGCGGCTCCGCCAGTAGAAAAGGCCGAATGAATCGGCCGAACGCGACGGAAAGAACATGGCGGTCATCGAGCATCACGAAACGGTTCCGGGCGGCGGCGAGGTCTACCTCTCCGAAGCGTCGCCGCGTGATTTCTTCGAGCTCCTGAAGCCGCGGGTCATGTCGCTGGTCGTCTTTACGGCCTTCGCCGGCCTCATTCTTGCTCCGGGCGAGATCAACCCGTTCATCGCCGCCATCGCGATCCTCTGTATCGCCGTGGGCGCGGGAGCATCCGGCGCCCTCAACATGTGGTACGACGCCGACATCGATGCGGTCATGACCCGCACCGCCAAGCGTCCCATTCCCTCCGGCCGCATCCGCCCGGAAGAAGCGCTCGCCTTCGGCCTGACGCTCTCCGCCTTCTCGGTCGCGATCCTCGGCCTTGCGGTCAACTGGCTTTCGGCCGGTCTGCTTGCCTTCACCATCTTCTTCTACGCCGTCATCTACACGATGTGGCTCAAGCGCTCGACGCCGCAGAACATCGTCATCGGTGGCGCGGCCGGCGCCTTTCCGCCGATGATCGGCTGGGCCTGCGTCACCGGCGGCGTTTCCATCGAGAGCGTCGTGCTCTTCCTCATCACCTTCCTGTGGACCCCGGCGCACTTCTGGGCGCTCGCGCTGTTCAAGATGCGCGACTACGGCGCCGTCGGCGTGCCGATGCTGCCGAATGTCGCCGGTGAGCGGACCACCAAGGTGCAGATCCTCATCTATGCGGTGCTGACCGCCGTGATCGCCGTCGTGCCGACCCTTCTCGGCTTCGCCAGCCTCGGCTACGGTCTCTTTGCCGCAGCCCTCGGCCTCGGCTTCGTGTGGTACTCTGTCGGCGTGTTGCGCATGCCGGAGGGCGACGTCGCGATGGTGCCGGCCAAGAAGCTCTTCGCCTTCTCCATCGTCTATCTGTTCGCGGTCTTCTCCGGCCTGATGGTCGACCACATGATCGCGTCATTCGGATGGGTGCTGTAATGGAAACCGTAAATCTCACGGAAAATCAGAAGAAGGCGCGCCGCGGCCGCAACATCGCGCTCGGCGCGGTGCTTCTGGGCCTCGTCGTGCTGTTCTACATCGTCACGCTCGTGAAGTTCTCCGGCGGAATGGCGGGCTGACGATGAGCGAGATGCAAAAGACCGAAAAGAGCAGGATGGGCAATGGCACGATCGTCGCCATCTGCTGCTCCTTCGTCATCGGTATGGTCGGCATGGCCTATGCGGCCGTGCCGCTCTACGAGATGTTCTGCAAGGTGACGGGGTACGGCGGCACGACGCAGCGCGTCGAGCAGGCCTCCGACGTCATCCTCGACAAGACGATCAAGGTGCGCTTCGACGCCAATGTCGGCCCGGGCCTTGCCTGGAGCTTCGAGCCGGTGCAGCGCGAGGTCGAGCTGAAGATCGGCGAGACCGTGCAGATCATGTACAAGGCGCGCAATCTCGCCTCCACGCCGACGACCGGCCAGGCGACGTTCAACGTCACGCCGCAGGCGGCCGGCGCCTATTTCAACAAGGTCCAGTGCTTCTGCTTCACCGAAACGACGCTGAAGCCCGGCGAGGAACTGATCATGCCCGTCGTCTTCTTCGTCGATCCCGCGATCGTCGAGCCGGTCGAGACGAAGGGCATCCACACGCTCACGCTGTCCTATACCTTCTATCCGCATGAGGCGTCGAAGCCGGTGGCTTCGGCTGCGGAGGTGAAGGCGGACGACGCGAACAAGCTTTGAATACCAAGCGTTTCCGGCTATGCCGGGAACGGAACGCGATACATTGGGGATAAGTCAGATGGCCGATGCGCATCAGAAGAAACACGACTACCACATCATCGACCCCAGCCCGTGGCCGCTGCTTGCCTCCATCGGCGCCTTCGTCCTGGCGCTCGGCGGCATCGGCTACATGCGCTACCTGTCGGGCGGTACCTTCCACCTGTTCGGCCTGAACCTGGCCAATCCGTGGATCTTCTACATCGGCCTGCTGATCACGCTCTATACCATGTATGCCTGGTGGGCGGACACGGTGAAGGAAGCGCATGAGGGCCACCATACCCGCGTCGTCTCGCTGCACCTGCGCTACGGCATGATCATGTTCATCGCCTCCGAGGTGATGTTCTTCGTCGCCTGGTTCTGGGCCTTCTTCGATGCCAGCCTCTTCCCGGCCGAAGCCATCCAGGCCGCGCGCGTCGAGCACACCGGTGGCGTCTGGCCGCCGAAGGGCATCGAGGTTCTCGACCCCTGGCACCTGCCGCTCTACAACACCGTCATCCTGCTGCTTTCGGGCACCTGCGTGACCTGGGCGCACCATGCGCTGCTGCACAACGACCGCAAGGGCCTCGTCAACGGCCTCGCCCTGACGGTCGTCCTCGGCGTGCTGTTCTCCTTCGTCCAGGGCTATGAATATGCTCATGCACCGTTCGCCTTCAAGGAATCCATCTACGGCGCGACCTTCTTCATGGCGACCGGTTTCCACGGCTTCCACGTTCTGGTCGGCACGATCTTCCTGATCGTCTGCCTCATCCGCGCCATGCGCGGCGACTTCACTCCGAAGCAGCATTTCGGCTTCGAGGCGGCCGCCTGGTACTGGCACTTCGTCGACGTCGTCTGGCTCTTCCTGTTCTTCTCCATCTACATCTGGGGTGGCTGGGGCGCGCCGATCGCGCACATGTAAGCGAGCCTTGCTCGATTTGTCGAAACGGCCGCAGCGATGCGGCCGTTTCCCGTTTCGGGCCCCTTTGTCGCGGCCTTTCGGTTGGACGGGCGGCGGGCAGGACGGTATAGGAACATATGCGCCGCTTTGGCCCCTCATCCCCTTGCGGGGAGAGGATGCCGGCAGGCAGGTGAGGGGCCTTGCCGCCTGAAGCAAGAGCCCGCGGCAGCCCACCCGGGCGTGAACATACGGATACGAGCATGGACGAGGACAAGGCACTTTATCCCCCCGTCGACCCTTTCAGCACCGGGCTGCGTGGCTGTTGCCCACGCTGTGGCCAGGGCAAGCTGTTCGACGGCCTGCTCAAGGTGAAGCCGTCCTGCGCAAGCTGCGGGCTCGACTATGCCTTCGCCGATTCGGGCGATGGCCCGGTCGTCTTCGTGCTGCTCATCGTCGGCTTCATCGTCGTCGGTGCAGCGCTGTGGATGGAGGTCAACGTCAACCCGCCGCTCTGGGTGCATTTCCTTCTGTGGATCCCGCTCGTCATCATTCTCGGCCTCGGGCTGACGCGCGTGCTCAAGGGCCTGCTGATCACGCTGCAATACCGCAACAACGCCCGGCCGGGCGAGATCGACCGTGGCTGAGGTCCCGGCCGGCGCGATGCCGCGAAAGAGCAGGGGCGTGGCGATCCTCATGGGGACCGCCTTCGTCGTCGCTCTCGCCATCCTCCTGTCGCTCGGCACCTGGCAGCTGCAGCGCCTCTACTGGAAGGAGCAGCTTCTTTCCGACATGGCGGCGCGCCGCATCGCCGCGCCGGTGTCGTTGGCCGATATCGAGGCGATGGCGGCGCGGGGCGAGGATATCGAATACAGCCCCGTGACGGTCTCGGGCGTTTTCGCCAACAACAAGGAGCGGCACTTCTTTGCCACCTGGCGCGGCCAGACCGGCTATCACGTCTATACGCCGCTCCAGCTGGCCGACGGGCGCTTCCTCTTCGTCAACCGGGGCTTTACACCCTTCGAGGCGAAGGAGCCGGAAATGCGCAAGCAGGGCCAGCTCACTGGCCTGCAGAGCGTGACCGGTCTTGCCCGTGCCCGCCTTGCCGAAAAACCGTCCTCCATCGTGCCAGACAACGACCTGTCGAAGAACATCTTCTACTGGAAGGACCTCGACGCGATGGCGGCGACGACCGGTATTCCCGCAGACAGGCTCGTGCCTTTCTTCGTCGATGCCGGGGATGCGCCGAACCCCAAGGGGCTGCCGATCGGCGCCGTTACCCAGTTCGACCTGCCCAACAACCATCTGCAATATGCCGTCACCTGGTATGGCCTGGCGGCCGCACTGGTCGGCGTCGGCCTCTTTGCCGTGCTGCGGCGGAGGACCGCTCGTCCAGGGGCCTGAAAGCGGGCGATCAAGTTGTTTTTTCTTGGCGCGGCGGCGCTTGCCGGCCTATATGGGGCGCAAGGCCCCGACCATTGCCGGATACAGTGAAGCATGATTGATACCCGACCGGACTTGACCATCAGGCTGTGTGGCCCGCGCGGCTTCTGCGCCGGCGTCGATCGCGCCATCCAGATCGTCGTGCTGGCGCTGAAGGCCTATGGTGCGCCGGTCTATGTGCGCCACGAGATCGTGCACAACCGCTATGTCGTCGAGGGGCTGGAGGCCAAGGGCGCGATCTTCGTCGAAGAGCTCGACGAGATCCCGGAAGAGCACCGCCAGCAGCCTGTCGTCTTCTCCGCCCATGGCGTGCCGAAATCCGTGCCCGCCGATGCCGAGGCGCGCAATCTCTTCTATCTCGATGCGACCTGCCCGCTCGTCTCCAAGGTCCACAAGCAGGCGATGCGCCACCAGCGCCTTGGCCGCCACGTCGTTCTGATCGGCCATGCCGGGCATCCCGAGGTGATCGGCACCATGGGCCAGCTGCCGGAAGGCTCCGTCTCGCTGGTCGAGACCGTCGAGGACGCGGACAGATACGTTCCGCCGGACGAAAACAATCTCGGCTTCGTCACCCAGACGACGCTCTCGGTGGACGACACGGCCGGCGTCATCAAGCGCCTGCACGAGCGCTTCCCGAACCTGACGGCCCCGGCCGCCGATTCCATCTGCTACGCCACCACCAACCGGCAGGAAGCGGTCAAGCAGGCCGCGCCGGGCTGCGATCTCTTCCTCGTCGTCGGCGCGCCGAACTCCTCCAATTCCAAGCGCCTCGTCGAAGTGGCGCTGCGGGCCGGGGCGACGAAATCCGTGCTCGTGCAACGCGCCGCCGAGATCGACTGGGAAACCATCGGCGATATCAGGACCGTCGGTCTCTCGGCCGGCGCATCGGCGCCCGAGGTCATCGTCAACGAGATCATCGAGGCTTTCCGCGCGCGCTACAACGCCGTCGTGGAGCTCGCCGACACGGTCGAGGAAAACGAGCACTTCCTCGTCAACCGCGAGCTTCGCACCATCGAACTCACCTCTGCCGACATGGCCTTCGTCAATGGGGAATAAAATCCTGCAGGCCCTGCCGTCTATTGCCCCTCATCCCCCTGCCGGGACCTTCTCCCCGCAAGCGGGGCGAAGGAGCAGAGCGGTGCGCCCATCGCTCCTCGCCCCGCTTGCGGGGAGAGGATGCCGGCAGGCAGGTGAGGGGCGGCCGTCCATGCCATACCGTCCCGTCGATCCTACCACCCCACAAGCCTGAGACCCGCCGTGGCCGTTTATACCGATATCACCGAAGACGATCTCGCCCGCTTCCTCACTGCCTATGACGCGGGCACGCTGCTGTCCTACAAGGGCATTGCCGAGGGCGTGGAGAATTCCAATTTCCTGCTGCACACGACGGCAGGCGCCTTCATCCTGACGCTCTACGAGAAGCGCGTCGACCGAAACGACCTGCCGTTCTTCCTCGGTCTGATGCATCACCTGGCCGAGCGGGGTCTTTCCTGCCCGCTGCCACTGCCGCGCAACGACGGTGCGCTGCTTGGCGAGCTTTCGGGCCGCCCTGCCGCGATGATCTCCTTCCTCGAGGGCATGTGGCTGCGCAAGCCTGCGGCGAAACATTGCCGCGAGGTCGGCCGCGCGCTGGCCGAAATGCATCTGGCCGGCGAAGGGTTCGACATCACCCGCGCCAACGCGCTCTCTGTCGGTGGCTGGCGGCCGCTGTGGGAAAAGTCGGCGGACCGCGCCGACGAGGTGGAAACCGGCCTGCAGGATGAGATCGCCGGCGAACTCGCCTTCCTGGAGACGAACTGGCCGAAGGGCCTGCCGTCGGGCGTCATCCATGCCGATCTCTTCCAGGACAATGTGTTCTTCATCGGCGACGCCCTGTCGGGTCTCATCGATTTCTATTTCGCCTGCAACGACCTGCTCGCCTACGACGTCTCCATCTGCCTCAACGCGTGGTGCTTCGAGAAGGACGGTGCGTTCAACCTGACCAAGGGCATGGCGCTGCTGGAAGGCTACGAAAGCGTGCGCCCGCTTTCGCAGGAGGAGGCCGCGGCCCTGCCGCTGCTGGCGCGCGGCTCGGCGCTGCGCTTCTTCCTGACGCGGCTCTACGACTGGCTGATGACGCCGCCCGGCGCGCTTGTCGTCAAGAAGGATCCGCTGGAATATCTGCGCAAGCTGCGCTTCCACCGTCAGATTCAAAACCCTGCGGAATACGGTCTGTCGCGATGAAGCATGTCGATATTTTCACGGATGGCGCCTGCTCGGGCAATCCCGGTCCCGGCGGCTGGGGCGCAGTGCTGCGTTACGGTACGGTCGAGAAGGACCTGTGCGGCGGCGAGGCCGAGACCACCAACAACCGCATGGAGCTGACGGCGGCGATGAGTGCGCTTGCCGCGCTCAAGACGCCCTGCGAGGTCGATCTCTACACGGATTCGAAATACGTCATGGACGGCATTTCGAAATGGATCTTCGGTTGGAAGAAGAACGGCTGGAAGACCGCCGACAAGAAGCCCGTGAAGAACGGCGACCTCTGGCAGGCGCTGGATGCCGAACGCCTGCGCCACAAGGTGGAATGGCACTGGGTCAAGGGCCATGCCGGCCACCCGGAAAACGAACGTGCCGACGAGCTCGCCCGCAAGGGCATGGCGCCGTTCAAGAAGGGGTAGGGGGCTCCGGCTGATTGCCCCTCATTCCCCTGCCGGGACCTTCTCCCCGCGCGCGGGGAGAAGGGGCGGTAGCCGGATGAGGGGCCTAGCCCCCCTTTGATCTCAAAGCTGCTCGATCATCGCCGCCGCGCCGGAAACGGTCGCCTGGCCGGGGCTTTCCTCGATGTTCAGCGCCTTCACCACGCCGTCCTCGACCAGCATGGAATAGCGCTTGGAGCGCACGCCGAGCGTGCCGGCGGAGAGATCGATGTCCATGCCGAGCGCCTTGGTGAAGCCGGCATCCCAGTCGGCGAGGAAGCGCAGCTTGCCGGCGCCGCCCGTGGAGGTCGCCCAGGCGCCCATCACATGGTGGTCGTTGACTGCGACGACGGCGATGTCGTCCACGCCCTTGGCGAGGATCGCGTCGCGGTTTTCGAGATAGCCCGGAAGATGGTTCAGCGA
Organism: Shinella sp. 838; assembly: GCF_029623935.1. Lineage (NCBI taxonomy): Bacteria > Pseudomonadati > Pseudomonadota > Alphaproteobacteria > Hyphomicrobiales > Rhizobiaceae > Shinella > Shinella sp. 838. The sequence continues at coordinate 201,518 of NZ_JARSBQ010000002.1, forward strand.
GCAGGTCGGCGTGAAGGCACCCGGCACGGCAAAGAGCACGACGCGCTTGCCCGCGAAAAGGTCTGCGGTCGAGATGTCGGCGGGACCGTCCGGCGTGCGCTCCTTGATCTTGAGCTCGGGCAGCTTGTCTCCAACGGAAATGGTCACGGCGTCTCTCCTGTCTGATAGGGAATGGCGAAGGCCGGAAGGGGCCTGCCGGCGGCACTATAAGCAGCGCCGGTAAAAGTGCGAAGCGGTTTTCCGCCCGAAACGCCGCGGGTTCACTCGACGGCGAGCGGGGCTTCCATCGTCTTCTCGCCGGAGCGGAGCGTCAGCTGGATCGGGTTCTTCGCAAGGTCGAACACCTTCGGCCGGTGCAGCACCGGAATGTCGGCGACGAAGGCATTGCCTTCCCGCCGCACGGGGCCGGCCGCGCCGAATTCGAACGGGGCGCCCGAGAGGAAGACATCCGTGGGTGCCGCGTCCGCCGGTGCCTCGAAACGCACGGAAATCGTCTTGCCGTCCGCCGACCAATGGCCGTCGAGTGGCCGGAAGCCGTCGCCCGCCATCCCGGGAAGGGTCGCCTCGGCGGCGGCGATCGCCGTCTCCTCCAGCGGGTTGGTGAAGCCTTCGCCGCCCGGCTCGACCGTCAGCTCGGCCTGCACGGGGATACAGATATCCTTGCACACGCCGAGGAAAACCGTGGCGGTGACAGTGCCGCGTGCCGCCGTAGCGAGTTTCATCGGCAGGCGCACCGGCGCGTCATAGCCGATATAGTGGTTCGCCTCGTCGCCGAGCCGGCGCGGCGCAGGAAAGCCGATCGAGGTCAGCGTTGCGCCGGAGACGGTGATGGACGGCGGAATGCCGCTGCCGCCGGGGTCGCGCCAGTAGGTCTTCCAGCCGTCATGCAGGCGGATGTCCAGCATGGCGCGCGCCGAACCGTCGGTTTCCGCCGGAAGCACCACGAGGCGTACGTCGCCGCCCGGCGTCTCCACCCAGGGCGAGGTTGCCGCCGAGGCGGCGGAGGACAGGAAAAGCAGCGCGATTGCAGCAGTTTGCAGGCGTTTCATGGGTCAACATCTAGCGCTGCGGCGGAATGCTTTCCAGCAACAAAAACGCACGGACCGATCATAAAAGCTTGATCGCCTGCCGGGACACCATACCTTTCTTGCAGGGCTGGCGTTCTGCGCCGGCGAAAAGAACGCTTTTCATTTGATGGCGAATTGGTAGGCTACATCCATTATGGCTATGTCGGTTCTGAAAAACAGGCGAGAACGCGGCTTCCTTGACGGTCAGTTCCTGATCGCCATGCCGGGCATGGCCGACGCCAATTTTACCCGCACCGTCGTCTATATCTGCGCCCATTCGGACGATGGCGCGATGGGCTTCGTCATCAACCGCCCGCAGCAGCTGAACTTCTCCGATGTGCTGCTGCATCTCGACCTGCTCGGCGAGGACGAGGTGATCCGCCTGCCCGGCGCGACGCTGGATTTTCCCATCCGCTGCGGCGGGCCGGTGGAGAGCGGGCGCGGTTTCGTGCTGCATTCGGACGACTACATGTCCGAATCCTCCATTCCCGTCAGCGACGACATCTGCCTCACGGCGACGCTGGATATCGTGCGTGCCATTTCCCGCGGCCGCGGGCCGGAGAAGGGCCTGATGATGCTCGGCTATGCCGGCTGGGGCGCAGGCCAGATCGAAAACGAGATCGGCGCCAATGGCTGGCTGTCCTGCCCGGCCCAGGAGGAGCTGATCTTCGACACCAATCTTGACAGCAAATACGAGCGGGCGCTCGCCCTGATGGGCATCTCGCCCGCCATGCTCTCCGCCGAGGCCGGCCACGCCTGAGCGGCGCGGCAAATTTTCTCCAATGCTGCCGGAACCTGTCGCAACGCCTGCCGTTTATGGAGCGCGTCAACAATTGCGCCTCTAACAAGGAGTACGATGGTGGGTAGCACGAGCGACAAGATCAAGGGCACGGCCAACGAGCTGGCCGGCAAGGCAAAGCAGGCCGCAGGCGAGGCCGCCGGCAGCCCGAAACTGCGCGTTGAAGGCGCCGTCCAGGAAGCCAAGGGCAAGACCCAGAAAGCGGTCGGCAAGGCAAAGGATGCAGTCAAGGGCGCCGTCGATCGCCTCTGACCGACGACTTGCGGGACGGCGCGCCGCGTCATCCCGCCACCGCAAAGCCTAAATACCCGTATCGCCAACGGCCGATGCGGGTATTTTGTCGAAGGGCCATCGCCGGATCGAGGCATCATGAAACTTTTCACCTGTGCGACATGCGGCCAGACCACCTATTTCGACAACCGCGTCTGCGTGCGTTGCGGCTCCACGCTCGGGTTTCTTGCCGAGGACATGACATTGCATGCCCTGGTGCCGGAGGGCGAGGGGTTCTGGAAGATCGCGCCGGGCGAGGGCGTCTACCGCTTCTGCGACAACGCCGCGCAGGATATCTGCAACTGGCTGCTGCCGGCTGACAGCGCGCACGCCTTCTGCGAGGCCTGCCGCCACAACCGCATCGTGCCCACCACGGACCCGAAGGGGCTGGAGCGCTGGCGGCGCATCGGCGCGGCCCAGCGCCATCTCTTCTATTCCATCCTGCGCTGGAAGCTGCCGCACCCGACGCGCGAGGACGACCCTGCCGGCGGCCTCGTCTTCGATTTTCTGGCCGACGAGCTGGATGCCGGCGGCAATGTCGTCCAGGCCGCCATGACCGGTCACGAGGACGGCCTCGTCAGTCTGCGCGCGGCCGAGGCCGACGATGAGGTGCGCGAGGGCGTGCGCGTGTCGATGGACGAACCTTACCGCACGCTGCTCGGCCATTTCCGCCATGAGATCGGCCACTTCTACTGGACCCGGCTCATCCGCGAGGAGGCGACGCTGGAAGAGGCTCGCCGCCTCTTCGGCGACGAGCGCGCGGACTACGCCGCCGCCCTCCGGCGCAACTACGAACAGGGGCCGCCCGCCGACTGGCCGCAATATTTCATCAGCGCCTATGCCAGCTGCCACCCGGCGGAGGATTTCGCCGAGTGCTGGGCACATTTCTTCCACATCGTCGATACGCTGGAAACCGCCCGCGCCTTCGGCCTCAACACCGATCCGAAGGGCCACGAGGAGCTGGAGGCCGAGGTCACCTTCGATCCCTACCGTGCCCCCGATGCCGGTCGCCTCGTCGAAGCCTGGATCCCGCTCAGCGTCGCCATGAACGCCATCCAGCGTTCGATGGGCCAGCCCGACAGCTACCCCTTCGTCCTGCCGCCACCGGTCGTGCAGAAGCTGGATTTCATCAACAGGCTGGTGAGGCGTTCGTAGCGGGCGTCTATGCCCGCTTCATCAGCGGAAAGCGCTCCTTCAGCAGCCGCAGCACGGAATCGTAGCCGATCGGCGGGCCGAAGAGATAGCTCTGGCCGAATTCGCAGCCCATATTGCCGAGTTCGATCGCGTCCTCTTCGGACTCGATGCCTTCGGCGACGACCTGCATTTCCAGTTCCCGCGCCATGGAGATGACGGAGCGGAGCAGCACGGTGCGCTTGTCGGAACCGTCGCGCACCAGCGCCTTGTCGATCTTGATCGTGTCGAAGGGGAAGCGGGTGAGATAGGAGAGCGAGGAATGGCCCGTGCCGAAATCGTCGAGCGCGAGGCCGAGGCCGACGTCCTTCAACTTGGTGAGGATCAGGCGGGCCTGCTCGGGATTCTCCATCACGACGGATTCGGTGAGTTCCAGCTTGAGCTTTTCCGGCGCACAGCGCGTCTTGGCGAGCGCGGCGCGCACGTCGTTGTAGAGTTCGTTGTTGAGGAGCTGGGCGCTGGAGAGGTTGACCGAGACGAAGACGGGCAGGTCGCCGGTCTGGAGCTGCCAGTCCATCAGGTCGCTCGCCGCCTTGTCGAAGGCGAAGAGGCCGAGCTGGTTGATAAGGTCGGAGCTTTCCGCGATCGGGATGAATTCCGTCGGCGAGATGTTGCCGCGTTTGGGGTGGTCCCAGCGCATCAGCGCCTCGAAGCCGGCGATCTCGGCATCGGAAAGGCGGACGATCGGCTGATAGACGAGCGAGAGTTCCTTGCGCTCGATGGCGCGGCGCAGGTCCGTCTCGATCTGCAGGCGATCCGCGCCGAAGGTGCGGAAGGCGGGACGGAAGGGTTCGACGCGGTTGCCGCCGCCCTTCTTGGCCCGGTACATGGCCAGTTCCGCATCGTTGAGCAGGCCCGGCGCGTCTTCCTGCTGGTCGACCCAGGAGACGAGGCCGATCGAGGCGGTCAGGATGATCTCGCGGCCGCCGAAATTGATCGGCACCATGATCGCCTTGCTGACCGCATCGGCGAAATCCGCGACCTTGGCAGGGTCGCGCTCCGACATCAGGATAAGGCCGAACTGGTCGCCGGCAAGCCGTGCCAGCGTGTCCTGCGGCTTCAGGAGGCGGCGCAGACGCCGGGTGAGGGCGATGAGGATGTTGTCGCCGGCGGCGATGCCGAGCGCGTCGTTGACCTGCTTGTAGCGGTCGATGTCGATGGTCAGCACCGTCGGGCGCACAGTGTCCGAGCTTGCGGTGAGTGACAGGATCGATTGCAGCCGGTCGAGGAAGACTTGGCGGTTCGGCAGGCCCGTCAGGTTGTCGTGCAGGGCGTCCTGCAGCAGGCGGTCGACGGAGTTCTTCTGTTCGGTGATATCGATGATCGTGCCGACGCAGCGGATGATCTCGCCGTTCGCGCCGAGCACCGGCCGGGCGCGGATGGCGAGCCAGTGATAGTGGCCGTCCTCGGCGCGCACGCGGAACTGATGGTTGAGCCGGCCCTTGCGGTGCTCCAGGAGCACGTCCAGCGTCGCGCGAAAACGGTCGCGGTCGTCCGGATGCAGACGCGGCAGCCAGTTGCGCGCCGGGCCGTGCATGACGCCGGGCGCGAGGCCGAGCTGGATGGAGATGTCGGGGATGGTGACGACGCGGTCGCGTGCCACGTCCCAGTCCCAGACCGTGTCGCCGGAGCCCGTCAGCGCCAGCGACTGGCGCTCGAGATCGGAGAACAGCCCCTGGCTGTAGGCGCCGCCGGCAAAGGCGTGCTGCATCACCGTGAAGCCGATGAGCAGCACGATCAGCACGAGGCCGCCGCCGAGCGCCGGCTGGATGATGTCGTTGTTGAGCTGTCCCGTCACCGTCAGCCAGGCGCCGAACAGCCAGACGAGGATGAGGGCCCAGGCGGGCACGAGCAGGATGGCGCGGTCGTAGCGGTTGAAGCCGAGATAGGCGATCAGCACGATGCCGACCGTGCCGGTCAGGGCGAAGGAGAGACGGGCGATGCCGGAAGCGATCGGCGGATCGTAGATCGCGACGCCGAAGAGCAGGCCGAGGCCAAGAATCCAGGCGAGCGTCGCATAGGAAAGATGCGCGTGCCAGCGGTTGAGGTTCAGGTATGTGAAGAGGAAGACGACGAGGCCTGCGGCGAGGAACACCTCCGTGCCGGCGCGCCAGATGCGCTCGTCCCCCGCGGTGATGCTGATGAGCTTGGACAGAAAGCCGAAGTCGACGCAGATATAGCCGAGCACGGCCCAGGCGAGCGCGGCCGTCGCCGGCAGCATGGAGGTGCCCTTCACCACGAAGAGGATGGTGAGGAAGACGGCGAGCAGGCCCGCAATGCCGAGCACGATGCCGCGATAGAGCGTGAAGGCGTTGACCGTGTCCTTGTAGGAATCCGGCGCCCAGAGATAGATCTGCGGCAGATCGGGCGTCGCCAGCTCCGCGACGAAGGTGACGACCGTGCCGGGGTTGAGCGTGATGCGGAAGACGTCCGCCTCGTCGCTCGGCTGGCGGTCGAGCGCGAAGCCTTCGCTCGGGGTGATCGAGATGATGCGCTTTGCCCCAAGGTCCGGCCAGAAGAGTTTCGACTGCACGAGGCGGAAATGCGGGGCGACGATCAGGCGGTCGATCTGCTCTTCAGAGACGTTGGCGAGCGCGAAGACGGCCCAGTCGCCCTGATGGTCCTGCGAGGTGGCGCGCACCTCGATGCGGCGCACGATGCCGTCCGTTCCGGGTGCCGTGGAGACCTGGAAGGCCTCGCCCCGGCCGGTATAGATTTCCGTGGTGGCGGTGAGGTCGAGCGCGGTGTCGTCACGGGAGATCTTGACGGGTTCGACGGCAAAGGCGCGTCCCGTCATCATGCCGGAAAGGAGCATCGTGGCCAGAAGGATGAGAGCGAGCAACCGGCTGGCATGCAGCGTTTGCGGCACGGATAGAGGCTTCATTGAAACTGCATGGTCCTTAGGTCTGCCCAGTCCTGTCGCGCCCCGGGTGCCGCCTACGGCCGCCTGTCGGCCGCCAGAAGCGAAAACATCACGTGGTCGCGCCACTCCCCGTTTATCTTCAGATACTCCCGAAGGTAGCCTTCCTGCCGAAAGCCGGCCTTTTCAAGGAGACGGATGCTTCTCTGATTGTCTGGAATACAGGCTGCCTCGATACGGTGCAACTGAAGGCTCGAAAAGATATACGGTATGACCAGTTTCAGGGCACCATGCATATGGCCCTGGCCGGCATGCCGCTCGCCCATCCAGTAGCCGATCATGCAGCATTGTGCAGCGCCGCGCCTGATATAGCCGATGGTCAGCCCGCCGAGCAGCGCCTTTTCCTCGCGCGCGAACACGAAGAGCGGCACGGCCTGGCCGGAGGAAAATTCCTGTTCATTTCTGAGAACACGGGCGCGAAACGCGCTCTCCGTCAACTCGTCGTTGCGCCAGGTCGGCTCCCACGGCTCAAGGAAGCGGCGGCTTTCCGAGCGCAGCTGATACCATTGCCGGTAGTCCTGGAAGCGGGGCAGGCGCAGGAGGTGCCGATCGTCGGCAAGTTCCACGGTGTCGGACTGCCGGGACAGAAACCGAAAAACCGACCGTGCCATTCGCCCTCCGCGCGCGCCGATGCGTGGCGTGCCTTGTCGGACAAGATTATGCCGAGAGGCTCACCGGCGTCAAATGGTCCGGGGGGACTGGGGCCTCGGCGTGGCGGGAAAAGTCCCGAAAAAACAAAACCCGCCTTGCGGCGGGTTGCGTCTTCAAAGCCATCGGCGCTCCACCTTCCGGTGAGGGCGGGACGACCGGTTCGAGCGCTTCATCAAGCGCGCCCCGTCATCAGGCCTGGCGCCCGGCTTTCCTGCCGGATGGCTCAGCCGAAAACAACGAGGCCCTTGACGGCGGACTGGATGTTCGAGCGCGAGATGCCGAGGTCCTGGAGGGCGCGGTCGTCGAGGGCGTTGAGTTCACGGACGGCACGGCGGTCGGCAGCGTTCTTCTTGAGCTTTGCGAAGATGTTCATTGGTCAACTCCTTTGTGTTGCCAATGATATAAACAATCGCGTGCCCGGAAAAAATGCATATGCTTGCAGCGTAGGCATGCATTTTTTGCATGGTCCCGTGAATGCCTGCTACTCGAGATCCTCCTGGGCGAACACCGCTGTCACATGCAGGTCCGTCGTCTCCAGCCGGCCGGGGCCGAGATTGACGAACTTGTGCGGCACATTGGCCGGCCCGAAGACGATCTGCCCGGCGCTTGCCTCAAGCTGCCGGTCGCCCACCGTGAAGAGCGCACGGCCCTGGCGCACGATGAAGATCTCGTCATAGGGATGCCGGTGGAGCGGCGGGCCGCGCCCGATCTCGTCCGTGGTGTAGAACACGACGGAGACGTCGGTGCCGAAGGTCTGGCCTTCGAACTCGCCCTGCCAGACGTCGGGCTTTTCCGCCCATTGGGCGCGTTCGAGCATCGCGGCGATTTTCTGCATGGTTTTCCCGTCTTTCCGATTTCAGCCGGCCGGATCGAAGCCGTCCATCAAGATATAGGTACCCTTTTCCCGCTGGTGGGCGTCGATCTGCGGGACGAGGCGGCGGAAGTGTTCGGTGGCGCAGTGCACATCCAGCGCCGCGCGGTCCGGCCAGGTTTCGATGAAGACGAAGTGGCCGGGATCCTTCTGGTCCGTGAAGAGATCGTAGCTGATGCACAGCGGCTCCCGGCGGGTGAGCTCGGCGAGCTCCCGGTAGAGCGGCCGGACGATATCGACTGCCTCGGGGCGAATGAAATCCTGTGCGATGACCTTAAGCATGCTGATCCCTGTATCCTGACGTGCCCCGCCACTCAGTCCGCCGCCGCGAAATGCGCCATCTGGTCGGCATGGGCCTTGGCAAAGGCAGGACGAGCGGTGGCGCGGGTCATGTAGGTATGGCAGGCCGGATACTCCACCAGCCCGCCGAAGCGTTCGACGAGGCGAAGCACGTCCGCCATCACGATGTCGGCGATGGAGAAGCGGCCGGCCAGCCACTCACGTTCCGAAAGGACCGCTTCCATGCGCTGCAGCCGCAGCGTGAGAAAGCTGTCGAGCGGCTTGCGCGAGGGTGAACCTGTGGGAACGTTCGCGAACATCAGCAGGGCCCAAGGCAGGCTCGCCATCTCGACGGAATTGAGTGCCGCGAAAAGCCACTTGATGGCGTCGCTCCGGCCGCGCGGATCGGTGGGCATCAGGGCCGCGTTGCGTTCGCCGAGATGGAGCAGGATCGCACCGGTCTCGAAGATCGAGATGTCGCCATCCACGAGCCAGGGCACCTGGCCGAAGGGCTGGTGCGCGAGGTGCCCGGCCTTGCGGTCGCCAAAGGGCACGCTCTCGACACGGTAGGGCAATCCGGCCTCCTCCAGTGCCCAGCGCACGCGCAGGTCGCGCACGAAGCCGCGCGGCATTTCGGGCACCCAGTCGAAGGTCGTGAGAACGAGGTCGGCCATGGTCCATCTCCTTTCCGTTTCAGGACAAGGACGGACACGCCATCTCCGTTCCGACACCGCTGCCGGAAGTTTTCCCGGCAGTTGTGGGAGATGGTCTCCTCAGCTCGCCGCGCGGTCTGGAAGGGCCTGGCGCGACAGCGAACGCGTGATGTCGCCGGTCGAGACGAGATGCTCCAGCGGGCCGATGGCCGAGATGGTCGGCACGGTATCGAAGAACAGGCGGCCGGCAAGGTCCGTCAGGCGCTCGATGGTGATGCCGGCAAGGCGCTCCATCAGCTCCTCGTTGGGGATCGGGCGGCCGTAGAGCATCATCTGGCGGGCGATCTGGCCGGCGCGGGCTGCAGGGCTTTCCTGACCCATCAGAAGCTGGGCGCGGATCTGCGCGCGGGCGCGCTCGATTTCCTGCTGGTGGATCGTCTCGGAGGACTTCTTCAGCTCGTCAAAGATGACGGGCATCAGTTCCGGCAGGTTCTCGCCGCCGGTCGCGGCATGGATGCCGAAGATGCCGGTGTCCGAAAAGCCCCAGTGGAAGGCGTAGATCGAGTAACACAGGCCCCGGTGCTCGCGCACCTCCTGGAAGAGGCGCGAGGACATGCCCCCGCCGAGGATGTTGGCGAGGATCTGCGAACAGTAGAAGTCGCGGGCATGGTAGGCCTTGCCCTCGAAGCCGAGCAGCACCTGCGCATCCATCAGGTCGCGCGTCTCGCGGATGTCGCCGCCGGTATAGCGGGCCGGTTCGAAGACAGGCGAGATTTTCGGTGCGGTCGGAAGTGAGGAAAAGCGGTCCTCGACCTGGCGCACGAAGTCTTCGTGGTTAACGGCACCGGCCGCCACGACGAACATGCGGTCCGTCGTATAGTTGCGGTCGAGATAGGAGCGGATCTCGCCGGGCGAGAAGGACAGCACCGAGTCCGGCGTGCCGAGAATGGCGCGGCCGATGATCTGGTCGCGATAGGCGACCTCGGAGAACTTGTCGAAGACCACGTCGTCGGGCGTGTCGTTCGCCGCGCCGATTTCCTGCAGGATGACGTGTTTCTCGCGGCGGAGCTCTTCCTCGTCGAAAACGGATTCCGTCAGGATGTCGGCAAGGATGTCGACCGCGAGCGGGACGTGGTCCTTCAGCACGCGGGCGTAGTAGGAGGTGGTTTCCGTCGAGGTGGCGGCGTTGACCTCGCCGCCGACATTCTCGATTTCCTCGGCGATCTGGCGGGCGGAGCGACGCTCCGTCCCCTTGAAGGCCATGTGTTCCAGAAGATGGGCGATGCCGTGCTCGTCCGTGGTTTCGTTGCGTGACCCCGACTTGATCCACACGCCGAGAGCGACACTCTCGAGATGCGGCATGTTTTCGGTCACCACGGTCAACCCGGATTGAAGCCGGGTGCACTCAACTTTCATCCTGCGCACTTTCTGCGTTTCTAGCCTCGAACCCGCGTGTGTTTCCCGATGAAGTCTTCCACCGCATCGAGCTCCGCATCGAGGACGTCGAACCGCTCCTCCCTTTGCATGAGGTCAGCAAGCCACGTCGGAAGCGCCGGGTCAATACCGCTGGCCGATTTTACTGCGGCGGGGAATTTCGCGGGATGGGCGGTGGCGAGCGTCACCATGGGTGCGCCGGGCTTCTCGTGCTTGGCGGCGACGAAGACGCCGATCGCCGAATGCGGATCGAGCAGATAGCCGGTCTCGGCAAGCGTATCCTTGATCGTCGCAGCCACCTGCTTTTCGGACGCGCGGCCGGCGCGGAAATCCTTGCGGATCGCCTTCAGCGCCTTTTCCCCGATGTCGAAGGCGCTGGATTGCTTGAGGCTTTCCATGGCGCGGCGTACCGCGCCGGCATCCCGGCCATGGGTCTCGAACAAGAGGCGCTCGAAGTTGGACGAGATCTGGATGTCCATCGATGGCGAGGTGGTGGCCTTCACCTCCTTCATCTCGTAGCGCCCGGTCTTCAGCGTGCGCGCGAGGATGTCGTTCTCGTTGGTGGCGATGATCAGCTTGTCGATCGGCAGGCCCATGCGCTTGGCGGCATAGCCGGCAAAGATGTCGCCGAAATTGCCTGTCGGTACGGTGTAGGAGATCTTCCGGTCCGGGCCGCCCAGCGCCACGGCGCTGGTGAAGTAGTAGACGATCTGGGCCATGATGCGCGCCCAGTTGATCGAGTTGACACCCGAGAGCTGTACCCGGTCGCGGAATTTCACGTCGTTGAACATCGCCTTGACGAGGTTCTGGCAGTCGTCGAAATTGCCCTTGATGGCAAGCGCGTGGACGTTCTTTTCCTTGGAGGTCGTCATCTGGCGCTGCTGCACCGGCGAGACCTTGCCCTCGGGGAAGAGGATGAAGATGTCGGTACGCTCGCGGCCGGCAAAGGCGTCGATCGCCGCCCCGCCGGTATCGCCCGAGGTGGCGCCGACGATGGTGGCGCGCGCGCCGCGGGTCGCCAGCGCGTGGTCCATCAGCCGGGCGAGCAGCTGCATCGCCACGTCCTTGAAGGCGAGCGTCGTGCCGTGGAAGAGCTCCATGATGAAGGAGTTCGGCCCGGTCTGCACCAGCGGCGCGATCGCCGGATGGCGGAAGGTCGCATAGGCCTCGTCGATCATCGTGCGGAACGTGTCTGCGGGGATGTCGCCCTTGACGAAGGGCGAGAGCACCGTGAAGGCGATCTCCTGGTAGGACTTGCCGCGCAGCGCCCGGATCTCCTTCTTGGAGAAGCTCGGCCATTCACGCGGCACATAGAGGCCACCGTCGCGGGCTAGACCCGCCAGAAGCGCATCGGAGAAGCCGAGGGAAGGGGCCTCGCCCCGCGTCGAAACATAGTCCACGTTCATACGTCCTTGGGAAGGTTGATGATTTCGAGCGACAAAAATCGCAGGAACCGACTGTCGCTTCGTACCAATGCTCTGTCGCCCAGTCTAGCGAAAGGCCACGCAAGGCCGCGGGTCACTTTGCGGCAGATCGTGGCAATGCCGTTGCATTCTGCCCGCTCCGGCGTGAAACGGGCCGTGTCGAAATTCTGCGGGCGGTTTCAATCGACAATCGATTTTTCGCCACGTCGCTGCTATAGACCATCGCCTAGGGTCGTGAAAAGGCCCGTAAAAGAGTTCCGAAAGGCTTGCACGCCGGGGGCGGGGCCTGATCGCAGGGGTTACAGTATCGTGTTTGGAATGAATATCCGCCGCTTTCTCGGCATATCCCTTCTCGCCGTCGTCGCCGGTTGCAATCAGACCGACAAGCCCGCCGATCTCGGCGTGACGAGCGATCCGTCTGGCGTACAGACGGCCACCCAGCAGCAGACGGGCACCGCCGTCGTGCAGGGCTCGTGCCCGCAGGTCTATCTGCGCGACGGCACGGCTGTGATGCGCCGCTACGCCAAGGGCGCCAAGGACGATCCGCAGAAGCTGCTCTACCAGGTGACGCTCGCCGACTCGACCCGCCAGTGCGTGCTGAACCAGAACCAGCTCGTCATGACCGTGATGGTGCAGGGGCGCGTCGTGTCCGGCCCTGCCGGCAGCGGGGGAACGGTCAATGTGCCGATCCGCGTCGCCGCCACGGACGGCAAGACGACGCTCTATTCCGAACTCGTCCAGTATGCCGTGAACACGGACGCCGGCCAGTTCATCTTCACCAAGGGTGACGTGGCGCTGCCCGGTGGTTCCGGCGGCTTCACCAAGGTCTATGTCGGCTTCGACGAAGGCCCGTACAACACGAAATGACGGCTCCGGCCGGAGGGAATGAAAAAGGCCGCGGGAGCATGCTTCCGCGGCCTTTTTGTTCCTGGATGCAATCGGCTCAGATCGCTTCCTGCCATTCGGCAAGCGCCGCGATGACGTCCGGCAGTTCGCTCATGCGCGAGATCACGGTCTCGGCGCCGGCTTCGGTGAGGCGATCGGCGTGCGAGGGGTAGGTGTGCGAGGCGCCGGTGAAGCCGACGACGCGCATGCCGGCGGCGCGCGCACCGGCGATGCCATGCACGGAATCCTCGATGACCAGCGTGTTGGCCGGGTTCGCGCCGAACTGCTTGGCGCCGTGCAGGAAAATGTCCGGCTTCGGCTTGACGCGGTCGGCGCCGAGGTCCTTGGCCGAATAGACATAGGGGCCGAAGACCTCCCGCAGACCGACCTTCGAGAGCATCATGTCGAGGCGGGGTGCAGAGGAGTTCGAGCAGATGCAATAGGGCTTGCGGATGCGGGAGAGCATCAGCTTGACGCCGTCGATGACCTTCACCTCCTGGGCGAGGCGGGCATCAAGCAGCTTTTCCGACTTGTCGAGCAGCGAGGCGGAGAGCGGGATGTCGGCCTCGCGTTCGACGGCAAGCAGGATGTTCTGCCAGGTCATGCCGGCAAAGCGCTCGCCCATCTCCTCGACGCTGATCGGATAGCCCGCATCGGTCAGAAGCGCCGATTCAACCTCGGCAGCGATAATTTCCGAATCGACCAGAACGCCGTCGCAGTCGAAGATGATGAGGTCGAAACCGTCCATGACAAACCGTCTTTCAATGGCGCAATTGCCCGCAAGGGGCGGGACGCGGATGGGCGTCGGGAATTGCGGTAGAACGAAGGGGCGGGATCGCCCGTGAAGCCGCGGTCTCCCTACACGAAAGGGCGCGCGGCGACAATTGCCGATTCCGGAGACGAGCTATGCGGCGGCTAGTCCGGAAACAGTGCCAGGAAGCGTCGCTCGCCGTCCGGCGTGAAACGGATGGCGCGGCTGTCCTTTTCGCGCTTCGCCCAGCCGTCGGCGATGAAGCGGGCGAGCAGCGCCTCGCCGAGCGAGCCGGCAAGGTGCGAGCGCCGCTCGCTCCAGTCGAGGCAGGTGCGGCAGACGGGGCGGCGCTGGGTCCTCAGCGCGGCGACGTCGATGCCCATGGCGGTGATGCGTGCCTCGCCGGTGGGCGTCAGCGCCGCGTCCTCGCCGTCAAGCGCCACATCCCCGTCGGCCACCAGCCGGTCGAGCATGCGCACGCCGAAATCGCCGGCAAGGTGGTTGTAGCAGACGCGCGCCTTGCGCAGTGCCGGGTCCTTCGGGCCGGGCCGGGTGCGCATCAGCCCGCGGTTCGCCGCAAAACCCATGATGTTTTCGAGCAGCAGCCCCACCTCGTCGTCGCCGAGCGCGAAATAGCGGTGCCGGCCCTGCTTGCGCTGGGTGACCAGCCCGCCGCCCTCCAGCTTCGAAAGATGGGCGCTGGCGGTCTGCAGCGTGACGCCGGCCGCGCCTGCAAGCTCGGTCGCCGTCAGCGCCTGCCCGCCCATCAGCGCGGTCAGCATGTTGGCGCGCGCGGGATCGCCGATCAGCGCGCCGATCTGGGAAATGTCGGGGCCTTCTTTCATACTTCGATGATAGACGAAGCATTCGCGTTCGGCAATGTGGGAAAAGGGCAGCGTAAACACAGGCAATTCCAGCAGGCGCGTGAGCGCTCTTGCATCCGGGACGAGGCCAGAACGAGGAGACGACCATGATCACCTGTTTCATCCGCTACCAGATCGATCCGTTCCGCAAGGACGCCTTCGCCGCCTATGCCCGCAACTGGGGCGAGGCGATCCCGCGGTGCGGCGCCGATCTCATCGGCTATTTCGCCCCGCACGAGGGCTCCGCCACCACCGCCTACGGTGTCTACAACATTGAAAGCCTAGCCGCCTACGAGGCCTATCGCGCCCGGCTTGCTGCCGACCCGCTCGGCCGCGAGAACTACGATTTCGCCCGCAGCGAGCGTTTCATCCTGAAGGAGGACCGGATCTTCCTGAAGAACGTCTCGCTGCCGCATGCACCGCGGGTGACGCCATGATCGCCGTCATCTTCGAGGTGGTGCCGGCGCCCGGCCGCATCGACCTCTATCTCGATACCGCGCGGGACCTCCGCCCGTTGCTGGAAAGCAGCGAAGGTTTCATCTCGATCGAGCGCTTTCGCAGCCTCACCGACCCGACGCGCCTCCTGTCGCTTTCCTTCTGGCGCGACGAGGCGGCGGTGAAGGCCTGGCGCAACAGCGAGCAGCACCGTGCCGCCCAATCCCTCGGCCGCAACGGCGCCTTCGACAACTATCGGCTGCGCATCGCCAGCGTCGTCAGGGACTATGGCCTCAACGACCGCAACGAGGCCCCGGACGACAGCCGGGCCTTTCACGCGGCGTAGCGCGGCTGGTACGATCACGGATGCGGCGCCCGTCTCGCCCGAAAAGGGGGAGGCGGGCGCCGCTGTTTTCCCGGCAGGTTGCTTTCCGCCTACTGTACCGCTACTTCCGAGCGCTCGCCGGCCTTGACGGTCGCCTTGGCCTGCTTCGGCGCGACGTCGCCCTCGTATTTTACGGCCACGATGTAGTCCCCCGGCGGCAGCGTGTCCTGCCATTCGGCGCCGTAATTGTAGGACATGGATTTCTGGTTGCCCTGGATGTCCTTCGCGGCGCTGAGGATCTCGATGAAGCTCGCCCCGGGCGCGGTGATCGCCAGCACGCCGGCATTGATGTTGACGGTGACCTCCTTCATCTCCCCTGCCTTGATCGTGAAGGGGATCTCGCCCGTCGCCGAGCCGAGCTTTGCCGTCAGAACGTGCTCGCCCGGCGGGACGTCCAGCTTCGTGCCGGTGCCGTAATTGTAGGCGATGCTCTTGCGGGTGCCGTCGATGTTCTTGTTGGCCGCCACCACCTCGAAGAAGACGTTGCCGGAATCCACCGCCGTCCCGCCTTCCGCATAGATCGCCTTGTTGAGCACGACGCCCGAACCGATGACGAGGTCGCGCTCGATGGTCTCGCCCGCCTTGACGGAAACCGTCTCCTCCACGATGGACGGGCCGATCTTGCCGATCAGCTTCACGTCTCCGGCCGAGGCATAGAACTTGGCCGTGCCGTAATAGGTGGTGGAGTAGCCGCCGAAGGCAATCTCCACGGCCGCGTCCGCATCGTCCTCGGCAGCCTCGGGCGTACGCTTCGGGTGGATCGTCAGGTGGCCGGCGTCGAAGTTGATGAAGGGCTTGGCGACCGCGCCGTCCTTCACCTCGAACGGCACCTCACGCTTGACCGCGCTTTGCAGCGTTGCCACGGCGATATACTTGCCCGGCGGATAGTTGCCGGAAAACTTGCCCTTGTACTGGCTCTCCAGGTAGTCGCCCGCCGGCTTGCCGTCCGCATCCGCCTTGTAGATTTCCCAGAACACATTGTCGTTGTCGCCGAGCGAGGGGCCGCCCTCGGAAAGGACGCTGTCGAACTCCGTGTTGAACGTGACGGCGGGCTCCGGCTCGGGTTCGGCTTCCGCCACTTCCTCGGCCGGCTTCGACATCGGCGCTTCTGCCACCGTCGCCGTCAGCGCGGCAACGAGTTGGGAAGCGTCGGATGCCTGGAAGTACTTGCCGCCGGTGTTTTCGGCAAGGCAGGCGACCTGCTTGCCTTCTTCTTCCGTCAGGCCGAAGCCGACGACATGGGTGGTAAAGTCGACGCCCTTGCTTTCGAGCGCGGAGGCGAGCGCACAGGGATCCGCCTCGCAGGTCTCCAGCCCGTCCGTCACCAGCACCACGGTCGCCTTGTCCTCGGTGTATTTGAGAATGTCGGCGGCCTGCTCGACGGATTGCGTCAGCGGCGTCTTGCCCTTGGGGTTGAGCCCCGAGACGAAGGATGTGATCGCCTCCCCGGTGCCCGCGCCCGGCGGCACGGCCAGCTCGATGTCGCTGCACGAGCCCTTTTCGCGGTGGCCATAGACCATCAGGCCGAGTTCGGTGCCCGCGGGTACCGATTTCAGCACCGTGCCCAGCGTCTCGCGGGCGATCTCGATCTTGCTGCGTCCGCCGATCTGGCCCCACATGGAGCCGGACGCGTCGAGCACGATCATCGTCTTGTCGGCGGCAATCGTCTCTGTGGCGGCAAGAAGCCCCGCCAGAAGCATGAAGGCGGCTTTCAAACGCACGTCTTTCCTCCCCGTTTTCCCTGGAAACGCCAGCCGTCCACGCCGGCAAGGCTCAGCGATGCTGTTTCATGACGGGCGAGGCGGGGCGTCTATTCGCGGTTCCTTGAATGAAGCGCGCAAATCCCGTTGCGAAACGTATTTGGCTTTTTCTCCAGGCCCTTCAGCCTTTGGTAACCATCTTCGGTAACCATAAGCCCCAGTTCAGTTCCGAGTCAGCGTATCAGCGAGTATTCAATGCCATCTGTCCTTTCGCTTGCAGACGTCTCCCGTTCGCCCCGCAAGAGCGGCTGGCTCGACACGATCATCAAGGGGGACTGCGTCGCCGCGCTCGAGGCGCTTCCGGACCAGTCCGTCGACGTCATCTTTGCCGACCCGCCGTACAACCTGCAGCTTGGCGGTGCGCTGCACCGTCCCGACCAGAGCCTGGTCGATGCCTGCGACGACGAGTGGGACCAGTTCGCGTCCTTCGAGGCCTATGACGCCTTCACCCGCGCCTGGCTGCTCGCCTGCCGGCGCGTGCTGAAACCCGCCGGCACGATCTGGGTCATCGGCTCCTACCACAACATCTTCCGCGTCGGCGCGACCTTGCAGGATCTCAACTTCTGGATCCTCAACGACATCGTCTGGCGCAAGACCAACCCGATGCCGAACTTCAAGGGCCGCCGCTTCCAGAACGCGCACGAGACGATGATCTGGGCGACGCGCGATCCGAAGGCCAAGGGCTACACCTTCAATTACGACGCCATGAAGGCCGCCAACGACGACGTGCAGATGCGCTCGGACTGGCTGTTCCCGATCTGCAGCGGCGGTGAGCGCCTGAAGGGTGAAGACGGCAAGAAGGTGCATCCGACGCAGAAGCCGGAAGCATTGCTCGCCCGCATCCTGATGGCTTCCTCCAAGCCCGGCGACGTGGTGCTCGACCCGTTCTTCGGCTCCGGTACGACCGGCGCCGTCGCCAAGCGCCTCGGCCGCCACTTCGTCGGCATCGAGCGCGAGCAGGCTTATATCGACGCGGCCCGCGAGCGCATCGAGGCAGTCGAGCCGCTCGGCAGCGGAACCCTGTCGGTGATGAGCGGCAAGAAGGCCGAACCGCGCGTTGCCTTCAACACGCTGATCGAAAGCGGGCTGATCGCACCCGGCACGGTGCTCACCGATGCCCGTCGCCGCCACAGCGCCATCGTGCGCGCCGATGGTACGCTCGCCTCGGGCAACGACGCCGGCTCCATTCACCGCGTCGGCGCCAGGGTGCAGGGGCTCGATGCCTGCAACGGCTGGACGTTCTGGCACTATGCCGATGGCGCCGAGCTGAAGCCGATCGATGCGCTGCGTGCCGTCGTGCGCTCCGGCATGGCCGGCTTGGAATAGGCCGGCACCGAACTACCGTTTCTCCAGCTGCGGCCTCCGGTGTTCCCTGCACCGGGGGCTGTGGCTTTTTTGGGGGAGGGCCGTTCGGGTCGCGCCTCCCGATTTTCCACTGGCGCGATTCAGCGGATGTTAACCATCAATGGCTTAGTGTGATTTCGAAAGCACATCAGGCCAAGCAACGGAAATCGTTGCGGAAAGCCAGGGCCGATCAACCGGCCGGGCAGGCCGGATATCGCTTTTCCGGTTTTCGTACCTTCAGTCCCGGAAATGCGAAAACGCCCGGAGCCTTCTGGCTCCGGGCGTTTCGGTTTCTACCCTCTGCTGCTCAGAGCGCGATGCCATGCGCGGCAAGGTCTGCCTTCAGTTTTTCGGGGTCGGTGAACTGCACCGCGTTCCATCCGGCAAGGCGCGCGCCCTCGACATTGACCGGGGCGTCGTCGATGAAGAGCGTGTGGCCCGGCGAAAGACCGAAATCGCGCCTGTGTTTCTCGTAGATCGCAAGGTCGGGCTTGATGAGGCCGATTTCGCCGGAAACGGTCACGCCGCGCGGCATGTCGAGGAAGGGGAAGAGCTTGCGCGCCTCCTTGAACGTATCGGCGGCGAAATTGGTGAGCATGGTCACGTCGCGACCTTCGGCAATCAGCGTCTCCATGATCGCGACGCTCTCGACATAGGCATGCGAGACCATCTCGTGCCAGTGCTTGCGGAACGCCCGGATATGCTCTGCCCGGTCGGGATGCGCGTCGATCAGCAGGGCCTCGGCATCGCCCCAGGCGCGGCCGCGGTCCTGTTCGAGATTCCAGTCATGGGTGCAGACATTGCTGAAGAACCAGTTGCGTTCGGCATCGTCGGGAATGAGGCGGGCATAGGGAATGTGCGGGTCGTAGTGGATCAGCACCCGGCCGATGTCGAAGACGATGTGTCGGATCTCGATGCTGCTCATGCTTTCCTCGCTGTTCGTCCAAACGCGTCGGGTATGGCCTGTTTTATTGCCTTCTTCATGACGGTCGGCAGCGCCTCGCCGTCAAGCGTTTCCCTGGCCTGCCACCATCCGTCGCCGCTCTGCGTCTGGCGCGGCAGCCTGGAGCGGTAGATGGAGAGGCGCAACTCGAAATGCGTAAAGACATGGGTGACGGTGCCGCAGGCCTGCCAGTCGGCCGCAAAGGGTGCGGCGGCAAGGCCGGTCTCGCCGTCGATCCGTGCCGTCCAGCCGCTGCCCGGCACCTCCGTCATGCCGCCGAGAAGGCCGGTTTCCCCGCGCTTGCGCAGGAAGACCGCGCCCGTCTCGTCCTCGGCGACGAAGGCCGCACCGAGCCGCACGGGCTTTGCCTTCTTCGCCGCCTTGCGCGGATAGAGCTCCGGGTCGGCGTGCCCGAGCACGCGACAGCGGGCATTCAGGGGACAGAGCGCGCAGGCCGGCCGGCGCGGGGTGCAGATCGTCGCGCCGAGGTCCATCATCGCCTGCGCGAAGTCGCCCGGCCGGTCCGCCGGCGTCATGGCGGCGACCAGCGCCCGCATCTCGGGTTTTGCCGCGGGCAGGGGCGTTTCGATGGCGTGGAGGCGGGAGATGACGCGCTCGACATTGCCGTCCAGCACCGCGCTCTTCCGGTTGAAGGCGATGGCGGCGATCGCTGCGGCCGTATAGTCGCCGATGCCGGGCAGCGCCTTCAGCCCGTCCTCGCTGTCGGGGAAGATCCCGCCATGCTGGAAGGCCACGGCTTCGGCGCATTTCTTGAGATTGCGGGCGCGGGCGTAGTAGCCGAGGCCCGCCCAGGATTTCATCACGTCCTCCGTCTCGGCCTCGGCGAGGTCCGTGACCGTCGGCCAGCGGGTGGTGAAGAGCGCGAAATAGGCCTTGACCGCCTGCACCGTCGTCTGCTGCAGCATCACTTCGGAAAGCCAGATGCGGTAGGGGTCGGGACGTTCGCCGCGCGCCGCCATCGGCGGGCTCACCCGCCAGGGCAAATCGCGGTGATGCCTGTCATACCAGGCAAGAACGAGATCGGCAGGCGCCGTGATGCGGGGAGCTTGGGTCATGATTGGCCTGAACGGGGTCGAAGCGACCCATGATGCGAACACAGCTCCGGACGCAAAACGCTCGCACACTTTTGCTGGAATTGCTCTATAACTGGCGAAGCAGGCGGCGATCTTCAAGTCGATTTTTCGCTGTAACAGGAATATTTTCCCGATCGGGAGCAGGCAAGTGAACACCAGCAAGGCGCCCCGGCGCGGCTATCGGCGAGGCGTCGTCCAGATCAGTGAAGTGGCCAACGGCCTCATCGACCCGGTGCTGGCAAAACGCGCCGGCATCAACACCATGCTGCTCGGCTCGTGGGACGAGATCGCGGGCGCGGAATTTGCCGAATGCACGCGACCGGAGCGTATCACCTGGCCGCGCCGCGCCTCCGAAATGGCGGGCGAGGGCGGCGGCCACCAGCCGGGCGTGCTGACGATCGCCTGCGAGGGCGCCCGCGCGCTCTTCCTCAGCCACCAGCAGGGCGAAATCATCCAGCGCATCAACGGCTTCTTCGGCTTTCCGGCCGTGAACCAGATGAAGATCGTGCAGAAGCCGGTCAGCCCCCATGCCAACCGCCGGCCGAAGCCGCGCCCTTTGACCGGCGCGGCCGCCCGCCATCTCGACGACCTCGTCGACGGCATCGAGGGCGATGCCCTGAAGGCGGCGCTGAAACGGCTCGGCACGGCCGTGCTCGGCCGGCGCCGCTAGTGCGGCCGAAAGCCTCGCTTTCGACCATCGAACGGTCACAATTCTTTGAAGTTACTTGCCTTAACTCCGCTTGTTCCCGCCCCAAAGCAGGTATAACGGGAGTGCCCATAGCAATTCCGGGGAATGCGCGAAGCAGCCTCCTTGGGACTTGCGTCAATGGATCCGAGAATTCCCATCCCCGACAGGAGAGACCATGTCCCTTTCCGAAATGAGCCTGATGAAGCGCCTCGCGACCGGCGTTGCCGTTGCGGCGCTCGCCGTGACGCTGGCTGCCTGCTCCGACGAGAAGAAGGAGGAGACCGCCAAGGCTCCTGAAACCAGCCAGACGACGACGGGCGAAAGCGCAAGTTCGACGTCGGCCACCTCCTCCGGAACGACGACGACCACGACGACCGAGACCGCCCAGGCGCCGGCCGCCGAGGCGAAGTCCGTCGAGGTGCCCACCGCCGATGGCGACGTGGACATGGCGGAAGTGATGAAGGCCGGCGCGCTGCCGGAAATGGCGCTCGGCGAAGCCAATGCCCCGGTCACCATCGTCGAATACATGTCGACGACCTGCCCGCATTGCGCTGCCTTCCACAACAACACCTTCGACGCGATCAAGACGAAGTATGTCGACAGCGGCAAGGTCCGCTTCGTCATGCGCGAGTTCCCGTTCGACCCGCGCGCGGCCGCCGCCTTCATGCTGGCGCGCTGCAAGCCGCAGAACCCGGCCGAGCTTTCGGACGCCTCGCAGTACTTCCCGATGATCTCCATGCTGATGAAGCAGCAGGAAACCTGGGCCGCAGCGCAGGATGGCCGCGAGGCGCTGCTGCAGATGTCGAAACTCGCCGGTTTTACACAGGAGAGCTTCCAGGCCTGCTTGACGAACCAGAAGCTTCTGGATGATGTGAATGCGGTGCGCGAACGCGGCGCCAAGGAATTCGGCATCGCGGCGACGCCGACCTTCCTGATCAACGGCAAGCGCTATTCGGGGGACATGTCGGTTGACACCATGTCGGCCCTCATCGACAGCATGCTCTGACCCTTCGACCGGATTTCTGGCGGGCGACGGCGGAAGCCGTGCGCCCGCTTTTTGCATTGTGATTGATCAGACTGCGTTGCCCCTCATCCCCCTGCCGGGACCTTCTCCCCGCAGGCGGGGAGAAGGAGGGATACGGCGAGCCCATCGTTCCTCGCCCCGCTTGCGGGGAGAGGATGCCGGCAGGCAGGTGAGGGGCATCCCGCGCAGGTGCGCCGCATGAAATTCACCAAACTCCGCCTGCTCGGCTTCAAATCCTTCGTAGAACCCACCGAATTCATCATCGAGCGGGGCCTGACCGGCGTCGTCGGGCCGAACGGCTGCGGCAAGTCGAACCTCGTCGAGGCGCTGCGCTGGGTGATGGGGGAGAATTCCTACAAGAACATGCGCGCGTCCGGCATGGACGACGTCATCTTCTCCGGCTCCGGCAACCGCCCGGCGCGCAACACCGCCGAAGTCGGCCTCTATCTCGACAATTCCGACCGCACGGCCCCCGCCGCCTTCAACGGCGAGGACGAGATCCAGGTGTCCCGCCGTATCGAGCGCGAGAACGGCTCGATCTACCGCATCAACGGCAAGGAAGCGCGCGCCAAGGATGTGCAGCTGCTCTTTGCCGACGCCTCCACCGGTGCCCGCTCGCCCTCCATGGTCGGGCAGGGCCGCATCGGCGAACTCATCCAGGCCAAGCCCCAGGCACGCCGCCAGCTGCTCGAAGAAGCGGCCGGCATTTCGGGCCTGCATTCGCGCCGCCACGAAGCGGAGCTGCGCCTGCGCGCCGCCGAAACCAACCTCGAACGGCTCGACGACGTCACCTCGCAGCTCGAAAGCCAGATCGAGAGCCTGAAGCGCCAGTCGCGCCAGGCGAACCGCTTCAAGGCGCTTTCCGCCGATATCCGCCGCCATGAGGCGATGTTGCTGCACATCCGCTGGGCGCAGGCGAAAGAAGCCGAGGCCGAGGCCGACAGCCAGCTCAACCAGGCGACCTCGCTCGTTGCCGAGCGCGCCAATGCCCAGATGCAGGCGGCCAAGGAGCAGGCTGTTGCCAGCCTCAAATTGCCGGAGCTGCGCGAGAACGAGGCAAAACTCGCCGCCGCGCTGCAGCGCCTGCAGATCGCCCGCGCGCAGCTCGAAGAAGATTCCGCCCGGCTGTTGCGCCGGCGTGACGAGCTGACACGCCGGCTTGCCCAGCTTGCCGAGGACATCATCCGCGAGGAACGCATGGTGGCCGACAATGCCGCTGTGCTGGAACGCCTGACCGCCGAGGAAGACGAGATCGCCGAGATCCTCGCCGAGGCCGACGAGCGCACCGTCGGCGCCCGCGAGACGATGGACGCTGCGGCCGCAAAACTTTCCGACAGCGAGGCCGCGCTTGCCTCTGTCACCGCCGAGCGCGCCGAAGCGCAGGCCTCGCGCAACCAGCTTGAAAAGGCGATTCGCGACCTTGCCGAACGTCATCTGCGCCTCGGCCAGCAGCACGCCGCCCAGGCGCGTGAACTCGAGGAGATGGACGCCCGCATCGCCGCGCTGCCCGACCCGGAAGAACGCCGCGCGGCCGTGCAGTCCGCCGAGGAGGTGCTCGAGGCGGCCGGCGAAATGCTCGTCGCCGTCGAAGAGGCACTGGAGGAGGCGCGTTTTGCCGAATCCGCCCTGCGCGGTCCGGTCGATACCGCCCGCGCCCGGCTTGCCGGCATCGAGACGGAAGCCCGCACGATCCGGCGCATGCTGGAGGCCGGCAGCACCGGTGGCTCCTTCCCGCCGGTCGTCGAGGCGGTCGACGTCGACCGCGGCTATGAGACGGCGCTCGGCGCGGCGCTTGGCGACGACCTCGATTCGCCCGCTGACAACTCGGCCCCCGTTCATTGGCGCCTGTCCGGCGACGCATCCGGCGACGCACCCCTGCCGAAGGGCGTGCCGGCGCTGATCGATCATGTCCGTGCGCCCGACGTGCTGGGCCGCCGCCTTTCCCAGATCGGTATTGCCGGCAGCGCGGAGGAGGGGTTGTCCCTGTTGCCGCAGCTCAAGGCCGGCCAGCGGCTCGTCACCCGCGAGGGCGCGGTCTTCCGCTGGGACGGCCATGTCACCGGTGCCGATGCGCCGAGCGCCGCCGCGCTCCGCCTCGAACAGAAGAACCGCCTTGCCGAGCTCGAAGCCGAGATGGAAGACGCGCGCGCCGCGCTCGGCGGTGCGGAAGCCGACCTTTCGCGTGCCGGCGAGACCATCCGTGCCGAAACGCAGCGCCAGCAGCAGGCGCGCGAGGCCCAGCGCACCGCCACCCGCGCCCTTGCCGAGGCACGCGAGGGGCTGGAGGCGGCCGAACGGGCCTCCGGTGATCTCATCCGCCGCAGGGCGGTGCTCTTCGAAACCGGCGCGCAGATCGAGGCACAGGTGGAAGAGGCCGCCGTCTCGCTGGAGGATGCCCGTGCGGCGCTGGAGGAGGCGCCCGATCTTGCCGATCTCGACCTGCGCCTTCGCGCCCACACGATGGATGTCGCGACCGACCGGGCGACGCTGGCCGAAGCGCGCGCCGGCCATGACGGGCTTGCCCGCGAAATGGCCGATCGCCGCCGGCGCCTGATGTCGATCTCTGCCGAGCGCGAGACATGGCGGAGCCGCGCCGCCAATGCCGAGAACCATATCGCGACCCTGCGCGAGCGCGAAGCCGAGGCGCATGAGGAGATGGAGGAGCTGGCCGAGGCGCCCGACGAGATCGAGGACAAGCGCCGCGAACTCCTGACCGGCCTCAGCAATGCCGAGGCTGCCCGCCGCGAGGCCGCCGATGCCCTGCAGGAGGCGGAGAACCGCCAGCGCGAGGCCGACCGCACGGCCGCCACCGCGCTCTCGCAGCTTGCCGAATCCCGCGAGACCCGGGGCCGTGCGGAAGAACGCCTCGTCTCCGCCCGCGAGCGCCGCGTCGAGGGCGAGGCGCGCATCCGCGAGGCGCTGAACTGCGCCCCGCACGAAGCCCTGCGGCTGACCGGCCATCCCGCCGGCAGCCCGCTGCCCGATCCGCGCGAGCGCGAACGGGATCTCGATCGCCTGAAGATGGAGCGCGAACGGCTCGGCGCGGTGAACCTGCGCGCCGAGGAGGAGCAGCGGGAGCTGACTGAAAAGCTCGAGGCGCTCGTCGCCGAACGCGAGGACATCATCGAGGCGATCCGCAAGCTGCGCTCGGCGATCCAGAGCCTCAACCGCGAAGGCCGCGAGCGGCTTTTGGCCGCCTTCGACGTGGTCAACGTGCAGTTCCAGCGCCTCTTCACTCATCTCTTCGGCGGCGGCACGGCCGAGCTTCAGCTCATCGAGAGCGACGATCCGCTCGATGCCGGCCTCGAAATCCTCGCCCGCCCGCCGGGCAAGAAGCCGCAGACCATGACGCTGCTCTCCGGCGGTGAGCAGGCGCTGACGGCCATGGCCCTGATCTTCGCCGTCTTCCTCACCAATCCGGCGCCGATCTGCGTGCTCGACGAGGTGGACGCCCCGCTCGACGACCACAATGTCGAGCGCTACTGCAACCTCATGGACGAGATGGCGGCCTCCACCGAGACCCGTTTCGTCATCATCACGCACAATCCCATCACCATGGCCCGCATGAACCGCCTCTTCGGCGTCACCATGGCCGAACAGGGCGTCTCCCAGCTCGTCTCCGTCGACCTGCAGACGGCCGAGCAGCTGCGCGAGGCGTCGTAGCCGTTCCTCTTTTTGGACGGTGACGCAGCGGAACAAACACCCCTCTCATGCATTGAACAGCGCCTGCCGTTCCCGCAGGATCTTGTGCAATTGGGGATCAAACGTGAGCAGAGACGCACTTTACATGATCATCGGCGCCCTCGTCGTCGTGGTGGCCGGGTTTTCCTATTATGCCTGGCAGCAGGAGAAGAAGCCTGACGGCGTCGAGATCCGTCTGGACCAGCAGGGGCTTTCCATCGAGGGGAATTGAAGCCGTTTTTTCACCGGGGCTTGTCCGCCGTCTTCGAGATGCGAAAACACTCCCGCAGTTCTTTCGCCGCAGTTCCGGCAAAGGCGCCCCGGTTCTTTGTTGGAATTGCTCAAGGCCGTGTTCCCGCTGGGGCACGGCTTTTATTTGGCTCTCGTAATGTTGCATTGCCGTCGCAAATTTGATGCGTTGCAACAAAAAACGCGTCATGCCGCGTTTTCAACAAGATGCAGTTCATGTAGATTGTCAGGACGCATATGGGGAGGCGTGCATGAACAAGTGGGTCTATACCTTTGGGGGAGGCCGCGCCGAAGGCAGCGCGGGCGATCGCAACACGCTCGGTGGCAAGGGCGCGAACCTCGCCGAAATGTGCAATCTCGGCCTGCCGGTGCCGCCCGGGCTCACCATCGTCACCTCCGCCTGCAACCACTACTACGACAACGGCCGCCGGCTGCCGGACGATCTGAAGGACCAGGTCCGCACCGCGCTTCGCCAGATGGAGGGCATCACCGGCCGCCTCTTCGGCGACATGACGAAGCCGTTGCTGCTTTCCGTGCGCTCCGGTGCGCGCGCCTCCATGCCGGGCATGATGGACACGGTCCTCAACCTCGGTCTCAACGACCGCACGGTGGAGGCGCTTGGCCATGATGCCGGCGATGCGCGTTTTGCCTGGGACAGCTACCGCCGGTTCATCCAGATGTATGGCGACGTTGTCATGGGGCTCGACCACGAGGTCTTCGAGGAGATCCTGGAGGACGAGAAGGGCCGGCTCGGGCACGAACAGGATACCGAGCTCTCGGCCGTCGAATGGCAGCACGTTATCGCCCGCTACAAGGAGACGATCGAGGAGGAGCTGGGCGAAGCGTTCCCGCAGGATCCGGAAGTCCAGCTTTGGGGCGCGATCGGCGCCGTCTTCGCGAGCTGGATGAACGCGCGCGCGGTGACCTATCGCACACTGCACAACATTCCCGCCGTCTGGGGCACGGCCGTGAATGTTCAGGCCATGGTCTTCGGCAATCTCGGCAATTCCTCCGCCACGGGCGTCGCCTTCACGCGCAACCCCTCGACGGGCGAGAACAAGCTCTACGGCGAATTCCTCGTCAATGCCCAGGGCGAGGATGTCGTCGCCGGCATCCGCACGCCGCAGAACATCACCGAGGAGGCGCGCATCGCCTCCGGCTCCGACCGTCCGTCGCTTGAAAAGCTGATGCCGGAGGCTTTTGCCGAGTTCCGCGGCATCTGCGACCGGCTGGAGCGGCATTACCGCGACATGCAGGACCTCGAATTCACCATCGAGCGCGGCAAGCTCTGGATGCTGCAGACCCGCTCGGGCAAGCGCACGGCAAAGGCCGCGCTGAAGATCGCCGTCGACATGGCGACGGAAGGCCTGATCAGCGAGGGCGAAGCCGTCGCGCGCATCGATCCCGCCTCGCTCGACCAGCTTCTGCACCCGACCATCGATCCGCGCGCACGGCGCGACGTCATCGGCTCCGGCCTGCCGGCTTCGCCGGGCGCGGCGACCGGCGCGATCGTCTTCACCTCGGAAGACGCCGTCGCGGCGCAGGAGGAGGGCCGCAGGGTCATTCTCGTGCGCATCGAGACGAGCCCGGAAGACATTCACGGCATGCATGCCGCCGAAGGCATCCTGACCACCCGCGGCGGCATGACCAGCCATGCAGCCGTCGTCGCCCGCGGCATGGGCACGCCGTGCGTGTCCGGCGCGGGCACGCTGCGCGTCGATCTGCGCAACGAGCTTCTCGTCGCCCATGGCGTGACGCTGAAGAAGGGCGACGTCATCACCATCGATGGCTCCTCCGGCCAGGTGCTGAAGGGCGAGATCCCCATGCTCCAGCCGGAACTGTCGGGCGATTTCGGCCGCATTATGGAGTGGGCCGACCGCACACGCCGCATGAAGGTGCGCACCAATGCCGAGACGCCGGCGGATGCCCGCGCGGCGCGCTCCTTCGGCGCGGAGGGCATCGGCCTCTGCCGCACCGAGCACATGTTCTTCGAAGGCAGCCGCATCAATGTGATGCGCGAGATGATTCTCGCCGAGGATGAAGCCGGTCGCCGCGCCTCGCTGGCGAAACTCCTGCCCATGCAGCGCTCCGATTTCGCTGAACTGTTCGAGATCATGCACGGTCTGCCGGTGACGATCCGCCTGCTCGATCCGCCGTTGCACGAGTTCCTGCCGAAGAGCGACGAGGAGATCGCCGAAGTGGCGACCGCCCTTGCCATCGAGGAGGCGGCGCTGCGCCGGCGCGTCGATACGCTGCACGAGTTCAATCCCATGCTCGGCCATCGCGGCTGCCGCCTTGCCATCTCCTATCCGGAGATTGCCGAGATGCAGGCGCGCGCCATCTTCGAGGCCGCCGCGGAGGCGGCCAAGACGACCGGTGCGGCCGTCGAGCCGGAGATCATGGTGCCGCTCGTCGGCCTCAAGGCGGAGCTGGATTACGTCAAGGCCCGCATCGAGGCGGTCGCCAAGGCGGTGATCGCGGAAACCGGCGTCGCCATCGACTATCTCGTCGGGACGATGATCGAGCTGCCGCGCGCCGCCCTTCGCGCCCATGTCATCGCCGAATCGGCCGAGTTCTTCTCCTTCGGCACCAACGACCTGACGCAGACGACCTTCGGCATTTCACGCGACGACGCCTCGGCGTTCCTGTCGACCTATATCCAGAAGGGCATCGTCGAGCAGGACCCGTTCGTGCAGCTTGATTTCGACGGGGTGGGCGAACTCATCCGCATCGCCGCCGAGCGCGGCCGGAGCACGCGCAACGACCTGAAGCTCGGCATCTGCGGTGAGCATGGCGGCGACCCGGCCTCGATCCATTTCTGCGAGGAGGCCGGGCTCGACTATGTCTCCTGTTCGCCCTTCCGCGTGCCGATCGCCCGGCTTGCCGCAGCGCAGGCGGCGTTCAACGGCAAGGCCTGACGACCGCTGTGCTGTGTCTCGCTTCGGCTGGAAAGGCTCTAGCGCCGCCGAACGGGCACATAGATATAGGTCGGCCGGTCCCACATCGGCGATTGCAGGCGCGCCGCGCGGAAGTCCGCGCGACGGTCGAGTTCGATACGCTGCAGGCATTCGGCAAAGGCGTCCGTGCCCGGGCGAAAACCGTAGGACCGGCACTTGGCCTCGTCATTGGCGCGCACTTCGGCAGCCGTCTGGCAGCCGGCGAGGAAAAGGGCGGTGGCGGCGAGGGCGGCGAAACTAAGAAGCATCTTGGGCATGCGGGCTCCGGCGAACTGTTGCGCGCCATGGATAGGCCCGTCGGCGCGCCGCGGCAAGGGCTTCCGGCAATCTCCACCCGGGCGGAGGGCGCCGGGGCCGTCCCAAAGCCGGCCGTGCACGAGGGTGCAGCCGCCTTGCGGCAATGGCAGTCGTGCAATCAGGATCCCGAAGCGCAGTGGCGACCCGGTCGCGGCCTTGTACCTAGATGCGTTGCAGCACATCCACGAAGGCATCGGCGAATCGCTTGAGGTCCTTCGTCGTCTCGTCGGGCGCCTCCACGCGAATGGCGGTCCCCTCCGCATCGAGCAGCGCGAAGACCACGGCGAGCGCGCCACCCTCGCCCTGCGGCACGCGCAGCGCGGCGATGCGCCGGCAATCCTCGGCAAGGCCGGAGGCGGGCAGGTCGAAAAGGAAGTCACCGCCCAGTTGGCCGGCGGCGGTGCGCACGGCCTCGGCAAAGCCAGCCTCGTCGCCGGAAAAGCCGTCGAGCGAGAGTTCGAGCTCCAGAAGCTCCAGGGGGAGGGCGGGTTCGCCCGTGGGCGCGGTGATAGCGGTGTCGGCGGCCGTCTGCGTCGGCAACATCATCTTGCTCCTTGGTCTACCCCCGTTCGTAAACCGTCGTTAACGAGCGTGGCGAATTTGCGGCACGCAAGGATTTTTGCCGCTCTGCCGCATGTTGTCCCCGGCCAGGAGGTCGCATGGCGCTGTGGGCGGCGCTTCAGGTTTCCGTAGAACCTGAACGGTACGCCGCAATGTCTTAAATCGATTCCGGTTTCGGCAAATTTGCAGTAGGAAAAGGACGCGGCAGCGAGCGCCGCGCGCGCATCCGGTGAGGCCATGGCAATCACGATCCAGTACGAACGGCCCGTTTCGCATGCGGCGCACTGGGCGCGGCGCATGGCGCTGTTTTCCTGTCTGCTGTTCGTCGCCGTCGTGCTGTCGCATCGTTTCGGCCCGCTCACCACGCCGCACTTCCTGGCGCTGGCCGGCTTTTCCGCCGCCATGGCCGTCCTTGCCATGCTGCTGGCGGCGATCGGTCTCGCGCAGCTCTGGCATGTCGGCGCGCGCGGCGGCAAGGCGGCGCTGATGGCGCTGCTGCTCTGCCTGCTGCCGCTCGGTTTCACCGGTGCTGCCGCCTATGCCTATTTCTACAAGCCGGCGCTCTACGACGTGACGACGGATACGGCCACCGCCCCGCCCTGGCTTGCCGAGCCCGCCGCCGAGCAGGACTGGCTGCCGCGCATCGGCCCGGTCGGCCCGCGCGACCGCGCGGTGCAGCTCGAGGCCTATCCCGGCCTTTCGGGCCGCCGTTACGACGGCGCGCTCGACCGTGTCTACCAGGGGGTGCGCAAGGTCGCCGCCGCCTATGGCATCACCATCACCGCCGAGGACGGGCTCGACAACATCCTCGCCGACCTCGAAGACCTCGTCGTCGATCCGGCCAAGGTGGTCAAGAGCCAGGAAGCGCTGGGTGACGTGCCGATCCCCGAGGCGCGCCCGCTGGATACGCCGCTTCTTCCCCGCATCGGCGGTCCCGGCGACGTTCTCCTGCAGGGGGAGTGGCGCTCGCCGGTCTTCGGCTTCCGCTTCGATCTTGTCATCCGCCTGCGCGAGGAGGCGGAGACGACGCTCGTCGACATGCGCGCCGCCTCGCGTTACGGCCCGCACGATCTCGGCATTGGCGCGGAACTGGTCGAAGGCTACCTGAAGGCGCTCGACGCCGAACTCCTGGGCATTGCCGGCGACTGAGGCCCTTCGATCCGCCGCTGTGTCGAAAACCTCAGAGGCCGGGGGCGGGGAAATAGAGCCCCTTCAGCGCGGGCGGGCGTTCCGTTACCACCTCGCCGCGCGCGACGAGGTCCTCCAAGTGCGCCAGCACGGAAAGTGCCGCCGCGCCATGCAGGCGCGGATCCGTTTCGCGGTAGATCACCTTCACCATGTCCGCAATCAGCCGGTCTCCGGCGCGCACACGCTCGCGCACGGCCCGCTCGCGCATGCGCCGGTGGGTCCTCAGCCCACGCAGAAAGGCCGCCGGCTCGGTGACGGGGCCGCCATGGCCGGGCAGGTAGAGCCGGTCGTCGCGCTCCAGAAGCCGTTCGAGCGAGGCCATGTAGTCCGCCATGGCGCCATCCGGCGGCGCCACGATGGTGGTCGCCCAGGCCATGACATGGTCGGCGGAAAAGACGATGCCATCGGGCCCGTCGAGCGCGAAGGCGGCATGGTTGGCGGTATGGCCGGGGGTGAGCAGTGCCGTCAGCGCCCAGCCGTCGCCCGCCACGCTCTCGCCATGGCCAAGCGCGATATCGGGCACGAAGTCCACGTCCGCGCTTTCCGCAAAGGGATTGCTCTCGCCGGCATGCAGCGGCCGTGCGGCGCGGTGCGGCCCTTCCGCGACGATGATCGCGCCCGTCTCCGCCTTCAGCCGGCGGGCGAGCGGCGAGTGGTCGCGGTGCGTATGGCTGACGGCGATGTGGGTCACGTCGCGCCCGGCGAGTGCCCGCATCAGCGCCGCAAAATGCGCTTCGTCCTCGGGGCCGGGGTCGATCACCGCCACCGAGCGGTCGCCGACGATGTAGCTGTTGGTGCCGTGGAAGGTGAAGGGGCCCGGATTGTTGACGGTGATGCGCTGCACGCGCGGCGCCACGGGCACGGCCTCGCCATGGGCGGGCTTGAATTCGAGGTCGAACCGCGGCGCTTCCCGGCCGGTGTCGCTTGCCGTCGTCACTTGTATTCGATCTCGATGAAGCTCATCGGCGCGTCGCCGCCATTGACGACATTGTGTGCCACGCCCGCCTCGCGCCGGTAGACGGCGCCCGTCTTGGTGTGCACCCGCCGGTCGCCGGTCTCCTCCTCGATCAGGAAGTCGCAATCGGTCATCGGCACGACGACATAACCGAGCCCGTGCACATGATGGCCGGTATCGGCGCCCGGTTCGAAATCCCAGCGCGTGACACGCACGACGGCATCGTCGAGGAGAACGGTGGGTACGGCCGGCGGACGGGCGCGGAACTGGGGCATGGCGGGCTCCTCACGGGAAAGGGCAGGGCGGGGAAAGCCCGGCCGGTGCCGGACGCCCGCCGGAAAGGCGATCGTTCGACCGGACCCTATCGCCGCCTCGCGCCCCTGCCAAGCACCAAGCGGCAGTTCGTCGCCATTCGCACGTACCGCCCGGAGAATAATCACCCCGAACCGGAAGTTAAGCATTGTCCATGCCGCCCGCCTTTGCTATCAGGCTTGCGCCGTGTTGGGGCGTCGCCAAGCGGTAAGGCACCGGTTTTTGGTACCGGCATTCCCAGGTTCGAATCCTGGCGCCCCAGCCACGGCTTTCCCCGTGGATTCATCTGCGCTGCAGGACTGGTGATGGCCAGGCCGGCGACCCGCATCGTTTCTCCCTCTCCATGCGCAGCTTTCATTGAAATGAAGAGCGGCGCCTCTATGTTGGTCTTGCCGAGTCAGAGCCGGTAGAGATCAACAGGGAGCAAGACATGGGTATCTTCAGTTCCATCAAGGAAAAGCTTTTCGGCAAGGCAGAGGAAAAGCCGGCGGAAACCATCACGGCCGAAGCCGTGAAGCCGGCAACCGCGGATGTTTCCGCCACGCCGGCGGCCGGCAGCGAAACGGTGGCGAAAACGACCGGAAGCCAGCCCGCCGTCGCCACGCCGAGCCAGCCGGTGGACGTCGCCGCGGTCCTCGACGCGGCCGTTGCCAAGAATGGCCAGAAGCTCGACTGGCGCCGCTCCATCGTTGATATGATGAAGGCCCTCGGCATGGATGCCAGCCTCAAGGAGCGCAAGGAGCTGGCCGACGAGCTCGGCTATACCGGCGACAAGAACGATTCCGCCAGCATGAACATCTGGCTGCACAAGGCCTTGCTGAAGGCCCTCGCCGAAAACGGCGGCAAGGTGCCTGCCGATCTGCTGGACTGATCGAAAGCAGACACCCGCCGGCAAAGCCCGGCGGGCGTCTGGAACAGGCCGCCTGCATCGCATGTCCCACGCAGGGCGTCGTCGTTGTCAGGCACGCGCGTAGGCCTTCCGAACGCCCACAGCCCGTCATCCCGTCCTGAACGGTGGCTAGAGCGTTGCCGGTGAACCCATGTTCACCGAAGATGCCTAGGCAAGCCCGCCCAGCGGGATCAGTTCCGGTGCGCCCGGCTGCCAGTCGTTTCCTTCCCAGTCCCCGAGCCAGCGGTCCACGCGAAGGCCTGCCCCGGCGATGAGCGTCTCCAGCTCCGCCTTTTCGGGAAAGGCGATGCGGGAGGCGGCGGAGAGGCGTTTTCCGGTGGCGCGGATCTCGTAGTGGGTGCCGTAGGTGACGATGCCCGTCGCGGCATCGTGGGTGACTTCGTTCCAGGCGGCGACGGGGCCGAAGCGGGGATGATCGACGAGGCGCATCGACGCCTCCGGCCCCCACTCCTCCCATTCCCGGCAGGCGGGGTTGCGGCTGTCGAAGACGAAGCGGCCGTCGGGCGCTAGATGCGCGGCGATGGTCGCGAGGACCGCGGCGCGATCTTCCCGCGTCAGGAAGACCTGGAAGGCATGGCCGGTCAGCACGACCAGCGCGAAGCGGCGGCCGAGCCGCAGCGTACGCGCATCGCCCTCGACGAAGTCGACGCCTTCGGCACCCGGCTTGCCGCGGGCGATGGCGAGCATGGCCGGGGCCGGATCGACACCGACCACCGTGCGGCCGCCGGCGAGTGCAACGGCAAGCGCGCCCGTGCCGCAGCCAAGATCCAGCACGCTCGCCGCCCCTTCCGCCAGTGTTTTGCAACAGGCGAAATCCGGCGAACGCTCCCAGCCGTTTTCCAGGTCGTAGAAATCGGCAAGCTCCGGGTCGTGGTAGAGGCGGTCTTCGTCCATGGTGTGCTCCAAGAAAAAGGCCGCGTTTTCGCGCGGCCTTGGAGAGGGTCGGTCGGGCTGCCGCTTACGACGCCGCGTCGAGAACCTTCTCGCAATGGGTCGGGCCGCCCTTCGGATCGACGCGGTCGCCGACGGCGCGGATGGTGTTGATCCGGTAGGCCTCGCTCACCGCCAGCTCCACGGTGCAGGACTTGCCCTTCACGAAGCCGCCGCGCCACTTGTAGAGCGTCGTGCCGCCCGCGCCGGCCGTGTCGGAGATCGGCGGGCCATAGGCCGCGAAGAAGCTGCCGGCGGTCTTGCCGTTCCAGCGGGCCTGCAACGGGTTGGACGCGACTGAGACGGTGGTGCATCCGGCGAGGGCAAGCGCGACGCCTGCCAGAATTGCAATGCGGGAGTTCATGGGTGCCATTTCCTTGGGGCTTTGGTGCGGCCGTGAATGTGAGCCTGGCACCGCCATAGCGCAGCGCGCCGAAAAGGGGAATCGCCGCCGCGCCAACTTTGCCGTCGTCCCCAGCGAAGACGTCTCAAACGTGCGGATTTGCAACAGTTTGCGGTGCAGCGGGAACCGCCTGCGGAGAGGACCCGGCGGTTTCGCACCGGGCCCCCGCGCAGCGGGTGTCACAGAAGGAAGTCGCCCTTGTCGAGATTGCTGAGGCTGAACTTCTTGAGGATCAGGACGTCGTTGCCGCCGAGCTCGATATGCACGTCGCTGCCGACCTGATCGGCCTTGGCCAGCACCTTGTTGACGCTGGAGAAATTGTAGGAGCGCAGGTCGATATCATCGACATTGTTCTTGAAGTCGGTGATCGTGTCGCGGCCGTAACCCTTCTTGAAGATGAAGATGTCCGAGCCCTTGCCGCCGGTCAGCGTGTCGTTGCCCGTGCCGCCGGCAAGCTTGTCATTGCCGGCCGCGCCCTTGAGCGTGTCGCTGCCGCCATTGCCGATCAGGTAGTTCTTGCCCTGGTTGCCGAGGATCGTGTCGTTGCCCGAGCCGCCCTTGGCGTTCTCGATGAGCGAACGCAGGTCGCCGTTGAAGAGCAGCGCGTTGAAGATGTTGCCGCGGGCATAGCCGTCGTTCGGCCCGCCGCCGAGATAGCCGAGCTGGGTCTTGCTGAACATGGAATAGGCGCCAGGACGCAGATCGATCTCGACGCCCGTCTTGTAGGCGCTGAGGTCGTAGGTGTCGGTGCCGCCGCCATCCCAGACCGTGGCGAAGATGCGGTCGCCACCGGCATCGATGGCGACCTTGCCGTTGACGAAGGTATCGCCGCTGCCCGGCTTCCACTTGTAGACGGTTGCGCCCTTGTTCGTCGTGTAGTCCGCGCCATACATGTGCTGCAGCGCGTAGATATCGGCCATCATGAAGGTCTGCGGACCGCCGAACTCTTCGTACTGATAGCCGCTGGCATTGTCGCCGACGAAGGAGTTGTAGGTCATCACCGAGTATTCGGGACTGTTCCATTCGCTCTGGATCGCACCGAACGTATCGGTTTCATGGGCATGCTTCAGGCCGAGCGCATGGCCGAGTTCGTGGACGAGCGTGTGCCAGGCGTAGTTGCCGGCCTTCGGCGTGCGGTAATCGTTGATGGTGCCGGCATATTCCGTGCTGAACCAGATGTCGCCGCCGGTGGCGCCGGTGTCCGGGTAGTAGGCGTGGGCGGTCGGTTTGGCATCGTCCGACTGGGCGAAGCGCAAGATCGCGGTGCTGGTCGTGCCGGCAGAAAAATTCAGGTTGGTGAACCCTTCGACGGAGAAACCGTCATTCGCACCGCCCCCGAAGCTCTTCTCCATGATGAAGAGTGCGGCGTTCTTCTGCATGGCCGAGACGGCCCCGAAATTGTTGTCGGGCTCGCCGCTGTAGGAGTAGCTGCTCGTCGATGTGGGGAAGGCATAGGTGACGCCGGTGCCGCCCCAGGCGAAGCCGCTGAGAACGGAATCGACGAACTGTGATCCCGTCGCGGTGACTGTCTTGGTGAGTTTGCCCGTTCCCGTCATTGCTGTACCCCTTCAAGCAGAGTTCGTGTGTTGTCGTTTTCGGGCGCGTATCGTCACCGCCGGCGTGCATCGTTGCAGCTTCGGATCGGCCCCCGCCGTGAGTCCATGGCATCTTATGGCGGCAAGACGTTCATGCAAGAAGCCTTATTCACGAGCGGAAGAACAAATTTGGTCGTATGTGCGCTTTTCGTGCCCGCCTTGCCTGCCCGTCGCCGGAAAAGCCCCGCCCGCAATCGCGGTGGGGTGTTTTCGGCGCTGGGGAGGGTGCGATTGGCCGGTCGCCGTCAATGCGTCGTCGGCACGTCGTCGTCTTCGAGGAACGACTGGATGCCGTCGCGGGCGACGGTCGCGAGAAATTCGTCGAAGGCTTCCCGGTCCGTGGCAAAGGGCTCGTCCCATTCGAAGAGATCTTCCTTCTCCGTGACGACCTCCAGCTTCCAGTCCTCTTGCGTTCCGGCCGGGCGGAAGATGTCGACGAGGACCGTGACGCCGTCCTCGGTATATTCGCCGGACAGTTCGGAATGCTCGAGCTTGGGTTTCTTGGCCATGGTCTTCCTCGAAGGTGAATCCGGGCAATGTTCGCAAAGCCGGACCGTTATCCTATCTTGATGAAGATCGCAAAGCCGCGCGGGATGCTTCGAGCTGTCTGCTGGGCTTAGGAAGGATTTTTTTGGGATTCGGGAAAATGTCAGAACCGCCTGAATTTCAGGGGGTTCGAGCTGGTCGGAGTGGAGTGATTCGAACACTCGACCCCCACGTCCCGAACGTGGTGCGCTACCAGACTGCGCTACACTCCGTGACCAGCGGCGCCTCTATAGAACAGGCTTTTCGTTTCGACAAGCGCAAAATATCAAAAAAATTCGCACTGTTGGGGAAAGTGCCGGAAGGCCGGGGAATTTTGTTCCGGGCATGTGGATGGTGGGAACCGGCGCTCGGTTTTTGCGTTTGCGCGCCATGGAACAGATCATCGCCGACCTCTTTCCGCGCACAGCGGTGCCCTATCCCGTGCTCCTCGCCCGCCTGACGGGGGCGATCCTGCTCGGTGCGGTGATCGGGGCGGAGCGGGAATACCGCGCCCACGCCGCGGGGCTGCGCACCCATATCCTCGTGGCGCTGGCCGCGTGCGTCTTCGCCATCCTCTCCATCGAAAGCGTGCACATGGCGGGTTTTTCCGATGATCAGGTGCGCATCGATCCGCTGCGCGTCATCGAGGCCGTCACCTCGGGCGTCGCCTTCCTGGCCGCGGGCATGATCGTGTTTTCGCGGGGCGAGGTGAGGGGGCTGACGACGGGGGCGGGCATGTGGCTTGCCGGTGCCGTCGGGCTTTCGGTTGGCCTCGGCTACTGGTTCGTGGCGGTCGTTGCGACCGTTGCGTGTTTCGTCGTTCTCTTCATTCTCGCCAAGATCGAGATTGGCAGCGATGCGCAGGACGAGCCGACACGGAACAAGGAAACGTGACCGTTCAGGTTATGTTTTGATCATTTCATCGGAATTCTGTTGATTTGCGAATAAATCGGGCCCTATACCGTCTTCAAACGAGGACGCGCGCAAGGATGCGGGCGGCCCCCGCATCCGGCCTGTCGCGGCGGAGCGGTCGAGTGGCCCTTCGCCGCCCGGATGATGGTCGTCCCATCGGCCAGCCTCCGGCGTCGATCTTTAAAGAGACATTGTCATGCGTCCATCGGGCAAGGCCGGTGTAGAGGAACTCAGAGCCGCGCTGAAGTCGAGCGCTGCGGGCTTCCTTGCCATAGGGCTCTTCAGCTTCTTCGTGAACCTGCTCGTGCTGACCGGGCCGCTCTTCATGCTGCAGATCTACGACCGGGTGCTCTCCTCCCGCTCGGAAGCGACGCTGGTGGCGCTGACGGGGCTGATCATCGGCCTCTATCTCGTCATGGGCGTGCTGGACCATATCCGCAGCCGCGTCGCCGCGCGCATCGGCGCCCGCTTCCAGGCCCGCTTCGACAAGCGCGTCTTCAACGCCGTGCTCGACCGCACGAACCTGCACGCCCAGGGCATTTCCACCGTCACCGGCATGCGCGATCTCGATTCGATCCAGAAGGTGCTGTCCTCGCCCGCGCTCTTTACGGTCTTCGACATTCCGTGGACGCCTTTCTTCCTCTTCGTCATCTTCACCTTCCATCCCTGGATGGGCATGCTCGGCGTCGTCGGCGGCCTCATTCTCGTCGGGCTCACCTGGCTCAACCAGAACGGCACGAAGGAAGACCAGGAGCGGGCGATGATCGCCGGCCGGCTCAGCGACGAGATGACCCAGACGCTGCAGAAAGAGAGCGACACGGTGCGCGCCCTCGGCATGCGCCGCGCGGTGGCCGGCCGCTGGCAGCTCCTGCGCGACAAGGCGCTCGAGGCCAACATCCGCTATTCGGACAGCAACGGCTTCTATTCCATCAGCTCGAAGACCTTCCGCGTCTTCCTGCAGTCGGCGATCCTCGCGCTCGGCGCCTATCTGGTGCTGCAGAACGAGATCACTGCCGGCGCGATGATCGCAAGTTCCATCATCATCGGGCGGGCACTGGCACCCATCGAGGGCGCGATTGGCCAGTGGTCGCTCATCCAGCGTGCCATGCAGGGCTGGCGCAACCTTTCCCAGCTGCTCGCGCGCGTGCCGGAGGAAGACGCGCGCACCGCGCTGCCGAAGCCGCGCGCCGTCCTCGAGGTCGAGCAGGTCACGGTCGTGCCGCCCGGCGAGCAGGTCGCAACGCTCCGCATGCTGAACCTGGAGCTGCATCCGGGCCAGGCGCTCGGCGTCATCGGCCAGAGCGCCTCCGGCAAGTCGACGCTCGCCCGCGTGCTGACCGGCATCTGGCCGCCGGCCGCCGGCAAGGTGCGCCTCGACGGCGCCTCGCTGGAACAGTACGGCACGGATGGCCTTGCCGACCATGTCGGCTACCTGCCGCAGGATGTCGTGCTGTTCGAAGGGACGGTGGCGGAAAACATCGCGCGCATGGCGCTCGATCCCGATCCGGTCAAGGTGGTGGAGGCGGCCAGGAAGGCCGGTGCGCACGACATGATCCTGCGCCTGCCCGACGGCTACGATACCAAGCTGCCGGCTATGGGCGGACGTCTCTCCGGCGGCCAGAAGCAGCGCGTCGGCCTCGCCCGCGCGCTCTATGGCGATCCGGTGCTGGTCGTGCTCGACGAGCCGAATTCCAATCTCGATGCCGAGGGCTCGATGGCGCTCAACCTTGCCATCCGCAACATGAAGGCGGAGGGCAAGTCCGTCGTCATCATGGCGCATCGCCCGGCGGCGATCGAGGAGTGCGAGCTCATCCTCATCATGGAAAACGGCCAGCGCCTGGCTTTCGGCCCGCGCGACGACGTGTTGCGGGCGCATCTGCGCAACCACACGCAGGTCGTCGCCGGCACCGGCGGCAGCAACAAGTAAGGGTTTTGAAGCCATGGTTCGGGAAACGGGCGCCAAGGACAAGAAGTGGACCAGCCGCGGTTACGCGATCGCCGGCTATGCGACGGTCTTCGTGCTGCTCGGCGGCATGGGCGCCTGGGCCGCGCTGACGCGCATCAACGGCGCGGTCGTCGCCGGCGGCATCATCGAGGTCGCCAGCAACCGCCAGATCGTGCAGCACCTGACGGGCGGTGTGGTTGGCGATATCCGCGTCAAGGAAGGCGATGCCGTGAAGGCGGGCGACGTGCTGATGCGCCTCGACGACACCTTCGACCGCTCCGAGCTTGCCGTCATCGAAGGCCAGCTCTTCAGCCTGCTCGGCACGGCGGCGCGCCTGCAGGCGGAGCAGGACGAGAAGACCGAGATCAGCTTCGATCCCGAACTGCTCAAGGCCGTTGCCACCGATCCGGAGGCGGCTGAAATCGTCGCCGGCCAGAAGCGGCTGATGGCTGCCCGCGCCGAAACGCGCGGCAAGCAGGCCGGCCAGCTTCAGGAGAAGAAGGCGCAGATCGCCAAGCAGAACGAGGGCCTGGAAAGCCGCATCAAGGCGCTGGAAACCCAGCTCGGCCTGATCGGCAAGGAGCTGGAGGCCCAGAACAAGCTGCTCGCCCAGTCGCTGACCAATGCCAGCCGCGTGCTGGCGCTGCAGCGGGAAGAGGCGGAAATCCTCGGCACGATCAGCCAGGCCCGCGCCAATATCGCGGAAAATGCCGGCCGCGTTGCCGAGATCGAGATCGCCATCCTCAACATCCATTCGACGGTGCGCGAGGAAGCGACGACAGCGCTGCGCGAGATCGAGGCGAAGGTCGCCGAGCTCAAGGAAAACCGCAACGCCAAGCTGGAGACGCTGAGCCGCATGGACATCACCGCGCCGATGGCCGGCGTCGTGCTCGGCATGCAGGTCCACGCGCTGCGCTCGGTCATCCGCCCGGCCGACCCGCTGCTCTACATCATCCCGCAGGAGCAGGACCTCATCATCACCACGCAGATCTCGCCGACGCAGATCGATCAGGTCCATATCGGCCAGAAGGCGCATATCCGCTTTGCCGCCTTCGATCACCGCTCGACGCCGGAAATCTTCGGCCATGTGACGAAGGTCGCCGCCGACGTGCTCGCCGACCAGCGCACCGGCGCCACCTACTACAAGGCGGAGATCAAGCCGGACAGCGGCGAGATGGCCAAGCTCGGCGACAAGCACGTCATGCCGGGCATGCCGGTGGAAACCTTCATCCAGACCTCCGAGCGCTCGCCGCTGGAATATCTGGTAAAGCCGCTCGCCGATTATTTCGCCAAGGCATTCCGGGAAAGATGAATCGGTCGGGAAGAGGAGAGAAGGCGTAATTTTCGGTAAATTTAGCGGGTTGAAACATTCGTCCCCGAGGCGTAGGGCGGACGGAAGAACAATTCGTGGAGTAAAACCGTGAAAGCCATCGCCTCTCTTTCCGCCTTTGTCGGAAAGACCTTTGCCCTCTGGGTCATTCTTTTCGCCGTGCTCGGCTTCGTCCTTCCCGATACGTTCAAGCAACTGACGCCCTATATCGTCACCCTGCTTGGAATCATCATGTTCGGCATGGGCCTGACGCTGTCGCTGGATGACTTCAAGGAAGTCGCCAGGCGCCCGGTGGATGTCGGCATCGGCGTGGCCGCGCAGTTCCTCATCATGCCGATCGTCGCCGTGATCCTGACAATGATCATCCCCATGTCGCCGGAAGTCGCCGCGGGCGTCATCCTCGTCGGCTGCTGCCCGGGCGGCACGTCCAGCAATGTCATGACCTATCTGTCGAAGGGCGATGTCGCGCTCAGCGTCGCCTGCACCAGCGTGACGACGCTGGCGGCGCCGATCGTCACGCCTTTCCTCGTCTGGCTCTTCGCCAGCCAGTTCCTGCCGGTCGATGCCATGGCCATGTTCATCAGCATCGTGAAGGTCATTCTCCTGCCGCTCGCGCTCGGCTTCCTGCTGCAGAAGCTGCTGCCCGGCATGGTAAAGGCGGCGGTTCCGGCCCTGCCGCTCGTCAGCGTCGTCGGCATCGTGCTCATCGTCGCTGCCGTCGTCGGCGCCAGCAAGGCGGCAATCGCCTCGTCGGGCCTGATGATCTTCGCCGTCGTCGTGCTGCACAACGGGATCGGCTATCTGCTCGGCTACCTAGCCGCGCGCGCGTCCGGGCTTTCGGTCGCCAAGCGCAAGGCGATCGCCATCGAGGTCGGCATGCAGAACAGCGGCCTTGGCGCAGCGCTTGCCAACGCGCATTTTTCGCCGGTCGCTGCCGTTCCGAGCGCGATCTTCAGCGTCTGGCACAATATTTCCGGCGCGCTGATCGCGAACTACTTTTCGCAGGTACCGAACGACGAGGATGCCGGCCGGCTCGAGACGCAGACGCGCTGAACGCCGAAGGAGAGAGGGCGTCCCTGACCAACCGCTGATGGAACAATTCGCAGCCTCGGCCATTTCCCGGTCAACACAACGGTTTGGGAAAGGAAACTTCGATGGCTCGGGCTTTGATCCTCTGGTTGATGGGCGTTCCGCTCTTCGTCGTGCTCCTGCTCTGGTACTTCTTCTTCTGAGCGCACGACACAGGAAAAAGGGGCCGTAGCGGCCCCTTTTTTGTTCTCGAAGCTGACGCGGCCCCTCATCCGCCTGCCGGCACCTTCTCCCCGCAAGCGGGAAGAAGGGATATGCCGCGCCGTCATGGATGTCCGGGAAACCCTTGCCTCCCTTTCCTTCTCCCCGCTTGCGGGGAGAAGGTCGCGGCAGCGGGATGAGGGGCCTAGCGCTAAACCCTATTCGTCGAGATCCGCCAGGATTTCCGCCGCCCGGCCGACACTGGTGTGGCGCACGTCCACGTCCTGACGGCGGCCCGCGAAGAGTTCTGTCGCCATGATCTTTTCGGCCAGATCGGCCGGCAGGGAGAGCAGCACGCGCTGGTCGTCCTTGTGGATGCCGCCGAGTTCCGAGCGGCGGCCGGTGATCATGCCGCCGGCCACCGTGTTGTTGGTGTCGGGGTCGATCAGGATGAAGGCGCCGGTCGTGCGGTTCTGCTCGTAGGTGTCGAAGATCGCCTGTTCGTCGAAGGTGAGATGCACCTTGCCGATGGCGTTCATGCCAAGCTTTTCGGCCGAACTCCACTTCGAGGTTTTGAGGTCGAGCTGGCTTATCGGATCGACGCTGACGCGCTGGCGGCGCGAGCCGCTCTTCAGCCAGTAGCGTTTTCCCGGCTCGATGCCCTCGGGCTGGAGCGCGACGAGCTGCGCGTCAAAACCGCGGCCGGTCATCGGCTGGCTGTCGATGGCGACGATCATGTCGCCGCGCGAAACGTCCACCTGGCGGTCGAGCACCAGCGTGATGGCATCGCCCGCGACGGCGGCGTTGCGCACGAGGTCGAAGGTGACGATCTTGGTGACGTTCGCCACCATGCCGGAGGGCAGGATGACCACGCTGTCGCCCGGCTTCACCGAGCCGCCGGCAACCGTGCCCTGATAGCCACGAAAGCTTTCGCCGGGGCGGGAGACGCGCTGCACCGGCAGGCGGAAGCCGACCGTCTGGTTCGAGCGGGTGGTGGCCTTCTCCAGCGTCTCGACCAGCGTCGGGCCGTCATACCAGGGCATGGCGGCGCTGCCGTCATAGACGACGTTCTCGCCCTTCAGCGCCGACATCGGAATGGCGGTGATCTGCTTGACACCGAGCGTCAGCGCGAATTCCTTGAAATCGTGCGTGATCTGCTCGAAACGGGCGCGCTCGTAGTTGGTCAGGTCGATCTTGTTGACGGCGAGCACGAACTGCCGGATGCCCATCAGCGAGGCGATGGTCGCGTGGCGGCGCGTCTGTTCGAGGATGCCGGCACGGGCGTCGACCAGCAGAACGGCAAGGTCGGCCGTCGAAGCGCCGGTCGCCATGTTGCGGGTGTACTGCTCGTGGCCGGGCGTGTCGGCGACGATGAACGAGCGGCGGTCCGTCGAGAAGTAGCGATAGGCGACGTCGATGGTGATGCCCTGTTCGCGCTCGGCCTGGAGGCCGTCGAGCAGCAGAGCGAAATCGGGCAGGCCGAGGTCGTTCTGCTTGCCGGAACTATCACGCTCCAGCGTCGCGGCCTGGTCTTCCTTGACGGCCTTGGTGTCCCAGAGCAGGCGGCCGATCAGCGTCGACTTGCCGTCGTCGACCGAGCCGCAGGTGATGAGGCGAAGCGGGCGGGAATCGCGGATCGCCCGAACCTGATCAATGGCCGGCTCTTCTACGGGGAGAAGCACTTCGGCGGTTGCAGTGGCGGAAACGGTCATCTCAGAAATACCCTTCGCGTTTCTTCTTTTCCATGGAGCCGGACTGGTCGCGGTCGATCGCGCGGCCCTGACGTTCGGAGACGGTGGCGGTCTCCAGTTCAGTGATGATGTCGTCGAGCGTCGTGGCTTGCGAGCGGATCGCCCCGGTCAGCGGGAAGCAGCCGAGCGTGCGGAAGCGGATGACGCCTTCCTGCTTGACTTCGCCGGGCAAGAGTTCGAGGCGCGGATCCTCGGCGAGGATCATCATGCCGTCGCGCTCCACGTAGGGGCGCTTTTCCGCGAAATAGAGCGGTACGATCGGGATGTCTTCGGCCTGGATGTAGCGCCAGATGTCGACCTCGGTCCAGTTGGACAGCGGGAAGGCGCGCACGCTTTCGCCCTGGCGGATCATGCCGTTGTAGACGTTCCACAGTTCCGGGCGCTGGTTGCGCGGATCCCAGCGGTGATCCGGCGTGCGGA
This sequence comes from Shinella sp. 838, assembly GCF_029623935.1. Lineage (NCBI taxonomy): Bacteria > Pseudomonadati > Pseudomonadota > Alphaproteobacteria > Hyphomicrobiales > Rhizobiaceae > Shinella > Shinella sp. 838. The sequence continues at coordinate 245,400 of NZ_JARSBQ010000002.1, forward strand.
AGGAGTAGATGCGCTCCTTGGCGCGCGAGGCTTCCTCGTCGCGCCGCGCGCCGCCGAAGGCCGCGTCGAACTTGCCGGCGTCGAGCGCATGGCGCAGCGCCTCGGTCTTCATGATGTCCGTATAGAGCGCGGAACCATGGGTGAAGGGTGTGACGTTCTCAGCCGCGCCGCGCGGATTGACATGCTCGATCAGGTCGAGGTCGTAGTCCTTCACGATCTTGTCGCGGAAGGTGATCATCTCGGCGAATTTCCAGCCCGTGTTGACGTGCAGCAGCGGGAAGGGCACGCGGCCGGGATAGAAGGCCTTGCGCGCCAGATGCAGGAGAACCGAGGAATCCTTGCCGATCGAGTAGAGCATCACCGGCCGTTCGAACTCGGCGGCGACTTCGCGGAAGATGTGGATCGCTTCGTTTTCCAGCGCCTTCAGATGCGGATCGAGCGGGGGCTTGGGCGTTGCGTTGTGCTTCGCTTCCGCTTCGTGACGGGTATCGGACATGAAAGGGGTAACTCCGGATAACTGTGCCTGTCGAGGCGAATGGTTTTTTAAAGGGCGCTCGATTCGAGGGAGGGGAGTGCCGATTCGGGAACGTGCAGGCCGCATTCGCGCTTTTCGTCGTTTTCCCACCACCAGCGGCCGGCCCGTTCGGGTTCGCCCGGCTTGATGGCGCGCGTACAGGGCTCGCAGCCGATCGAGGGATAACCGCGCTTGTGCATCGGGTTCACCGGAACGGCATTGTCGGCCACATAGGCGTTGATGCGCTCGATATCCCAATCCGCCAGCGGGTTGATCTTGATCAGACCCCGTTCCGCGTCGAACTCCGCGAACGGCGTGTCGGCGCGGTTGCCGGACTGGCCGCGGCGCAGGCCGGTAATCCAGAAGGATGCCCCTTCGAGTGCGCGCGCAAGCGGCTTCAGCTTGCGCACGCCACAACAGGCGTGGCGGGCTTCGACGCTCTCGTAGAAGCCGTTGAGGCCGTATTGCGCGGCATAGGCGTCGATATCCTCCTTACGGGGATGATAGCGCGTGATGGTGATGCCGTACTGGTCCTCGGTCTCGCTGATGAGATCGACGGTCTCCTTGAAGAGCCGGCCGGTCTCCAGCGTCGAAACGTCGATCGGCAGGCGTTCGGTGCCGATGGCGGCGGTGATCACCTGGTCCTCGATGCCGAGGCTGGTGGTGAACACGGCGCGCCCGCCCAGCCCGGCCACCAGCGCAAGACGGCCGGCAAGGTCGAGTTCGGCGAGTTTGTCATTCAGGGCCTGCGCGGTCCCGTTTCCGGTAAGAGCAGTCATTCGTTCGGTGCCTTTATGAGAAGTTGCCGGATTATCGCAGCCTTGTCCCCGGCGAGACAGCAAAACGGATTTCTGAAACACCGGCGCGGGAGCAAATATCTCTCCATCTCGCGCCACGGGCAGAAATCCTGCCGCCTTGGATCGACGCCGAGGGGGGCTTTAAAAAACTTGACATAAAAAATCAGATTTAATAGCTGAGTATCAAATTCAGGTATTATGCGCGCGTGCGCCCGACAGGAAGGAACGAGCAAATGGCGATCAAGATTTCGGTCAAGGATGCGAACAAGGATGGCAAGGGCATCAATTTCGGCTCTTACCTCACCAACTTCGACAAGACCTACCTCCGCGATGGCTACGGCTCCTTCAACAGCACGGACCCGATGGCCATGAGCGGCACGCAATACGCCAGCACCAATGCCAAGGACTATGGCGTCGTGCTCACCTCCGGCAAGGCGAAGTGGGACTACGATCTGGCGACCCACAAGATCTCCGGCTCGCTGAACGCAATCACCTTCGGCAATAAGGTCGAGCTCGTCGGTTCCCGCTTCAAGTCGGTCTCCGATATCGAGATCACCGGCCTCAACGTGACGGACAAGACCCTCAGCGGCAAGATCCTGAGCGACATCATGGGCGGCAAGAACACCGATGGCGGCGCGACGACCAGCCTCGAAAAGATCCTCAAGGCAAATGCCATCGAGTTCTCCGGCAGCACCGGCAGCGATACCTTCACCGGTTTCGGCAAGGCCGACAAGATCTCCGGCAACAACGGCAACGACACGCTGAAAGGCGGCGGCGGCAACGACACGATTTCCGGCGGCTCGGGCAATGACAAGCTCTATGGCGATTCCGGCAACGACAAGCTTTCGGGCGGGACCGGCAACGACACGCTCGACGGCGGTACGGGCAATGACAGGTTGACCGGCGGCTCCGGCAACGATGTCTTCATCTTCAAGAAGGGCCAGGGCAACGACACGATCACCGACTTCCAGGGCGGCAGCGCCAAGGGTGACGTGATCCGCCTCGACAAGTCGGTCCTGTCGAACTTCAACGACGTGCTTTCGCACGCCACCGAAAAGTCAGGCGATCTCGTCATCGAATACGGCAAGAACAGCATCAAGCTCGAAGGCATCGACAAGGCAGACCTTCACGCCAACGATTTCTTCTTCTTCTGAGCCTCCGGTCGGAAGCGGACAGGAAGGGCCGGGCGATTGCCCGGCCTTTTCATTTGGGTAAGGCCGTTCAACCATCCTTGAACAGCCTTACCCGGTGAGGCGTGTATCCTGTCTGTCGGGGCAGAACCGACAGAGGAAAATGCCATGCAAGCTGCAACAACCAGAATGGTCGTCCTTGCCGCTGCCGCGTCGATGACCGCTTTCGCCGCCTTCGCCCATCACGGCTGGGGTTGGGCCGAAGAGGCGCAGAGCGACCTCACCGGCACGATCCGCACCGTGTCGATCGCGCCGCCGCACCCCTCGCTGGACGTCGAAACGGCCTCGGACGGGGTGTGGAAGATCGAACTCGGCAATCCGCGCCAGACGCAGCGGTCCGGCTTTGCCCAAGACTCGGCAAAGCCCGGCGATACGATCGTCGTCCTGGGCAACCGTTCGCTCGACCAGGCGGAAAAGCGGATGAAGGCCGTGCGCATCACCGTTGCCGGAAAAGTCTTCGACATCTATCCCGAGCGCATTCAAACGAACTGACGAGGCGGGCATGGAGGCGCTCGCCTGGCTCTCGACGACGCCGGTCGCCGCCGCGCTGAAGGCGTCCGGCACGTTCTATCTCCTCGTTAACGCCGCTCACATCCTGGCGATCGGCCTCATCGTCGGCGCCATCCTGCCGCTCGATCTGCGCCTTATCGGTGCCCTCAAGGCACCGCCGGTCGCGACCATCGGCCCGCTGTTGTCACGCACGGCAGGGATCGGCGTTGCCGCGGCGGTCGCGACCGGCCTCTCTCTCTTCTCCGTGCGTCCGCAGGAATACGCCGAAAACCCCGCCTTCCTCGCCAAGGTCGCGCTCATCGCCCTCGGCGTCCTTAATGCGGTTGTTCTGCACGCCCGCGGCGCGTGGCGCGGGGTGATCGCGACGGACAGCGTGCCGCCTCTCGTGCGCGCGCAGGCGCTGTTGTCGCTGGCCGTCTGGATCGGCGCGGTGTTGGCAGGGCGCTGGATCGCCTTCATCTGATCGTGCGCTCGGGGTCAGGCGTCAGGGTGCCCCAGCGCTCGTCCCAGAGATCCTCCTCGTCGACGACGACCAGCTCGCGCGGTGCCGGCGCGCCGGCGATCACCTGCTCTGCGCCGGCGAGCGCCTCCTCGACGGGAATGGGGATCGTGTCGCGGCCCTGTGCCGGGTCGGTGAGGAAAGCGCAGGGACCGCCAAGGCCCTCGATCAGCGTGACGACGAGGTCGGTCTCCTTGCGGATATGACGATGCGAAACCTTTTTGTAGATTGCCACAGGGTCCCCCTTTGAGGCGATTGCCCGCCTCAACCCCTTGCAACCATTAAGGTTCCGAACTTTTTACCGGTCGCTCACCGCCGCGCGCGGGTTCGTCCAAGGCTCCTGGTTGGAGCGGGCGAGCGGCTGCCTGCCAAGGATGTGGTCGGCTGCCTTCTCGCCGGTCATGATCGACGGCGCGTTGAGGTTGCCGTAGGTGACATGCGGGAAGATCGAACTGTCCGCGACGCGAAGACCCTCGACGCCGATGACGCGCGTTTCCGGATCGACCACCGCCATCGGGTCGCTCGCCGCGCCCATGCGGCAGGTGCCGCAGGGGTGATAGGCGCTCTCCAAGTGCTCGCGCAGGAAGGCGTCGATCTCCGCGTCCGTCTCGACCTTCGCGCCCGGCTGGATTTCCGGCCCGCGGAATTCGTCGAACGCCTGCTGGCCGAAAATTTCGCGGGTGAGGCGCACGCAATGGCGGAACTTGATCCAGTCTTCCTCGTGGCTCATGTAGTTGAAGCGGATGACCGGATCGGCCATCGGATCGGACGAGCGCAGCGTCACGCTGCCCCGCGATTTCGAAAGGTTGTAACCGACATGGGCCTGGAAACCGTGACTCTTGGCCGCCGCCTTGCCGTCGTAGGAAATCGCGACGGGCAGGAAGTGATACTGGATATCCGGCTGCTTCAGCCCCGGCGCGGAGCGCAGGAAGGCGCAGGCCTCGAACTGGTTGGACGCGCCAAGGCCCCCCTTGGAGAGAAGCCACTGCGCCCCCGCCACGCCCTGCCAGAACCAGGGCAGCCAGGAATAGAGCGAGACCGGCTTGGTCGAGACCTGCTGGAAATAGAATTCCATATGGTCCTGCAGGTTGGCGCCGACGCCCGGCCGGTCGACCTTTACATCGATCCCCATGTCCTTGAGGTGCTGGCCGGGGCCGATGCCCGACAGCATCAGCAGTTTCGGCGAATTGAAGGAGGAGGCGGAGACGATCACCTCGCGGTTCGCCTTCACCACCTCGATCTTGCCGTTCCGCTCGATCTCGACGCCGACGGCCCGGCCGTTCTCGATGACGATCTTTCGGGCAAAGCAGCGGACCAGCGAGACGTTCGGCCGCTTCATGGCGGGGCGCAGATACGCGTTCGCCGCCGACCAGCGACGGCCGTCATGGATCGTCTGCTCCATGAGGCCGAAACCTTCCTGCTTGGAGCCGTTGTAGTCCTCCGTCAGCTCGAAGCCCGCCTGGCTGCCGGCCTGGATGAAGGCGTGGAAGAGCGGGTTCGTCACCGGCCCGCGCCGCACATGCAGCGGCCCGTCGGTGCCGCGCCAGCCGGCCTCGCCGCCGCTGGAGGTCTCCATGCGCTTGTAATAGGGCAACACGTCCGCATAGGCCCAGCCCTGCGCGCCGAGCGCCTCCCAGCGATTGAAGTCTTCCGCATGGCCGCGCACATAGACAAGGCCGTTGATCGACGACGAGCCGCCGATCACTTTGCCGCGCGGCGCGGTGATCCTGCGGTTGTTGAGGTGCGGCTCTGGCTCGGAAAGGTAGCCCCAGTTATAGCGCTTCATGCTCATCGGCCAGGCAAGTGCTGCCGGCATCTGGATGAACGGCCCGATATCCGAGCCGCCATATTCCAGCACCATGACCGTATGCTTGCCGTCCTCCGAGAGCCGGTAGGCAATCGCCGAGCCGGCGGAGCCGGAGCCGATGATGATGTAGTCTGCGTTCTGCATGGTGAACTTCGCTTTCCCCTAAAATGCCCCTCATCCGGCTGCCGCCACCTTCTCCCCGCAGGCGGGGAGAAGGGATGTGCCGCGCCGTTTTCCGTTCTCTGGACGTGCGTAAGGCACGTTCCCTCTCCCCGCTTGCGGGGAGAGGGCTAGGGTGAGGGGCAACCCCTCAATACGGTGCCTCGACCTTGCCCATCGACACGTACACCGTCTTCAGCTCGGAATAGTGCTCCAGCGCCGCCAGCGAGTTCTCGCGGCCGAAGCCGGATTGTTTGGAGCCGCCGAAGGGGATTTCCACGGGGGCGAGGTTGTAGGTGTTGATCCAGAGCGTGCCGGCTTCGAGCTGGTCGACGACGCGGTGGGCGCGGGTGATATCCGTCGTGAAGACGCCGCCGGAGAGACCGAATTCCGTGGCGTTGCCGCGCGCGATCACCTCGTCCTCGCTGTCGAAATCGAGCACGCACATGACGGGGCCGAAGATTTCCTCGCGGGCGATGGTCATCTCGTCGGTGACGTCGGCGAAAACGGTCGGCTGGATATAGGTGCCTTCGCCCGACACGTCGTTCGGAATGCCGCCGCCGGTCAGCAGCGTCGCGCCTTCGGCCTTGCCTTTTTCGATATAGTCCAGAACCTTGTCGCGCTGGGCTTTCGAGACCATCGGGCCGAGCTGCGTCGCCTCGTCCATGGGGTCGCCGATAACGATCTTTTCCGTGCGCTCTTTCAAGCGGGACAGGAACCTGTCCTTGATGCCCTTCTGCACGAAGACGCGGGTGCCGTTCGAGCAGACCTGGCCGGTCGAATAGAAATTGCCGAGCATCGCGCCGCCGATGGCGCTTTCGAGATCGGCATCGTCGAAGACGATGAGCGGCGACTTGCCGCCGAGTTCCATCGTGACGTGCTTGAGGTCGGAGGCGGCTGCCCCCGCCACCTTCTTGCCCGTCGGCACGGAGCCGGTCAGCGAGACCTTGGCGACGTCAGGATGGTTGACGAGCAGCGGGCCGGTGGATCGGTCGCCCTGGATGACGTTGTAGAGACCCTTCGGCAGGCCGGCCTCGATGAGGATTTCTGCGATCTTCAGAGCGCCGAGCGGTGTGTTTTCCGAAGGCTTGAAGACCATGGCATTGCCGCAGACGAGCGCCGGCGCGCCCTTCCAGCAGGCGATCTGCTGCGGATAGTTCCAGGCGCCGATGCCGACGCACACGCCGAGCGGCACGCGCTTGGTGAAGGCGAAATCCTGGCCGAGCGGGATATAGTCGCCGTTGAGGCCGGCGGCCGCGATGCCGCCGAAGAATTCGAAGGCGTCGGCGCCCGAAGTCGGATCGGCGATGATCGTCTCCTGGATCGGCTTGCCCGTGTCGAGCGTTTCGAGTTCGGAAAGCGCGCGGTTGCGTTCGCGCATGATCTCGGCGGCGCGCTTCAGGATGCGGCCGCGCGCGGTCGGGCTCATCGCAGCCCATTCCTTCTGCGCGCGCTTGGCGGACGCGATCGCCTTTTCGACGATGGCCGGCGTTGCGGCGTGGAGGCGGGCGATCACCTCGCCGGTGGCGGGGTAGATGCTGTCGAAGGGCGTGCCGGCGGTGTCTTCCACATAGTCGCCGTCGATGAAGTGCGAGGCTTTCGGTTGGGCTTTCATCTCATTCTCCCCGCGGGTAGCGTTTGGATTCCTCGAGATTGTCGAGGTTCATGTGGTTGCGCATGTAACGTTCGGATGCCTTCTGCAGCGGCTGGTGATCCCAGGGATAATAGGCCCCGTTCCTCAGCGCTTCGTAGACCACCCAGCGCCGCGCCTGGCTTTCGCGCACGCTCGCGTCGAAGGCCTCCATGTCCCAGCGCGCTTCGCGCATCTGCCTAAAGGCGGCGAGCGTCGCCCTGATGACGGGATCGTCGGAGGCCGCAAGGTTCGTCAGCTCCAGCGGATCGGCGTCGAGGTCGTAAAGCTGCTCCGGATCGAGTTCGCAGTGGATGTATTTCCACTTGCCCTCGCGGATGCCGACGACGGGTGCATAGGAGGCCTCGGCCGCATATTCCATCAGCACGGGCGTGGTCCGCTCGGCGCCGTTGATGATCGGCAAGAGGCTCTCGCCGTCCGTCCAGGGCATGACCTCTTCCATGGAAATGCCGGCGAGGTCGCAGAGCGTCGGCGTGACATCGAGGTTCGACGTCGGCGCAAGGTGCAGGCCGGGCGCAACACCCGGGCCTGCAATCATCAGCGGCACGCGGGCCGAACCCTCGAAAAAGTTCATCTTGAACCACAGGCCGCGCTCGCCGAGCATGTCGCCGTGATCCGAGCAGAAGAGGATCAGCGTTTTTTCCAGCATGCGCGTGCGCGTCAGCGTATCGACGAGTTCGCCGACCTTTTCGTCGAGATAGGAGATGTTGGCGAAATAGGCCTGGCGCGAGCGGCGCACGTCCTCGCCGCTGATGGCGAATTTGGCATAGTCGCAGGAATGCAGGATGCGGGCGGAATGCGGGTCCTGGCTCTCGAGCATGCCGACCTCGGGCAGAAGGTGCGCGCAGTCCTCGTAGAGATCCCAGAATTTTCTCCGCGCCACGTAGGGGTCATGCGGATGGGTGAAGGAGACGGTGAGGCACCAGGGGCGGCGCGCGTCGTCGTCGTTTTCGCGGGAGAGATGATAGAGCTTCTGGTTGGCGAGGAAGGCGACCTCGTCGTCATACTCCATCTGGTTCGTGATCTCGGCAACACCGGCGCCCGTCACCGACCCCATATTGTGATACCACCAGTCGATGCGTTCGCCCGGCTTGCGGTAATCCGGCGTCCAGCCGAAATCGGCGGGGTAGATGTCCGTCGTCAGCCGCTCCTCGAAGCCGTGCAGCTGGTCCGGCCCGACGAAGTGCATTTTGCCCGACAGCGCCGTGTAGTAGCCGGCGCGGCGCAGGTGATGGGCGAAGGTCGGGATCGAGGAGATGTATTCGGCGGCGTTGTCATAGACCTGCGTGCGGCTCGGAAGCTGGCCGGCCATGAAGGAGGCGCGGGCCGGCGCGCAGAGCGGGGAAGAGGTGTAGTTGTTGCGGAAGCGCGCCGAGCGCGCCGCGAGCGCCTTCATGTGCGGCGCATGCAGGAAATCCGCCGGCCCGTCCGGGAAGAACTTTCCGTTGAGCTGATCGACCATGATGATCAGGATGTTCGGCTTGCTGGCGGTCACGGGCGGATCCTTGAAGGGGAAGCGAGGTTTTGACAGTTCTATCGCTGCGCGGCGACGGAAGGCCGCCGCCCTGCGGCGGGCGGGGGCGATCCTGCGACAACCCCGGCCGCATCTGATGCCGCCAGCTGCGCCTGCACATAACTCTCCGTCAGCGCGATCGAGGATTCGATGCTGACCGGCGCGGATCTCAGGCCCTGCCGCAGGTAGAGCCCGTCGATCATTGCTGCCGCCCCGTCGGCGATCTCCCCCGCGGTCCCGGCCGGGCAGAGTTGCTTGAGGCTCGACAGGAGATTGGAGTTCAGCCGCCGTGCATAGACGACGAGGAGACGGCGCACCGCTTCCGAACGCTGGGCCTCGGTATAGAAGGCAAGCCAGGCGGCGACCGTTTCCGGCGCAAACTGGTGCGCCTGGAAGTTCACGCGGATGATCGCCGAGAGCCGTTCCCGTGGCGTTTCCGCCGCCCCGAGCGCCGCCACCGCATCGGTGCGCAGCTGGCGCAGCAGGCTGCGGATCGTCTCGATGACGAGCTGTTCCTTGGAGCCGAAATAGTGATGGGCAAGGGCGGGGGACACGCCGGCATGGCGGGCGATTTCCGACATGGTGACAGCCAGCGAGCCATGATCGCCGACCGCCCTCAGCGTCGCGTCCACCAGCGCCTTGCGGCGCACCGGCTCCATTCCAACTTTCGGCATGGCGTTTTCCTGATTTTCTGCAAGGGTATTTTTAATTGATCGATCAATCAATAAAAATCTTTGCGCTTCACGCTGCGTCAATTCGCTGTCGCGAAGAGGGAGCGTTCCGTGTTAGCCTGCCTTTGTTTTCATTCTTCTTTCGAGGTGCAACATGGTCCTCTCTCCCGGAATGAACCCCCTCTCGGACGTGCGCGCAAAATGGGGCTGGTTCGTCGCGCTCGGCGTCGTCCTGCTCGTCTTCGGCGGCATCGCCGCGGCCAATCTCTTCTGGGCGACGGTCGCCTCGGTCTATTATGTCGGCATGCTGATGATCGTCGGCGGCGCGGTGCATCTCGCCCATGCCTTCCAGGTCAAGGCCTGGCGGGAGACGATCGCCTGGGCGCTGAGTGCGCTGCTCTATCTTGCCGCCGGCGTGCTCGCCTTCGTCAATCCGGTGCTGACCTCGGCCGTGCTGACCCTGCTGATGGCGGCCGCGCTCCTCGTCGCGGGGCTGTTCCGCATCTTCGCGGCCCTGCGGGTCCGGCCGGAAAAGGGCTGGGGCTGGCTGCTTGCCGGCGGCATCGTCACGGCGCTCGCAGGCCTCGTCTTCCTCATCGGCTGGCCGGTCAACAGCCTCTGGCTGCTCGGCCTGTTCCTCGCTTTCGACCTTGCCATGCAGGGCTGGGCGCTGATCGCCTTCGGCCTGGCGCTGCGGAAGTAGCCACCCGTTCAGCCGCCCCGCCGGGTGCCGGTGGGGTGGCGTTTGACAGGCGGGACGGCAAGGCCTAGAAAAATCGCGTGGGATGGGGATGGAGCTCCCCGACAACCGCCGTTTGACCGGCTGATAGCTCCTGCCAAGACCGGCCAGCGATGGCCGTCGGCGGCGGGAGCATGTTCTGCGACCGCCCGAGGGCGGTTTTTTGTTGTCCGGATGTCGCATCAACGGACTGTGAGGGCAACGCACATGAGCTATCTGATCGTCTTTCTCGGCGCGGGCATCGGCGGGGCCGGGCGCCATGGGGTGAATGTGCTGGCCGCCCGGCTGTTCGGCACGGCCTTTCCCGCCGGCACGCTCGCCATCAACGTGCTCGGTTGCCTTCTGATGGGGCTGATCGCCGGTGTCTTCGCCTTCCGCGGTCACCTGCCGCAGGAGATGCGGCTGTTCCTGACGACGGGTATCCTCGGCGGCTTCACCACTTTTTCCGCCTTCTCGCTCGATGCGGCGCTGCTCTGGGAGCGCGGCGAAGCGGGGCTGGCGGCGCTTTATGTCGGCGCATCGGTAATTTTTTCGCTGCTCGCCGTGGCGGTGGGACTTGCAGTTTCACGTCTTATGCTCGCAGGAGGTGCAATGTGAAGGCGTTCCTGACGTCCTGGCAGGTCTGGGCGCTCGGCTCGGCGGTCTTTGCCGCGCTGACGGCAGTTTTCGCCAAGATCGGCATCTCCGAGGTCAATTCCGACTTCGCGACCTTCGTGCGCACCGTCGTCATCCTCCTGGTGCTCGCCCTCATGCTGACGCTGGCCGGGAACTGGCAGGCGCCGGGCTCGGTGCCGGCAAGGAGCTGGATTTTCCTCATTCTCTCGGGCCTTGCGACCGGAGCCTCCTGGCTTTGTTACTTCCGCGCGCTGCAGATCGGCAAGGCCGCCCAGGTCGCGCCGGTCGACAAGCTTTCCGTCGTTCTGGTCGCCATCTTCGCCGTTCTGTTCCTCGGCGAACAGCTTTCCACGGCCCATTGGATCGCCGTCCTGATGATCGGTGGCGGCGCCTTGCTGCTGGCTCTGCCTATATGAGGGAGTTCTTTTTCAACTCCTTGTAGTCATTGAGATTTCACCGAACTGTCACAGTACGGAAACGATTTTTTCAGGTCTCGGCGGAGAAACTTCGCGGCAACGTCCACGTCTCGGAGCCGCGCATGTCCGCCGCCGAACTGCTTGCCCTTCGCCGCTTCGGGGATGGCGAGATCGTCACGCTCGCCAAGCTGGTCATCGAAACGGCCTTCCAGCCGATCGTCGAGGCTGCGACAGGGGCGGTCTTCGGCTACGAATCGCTGATGCGCGGCTTCGATCGCCTCGGCTTCCGCTCGCCGCTCGACCTGATCGACCGGGCGCACGAGGCGGGACAGCTCCTGGCGCTGGAGCACATGGTCAACAGCCGCGCCATCGCTGCCTTCGCCGCGCTGCCGGACTTCCGCTCGCGTACACTCTTCGTCAATCTCGATTCCCGTCTGGTGCCTGACGGCGCCGATCTCGTCGACCGGCTCTCCGGGCATCTCGCTCGCGCCGGCATTCCGGCTTCCTCGATCTGCTTCGAGATCTCCGAGCGCTTCGATAACGACACGCTGCCGGAATTCGCCGTGCTCGTCCGCAAGCTGCGCCTTGCCGGTTTCAAGCTTGCCATCGACGATTTCGGCGTCGGCCACAACGGCCTGAAGCTGCTCTGCGACCACCCGGTCGATTACCTGAAGATCGACCGTCATTTCATCTCCGGCATGGAGAGCGACGCGCGCCGGCGCCATCTCGTGCGCAACACCGTCAATGCCGCCCACGTGCTCGGCATCCGCGTCATCGCCGAGGGGGTGGAGAGCGAGGCGGAGTTCATCGCCTGCCGCGATGCCGGCTGCGATCTCGTGCAGGGCTGGTTCGTGTCGCGTCCGGTCACGGATTTTTCGGCGCTGAGCCCGGTCTATGCGCAGGTCGCGCGGGCCGGCGGGCGGCGCCGCTCCTCCCGCACGCTCGACAGCATCCTCATTCGCCGCGAGATCGAGCAGGTCGCGGTGCTGCGTGAGAACGAGAGCCTGGAATCGGTCTTCGAATTCTTCCGGCGCGATCCGAAACGCACCTTCTTTCCGGTGCTCAACGCCAATGACGAGCCGCGCGGCATCCTGCACGAATACCACGTCAAGGAGCTCTCCTATCACCCCTTCGGCCGCGATCTCCTGAAGAACAAACTCTACCAGAAGAGCCTGTCGCATTTCGTCACCATGGCGCCGATCGCCGATCTCGACACGCCCGCCGAACAGCTGCTCGACGTCTTCACCGGCATGGGCGGCAACGAATGCGTGATCCTGACGGAGAACCTGCGGTATGCCGGCATCCTCTCGGCCTCCTCGCTCCTGAAGATCATCAACGAGAAGCGCCTGAAGACGGCGGAGGACCAGAACCCGCTGACCGGCCTTCCCGGCAACCGCTCGATCCGCGACTACCTGCAGGACAAGGCGCTCGACGGCGATCAGACCCGATGCCTGTGTTATTTCGATTTCGACAATTTCAAGCCGTTCAACGATCACTACGGCTTCCACAAGGGGGACCTTGCGCTCTCGCTCTTCGCCTCGCTGATGCGCCGCGATTTCGTCGGCGAGGACGTCTTCATCGGCCATGTCGGGGGGGACGATTTCTTCGCGGGCGTTTCCGGACGTTCCGTCGAGGCGGTGCGGGAGGTATTGGAGCGGCTGCTGGCCGATTTCACCCGCGAGGTGCGCTCGCTCTATTCGCCGGAGGATCGGCTGGCCGGAGAGATCCGCGGCCGCGACCGCGCCGGCCAGGAGACGACCTTTCCGCTGATGCGCTGCTCGGCCGTCGTTCTCGTGTTGCCGGAGGGGGAGGTGATCGGCGAGGCGGGGCTGATCAGCAGCCGCATCGCCGGCCTGAAGGCGGATGCCAAGGGCAGCGACGGGGGGCTCGTGCTGTCCTCGGCATCCGCGAACGCAGGGCAGGGGGCCGCCCTCCGTTGATACAGGAGGGCAGGCCCCTTCGAGCCTGCCCCTGCCACGTTAGCGAAGGATCTTCACCGTCTTCGCCTCGTGGTTCTTGCCGGACATGTCGAAGGAGACGGACACCTTCTCGCCAGCCTTCAGCCCGGGATCGTGGAACCCTTTGGGAAGCTGGTAGACGGTGCCATCGGAAAGCGTCAGAGACATCGACGCCTTGTTGTAGTCCTTGACCGTGCCGGTCGCCGTCTGGGCGGCGAGGGCAAGCGCCGGGGTGGCGAGAACCGTGACGATGGCGAGATTGGAAAGAAGAACACGCATCTGTGTCGTCCTGAATTGGCCCCGGGCGGGGCGCTGTGAAACCGTCCGGAAGCGTCGTGTCGCGGCCCCCTGGGGGTGGAGCCGCCGGCGCTCCCCGGCTTCGAGATGGACGGTAGGCCCGGAAAAATCCGTTTTCAAATTAACAAGATTTAATTCTGACTGTCGCGAAACGGCCGGAATTTCAGGGCTTTGCGGCCGAAACTTGGCATATCCGCCGGTAACGTTTCTGTCGCACAAACCCTCGCAAGCGATTCAAAAGATTCGCGCTTTCGGCTAGAATCGCCGCAAGAGAGCGCCACCTCATGCCTGCCTGGAGATAAGCCCATGTCACTTCCCTCATCCATGACCCATGTCGGGCTCAGCGAACATGGCGGCCCCGACAATCTCGTGGTGATGGAGGGCCGCACGCCGCAGCCGAAGCGCGGCGAGATTCTCGTGCGCGTCGCGGCCGCCGGCATCAACCGGCCGGACGTGCTTCAGCGCAAGGGCGATTATCCGCCACCGCCCGATGCCAGCCCCATTCTCGGCCTCGAAATCGCCGGCGAAGTGGTGGCGCTCGGCGAGGACGTCACCGGCTACACGCTCGGCGACAGGGTCTGCGCGCTGGCCAATGGCGGCGGTTATGCGCAATATTGCGCGGTGCCGGCCGGCCAGGCGCTGCCGTTCCCGAAGGGTTTTGACGCGGTGCAGGCCGCGGCCCTGCCGGAAACCTTCTTCACCGTCTGGGCCAATCTCTTCATGATGGCGGGCCTGAAGCCCGGCGAGAGCGTGCTGATCCACGGCGGTTCGAGCGGCATCGGCACGACGGCGATCCAGCTCGCCAGCGCGCTCGGTTCACGCGTCTTCACGACGGCCGGCACGGCGGAGAAGTGTGCCGCCTGCGTCGATCTCGGCGCCAGCCGGGCGATCAACTACCGCAGCGAGGATTTCTGCGCCGTCATTGCCGAGGAGACCGGCCGGGCCGGCGTCGACGTCATCCTCGACATGATCGGCGCGGCCTATTTCGAGCGGAACCTGAAGTCGCTCGCCCGCGACGGGCGCCTGTCGATCATCGCCTTCCTCGGCGGCACCTTCGCGGAGAAGGTGAGCCTTGCGCCCATCCTGCAGAAGCGCCTGCACCTGATGGGCTCGGCCATGCGCCCGCGCACAGCGGCGGAAAAGCAGGAGATCCGCGACGCGCTTCTGGAGAAGGCCTGGCCGCTCTTGGAGGGGGGGCGCATCGCCCCCGTCATCCACGCCGTCATGCCGTTCAGCGAGGCGGCCGCCGGCCACCGCATGATGGAGCATGGCGATCATATCGGAAAGATCATGCTGACCTTCGAGTAGCGCGTTTCCGGCCGAAGCGGCGCCGCCTCGGCGCGGGGCGGCTCAAGGCGCCTGCTCGATGCGGTCGCGGCCGAGGCGCTTGGCGCTGTAGAGTGCGCGGTCGGCCCGCTCGAACAGGTCCTCCACCGCATTGCCGCAGAATTCCGCGACGCCCGCCGACATGGTGTAGGCGCAGCCGGGGCCGGCACGGTCTTCTGCCCGCGCCACATGGCAGCGAAGGCGCTCCATGGCGTGCATCGCCTCGCCAAGACCGGCGCCCGGCATCAGCATGAGGAATTCCTCCCCGCCGATCCGGGCGAAGAGATCGCCGGCGCGCGATTGCTGCCGTCCCGCCGCGGCAAAATGCCGGAGCACCTCGTCACCCCGGGCATGGCCATAGCGGTCGTTGATCGCCTTGAAATGATCGAGGTCGATAAGCGCGAGCGAGAGCCGCGCACCGTCGCGAAAGGCGATCCGCATTTCCGCGTCCAGCCTAGCCATCGCCGCGCGGCGGTTGAGGAGGCCCGTCAGCGGGTCCGTGTCGGCGGCAAGCTGCGCCGCGTCGCGGGCGATCTGCAGCATGCGCTCGTTGGATTTGAGCATGGTGATGTCGGTGAAGACGCTCCACAGCCAGCCGTCGCCCAAAAGCGTCTCGTTCACCAGGAACCAGCGGTCGTCACCGATGTCGATCTCGAAGGCGCGCTGCGGGCGGCTGCGCCGCTTGGCATGGGCCATGTCCAGGAAGGCATCGATCGGTCCGCTCATCCGTGGGCCGACACCGTTGGCATGGCAGTGGCGCATGATGTCGGCAAAGGTGCGGGCGCCCGGCTGTACGTCGAAAAGCGCGCGAAAGACCATCGAGGCATAGGAAAGCTCGTCCTCCGGTGAAAACAGCGCGAAGGCGACGCCGGACGCGTCGAGCCCGGACAGTATGAGATCCGTTGTGGCCCGGTCCCGGATGAGGGCGAGCGGCAGGATCGCATCGACATGCGTCATGCCGCTCCCGCCCGGCCACCTGTGCCCGTCGTTGCGTTTCACCCGCCGTTTCCTTCTCGTGACCGAATCGTCGGGTGTCACACCGGACGATCGCCATTGTTTGTGGCAGAAGGTGGCGGGGTCGCAACGAAGACCCTCGGTTTCCGTTAACAAATCCTCAACCCGCCGCCGTGCCCTTTGCGGCGGGAAGGCGGAGGGCGAGGAGGATGCCCACGGCAGCCGGCAGGGCGAGCAGCGCATAGAGCCAGCGCGCCGCCGTCAACGCCCCGTCCACGCCGCCGGGGTGCACGAGGCCCGTGGAATTGACGATGACGCCGGCAAGCGCCGCGCCGAAGGCGGCCCCCAGCGCCTGCATGGTGGTGATCGCCGCCGAGGCCATGTCCGTCTCGCCGGGCGGCGCAAGATGCAGAACGAGGGTGACGAGATGCGCCCAGCCCATGCCGATGCCGAACCCCATGAGGAAGATGAAGACGGTGGCGATCGTGAGCAGCACGAGACCGCTTGCCGGATTGTGCCGGGCGAGCGCGACGACGAGGAGGACGGTCGCCAGCGTCTCGATCAGCGCGCCCGCGACGATCACCCGGTTGGCGCGGCGCCCCTTGAGGCCGGCGGTGGCGAAGGCTGCGATGGTCCAGCCCAGCGCCAGCAGCGCCACGAGATAGCCGGAGACGAGCGGGCTCACGCCATGCAGCACCTGCAGGAAGTAGGGAATGTAGATATCCGAGCAGATCGTCACCAGCAGCAAGAGCATGATGAGGTAGACGCGGGCGAGCGGCGAGCCGAGGCTGATCGTGCCCGCCGGCAGCAGCCGTCCCTCGGCCCGGCGCTCGATCGCGACCGTCGCCAGCACCGCAAGCACGGCGGCCGCCGCAAAGGCGCCGCGCAGCACCGGCGCCGCCACGGAACTGGCGAAGGACAGCACCACCACGGCGGCAACGAGCAGTGCGATCTGCAGGAACGGCGTCTTCGTCGTTACGCGCTCGCCTTCGCCCGACGGCAGCAGCCGCGGCGCGGCGACGGTCATCAGCACCGAGAGCGGCACGAGCAGCGCGAAGGCCTCGCGCCAGGCGCTGCCGGCGGCGAAGATGCCGCCGATCGTCGGGCCGAGGAAGGTGGCGATGCCCCAGGCCGCGGCATAGAGCGTCGAAGCCGTGCTCCACAGCGGTTCGGGATAGACATGGCGGATGAAGGCATAGCCGAGCGCCACGAGGAAGCCCGCGCCGAGCCCCTGGACCGCCCGGCCGGCAAGCACCGTCTCCATGGTCGGCGCGACGGCGCAGACGAGGCTGCCGATGCCGAAGAGCAGCGCGCCGGCCCTGTAGCAATGGTTGAGCGTCACCCTTTCCGGCCGCACGGCGACGAAGGTGGAGCCGAGCACGGAAGCCGCCACATAGATCGTCGTCGCCCAGGCGAAGAGCGAAAGGCCGCCGATATCGCGCACGATCGAGGGCATCAGCGTGGCGGTGATATAGGTCTCCACCGCATGCAGCATGATGCCGCCGCCGAGCATCAGCGTGCTGAACAGATAGGCGCGGGAGAACAGGCTGGAAAGCCGCGGTGCGGCATCCTTCGGGATCGTGACACTGTCGGACATGGATAGGCCTTGCGAATTCGAGGCCGAAGACCTCGCATGGGGCACACGGCAGTTCAAGCCGTGACTTTTGGGTGAAAGAGGAGCGGTCAGGCGCGGGGCGTGGCCGATGCCGATGAAAAGCTGCTCGGTAGAAGCGGAGGCAGACCTACATCAGATGCCCGGTCCACCAGCCGCGATCACTGGACACCCTGATCAGCACCATGATCACGGTCGCGATGATGCCGCCGATGAACAGCGCCGTCGCGTGCCGGACATAGGCCGGAGACCCCGCCGTGGCGGCCGGCACCATGGGCTTCAGGATGAAAAGCGCGATCATCACGAGAATGTCGAAGATGACCGAGACGAGGGGCCATGGCGGCAGGGCAAATTCGGTGCCCGGGATGAACACCCTCCACAGGCAGCGCAGGATCAGGAAGCCGGCAACAACCGCAAGAGCGATCGCTGCTCTGGATTGGGAACCTTGCTCGGCCATGCGTCGCTCGCCCCTGAAAGATTGGCGGGTATGAAAGCATGGCCTTGCAGAAACGGCAATCGCGGCGGTGGCCTTCGTCGGCCCTTCCCGGGTCGGGGAAGGGCCGACGCGCAGGTGAGGCAGGCTTCGCCGGGGCTTACGGGTTCCATTCCCCTGCCACCTGCCGCGTCGCGACATTGAAGCGGTTCCACACGTTGATCGCCGCGATCTCGACGACCAGCGCGGCGAGCATCTTTTCGTCATAGTGCCGGGCAGCCTCGTTCCAGATCGTATCCGGCACCGGCTCCTCGCGGTCGGCGATGCGCGTCAGAGCCTCGGTCAGCGCCAGAGCGGCCCGTTCCGCGTCCGTGTAGAACGGCGCCTCGCGCCAGGCGGCGACGGAGAGGATGCGCCGGTCGCTCTCGCCGGCCTTCTTCATGATGCGCGGGTGCAGATCGACGCAGAAGCCGCAGCCGTTGATCTGGCTGGCGCGCAGATGCACGAGATGGGCGGTCTTTTCCGGCAGTTCCGTCTTCTGGGCAGCGCCCTGCAGCGCCTGCATGGCCTTCATGACGTCGGGCAGCACGGTAACGATATTGGTCATACGGGATTGCATTTCATCACTCCTTGATTTGTTTTCAGCATCGACGGCAGCGAGCCCTGTCACACCGGTGCGGCTTCGTTCGTCATGGCCATGACGCCGCTGGACGAAGGAGTGTGACCGATGCGCGAAAAAAGTTTCTGGACCGACCGTTTCGAGGCCGAGCGCGGGCGCCTGCGCGCCGTTGCGCTGCGCATGCTGGGCTCGCAGGGCGAGGCCGAGGATGCGGTGCAGGAGGCCTGGCTGCGGCTGGAGCGGGCGGGCGGCGGCGAGATCGACAATCTCGGCGGCTGGCTGACCACCGTCGTCGGCCGCATCTGCCTCGACATGCTGCGCGCCCGCGCCCGGCGGCGCGAGGAGCCGATCGACGGCAAGGACGGCGCGGTCCAGCACGCAGATCCCGGCGCGGCGGCCGACGAGCAGGCGGCGCTTGCCGATTCGGTCGGCCTTGCGCTCCTCGTCGTGCTGGAGCGCCTTGCGCCGGCCGAACGCCTCGCCTTCGTGCTGCACGACATGTTCGACGTGCCCTTCGAGGAGATCGGCCGCATCGTCGACCGCTCGCCCGTCGCCGCCCGCCAGCTCGCCAGCCGCGCCCGCCGCCGCGTGCAGGGCCTGCCGGAAACCCCGTCCGCCGATTACGACCGTCGGAAAAACGTCGTCGCGGCCTTCCTCGCCGCCTCGCGCGACGGTGATTTTTCCGGCCTGCTCGCCGTGCTCGATCCCGACGTCGTCTTCCATGCGGACGCCGATGCCGTCCGGCTCGGCTCGCTTGCGGAAATGCACGGCGCCCAGGCCGTGGCGACCAACTTCAAGGGCAAGGCGAAGGCGGCAAGGCTCGCGCTCATCGACGGCCAGCTCGGCCTCGCCGTCATTCTCGGCGGCGCGCTCAAGCTCGTCGTGCTCATGAAGGTGGAGGGCGATCACATCATCGCAATCGATTCCATTGCCGATCCCGCGCGCGTTGCGGCTTGCGAGGTGGCGTATCTGTAAAGGGGGGATTCGGGCGGACGGCGCTACACGCCGATGCGTCCGATCGCCGGGATCTTGATCGCCGGGCGGTAGAAATCCACGCCGGCGACGAGGCCCATGATGTGCAGCTCCAGCCCGGAGCGCAGGCCGGCGGAGATGCCGACGAGGCCGTAGAGCGTCGCATGCACGTCCTTGCCGTCGGGATCGATCGCGAAGATCCTGCCCTCCGGCAGGTAGTCGCGCCCGACCGCGTCCGGCGGCAGCACCACGCCGAGTTCCGGCACCGAGCGCAGCACATGCGCGACGAAGGTGTTGGAGTTCGGCCCCGGCCAGATGCGATAGCCACCGGGTTTGGAGTAGGGGTAGGCCGCGATGGCCTTCTCGATCTTCGGGATCAGCCGCGCCGCCTCCTCGCCGCTGACGCTGACCACCACGCGGGGCGTGTTGGAGTACCAGAAGGCGTCCGGCGCATAGCCGTTCTTGCGCACCGGCGTGCCCCAGCCGACCTTGTCGTAGCGGTTGTAGCTTCCGGCGTTCGCCTCCTTGGTGACGATCCAGGCGTGGCTCGCCACCGCGCCCTTGAGGCCGCCCGTCGCGGCGGAGAAGATGTGGATCGTCGCCTGTGGCGTGTCTTCGGCCCCGGGCAGGATGCCGGCGGATTTCCAGTTCGCCTCCCGCCAGTTCTGCGGCCGGTCCTTGATGTACCAGTAGCCCGCCGAGGCGAGCGCCGGCATGAGGTAGATCACGAGGAAGAGGACAAGGACATTCCTCAACAGTTTCATGCGCGGCACCTCCGAAATCGCGTGTGCGGACCCAGGTTTTCGGATAATACCGCACCGGAAACCGGAAATTTGAGGGCATGAACATGGCAAACCCCGTCCTTGTCGAAGTCACCCGCGGCAATCTCGTCGAAAGCCGCCATCGCGGCATGGTCGTCGCGGTCGACGGCGATGGCAAGGTGGTGTTTTCGCAGGGCGATATCGAGGCCGGCGTCTTCCCGCGTTCGGCCTGCAAGGCCATGCAAGGGCTGCCGCTCGTCGAAAGCGGCGCGGCGGACGCCTACGGCTTCGGCAACAGGGAACTGGCGCTCGCCTGTTCCTCGCACAGCGGCGAGCCGGAGCATGCAAGCCTTGCCGGTGCCATGCTGGCCGCCGCTGGCGTCGACGAGAGCGTCCTGGAATGCGGCGCCCACTGGTCCTTCGAGCAGCCGGTGCTGATCGGCCAGGCGCGCGGCCTCGAGCGGCCGAGTGCGCTCCACAACAACTGCTCTGGTAAACATGCCGGCTTCGTCTGCGCCGCCTGCCACACCGGCAAGGACCTCAAGGGCTATGTGCGCTACGAGCACCCGGTCCAGGCGGAGATCCGCGGCGTCATGGAAAGCCTGACGGGCGCTGCGCTCGCGACCGACAATTGCGGCGTCGACGGCTGCTCCATCCCCACCTATGCCATGCCGCTGAAGAGCCTCGCGCACGGTTTTGCCAAGATGGCGACCGGCACCGGCCTTGCCCCTGAGCGCGCGAAGGCCGCGCGCCGGCTGATGGAGGCGTGTATGGCCGAGCCCTTCTACGTCGCCGGCACCAAGCGGGCCTGCACGCGGCTGATGAAGACGGCTCCCGGCCGCATCTTCGCCAAGACCGGCGCCGAGGGCGTCTTCTGCGCGGCCATCCCGGAAAAGGGCATCGCCATCGCCCTCAAATGTGAGGACGGCACGACCCGCGCCGCCGAAAGCATGGTCGCCGCCACGCTCGCCCGCTTCTTCGCCGACGAGCCCGCCCTCCACGCCGCTCTGATGGCCGAAGCCAACCGCTCCATGTCGAACTGGAACGGCGTTCATGTCGGCGACGTCCGCGTCACGGACGCTTTCGCGGCCTGATCAGGCGTCGATGATCTCCATCCCCGCTTCCCGGTAGGGGGCAAGCGTCTCCGGCGGCAGGCCGGGTGGGAGGAGGAGGCCGGTGGCGGCGGCGAGCGGCAGGATCTTCCAGGGCGAGGCGCAGCCGAGTTTTTCGCGCGTCAGCAGGACCCAGGTCGCTGCGGCGTTCTCGGCGATGGTGCGTTTGGTGGCGGCTTCCTCCATGTCGCCGGTGGTGAAGCCGTGCGTCGGATGGGCGGCCGTCACGCCCATGAAGTAGAGATCCGCCTTCAGGCCGCGTATCGCCTCCAGCGCCATGGCGCCGGTCGACACCATCGAATGTCTGTAGAGCCTGCCGCCGATCAGCACGATCTCGGCGGTCGGGTGGCGCTCGAGCTCGCAGGCGATCGTCGGACTGTGCGTCACCACCGTGAAGGCGAAATTGCGCGGCAGCAGGCGGGCAAGCGCCGCCGTCGTCGTGCCGCCATCGAGGAAGATCACCTGGCCGGGCTCGATCATCGCCGCCGCGCGCGCGCCGAGCGCGGTCTTCTCGTCCGTCGCCACCGCCTGTCGCGCCGAAAAATCCGGCAGCGGTGGAGCGAGCGGCAGCGCGCCGCCATGCACGCGCTTGAGTAGGCCGTCCGCCGCCATTTCCCGAAGATCCCGCCGGATCGTGTCCTCCGACAGGTCGAGTTCCGCGGCGAGCGTCTTTGCGACGATCTCGCCGTCGCGGTCGAGACGCTGGGCGATCAGCGTCTTTCTCTGGCTGGTCAGCATATCTGTGCTCCATCTTGACTCTGCACGAAATTACACGAATAATCATGAAATATCCAGAAAATTCCGGATATTTCATGCATCAATGGTAAGGAGTAAGACATGCTGATCCTGATTGCCGGCCCCTATCGTTCGGGCACCGGAGACGATCCCGTGAAGATGACGGAGAACCTGAAGCGGCTGGAGGCGCCGTCCTATGCGCTGTTCAAGGCGGGCCATGTGCCGATGATCGGCGAATGGGTGGCGCTGCCCGTCTGGCATGCGGCCGGGGGCGAGACGGTGGGCGACGCATTGCACGAGGAGATTTTCTACCCGACGGCGCACCGCCTGCTCGAACTCTGCGAGGGCGTGCTGCGCCTTCCGGGGGACTCCAAGGGGGCGGACAACGACGTGCGCATCGCCCGCGAGCGCGGCATTCCGGTCTGGCACCGGCTGGAGGACGTGCCGGGCTGCGCGGCGGCTGCATAATTTTTGCAGGTCCCTGTCGGGAAGGGGCGCGGTGATCCGTCCTTGTGGCATAACGGGCGATCCGCCGCCGGCGGCGCCCGCGACATGGCAAACCAAGGAGAACGTTCATGCGCATGATCTTCGTCAACCTGCTCGTCAAGGACCTGCCCGCGACCCGCCGTTTCTTCGGCGCCCTCGGCTTTTCCTTCAATGAGGCCTACAGCGACGAAACCGCCGCCTGCATGGTGGTGGACGACAACATCTTTGTCATGCACCTGACGGAGCCGAAGTTCGCCCAGTTCGTCACGGGCAAGGTCGGCGATCCCGAGGAGGCGACGCAGGTGCTGACCTGCCTTTCCGCCGCGAGCCGTCAGGAGGTCGACGACATCAAGGCGAAAGCGCTCGCCGCTGGCGGGCGCGAATGGAAGCCGAACATCGAGTTCGGCCCGATGTACGGCTGCTCCTTCCAGGATCCGAACGGCAATGTCTGGGAGTTCATGCACATGGACCAGTCGGGCGGCTGAGGGCGGGCGAGGGACTGCGCGGAGACTGGCGTCCCGCACCTCATCCGCCTGCCGGCACCTTCTCCCCACAAGCGGGGAGAAGGAACGGGCGGAAATGTCTGGGAAATTGGCGCCGTTTCGGGAAAGCGGTGCGGCAACTCCTTCTCCCCGCCTGCGGGGAGAAGGTCGCGGCAGCGGGATGAGGGGCCTTTTTCACTCGATGAGACCGCGCATCCCCGGCGATTGCTCCGTAAGATCCTACGCCAACAGCTTGCGCAGCCGCGCAGGCGCCTTGAGGCGCCAGGCCTCGGTCATCCGCTGCCGCAGTTCCGCATCGTCGATCGCGGCGGCGTGCAGGAGGAGGGCCGGCCAACCATTGTAGTGGTCCGTTTCATAGTAGATTTCGGGCGCCATCTCGATCAGGCGCTCCTTCTCGTCCATCGGCGCCATCAAGACCAAGGTCTCGGCATCCTTGATGCGCAGGAAGAGTTTTCCCGCCACCTTGAGTGCGGGCGTGCCGTAGGATGTGCCCGTCTCGGCGCCCGGCAGGCCTGTTGCGAGGCGCTGGAGCCGCGCCAGGAGCGCTTCGATCGTGTCTTCAGGCATGTGCCATCCTCCCCGGCCAGGATAGACCGGACCGGGGGGAACGGCGAGGGGAGGATCAGAGTGGCCGGGTGCAGGCCTCGGCCCGCAGGGCCGGGGTACGGAAGAGCCCGAAGGGCAGGTCGCCGAGCGCGCGCGAATCCATCGCCTCGATCTCGGGATGGGACAGCGGGTCGCGCAGCCAGACGGGCGCCTCCGCAGCATCGGCCTCGGCACGCAGTGCTTCTGCGGCTCTGGAGAAAATCTTGAACATTGCCTTCTCCTTGTGGTTCGTTACCATGGATGATGGCTGACAATCGCGCTGAAAGGCCGTTCCCGCAATCGAGCAGTTCAGGATGAGGATATAGAAAAGCTATATGAGAAACCTCAATCGCGTGCATCTCAACGGCCTGCGGGCGCTGGAAGCGGTGGGTCGGCTCGGCTCGCTGCAGGCGGCGGCGGAAGAGCTCGGCGTAACGGTGGGCGCGGTGAGCCAGCAGATCATCAAGGCGGAGGACCAGCTCGGCCGGGCGATCTTCGACCGCACCGCGCGCGGCCTGCAGCAGACCGCCTTCGGCACGCCGTTCCTCGCGCGGCTTTCGGCAGGTTTCGGCCAGCTTTCCGAGGCGGTCGCCACCACCCAGCGCCGCGACGATGCGATCCTGACGATTTCGGTCGCGCCGATCTTCGCCTCGCGCTGGCTCATCCACCGCATCGACCGTTTCGCCGCCGCCCATCCCGATATCAGCCTGCGCATCGAGGCCTCGACGACGCTGGTCGATCTGGCGCGCTCCGATGTCGACCTCTGCATCCGTGTCGGCCCGGGCACCTGGCCGGATGTGGCGGCGGAATTCCTGGTGCCGCAGGTCGTCTTCCCGGTCTGCGCGCCGGCGCTGGCGGAGGGGATCCGGACGCCACAGGACCTGTCGGAGCAACCGGCCGTGGTCGACGGCAACGACGCCTTCACCTGGGAGCGCTGGCTGGCGCTTGCCGGGTTCGCCGTGCCGCCGCCCAAGGCGCGGCATGTCTTTTCCGATGCCTCGCTCTGCCTCGATGCGGCGCTGGCAGGGCAGGGCGTGCTGCTGGCCTATCCGGTACTGGCCTCCTGGGCACTGAAGGAGGGGCGGCTCGTCGCACCGTTCCCCATCCGGGTGGAAACCGGCATGGGCTATTATTTCGTGACGGCGCCGGGCGTGCCGGAGCCGCGCAAGGTTTCGCTGTTCAAGCGCTGGCTGCGCGCGGCGCTCGCCGAGGACGAGGACGGCTTTGCCGGCGCGGTCATTCCGGCTCGGCGAGCCGCGTCGCTATCATCGCCTTGAAGGCCGGGCGCGCCTGGCAGGCCGCAAGCCAGGCCTTGACGTTCGGTGCCGCGTCGAAGAGCTGCTCCTGGCTCATCGCATAGCGGAAGACCTCCGCAAGGTTGAGGTCGGCGACGGTGAAGCGGTCTCCGACGACATGGCCGGTGGCGGCAAGATGGGCATTCAGCCGCCTGAAACAGGTTCTCAGCGCCCGCGCGGCGCCGCGGATGGCAAGACGGCCTTCCTCGCTCTCGGCGGACTTGCTGTTGTTCAGCATGATGATCTTCACGGCATGTGGCTCGACCTCGGTTGCCGCCCACATCGTCCATTGCAGCATGTCCGCCTCTTCGGTGATCGTCTGGCCGGAGAGCGGGCCGCCATGCTTGCGGGCGAGGTAGAGGTTGATCGCTAGCGATTCCATCATGACGAAGCCATCGTCGTCGATGCAGGGAATGAGGCCGGTCGGATTGACGGTGAGAAACGCCGGCGACTGGGTGTTGAGCGGGGCGTCGGCCGCCTGCGGGTCGTCGAGCCGGTAGGCCTGGATGACCGGCACGCTTTCGAAGGGAAGGCCGAGTTCGCCGGCAAGCCAGTAGTTGCGCGAGGCGCGCGAGCGGTAGACGCCGTAGATGGTGAGCATGGATCCTCCCTGGGATGCCCGGCTTGGTGCGGGCTTGCGTCAGAACAAAGAACCCGGACGATCTCTCGCGCTAGATGAAAGACGAAACGGCCCGGGCCGTGCCGCACCATAGGCGGCGGTTCGGGGAAGCGGTAGAGCGCCGGCCTGATCGATCCATGAATTGTCGTGATGGTGCCGGGCCTGCTTTGTCGCATTGACCTTCCGCCGGCCTGGGGCTAAGGGCGAAGGGTCCGTGCGGATCGCGGATGGGGACGACCGATGACACGATGCATGACACGCTGGGCCGCTTGCCTGCGCATTCTCTGCGCAGTTGCCCTGCTGTTCGTCGGTTTCGCCCACCAGCCGGCCTCGGCCACCCAGCCGAGCGCGCTGGAGCTCACCCAGTACGTTCTTCCCGACGGCACCCTGCCGGACATCTGCCTCAACGACATGGTCGACGGCAAGGTCAAGCATGTGACGCCGGTGAAGTGCGAGGCCTGCCGCATCGGCAGTGCCATGCTGATACCGGCGCCGGCCGATCTTGACGGCGCCGTGTTTGTCTTCCGCCGTGTCGCGGCGCTCCCCCTCATCGAGGAGGCGTTGCGCCCGCGGCGCGAGCGTCCCGGCGCGCCGCCCCGTGCGCCTCCCTTCCTGTCCGCCTGATCGTTGCGCCCGCACGCCGGTTTACCGCCGTGTGCCGAAACTCCAGCCTGACAGGACCCTTGCATGTCCGTGATTTCCGATGCGCCGGCCGTTGCCGCCGCTGAACCCTCCGCGCTCGCGCAGCGCCTCTACCGCGCCATCTGGCGATGGCACTTCTTCGCCGGCCTTCTCGCCGTGCCCTTCATGATCAGCCTTGCCATCACCGGCGGGCTCTACCTCTTCAACGACGAGATCGACGCCAGCCTGTTCCGCTACCGCAATTATGTCGCGGTCGGCGGCACGGAGCTGCCGCCCTCGGCCATCGTGGAAAAGGCCGTCACCGCCGTGCCCGGCGCGGCGCTCTCCTCCTACCGCACGCCGGCCGGCACGGACCGCTCGGCCCGCGTGACCGTCTCCACCGAGGCCGGCAAGGTGCTGGTCTTCGTCAATCCCTATGACGGTGCCGTTCTGGATACGGTCGGCGCCAAGGAGGAGTTCAACCAGGTCGTCGAGGACCTGCACAGCCTCGATTACTTCGGCACCTCCTGGGAACGCATCATCGAGGTCGTCGCCGGGTTTGCCGTGGTGCTCGTCCTGACCGGGGTCTATCTCTGGTGGCCGCGCAACCAGACGGGCGGCGTGCTCAGCGTGCGCGGCACGCCGGCCCGGCGCGTCTTCTGGCGCGACCTGCATGCCGTCACCGGCATCTTCGCCGCCGTGCTCATCCTGTTCCTGGCCTTCAGCGGCCTGCTGTGGACCGGTTTCTGGGGCAGTAAGGTCAACGGTTATCTCACGGCGAACGGCATGGGCTATCCGGTCGAGCTGTGGGACCGGGTGCCGCATTCCATGCTGGTCACCACGGATGTGCTGCCGAAGACCGCCTGGCTCCTGGAAAACGCGCCGGTGCCGACTTCCACGCCGCCGGGCGAGGGGCAGGTGGCACTGCCCGCCATCGGCCTCGACAATGCTGTATCGATCGCCAACGCCGCCGGCATGCTGCCCGGCTACGACCTCTCGCCGCCCTCGGGCGAGACCGGTGTCTACACTGCGGCGATCTATCCGGCCGACCTGCAATACGAGCGTACGCTGCACATCGACCAGTATACCGGCGAACGCCTCGTCGATACCGCCTATGCCGACTATCCGGCGACCGGCAAGCTGATCGAATGGGGCATCAACGTGCACAAGGGGCAGGAGTGGGGGCTGTTCAACCAGCTTCTCATGCTCTCCACCTGCCTCGTCGTCATCGCGATGAGCCTGTCGGGTGTCGTCATGTGGTGGAAGCGCCGGCCGAAGGGCCGCATCGGCGTGCCGCCCGGCCCGCGCGAGGGGCGCATCTATGCCGGCCTGTGGGCCATCGCCGCCGTCTTCGGCGTGCTCTTCCCGCTGACCGGCCTCACCATCCTCGCCATGATCCTCCTCGACCAGGTCGTCATCCGCTTCGTGCCGCCGCTGCGGCGCTTCTTTTCCTGAACCGAAAGCCAGAAAGGATTTTCTCCATGAAACGTATTTTTGCCTCCGTCGTCGCCCTGGCGCTCTCCGCCTCGGCCGTCTTCGCCCACGAGTTCACCCTCGGCAACCTGGAGATTGGCCATCCCGCCTCCAAGGCGACGCTGCCGGGCCAGCCCGTCGGCGGCGGTTTCATGACCATCACCAACAAGGGCACCGAGGCCGACCGCCTCGTCTCCGTCACCGCGCCTGACGTCTCCGACGACGTGCAGATCCACGAAATGGCCGTGGAGAACGACGTGATGAAGATGCGCCAGCTGCCCGACGGCATCGAGATCCCGGCCGGCGCCAAGGTCGAGCTGAAGTCCGGCGGCCTGCACGTCATGTTCATGCGCATCAAGCATCCCTTCAAGGAAGGCGAGACATTCAAGGCGACGCTGAATTTCGAGAAGGCCGGCAAGATCGACGTGGATTTCAAGATCGAGGCCGCCAAGCCGGGTGCCAAGCCGGCTGACGGCGCCGCTGCCAGCCATGAAGGCCACCAATAGTGGCTGCGGGTGAAGAGACGCGAGCGAGCGGGCGGCCGCTCGTCCTGCGGCTTGCCTATGCCTTCCCCGTTTTCGGGTGGATGCTGCGGGAAGCCGCCGAGGGCCCGGCGGTCGCCAAGACGCTGTTCGTCGTCAATTGCCTGCTGATCTGGATCCTCACGATCGCGATCTTCGGCTACCCCGCGATCATCCTGCCGGCGCTCGCCATGGTGCCGGTGATCTTCACGGTGTTGATCCTGATCACCAAGGGGTGACGGTGGCCACCAGGGGATGAGAGCGGATGAGGGGGCGATGCGGGTGCCCCCTCATCCACCATGGCGCCTCTCCGTTCGGGCAGGAAGGAGAGACGCGTTGCGGGACGGGGTCAGCCCGTCCGGTTCCGTTCGATCGTCAGATGCGCGAAGGTCGAGCCCTCGCTTGCAAGGTCTCCGGTGGTGCGCTCGTTCCAGCGGTAGCCGGCAATGGCGCCGTTCGGGGTATCCTCGAAGATGTTGCCGGAGATGAGGGCCGAGCCCGCTTCCTCCACGACCGTCACCGCGCAGCCGACCGGGCTCTGGCGCACCAGATTGCCGCTGACGACGAGGCCGCGCATATAGGGGCCCCAGCCGAGCATCAGCCCCCATTTCGGGGCATTCTCCACCGTGTTGCCGGAGACGACCGTATCGGCCTCCACGGCAATGCCGAAGCCGAAGCCGGCGCCGTCGTGGACATAGGGGCCTTCGAGCTTCAGGTTGCGCACCACGTTGCCGCTGACGGTGGCCAGCCGCCCGCCCTCGTCGAAATTGACGATGAGGATGCCGTTGGCGGCGCCGTCGATGAGGTTGCTGTTGACCAGTGCGCCCTCGAAGCCGAATTCGGAGTAGATCGCCGTCTCGCCGCTGTCGAGGCAGGTGTTGCCCGCTATCTGCACGTTGGAGCCGGCATTGGCGCGGATGGCGGAAAAGGCGCAGCCGGAAATGTGGTTGTTGCTGATCATCACCGCGTCGGCGCGGAAGATGTTGATGCCGTTGCCATATTGGCCGGTGCCGCCATGGGTGGCGGAGATCCGGGCGATGCGGTTGCCCGAGACGATCGTGCCGTCGCGGCCCTTCTCCCAGCGGTGGATGAGGATGCCGCCGTTGCCGCAGTCGAAGACGTGGTTGCCGGTGACCGAGAGGTCGCGGCTCTCGACGGCATAGAGCGCGTATTCGGCCGCGCCCGAAAGCCGGCTGCGCTCGACGCGCCCGCCGCAGCGCTGCAGGCTGACGGCGGTCTTGGAGGAGCCTTGGATCTCGCAGTTCTCGATGATCACATTGGCGACGTTGCTGAAATGCACGAGACCGTCCACCGTGTCGCCGAGCCAGCGGTTCGCCCCGTCGATAACGAGATTGGCAAGCTCGATCCGACCCGCGCCATCGGCCGCGAAGAGGTGGCCGTCGCCACCATAGACGATGCGGGTGGCGCCCGGTACGCCGGTGAGGCGGGTGTTGTCGGGCAGCGTGATGTTGGAGACGACATAGTCGCCCGGCGGCAGGAAGACCGGCGTGTTCTTCGCCGCCGCGTCCTTCAGCAGCCTGGCGAAGGCCTTGCTCTTGCGGTCGTCCGCCCCGGGACGGATGCCGTGCGCCGACGCATCGATGCTGCCCCTGAGGTCGACGTCGACGACCGGCAGCTGCGTGCGGGCGTGTGCCGGGGCGGCGATGCCTGCCGCGCCGAGACCGAGACCCGAGAGGAATAACCGTCTGCTAACCATGAAAGCTCCTTGCCGGCAAAGGAGCAGGAACCGTGCCAGGTGGTGTTGTGCCGAAACGGCACGGTAAGGATGCTGCGCGCCAGGGTTGCCGAAATGGGGCGGAAGGCCCCGGATTGGCAGCATTTCGCCGGTTTCCTTTAGGGTTGGATAACGACTCTAGGTGTACCGTCGGGCATTCCGAAAGGAGAGGCGGCCGGCAATGTCTTTCCTCGCGTTTGGGACTTGCAGGGATTCATGTCGACAAAACTGTCTCACCTTGGCAACGACGAGGCCGACCCGACGGTGCGGTTGATGTCCGCCAGCCAGCGTCTCATCAGCGAGGCGGCCCGGCTCTTCCCGCTCGCCTCCGCGCAGAGCGAGCGCACGATGTGGCTCGAGGCCATGATCGACGAGGTGCCCGACTACCTCTACTTCAAGGACAGAAACAGCCGCTTCGTCGTCGCCAACCGCGCGATCGTCATCGACAACCGGCGCGAGGGGCTGGAGAGCCTCGAAGGCCTCTCCGACTTCGATATCCATCCGGAACATGTCGCGCGCGGCTTCTTCGAGACCGAACAGGAGATCATCCGTTCCGGCCGGCCGATGCTCGACATGGAGGAGCTGATCCGCGATTCCACGGGCCGGCTCAAATGGCTGCTCACCTCGAAACTGCCCGTGCGCAACGGCGAGGGCGAGGTGATCGGCCTTGTCGGCGTCGCGCGGGACATCACCGAGCGCAAGCGCTCCGAGAGCCTGCATGTCGGTCAGGCACATCTTCTGAAGATGATCGCGCTCGGCGCGCCGCTGACCGAGGTCTTCTCTTCGCTCATCCTCCTCATCGAGGCGCATGTGCCCGATGTCCTCGGCTCCGTCCTGATGCTTGCGCATGACGGCAAGCGCATGCTGAGCGGCGCCGCGCCCAATCTCGATCCCGGCTATTGCAAGCTGATCGACGGCCTGGAGATCGGCCCGAAGGTCGGCTCCTGCGGCACGGCCATGTGGCGGGGCGAACCCGTCATCGTCTCCGACATCCAGACCGACCCGCTCTGGGAGGATTTCAAGGCGCTCGTTGCGCCCTACGGCTTCCGCGCCTGCTGGTCCTCGCCGATCCGCTCCTACCAGGGCAAGGTGCTCGGCTCCTTCGCGCTCTATTCGCGCAGCAGCGGCGAGCCCACTGCCGAATGCATGAAGCTCGTCGGCATGGCGACGCACATTGCCGGCATCGCCATCGAGCGCAAGGAAGCGGAAGACAGCATCCAGTTCATGGCCCATCACGACACGCTGACGGGCCTGCCGAACCGCAGCATGCTCGACGAGCGCGTCGCCTCGGCCATCGAGGCGGCGGACGAGCGCGGTGGCTCGATGACGCTCGCCTTCCTCGATCTCGACAATTTCAAGCTGGTCAATGACAGCCTCGGCCACCATGCCGGCGACGCGCTGCTGAAGATCGTCGCCGCGCGCATGCAGCAGTGCGTGCGGGCGAGCGACAGCATCGTGCGTCTCGGCGGCGACGAGTTCGTCGTGCTGATCAACGGTGCGATGCGCAAGGGCGAGCGCGTGGAGGACCGGCTGCGCGCCGTGCGCGAGGCGGTCGCCGAGCCCGTTCTCATCGAGGGCCGTTCCTTCAAGATCACCTGCAGCATGGGCGTTGCCGCCTATCCGGAGCACGGACGCAACGCGACCGAGCTGATGGCCCGCGCGGATGCCGCCATGTACCGCGCCAAGGAGATCGGCCGCGATGCCATGCAGGTCTTCACCGCCGAGCTTGCCAACCGGGCGCACGAGAAGCTGGAGCGCCAGGAGGAACTGCGCCACGCACTCGCCCAGGGCGAGCTCTTCCTGCAATACCAGCCGCAGATGGATCTTGCGACCGGGCGCATCTTCGCCGTCGAGGCGCTGATCCGCTGGCGCCATCCCGAGCGCGGGCTGATCGGCCCAGGTGATTTCATTCCGCTGGCCGAGGAGACCGGGCTGATCGGCCCGATCGGCGACTGGACCTTGCGCGCCGCCTGCCGGCAGAACAAGGCGTGGCAGGAAAGCGGCCTGCCGCCCATCGTCGTCAGCGTCAACGTCTCGGCCCGCCAGTTCCAGGAGAAGGACTGGGTCGAGCGCGTTGCCGCAGCCCTCGCCGAAAGCGGGCTGGAGGCGCGCTATC
Organism: Shinella sp. 838; assembly: GCF_029623935.1. Lineage (NCBI taxonomy): Bacteria > Pseudomonadati > Pseudomonadota > Alphaproteobacteria > Hyphomicrobiales > Rhizobiaceae > Shinella > Shinella sp. 838. The sequence goes on from NZ_JARSBQ010000002.1 coordinate 277,214, forward strand.
TGGAGCTGGAGCTCACCGAAAGCCTGATCATGCAGGATGTCCAGCAGGCGGTAGAGACCATGCACCGTCTCGAAAAGCTCGGCGTGCACCTGGCCATCGACGATTTCGGCACCGGCTATTCCAGCCTTTCCTCGCTGAAGCGCTTTCCCGTCGGCCGCCTGAAGATCGACCGCTCCTTCGTGCAGGACCTGCCCGACGACGGTGACGATGCCGCCATCGCCCGCGCCGTCATCTCGCTCGCCCATACGCTGCAGCTGCGGGTGATCGCCGAAGGCGTCGAGACGCGCGAACAGGTGGACTTCCTGCGCGACGCCGGCTGCGACGAGATCCAGGGCTATTACCTTTCCCGCCCCATCGACGCCCGCGCCCTCCAGGCGATCCTCTGTATTCCCAGTCTCTAGGGCAATTCCAGCAAAAGTGCGCAGCGGTTTTGCGCCCGGAATTGCGTTAAAACAAGGAGTTGGAGCGCCTTCGCGATTCAAGGAAAGGCGGCAACGCTCTCGCCTTCAGCCGGCGGCCTTGTAGCGCTCCTGCGCGGTCCGTTCCGGCGCTGCGCCCGCGCGCAGGTTCGCACCGGTCTTGTGCAGGTACATGCGCTGGTCGGCGTCCTTGATGAGCGCGTCCTCGCTCATATATTCCTGCGTGCCGGTTTCCGACACGCCGATGCTGATCGAGAAATCCGGGTTTTCCAGCGAGAACTCGCTGGCGATGCGCTGGGCGATCTGCTGAGCGCCGGCATGGTCGCAATCGGGCAGGATCACGCAGAATTCGTCGCCGCCGACCCGGCAGGCGAAATCCGCCGAGCGCACCTGGTTGCTCATGCAGTGGCCGAGCGAGATGAGGATCTCGTCGCCCTTGGCATGGCCGTAGGTATCGTTGATGTGCTTGAACTTGTTGACGTCGATATAGATGAGGCTGAGCAGCGTGTGGCGGCGCTGGGCCATGCGCAGCTCGCTCTTCATGATCTTCATCATGCCGCGCTTGTTGTAGAGGCCGGTCAGCGAGTCCCGTTCGGCGTGGTTGCCGAGCGTCTTGGCCTTTTCTTCCAGCGCATAGGCATAGGCCTCGGTGCGCTTCTTGGCGCTTTCGACCTCGCTTACCAGCGTGTCGATATAGGTGTCGAAGACGAGCGTGATGTCGAAGAAGAACAACTTGTCGATCGCGACCATGATCGGGCGCAGGATCGCCGGATCGGCGAAATGCCGTTCGAGGGTGGAGAACAGGATGTGCTTGAGCGTGCGCACGCCGGACAGGAAAAGTTTCGGCTCGACGCCGATGCGCTTGTGCACCAGGCCGATGCGCAGGCGGCTGTTGACATATTCGCCGTCGTAGTAACCGGAGAACATCTCGATGATGTATTTGCGCTGGGCCGCGCGCAGCCGGCGCATCGTCTCGGAATCGCCGATGACGATGGAGATCTCGTCAAATTCCGTCTGGTGCCGGTAGAAGGCCTCGACGATGTCCTCGATCTCGCTTTCGATCAGTTTCTTCAGGCTGGCGATGAGGTCCAGCTCGTCCTGGCTGAGGTCGAGCAGCTGCATGCGATGAAAGATTTCGATCTCGTTGATGCGCATCTGCTCGAGAAGCGTCTTGTCTGTCATCATGGGGGCGGAATCCTCGCTGCCGGCGACTGGTGCACGAAGTATGAATTTTCTTGTTAAACAAAGTCTAAAAATGACGATTGTCAGGCTTTCGCAGGCGGGATTTCTTCGTTGGCCGAATGGGCCTTGACATTGTTATGTTGACATCAACAGTAAGGGGCATGTCCGACGATGTCCTGATTCCCTATGAGACAACCCTTTTCGTGCGCGACAATTGCCTGTGCCTGCATGCCCAGCGCGCGGCGCGGGCGCTGGCCCGGCGGTTCGACGACGCCCTGCGCCCCTATGGTCTTACCAACGGCCAGTTCTCGCTGCTGATGGCGCTGAACCGGCCGGAACCGCCGCCGATGGGCCCGGTCGCCGCCGTGCTGGCCATGGACCGCACGACGCTGACGGCCGCGCTGAAGCCGCTCGAGCGTCGCGGCCTCGTCGTCATCGAGGCCGATCCGCGCGACCGGCGCGGTCGGCTGCTGCGCCTGACGGGTGAGGGGCGCCGGCTGCTGACGAAGGCCTTCCCGGTCTGGAAGGAAACGCACGAGAAGATCGACCGCCAGCTTTCGGACGTCGACATGGCGGTGCTGCGCGCCGGCATGCTGGCGATCGCCTGAGCGGACGCACAGGGCGAGAGCCTCGGTTTGCGGCCCGCCGCGCGCGCCTGCCACTGGCGGCGCGCGCGAAACCCACTATCTTCTCCCAGATGAAGCCCGACCAGCTCCTCCATCCGGCGCCCGCCGGCCTCTATTGCCCTGCCGGCGATTTCTACATCGATCCCGTCCGCCCCGTGGCGAGGGCGCTGATCACGCATGGCCATTCCGACCATGCCCGCGCCGGCCATGGCGCGGTGCTGGCGACGCGCGAGACGCTCGACATCATGGAAATCCGTTACGGCGCGGATTTCTGCGGCACGAGGCAGGCGGCGGCCTTCGGCGAGCGCATCGACCTTTCCGGCGTCACCGTCTCCTTCCATCCTGCCGGCCATGTGCTCGGCTCGGCGCAGATTGCCGTCGAACGGAACGGGCTGCGCATCGTCGCGTCGGGCGATTACAAACGCGGCGCCGACCCGACCTCGACCCCTTACGAGCCGGTGCCTTGCGATGTCTTCATCACCGAGGCGACCTTCGGCCTGCCGGTCTTCCACCATCCCGAGCCGAAGGGCGAGATGGGCAAGCTGCTGTCCTCGCTGCGGCAGTTCCCCGAGCGCAGCCATCTCCTCGGCGCTTATTCGCTGGGCAAGGCGCAGCGCGTCATTCGCCTGCTGCGTGATTGTGGCTATGACGCACCGATCTACATCCACGGTTCGCTCGCCCGCCTTTGCGATTATTATGTCAGCTGCGGCATCGCGCTCGGCGATCTGCGTCCCGCCACGACGGAGGGCAGCAGCCCCGCCGATTTCCGCGGCGCCGTCGTCGTCGGCCCGCCTTCCGCCTTCGCCGACCGCTGGGCGCGGCGCTTCAACGAGCCGCTCGTCGCCTTCGCCTCCGGCTGGATGATGGTGCGCCAGCGGGCAAAACAGGGCGGCGTCGAGCTGCCGCTCGTCATCTCCGACCATTGCGACTGGCCTGAATTGACCGAGACGATCCGCGAGCTTGCGCCGCGCGAGGTCTGGGTGACGCATGGCCGTGAGGAGGCACTGGTGCGCTGGTGCGAACTCGCTGGCGTCCCGGCCCGGCCGCTGCATCTCGTCGGCTATGAGGATGAGGGGGATTGAGGCTGAAACGCACCCGCTGCCATCGCGCGAAAGGTCATCCATGAGAGCCTTCGCCACACTCCTCGACCGCCTCGTTCTCACCCCGTCGCGGGGCGGCAAGCTCACGCTGCTTGCCGACTACTTCCGCGATACGCCCGATCCCGATCGCGGCTACGGCCTTGCCGCCCTTGCCGGCACGCTGGACCTGAAAAGCGTCAAGCCGGCGCTCCTGCGCGAACTCGTGCTGGAGCGGATGGATGAGGTGCTCTTCCGCTATTCCTACGACTATGTCGGCGACCTCGCGGAAACCATCGCGCTCGTCTGGGACCAGGAGCGCAAGGAGCGGGTGCCGGACGAAACACAGCCCCGGCTCGGTACGGTCGTCGCGCGCATGAACGGGCTCGGCCGCACGGAGGTACGCGGCGCCGTGCGCGATCTTCTCGATCGGCTCGATCCCTCCGCCCGCTTCGCCTTCCTGAAGCTGGCGACCGGCGGCCTGCGCATCGGCGTCTCCGCCCGCCTCGCCAAGCAGGCGCTCGCCGATTTCTCGGGCAAGGATGTCGCCGAGATCGAGACGCTGTGGCACGGGCTTGCGCCGCCCTATGAGCCGCTCTTCGCCTGGCTGGAGGGAAGGGCGGAGCGCCCGGTGCTCGCAACGCCCGCCATCTTCCATTCCGTCATGCTCGCCAATCCCGTGGGCGAGGGGGACCTCGACACGCTCGATCCCGCGGATTTTGCCGCCGAGTGGAAATGGGACGGCATTCGCGTGCAACTCTCCGCGGCCGGCAGCACGCGCCGCCTCTATTCCCGCTCCGGCGACGATATCTCCGCCGCCTTTCCCGATGTGCTCGACGCGATCAACTTCGAGGGCGTGGTGGATGGCGAGCTGCTGGTCGGCGGCACGGCGCGCACGAACAGCCCGACGCGCACCTTTTCCGACCTCCAGCAGCGCCTCAACCGGAAAACCGTCACCGCGCGCATGCTGGAAGACTATCCCGCCTTCGTGCGGGCCTATGACGTGCTCTTCGACGGCGACGGGGATGTGCGTCCCGAAGGCTTTTCCGCTCGCCGCGCCCGCCTCGGCGCGATCATCGAAAGGGCGCCGCACGACCGGTTCGACCTCTCGCCGCTGGTCCCGTTCACCTCCTGGGAGGAACTGGAGAAAATCCGCCGCGATCCGCCCGATCCGGTCATCGAAGGGGTGATGCTCAAGCGGCTCGACAGCGCCTATCAGGCCGGCCGCATGAAGGGTCCGTGGTTCAAGTGGAAGCGCGATCCCTTCAACATCGACGCCGTCATGATGTATGCCCAGCGCGGCCACGGCAAACGGTCGAGCTACTATTCCGATTTCACCTTCGGCGTCTGGACCGATGGTCCGGAAGGCCCCATGCTGGTTCCCGTCGGCAAGGCCTATTTCGGCTTCACCGATGCCGAGCTCGACGTGCTCGACCGTTATGTGCGCAACAACACGACAGACCGCTTCGGCCCCGTGCGCGCCGTCCGGGCCGAGCCCGGCTACGGCTTCGTGCTGGAGGTCGCCTTCGAAGGCATCAACCGTTCCACCCGCCACAAATCCGGCGTCGCCATGCGCTTCCCCCGCATCGCCCGCCTGCGACAGGACAAGCTGCCCGCCGACGCCGACCGGCTGGAGACGCTGATGGCGATGGTGGAGGCGAAGGAGGCTTAAAGCCCCAGTGCCGAAAGATCCGGTCCGAGCGGCACGATGCCGCTCGGGTTCAGCGTCTTGATCGAATAATAGCCGTGCTTGATGTGGTCGATGCTGACCGTCTCGCGCACGCCGGGGAGGTCGAGCACGCGCTTCGTATAGGCCGAGAGCGCCGGATAGTCGGCAAGCTGCCGGCGGTTGCACTTGAAGAGGCCGAAATAGGCGGCGTCGAAGCGGATGAGGGTGACGAAGAGGCGGGTGTCGGCCTCGGTGAAGGTCGTGCCGGTGAGGAACGGCCCGCCGGCGGCAAGGCGTGCCTCCAATTCGTCCAGCATCGAAAAGACGCCGTCGAAGGCCTCCTCGTAGGCGGCCTGCGTGGTGGCGAAGCCGGCGCGGTAGACGCCGTTGTTGAGCGCGGGATAGATGCGTTCGTTGAGCGTGTCGATCTCGCCGCGCAGGGCTTCGGGATAAAGGTCGACGCTTTCGTCCGCCAGCGCGCCGAAACCGCTGTTCAGCATGCGTATGATGTCGGCGGATTCGTTGTTGACGATCGTTTTCGATGCCTTGTCCCAGAGCACCGGCACGGTGGCGCGGCCGGTAAAGGTCGGCGCGGCGCGGGTGTAGAGCTCGTGCATGTAGGTCGCGCCGTTGAGGTCGTCGCGGTTCGCGCCGGGATAGTCGCCGAAGCGCCAGCCCTGGGCGGACAGCGCCGGCTCGACGACCGAGACGGAAATCACGTCGTCGAGCTTCTTCAGCTTGCGGGTGATCAGCGTGCGCGAGGCCCACGGGCAGATCAGCGCGACATAGAGCTGGTAGCGCCCGGCCTCGGCCGCAAAGCCGCCGTCGCCCGTCGGGCCGGCGCTGCCGTCGGGCGTCACCCAGTTGCGGAAGCTTGAAACCTGCCGCACGAAGCCGCCCTTGGCGTCCTTTGCCTGGACGGGTTGCCAGTCTTCCGTCCATTTGCCGTTGACAAGCATCGTGCCACCCTCGTTTCGGTTGAAGTTGCCATCCGGGATAGTCCGCGCGCGCGAAAACGGCAATTCGTCCGGTGATTGACACAGCGTTCACAAACCGGGTCCGCCGTGGCCGGGCGGCGACAGCGCGGCGAAAAGCGGGCGCGCAAGCCTGAGGTCAGCCGCAACTGCCACAATTGCGGCAGGGTTATGGACCTAATTTGCCGCTTGTTAGTTAGTGATTCAGCCTCTCGCCCCATTCTACGTTTCCGCACAACGGATTTGACGATCTCCATGACCGACACCGCGCTCTCCCGCCGCCGTTTTCTGCAGTTCTCCGGCCTTGCCATGGCGACGGGGCTTGCGGGCTGCACATCCTCGATGAACACCGACCGGTTCCGCGAGGAGACACGGCCCTATTTCCGCAATCCCGCGCTCGAAGGCCGGCCGGAATATATCGACGGCAGGCAGCCGACCAGCATCTACGGCCAGACGCCGCCATCGGGCCTGTTGCCCGAATCCTCCCGGTACGCCGCGATCTACGCCCCGGTCTCCGACGGGGGTTATCAGGTGCCGGCGGTGCCCTACCAGCAGATCGACGCGCGTTATTACCGCCAGGAGGTCGAGAGCCCGTTCGGCGAGCGGCCGGGCACGATCATCGTCGATACGGGCAACCGCTTCCTCTACCTCATCCAGCCGAACGGCCGCGCCATGCGCTACGGCGTCGGCATCGGCCGGCAGGGTTTTTCCTGGTCGGGCCGCGGCGTTATCCAGTGGAAGCAGGCCTGGCCGAAATGGACGCCGCCGGACGAGATGGTCGCGCGCCAGCCGGAACTCGTCAAATACTCCGCCGCCAATGGCGGTATGCCCGGCGGCCTCAACAACCCGCTCGGCGCGCGCGCCCTCTACATCTTCCAGAACGGTGAGGACACGCTCTATCGCCTGCACGGTTCGCCGGAATGGAAATCCATCGGCAAGGCCGTGTCCTCCGGCTGCGTACGCATGCTCAACCAGGATGTGATGGATCTCTACGATCGCGTGAAGGGCAAGGCGCCGATCCTGGTGATCTGAGCGCAAACCGTTCCCCGCCAACCTCCTTCGTCATGGTCGGGCCTGACCCGACCATCCACACTCCGGTGCGGTGATGGATCTACGGGGCGAGCCCGAGGATGGCGCTGGTGGGTAGGGCAAGCCCGCCCGAATGAACGGGCAGGAGAAAGCAACCGCAGGACGGCGTTAAACCGCCGCCGGCGAGATCAGGTGCGCGCCGTCGATCTGCGGCAGGTCACCGGCGGAAACGGCCTTGCCGCCCTCCATGCGTACCTTGCCCTCGGCAACGAGCCGCAGCGCGAGCGGATAGCTGCGGTGCTCCACCGTCAGCACCCGTGCGGCGAGCGTGTCGGACGTGTCGCCCGGCAGCACCGGCACGGCGGCCTGTACGACGACCGGGCCTTCATCCATGCCTTCGGTCACGAAATGCACCGTGCAGCCGGCGACGCGCATGCCGGCGTCGATGGCGCGCTGGTGCGTGTGGAGGCCGGGGAAGAGCGGCAGCAGGGATGGGTGGATGTTGAGGATACGGCCTTCATACCGGTTGACGAAGGCGCCGGAGATGAGGCGCATGTAGCCGGCAAGGCAGATGAGATCGGGCGAGAGCGTCTCGAGCGCTTCCAGAATGGCGGCCTCGTGCGCGTCCTTGCTGGCATAGTCCTTGCGCAGGAAGGTGCGGGTCGCGATGCCCAGCGCCTCGGCCTTGGCCAGGCCGCCGGCCTCCGCCTTGTCGGAGAAGACGGCGACGATCTCGGCCGGGAAATCCGGGGCCTCCGCGGCCTTCGCCAGAGCCAGCATGTTGGAGCCGCCGCCCGAAATGAAGGCGACGACGCGCTTGCGGGATCCGCTCATAGGGCGAGCGTGCCCTTGTAGATCGTGCCGGCGGCGCCCTCGTCGCGCGCGACCATGCGGCCGAGACGGAAGGCGGTTTCACCCTCGCGGGCGAGGACAGCGATAACCGCGTCGGCCTTGTCGGCCGGAACGACGGCGATCATGCCGACGCCGCAGTTGAAGGTGCGCAGCATTTCCGTGGCCGCCACGCCGCCGGTTTTCGCCAGCCACGAGAACACGGCCGGCGCCTTGACGGCGGCAAGGTCGATCTCGGCGGCAAGGTGCTTCGGCAGCACGCGCGGAATGTTCTCCGGAAAACCGCCGCCGGTGATATGCGCCAGCGCCTTGATGGATCCGGTCTCGCGGATCGCTTTCAGGAGCGGCTTCACATAGATCTTCGTCGGCGTCAGCAGCGCCTCGCCGAGGCTCTTTGCGGTGTCGAACGGGGCGGGCGCATCCCAGGCGAGGCCCGAGAGCGTCACGATCTTGCGCACCAGCGAATAGCCGTTGGAATGCACGCCCGAGGAGGCGAGACCGAGGATGACGTCGCCTTCGGCGATGTCGCCCGAGGGCAGCAGCTCGCCACGCTCGGCCGCGCCGACGGCGAAGCCCGCGAGGTCATAGTCGCCATGCGAATACATGCCCGGCATTTCCGCCGTCTCGCCGCCGATGAGCGCGCAGCCGGCCTGCCGGCAGCCTTCGGCGATGCCTTCGACGATTGCGGCGCCCTGGTCGGGGTCGAGCTTGCCGGTGGCGAAATAGTCGAGGAAGAAGAGGGGTTCGGCGCCCTGGACGACAAGATCGTTGACGCACATGGCGACGAGGTCGATGCCGACCGTGTCGTGCCTGTCGGCGTCGATGGCGATCTTCAGCTTGGTGCCGACGCCGTCATTGGCGGCAACGAGGACCGGATCCTTGAACCCGGCGGCCTTGAGGTCGAACAGGCCGCCGAAGCCGCCGATCTCGCCATCCGCGCCCGGGCGGCGCGTCGAGCGCACGGCCGGCTTGATCTTCTCGACCATCAGGTTGCCCGCGTCGATGTCGACGCCCGCGTCGCTATAGGTCAGACCGTTCTTTTCCGACTGGCTCATGCTCACGTCTCCGGCTTGAGGCCCGCTTGAGGCTTGTCGCGCCCGATTGGCATGACGGGGGATGAAGTGCAAGCAGAATGCCGGGAATGCAGGGATTTTTTCACCGGTTTGCAGGGATGGCGGCGCTGCTTGCCCCTCACCCTAGCCCTCTCCCCGCAGGCGGGGAGAGCGGACCTGCCCCGCATGATGTGGAAATAGGGGAAAACGGCGCGGCACATTTCCTTCGCCCCGCTTGCGGGGAGAAGGCGGCCGGCAGGCCGGATGAAGGGAAAATTGAGGACAAACGCCATTCCCCCATCACCCCACCGAGCCTTGACCTTTCTCATGCCCGCATCCTATCTCCTCATGCATTGCGGCAAAACACGAGGAAGAAACGCGATGGCAGCCCATATCAGCGGTGCGGGACTGAAGCGGCAGGTGGTCTTCTGGCTCATCGCGCTCGCCTTCTTCCTCCTCTTCCTCCTCGTGTTCAGCGATATCCTGCTGCCCTTCATCGCCGGCATGGCGCTCGCCTATTTCCTCGATCCGGTCGCCGACCGGCTGGAGCGCTGGGGCCTCAGCCGGCTGATGGCGACGGTGGTCATCCTCGTCGCCTTCGTCATCCTCTTCGCGCTGTCGCTGATGATCGTCATCCCGCTGCTGGCCACGCAGGCGGCGGATTTCCTGGAGAAGCTGCCGGGCTACGTCACGCAGTTGCAGGAGCTGGTGGCGAGCTTCAATCCCGACCTGTTGCCCACCTGGATCAGCAGCCAGATGGGCACGATCAAGCAGAGCTTTTCCTCCATCCTCGCCGAAGGCGCGGGTTTCCTCGGCACGGTGTTCAAGCAGGTCTGGAACTCCGGCATGGCACTGGTCAACATCGTCTCGCTTCTGGTCATCACGCCCGTCGTTGCCTTCTATCTCCTGCTCGACTGGGACCGCATGATCGCCAAGGTGGACAGCTGGGTACCGCGCGACCACGTCGCCAACGTGCGTCAGATCGCGACCGAAATGGACGCGGCGATTGCCGGCTTCGTGCGCGGGCAGGGTTCTATCTGCATCATCCTTGGCCTGTTCTACGGCATTGGCCTGTCCTTTGCCGGCCTCAATTTCGGCCTGCTGATCGGCCTCTTCGCCGGCCTCATCAGCTTCATTCCCTATGTCGGCTCGCTGGTCGGCCTGGTGCTGGCGGTGGGGGTCGCCGTCGTGCAGTTCTGGCCGGACTACTGGATGGTGGTGCTCATCGCCGTCATCTTCTTCGCCGGCCAGTTCATCGAGGGCAACATCCTGCAGCCCAAGCTCGTCGGTTCACGCGTCGGCCTGCATCCGGTCTGGCTGATGTTCGCGCTGGTCGCCTTCGGCGCGCTCTTCGGCTTCGTCGGACTGATGATCGCGGTGCCGGCAGCTGCGGCCGTCGGCGTGCTTGTCCGCTTCGGCCTGCAGCGTTACCTTGACAGCGACCTTTACTACGGCGCGAGCAAACCCGTCCTGCTCGAAGAGAGCACGCCCGAGGGTTGACCGATGGCGCGGCTGCCCCAAGGGGAGCAGTCTTGCCCGGACTTGCGCCAGAACGAAGAGTTAGTACCGAGTAGCACCATGACATCGCGCAAGACCGCCGAACAATTGCCGCTGGCCTTCGGGCACGACCCCGCGACGGGGCGCGACGACCTTTTGCTCGCCGAGCCGGTCAACGCCGCCGTGGCGATGATCGACGCCTGGCCGCACTGGCCCTCGCCGGTCGTCGTCATCGCCGGCCCCGTCGGCTCGGGAAAATCGCATCTCGCGGCCATCTGGCGTGAGAAGGCGGGGGCCGAGATCATCGAGGCGAAGGCGGGCAGGGGCGCCGAGGCGGCGGCCGAGCGCGGGCCGGTGCTGATCGAGGACGCCGACCGGGCCGGTTTCGACGACCGCACGCTCTTCCACATCATCAACAATGTGCGCCAGAACGGCCATACGCTGATGATCACCAGCCGGCTCTGGCCGATGTCCTGGCCGGTCGAGCTGGCGGACCTGCGCTCGCGCCTGAAGGCCGCCACGGTGGTCGAGATCGGCGAGCCGGACGACGAACTGCTCTCGCAGGTCATCATAAAGCTCTTCGCCGACCGTCAGCTCTTCGTCGATGAAAGGCTTGTGGCCTATATCGTCGCCCGCATGGAACGCTCGCTGGAGGCCGCCCAGACGCTCGTCGAGCGCCTCGACCGGCTGGCGCTTGCCCGCGGCAGCCGGATCACCCGCACGCTGGCGCAGGAGGTGCTCGGCGACATGACCGGGGGCGAGGATTTCGCCGGCTAAACCGGCCTGCCGGATTGACTGTCACAGTTCCGTCGTCAAACTACGCTAAGCGGTTCGGGGAAAAGTGGAAATCGGTTTCCGTCCGAACCCGCGTGGCAAGCATGCGGCCGATCCGGCGGCAAAGTGGGGCGGACTCTCCAATGGATACAGCGACTTCGGAACATGCGCAGGAAAAGCCCGTCGAGCAGGTGCCGCCGCCGGAAGGCGCGACCGTCGATGTCGAAGCCTTGATGGCAAGCCCCGAACGCTTCATCAACCGTGAATTCTCCTGGCTGCAGTTCAATCGCCGCGTCCTCGAGGAAACGCTGAACACCGCCCATCCGCTGCTGGAGCGCGTGCGTTTCCTGTCGATCTCGGCGGGCAACCTCGACGAATTCTTCATGGTGCGTGTCGCCGGCCTCGAGGGCCAGGTGCGCCAGGGCGTCGGCATCCGCAGCCCCGACGGCAAGACTTCGGCCGAACAGCTCGATGACATCCTCAAGGAGATCGACAATCTCCAGATGGAGCAGCAGGCCTCGCTTGCCGTGCTCCAGCAGTATCTCGCCAAGGAAGACATCCTGATCGTGCGCCCGACCGGGCTGTCGAGCGACGACAAGGTCTGGCTGCAGCAGGAATTCACCCAGTCGATCTTCCCGGTTCTGACGCCGCTGTCGATCGACCCGGCCCATCCGTTCCCCTTCATCCCCAATCTGGGCTTCTCGATCGGCCTGCAGCTGGAAAGCACGACGGGCAAGGAGCCGATGACGGCGCTCCTGCGCCTGCCGGTCGCGCTCGACCGCTTCATCCGCCTGCCCGACGCCAAGGGCGCGATCCGCTACATCACGCTGGAGGACGCGGTCGGCCTCTTTATCGGAAGGCTCTTCCCCGGCTACATCGTGCGCGGCTCGGGCACCTTCCGCATCATCCGGGACAGCGATATCGAAGTGGAGGAAGAGGCCGAAGATCTCGTGCGCTTCTTCGAGACGGCGCTGAAGCGCCGCCGTCGCGGCTCGGTGATCCGCATCGAGACCGATTCGGAAATGCCCGAATCGCTGCGCCGCTTCGTCGTCGGCGAACTCAACGTGCCGGACAACCGTGTCGCCGTTCTGCCCGGCCTTCTTGCCCTCAACACGCTGTCGGAAATCGCCAAGGCGCCGCGCAACGACCTTCGGTTCGAGCCCTACAATGCCCGATTTCCCGAACGCGTCCGAGAGCACGCCGGAGACTGCTTCGCCGCCATCCGCGAAAAGGACATGGTCGTCCACCACCCCTACGAAAGCTTCGACGTGGTGGTCCAGTTCCTTCTCCAGGCTGCGCGCGATCCTGACGTTCTGGCGATAAAGCAGACGCTCTACCGCACCTCCAACGACAGCCCGATCGTGCGCGCGCTGATCGATGCCGCCGAGGCCGGCAAGTCGGTGACGGCGCTGGTGGAACTGAAGGCCCGCTTCGACGAGGAAGCCAACATCCGCTGGGCGCGCGATCTCGAACGCGCCGGCGTGCAGGTCGTCTTCGGTTTCATCGAACTGAAGACCCATTCCAAGATGTCGATGGTCGTGCGCCGCGAGGAGGGCAAGCTTCGTACCTATTGCCACCTCGGCACCGGCAACTACCATCCGATCACCGCGAAGATCTATACGGATCTTTCCTTCTTCACCTGTAACCCGACGATCGCCAACGACATGGCGAACATCTTCAACTTCATCACCGGCTACGGCGAGCCCGAAGCCGGCATGAAGCTCGCTTTCTCGCCCTATACGCTGCGCCCGCGCATTCTCCGCCATATCGAGGAGGAGATTGCGCATGCCAGGAACGGCGCTCCGGCGGCCATCTGGATGAAGATGAATTCACTGGTCGACCCCGACATCATCGACGCGCTCTATCGCGCGAGCCAGGCGGGCGTGGAGGTGGATCTCGTCGTGCGCGGCATCTGCTGCCTGCGCCCGCAGGTTCCCGGCCTTTCCGACAACATCCATGTCAAATCCATCGTCGGCCGCTTCCTCGAACATTCCCGCATCTTCTGCTTCGGCAACGGCCACGGGCTTCCCTCGGACAAGGCGCTGGTCTATATAAGCTCCGCGGACATGATGCCGCGAAACCTGGACCGGCGAGTCGAGACACTCGTGCCTTTGATCAACCGGACGGTGCATGAGCAGGTTCTCTCGCAGATCATGTTGGGCAATCTCATCGATAACCAGCAGAGCTACGAGATTCTTGCGGACGGAACGTCCCGGCGCATGGAAGTGCAGCCCGGTGCCGAGCCGTTCAACGCTCAGCACTACTTCATGACCAACCCCAGCCTGTCCGGCCGGGGTGAAGCTCTGAAGTCCTCGGCACCGAAGGCGATCGCGGGCTGGAAAGGCCGCCGTAAGAAGTAAACTGGATATGCATGGTTGAGTCTGAAGCCCAGGGGCGTTTGCCTGGAATTGCCCCGGTGTCAGTCGTGGATATCGGTTCGAACTCGATTCGCCTCGTGATCTACGAGGGCATGAGCCGTTCGCCGGCCATCCTGTTCAACGAGAAGGTGATGTGCGGCCTCGGCAAGGGTCTTGCCAAGACCGGCCGCATGGATCCGGCCAGCGTCGAGCGGGCGCTTGCCGCCCTTCATCGCTTCAAGGCGCTCTCCTGGCAGGCGCGCGCCTCCACCATGTTCGCGCTGGCGACCGCCGCGGCGCGCGAGGCGGAAAACGGTCCGGATTTCATCCACCAGGCGCAGCTCATCCTCGGCCAGAAGATCCGCGTCCTCACCGGCGAGGAAGAGGCCTATTTCTCCGCGCTCGGCATCGTCAGCGGTTTTCACGATCCCGACGGCATCGTCGGCGACCTTGGCGGCGGCTCGCTGGAGCTGGTCGACGTGGCGGGCGCCATGATCGGCCGCGGAATCACGCTGCCGCTTGGCGGCATCCGCCTCTCGGAAGCCTCCGGCGGCTCGACCGCCCAGGCCCGTATCGTCGCGCGCAAGTACCTGCGCACCGCCAACCTCCTGAAGAACGGCACCGGCCGCGCCTTCTATGCCGTCGGCGGCACCTGGCGCGCCATCGGCGCCCTGCACATGGAGGTGCAGAACTATCCGCTGCACATGATCCAGGGCTATGAGCTCGGCTTTGCCGATGCCATGGATTTCCTGACGGACATCGTGACGGCCAAGGATCAGAAGGACGCCGCCTATGCGGCGATCTCCAAGGGCCGCCGCAACCTGCTTCCCTTCGGCGCCGTCGCCCTGCAGGAGACGATCGCGCTGATGAAGCCCTCCCGGGTCTTCTTCTCCGCGCAGGGCGTGCGCGAAGGTTTTCTCTATTCGCTCTTGCCCGACCGGGAAAAGGGGCGCGATCCGCTGCTTGCCGCCGCCGGCGAGCTTGCCATCCTGCGCGCCCGCTCGCCGGAACATGCCCGCGAGCTTGCCGAATGGACCGGCCGCATGATGCCGTTCTTCGGCATCACCGAAACGGAGGAGGAGCGCCGCTACCGCGAGGCTGCCTGCCTGCTTGCCGATATCAGCTGGCGCGCCCATCCCGATTATCGCGGCCTGCAGGCGCTGAACCTCATCGCACACGGCACCTTCATCGGCATCACCCATCCGGGTCGCGCCTTCATCGCACTCACCAACTACTACCGCTTCGAAGGCCTGAACGACGATGCCGTCAGCAGTTCGCTGGCCGCGATCGCCACGCCCCGGCTGCGTGAGCTGGCGAAACTCGTCGGTGCCCTGCTGCGGATCGTTTACCCGTTCTCGGCCTCCATGCCCGGCGTCGTGCCGCACCTTTCCATCCGCAAGTCGAGCGCGCCGGATACCGACCTCGAATTCGTCGTGCCCGCCGATTTTTCCGAGCTTGCCGGCGAACGGCTCGACGGCCGCCTCCAGCAGCTTGCCAAGCTGACGGGCAGGAAGCTCGCCTTCCGGTTCCTGTGAGGCCTGCGATGAGAGCCCTGACCCTTCTTTCAGCCCTGTTCTTTGCCGCAAGCGCGGCTGCGCAGGAATGGCAGGCGGTCGAGCGCGTCGAGCCCTACAGCGTCGCGGGTTCGACGGGGCTCGAGATCTACCAGTCGATCGGCGCGCGCGGCCCGAAGCTCGGCGTTGCCCGCGTCATCGCCCATACCGGCTTCAAGCTTACCTGGACGCGCAAGTACGAGCGCCAGGGCAATGCCTGCACCATCACGGTCAACAAGCCGAAGCTTATTATCACCTATACGCTGCCCAAGCTGAAGACGAAGCTCTCCGAGCCGCTGAAGAGCCGCTGGGATACTTTCATTGCCGGCGTGACCGCCCATGAGAAGGTGCATGGGGATTTCATCAGGGACATGGTGAAGGAGATCGAGGCGGCGAGTGTCGGCATGACGGTCGAAAACGATCCCAATTGCCAGAAGATCCGCCCGCAGCTTCAGGCAAAGCTCGGCGAACTCTCCCAGGCCCAGCGCACCCGCAGCCGCGACTTCGACCAGGTCGAACTCAACGACGGTGGCAACGTCCACCAGCTCATCCTGCAACTGGTCGATCCGCGCTAGACATCAAGGGGAGCAGCGGCGCCCGGAGGCGCCGCCGCAGATGTTCACTCGGCCTTCAGCAGGTCGCCCGCTTCGATGAGCACGAACTCGTTGTCGTCGGCCTTGTCGAGGGCGCGGCCGGCGGAGAAGGGCAGGTTGTTGTCGTTGCCGACGATGATGTGGGTCTCGTCGATGCGGTCGACATTCTCGATCGTCAGGAACGGCATGTCGTAGAAGCCTTCGCCGCCGCCCTGGCGCTTCCTGTTGTCGGGGTCGGCGATCTTCAGGAGGTCGATATAGCCGATCTTGCGCACGGCCTTGCCGGCATTCTCGTCGGTCATGGCGATCTTGTAGATGCGCTTGACCTTCGAGGCGGTGGCAAAGCAGCCGGGCTTGGGGTCCTTGGCGTCGGCGCAGGCCTTGTCCGCAGTGCCGACGCCGTTGTCGCGTTCGATCACCAGCGCGGTCGTTTCGTCCAGCATGTTGAAGTCGCCGATCGCCTCGCCGCCCTCGGCGAGCGGATAGAGCCAGCTGCGGCCCGTCCACGCCCGGGAGGCGACGTCGAGCTCGATGATGCGCAGCGCAGGCCGTCCGTCTGCCTGCTCGACGCTCTCGCTGTCCACCCAGATCGGGCCTTCCAGGAGGCCGTAGAGCTTCGTGCCGTCCTTGGAGAGCGCCAGGCCCTCATAGCCGCCGGAACGCTTCAGGTTGAAGGCCGGCATCTTCTTGGTGGGATCGGCCTGCACGGCGAGCGTTGCATTGTCCGGCGAGGTGACCGGCTTGCCGTCCACTTCGGTGGCGATCACGTCAGTGAGCTTGCCGTCGAGGTCGAATTTCAGGATGTAGGGGCCGAATTCCTCGCCGACCCAGAAGCCGTCGGCAACCGGCTGGATGGATTCGACGTCGAAGTCGCCGCCAGTCAGATAGCGCTTTTCCGCGCCTTCCATGACGATCGGGAACGGCGCTTTTTTATCCGGGTCCGAGAGGAAGACGGTCTTGACCGGCTCCATCGTGCCCTTGTCCCAGTCGAAGCGCACATTGTGCAGCATCAGCATGGCGTCGGTGGAGTTCAGCTTGTTGCCGAAACCGTTGTCGGAAAGCGTCCAGAACGAGCCGTCCTCCATGGCCTTGATGCCGGAGAAACCCTGCATCGGCTGGCCGTCGAAGGGCAGCGACAGGCCGGTCTCGCGCACGCCGTCCTTGCCCATGACGGTGTCGAGCGCCTCGGTGCGCTTGCGGTCGGCGGTGGTGAACTTGCCCGAGGTCTTCAGATAGGTGGCGGCATCGGCCGGGGCGGCGATGATCGTGTTGGCCGGCAGGATCGCATGGGCCTTCAGCGTGGCCGGAAATTCCTTGTCGCTGGCCCCGGCGGCGGTTGCCATCAGGAGTGCGAGCGCGGCGGTCGAAAAAAGATGTCTGGTCATGAATATCCCCATCGGGTTGGCAAAACGAGGCCGTTGATAGGGGGCGCACATGACTGCTGCTTGACAGTTGCTTGTCGCTTTCGTGACGGTCCGGGGGATTTCTGGGATCAGATAGCGAGCGCCGCAAAGCGGCCGGGCGTCATGCCGAGCGCCTTCTTGAAGTGGCGGTTGAGATGCGCCTGGTCGGCAAAGCCGCTGGCAAAGGCGGCTTCGGCGATGCTTTCCCCCGCAGCGATCAGGGTTTTTGCCCGCTCCAGCCGGCGCATGACGAGATAACGGTGCGGGCTGGTGCCGAGCAGCTGGCGGAACTGCCGGGACAGCGCGAAGCGGTCCAGTCCGGTCACCTGTTCGAGCTCCCCGGAGTTCACCTGCCGGGAAAGGTTTTCCCTGAGGAAATCGCAGGCCCGGCGCACCTCCGGATGGGCGAGCCGGCCCATCTTCGCCTGCGGCGCGCCGGCATGGTCGAGCAGAAGGCCGGCGATTTCTCCCAGCAGCTCGTCGAGCTTCAGCGGTTCGATTGCCGCATCCATGCTGCCGATGGCGTCCAGCAGCAGGCCCGCCAGCTTCGGATCGTCAATGACGGGCGCGGCGACGAAGGGCAGCGTACGCCCGCGTGCGGCGGTCGCAGGCAGGAAACGCTCCGGCGGGATGTAGATCATGCGGTAGGTGAGGCCGTCCTCGGTGGCCGCGCCCCCGTCATGCATCTCGTCGGGATGCAGCACGATCACGTTGCCGGGCGGACTGAAGCGGGCCTCGCCGCGGTAGGAGAAGGTCTGGACGCCGGCCATGGTGACGCCGAGCGCATAGGTGTCGTGCCGGTGCGGCTCGAAGCCCTTGCCGTGGAAGCGCGCCTCGATGCGTTCGATGCCGGCGAGTTCCGGCGCCACGAGGATGCGGTCCCTTTCCGTGCACGAACGTTCAAGCGGGCCTTCGACCGCGCCTGCTATCGCATTGGCCGCGGAATGGTCCGCAGCCTCTTCCCGGGAGTATACCTGCATGTTCGATACCAAGTTCGCCATTGTCCTGCGCGAGGACCTGGAGGTCTGGCAGAAGCTGAACGTGACCGCCTTCCTGTCCGGCGGCGTCATCGGCCGGAAACCGGAGCTGATCGGCGAAGCTTATCGCGATGCGGCCGGCAATGTCTACAATGCGCTGAGCGTGCAGCCGGTCATCGTGTTGTCGGGGGACGGAACGACGCTGTCGAAGATCCATGCCCGGGCGCTGGAACGCGACGTCCCGGCCTCCGTCTATATCGAGGAAATGTTTGCGACCGGCCACGACGCCGCCAACCGCGCCGTCTTTTCAGAATTTGGGCCCGCCGACGCCAAGGTCGTCGGCATCGCGGTGCACGCCGACAAGAAGACGGTCGACCGCATCACCAAGGGAGCGAAGCTGCACGCCTGACTGGGGCATTTCCGGCGAACTCCGGTTCACCGGAAATGTCCTGGATTCTTGTTTTTACCGCATTGTCCGACGCCGAAGCGATCTCGCTTCGGCTGGAAATGCGCTAAAGCGCGACCGCCTCGATCTTCTTGTCGACGAAGCGCAGTGCCACCTTGCCGGTGATGAGGTTGAGGGCTGTTTCGCCGAAGAGCTCGCGGCGCCAGCCGGAGAGGGCGGCGACCTCGGCCTTCTCGCCGTCGACGGCGATCTTTTCCAGATCGTCGCTGTTGGCGATGATCTTGGCGGCGACGCCTTCCTTCTCCGAGACGATCTTCAGGAGCACCTTCAGCATTTCGCTGGCCGCGGCAGCCCCCTCCGGCACGTGGGCCTGTCGGGGCAGGCGCGGCAGGTCGGTCTTCGGAATGGCGAGCGCCTCGTTGATGGCCTCCAGCAGGGCGGCACCCGATTGCGAGCGCTCCCAGCCCTTGGGAATGGTGCGCAGGCGCGCCAGCGCCTCGGCATCGGCCGGCTGCTGCTGGGCGATCTCGTAGATCGTGTCGTCCTTCAGGATGCGCGACCGCGGCACGTTGCGGCCGCGCGCCTCGCGCTCGCGCCAGGCGGCGACCTTCTGCAGCACGGCCAGCTCGATCGGCTTCTTGACGCGCATCTTCAGCCGCTTCCAGGCGTCGTCCGGATGCAGGTCGTAGGTCTCGCGCGATTCCAGGACCGCCATTTCCTCGGTCAGCCACAGCGAGCGGCCGGCGGCCTCCAGCTTCTCCTTGAGCGCGAGATAGACGTCGCGCAGGTGCGTCACGTCGGCCAGCGCATATTCGAGCTGCTTTTCGGTGAGCGGCCGGCGGCTCCAGTCGGTGAAGCGCGAGGACTTGTCGATATGCACGCTTTTGATCTTCTGGACGAGCTGGTCGTAGGACACGCTGTCGCCGAAGCCGCAGACCATGGCGGCAACCTGCGTGTCGAAGATCGGGTGCGGAATGAGGTCGCCGCGGTTGACGATGATCTCGATGTCCTGCCGGGCGGCATGGAACACCTTCAGCACCGCCGGGTTCGCCATCAGGGCGAAGAAGGGGGCGAGGTCGAGACCCTTGGCCAGCGGATCGACGATCACCTCGATCTCGGGTCCCGCCAGCTGGATCAGGCAGAGTTCCGGCCAGAAGGTGGTTTCCCGCAGGAACTCCGTGTCGATGGTCAGATACTCGGACCGGGCGAGTGTCTCACAGGCTTCGGCAAGGGCTGCGGTGGTCTCGATGATCTGCATAGCGGCTCGGGCGGACTTTCTCGTTCTTGGATCGGGCAGCTTTAGACGTTCCACGGTTTTGCCACAATCGAAAACTTGGCCCTCCGGATGTCAGGTCACCCGCACATAGCTCGTCATGCCGGTCTTCTGGTGCTCGATGATGTGGCAATGAAACACCCAGTCGCCCGGATTGTCGGCGACGAGGGCGAGCTGCACCTTCTCGTCCGGCAGGATAAGGTAGGTGTCGGAAAAATGCGGGCGGATCGCCTGCTTGTTGGAATTCATCGGCCGGAAGACGAGGCCGTGCAGGTGGAGGGGATGGACCTGCGGCGTCGGGTTCTCGACATTGAAGATATAGGTCCGGCCCGCCTTCATCTCGGCGAGCGGGGCGGTCGGGTCGCCCGTGTCGTCCGCCCACGGCACCTTGTTGATGGCCCAGAAATTGTAGCCGAGCGAGCCGCAGATGCCGTCCTTCGGCCGCTCCTCCGCCGAGGCGCTGAGGATGAAGGGGATTTCGGTGGCGGCGGAAAGGTCCGGCTCGGGCAGCGGATTTTGCGAAAGCAACGGCAGGTCGCGTGCGTCGCGCTTCAGCGAGGCGCCGGTGGCGCGGAAGGTGGCGAGCGTCGCCGGCTTCGTGCCGCGCAGGTCCTTCAGCGCCGCGACGGCGCCTTCCATGTCGGGCATGCGCAGCGCGAGATCGAGCCGCTGGCCGGGGCCGATCAGCAGATGGTCGAGCGCAAAGCGCGTCGCCGCCGGATTGCCGTCGAGGGCGATGACCGTGGCCTCCGCGCCTTCCACCTGCAGCGCAAGGATGCGGGTGACGTCGGTCGCGGCAAGGCGCAGGCGCACGAGGCCGCCGGCCGGCGCGTCATATTGCGGCGACTGCCGCCAGTTGGCGGTGCGCACCGTGCCGAAGGTGCCGGCCCGGGCGGCATCGCGCGGCTTGAACTGGGCGATGAACTGGCCGTCGCCGCCGAGCCGCCAGTCGCGCAGGTTGAGCACGATCTCGGCGTCGAAGAGCGGATCTGCCGGGTCCTCCACCACGATGAGCCCGGCAAGGCCGCGGCCCATCTGTTCCAGCGTGTTGCAGTGGGGATGGTACCAGAAGGTGCCGGCATCGGGCGGGGTGAAGGCATAGTCGAACCCGTCGCCGCCATAGACATAGGGCTGGGTCAGGAAGGGCACGCCGTCCATCTTGTTGTCGATGCGAAGCCCGTGCCAGTGGATCGTCGTCGGCTCGTCGAGCCTGTTGTCGAGGCGCAGCGCAAAGGCTTCGCCGCGCCGCATGCGCAGCACCGGTGGAATCTCGGCATCGCCATAGGTCATGACGCCCCTGGTCGGGCCCTTGCCGGTGAGCATCGCCTCGCCGGGACGGGCGACGAGCGTTGTCGACGCCGCCGCCTTCGCCAGCCCGCCATAGCGGCCGGCCAGCCCGACGCCGCTGGCATAGGCCCCGGCGACGAGTGCGCCCTTCATCAGCGTGCGGCGTGTCAGCATGGCAGTCCCTCCGGTGCGTCCCTTGCTTCTAAACCTGAGGGCATGGCTCAGCAATAAGTGCCGCTCGACCACATTGCCGCAGGCTCAGGGCTCGCCGTTGCGGTCCTTGTCGGCGAGCTTGTTGAAGAAGAAGGAGGTGCGCAGGAGGTTGCGGAAGCGGCTGCGCCGCGCGCCGGCGGGCACGGCCGGGCGGGCGCTCATGCGCAGCGCCGTATAGGCCATGAAGGCGACGAGGACGACGGCGGTGTAGAGGAACAGCGCCTGCGGGCCGAAGAACTGCAGCAGAACCGAGGCGAAGAGCGGGCCGATGATCGCCCCGCAGGACCAGAAGAACAGCATGCCGGCGGAAACCAGCGCATGTTCGCCTTCGCCCGCATGATCGTTGGCATGGGCGGAGCAGAGCGAATAGAGCGGCATGGCGAAGGCGCCGAAGACGAAGATGCCGACAAGGTTCTTCAGTTCGTCGCCGCCGGCGAAGATGGCGAGGTAGAGCGCGGCAAGCGCCGAGCCGAAGGTGGCGATGAGGATGATCAGGCGCCGGTCGAGCCGGTCGGAATAGAGGCCGAGCGGATATTGCAGCACCACGCCGCCGACGATGCCGGCGCTCATGAAGCTGGCGATCGCCGTCACCGTCAGGCCGATGTCGTGGGCGTAGATCGGCCCGAGATTGCGGAAGGCCGCATTGGTGAGGCCGACGACGATGCAGCCGACGGTCGCCAGCGGCGAGATGTTCCAGAGCTTCTTGACGTCGAAGCGGATCGCCTCGGGCACCGTCGGGCTGGAGCGGTCGGCAAGCGAGATCGGCACCAGCGACAGCGACAGCGACATGGCGACGATGGCGAAGAGCTCGAAGCCGCCGATGCCGATGCCCGGGATGAGATACTGTGCCGCCGTCACGGAGCCGAGGTCGACGAGGCGGTAGATCGAGAGGGTGCGCGCCCGGTTGGCATTGGTGACGGCGGCGTTCAGCCAGCTCTCAACGGTGGCGAAGAGGCTGGCGAAACAGATGCCGGCGACGAGCCGCATGGCGAACCAGAAGATCGGGTCGACGACCAGGAGCATGGCGATCGCCGAGGCAGAGGCGATGGCCGCCATGGCGGAGAAGGTGCGGATATGGCCGATGGCGCGCAGGACGCGCGTCACATAGATGCAGCCGATGGCAAACCCGATGGAATAGCCTGCGCCGACGAAGCCGATGACCGAGGTGGAAAAGCCTTCCTGCGAGGCGCGCAGCGCGATGAACGTACCCTGCAGCCCGTTCCCTCCGATCAGGATGCCTGCGGTGACGAGAAGGGGAATCAGGGGGCGAATCGTGGACATGCGGCCACTATGGCGAAGGATTTCCTGAATGGGAGAGGGAAAGCGGGGCGGGCGCGGAAATTGTATGCAATCCGGACCGGCGCCCCTCCCGCCGGCGCTATTCGTCGAGCAGTTCCGCCATGATGCGCAGGTGATCGGCCTGCAGGGGTTTTTCGAAATAGCTTTTCACGAAGCTGTATTGCATCGCCCGTTCGCGGTCCTTGCCGAGATGGGAGCTCGTCAGCATGGCGACGACGGGGGCGTGCACCTCGAATTCCTCGGCATAGCGATCGAGGAATTCGAAGCCGTTCATGACGGGCATGTTGATGTCGAGGATGATGGCGTTGGGCGTCTCGCGGTGCAGGATGTCGAGCGCCTCCGCACCGTCGAACGCCTTCAGGATGCGGATCGACGGATCGTATTTGCGGATGGTGTATTCACAGATGAACTGGTCGTTCTCATCGTCATCGACGATCAGGATCGATTGGATATTCATGCTCAGTCCCCGTCGGGCAGTTCTATGATGAACCGGCTGCCCTTATCTCTAGCTTCATAGAGCGCCGTGCCGCCGAGGGCTTCCGTGCTCTTTCTCAATATGTAGAGGCCGAGCCCGCTGCCGAAGGATCGGTTCGGGTGTAGCCGTTTGAACATCTTGAACAACAAATGGCGGCTTGCGGGCGGAACGCCCAGGCCGTTGTCTTCCACCGACAGCCGCAGCTTGCCGGCATAGCGGAAGGCGCGGATGTCGATCGCCGGCTCGGCTTCCTTCGGGTCGTGATACTTGACCGCGTTGGAGAGCATGTTGCCGACGATGACCTGGAATTTCGACGGCTTGCTTAGGATTGTCAATTCCGCCGGCACATGATTTTCGATGCGGATCCGCTTGGAATCCTCAAGATGCGACAGCGCGTCGATCGCCTCGGACACGAGCGCCCGCAGCGCGATGGGCCGCTCTTCCTCCTCCATCAGCCGGTTGCGGGTGATGGTGATGATGTTCTGGATCAGGTGGTCGAGCCGGCGGAAATTCTTCTCCATGCGCTGCAACGTCTGGCCGAGCGCCGTGATCTCGCCTTCCGCCAGCATGTCCCTGGAAATGGTGAGCAGGCCGAGCGAGGAGGCGATCGGCGAGCGCAGGTCGTGCGAGGTACGGTAGGCGAACTCCTCCAGTTCGGCATTGGCCTCGATCAGCGCCTGCTCGCTCGCCTTGCGCTCGGAAATGTCGCGCACGATGCCGCTGTAGATGACCGCGCCGTCGAGCTCCAGCTTGGCGACGGCAAGGTCGAGCGGGAAAATGCTGCCGTCCTTGCGCCGGCCCTCCACCTCGCGGCCGATGCCGATGATCTTCGCCTCGCCGCTGTGGTTGTAGTTGGAAATGTAGCGGTCGTGCTCGCCGTGATAGGGCTCGGGCATCAGCATCTTGACGTTGCGCCCCATCATCTCCTCCGGCGAAAAGCCGAAGATGCGCGTGCAGGCCGGGTTGGCCGAGAGGATGAGGCCGCGGTCGTCGATGGTGATGATGCCGTCCACCGCGTTGTCGATGATGGCCGTGAGCCGGGCGCGGCTTTCTGCGAGATCCGCTGCCATGCGCCGCGCACGGCGGGACGAGAAATAGAGGTGCGCGACGAGGGCGCCGTAGAGAAGGCCGGAGATCAGCACCAGCGAGGAGAGCGTCGCGCGGGCATTCGTGCCGTCGCCCGAGAAGGTGATGCCGAACGAGGCCTCGTAGCGCTCCAGCTCGTAATAGGCCATGCCGAGCAGGAGAAGGTAGGTGGCAAGGCCGAGCACGCCGGCAAGCGTCAACCGGTCCTGGCCGGTCTCTTCCGTGCCCACGAAGATGAGCGCGACGCTGACGGCGACGAAGCAGCTCCCGCTCTGGAAGGACATGCGCGTGAAGCGCACCCAGTCATGGGCGAAGTCCAGCGAGATCGCGTAGCCGATCAGGGCGGCCGCCGCGATGATGAAGGTGACGAAGCCGAGCGCTATCTGCATCAAGCTGTTGCGGCCGGACAGGGCCCGCAGCGCCAGAGCCAGGCTGACCAGCATCAGGCAGAGCGCCGTGTTGGGGGCGATCCGCCCCGGCAGGCTGGTGCCGATATCGACGAACGGCGTGTGCAGCAGCGTGTCGATGCCCGCATCGATGCCGAAGACATGCTGGGAGAGGGCCAGTGCGCCGTAGAGGAAGACCGGCAGCATCATCAGTGCCGGCAGGCGCGCGAGGCCGCGTGTGGAAAGAAGGAGCGCGAGCCCGACGATGGCGAAGGCGAGGGCCGCATTGAACTTCATGCCGAACAGGTAGGGATGGCGCTTCGCCAGGTCGATGGGCTCCACAAGCCAGATCGCCACCATGACGGTGCCCACGACGATGCACCAAAGGCCCGCCGCGACGTTCGCCCTTTGCCAGGACCATGCAGAATTCAAGAGTGCCCCCATCGCGGTTCGACCGCCGCGCGCACTCTAGCGTGAAGGTTGCATCGCGAACAGGTGCCGTAGGGGAAGGATACGGTAAAATCTCCGCCGGTCAGGCGGCATCGTCCCGCGTCGTGCCGGTGTCGAGCTGCCCGGTGAGGGTTTGCAGATCCGCGGTCAGGGCCTGCAGGGCCTCGACCGAACAGCCCGTCGCCTTGCCGATCTGCATGCGGATCGCCACGGCCTCGCGCTTCATCGCATGGCCCTTGTCGGTGAGGGTGATGAGGACCTGACGCTCGTCGCTCCGGTCGCGGGCACGGTGGATGTAGCCGGCTGCCTCCAGCCGCTTGAGGAGAGGGGAAAGCGTGCCGGAATCAAGGCCGAGTGTCGTGCCCAGCGCCTTCACCGTGCGCCCGTCCTCCTCCCACAGCGTCATCAGCACGATATATTGCGGATAGGTGAGGCCATAGGGATCGAGCAGCGGCTTGTAGGTGCGGTTCAGCGCATGGGCGGCCGAATAGACGGCGAAACAGAGCTGCTGGTCGAGGGCCAGCATACCCGCGGGGATATCGTCCGTCTCAGCTTCGTCACGTTTGTCGGTCATGGTGCCATTGTCGCACAAACGGCCAAAATTGCAATTTGCAAAATCATATTGCGCGCAATCTAATTTTGCGCTATCTAGATTTCATCAGCAACGAAACCCGGAAGGAGACATCCCATGCCCATTCTCTACAGAACCAAGGCTTCTGCAACCGGCGGCCGCGCCGGCCATGGCGCAACCGAAGACGGCACCGTCGACGTCACGCTCACCCTGCCGAAGGAACTCGGTGGTGACGGCGCGGCCGGCGCCAACCCGGAAAAGCTCTTCGCTGTCGGTTATTCCGCCTGCTTCCTCGGCGCGCTGAAGTTCGTCGCCGGCAAGGAAAAGGTAAAGATCCCCGATGACGCCAAGGTCACGGCGACTGTCGGCATCGGCCCGCGCGAAGATGGCGGCGGTTTCGGCCTCGAAGCTGCGCTCGAAGTCTCCGTGCCCGGCGTCGACAAGGCCGTGGTCGAGGACCTCGCCAAGAAGGCCCATGTCGTGTGCCCCTACAGCCACGCCACCCGCGGCAATCTGGACGTCAAGACCACCGTCGTCTGATCGGCTTGTGAGCCAAACGAAAAAGGCCGCCCGGAACATGTCCCGGGCGGCCTTTTTGTGTCCTTGGGGCAGATCAGAACTCTTCCCAGCTCTCCGCCTTCAGGGCCGTGTTGCCGGCAAGGCGGGGCCGGGCCTGCGCGATGCGCTGCGGTACGGCCTGCGCCACGCGGGCCGGCTGCGCGAGCGTGAAGCGGCCGATCAGCTGCCGCAGCTTTTCGGCCTGCGCCACCAGCGTTGCGGAGGCGGCGTTGGTTTCCTCCACCATGGCGGCATTCTGCTGCGTCGTCTGGTCCATCTGGTTGACGGCCGTGTTGATCTCCGAGAGCCCGACGGACTGTTCGCGGGCGGAGACGGCGATCGCCTCCATGTGCTGGTTGATCGTCGCGACATGGCCGCCGATCGCCTGCAGGGCCTCGCCGGTGTCGCTGACCAGCTTCACGCCGTTGCGCACCTCGGTTTCGGAGTTGCGGATGAGCTCCTTGATCTCCCTTGCCGCCTGGGCGGAGCGCTGGGCAAGCTCGCGCACCTCCTGGGCGACGACGGCAAAGCCCTTGCCGGCTTCCCCGGCGCGCGCGGCCTCGACGCCGGCATTCAGCGCCAGAAGGTTGGTCTGGAAGGCGATTTCGTCGATCACGCCGATGATGCTGGAGATCTGGCCCGAAGACTGCTCGATGCGCTGCATGGCGTTGACGGCCCTCGCGACGATCTCGCCGGAGTGGCTGGCCGAGCCGTTGGCTTCCACCGCCACCGTGCGGGCCTCTTCCGCCCGCCGCGTCGAATTGCCGACATTGGCGGTGATCTCGTCGAGCGCGGCGGCGGTTTCCTCGAGCGAGGCGGCCTGCTGCTCGGTGCGCCGGGAGAGCGCGTCGGCACCGTGGCTGATCTCGCGGGTGCCCGTATCCATCTCCTCGACCGACTGCGCGACGGCGCCGAGCGCTTCACCGAGCTGGCCCACGGCGGCATTGAGGTCGCTGCGCAGCTGCTCGAAATCCGGCGCGAAGGCATCGTTCAGCCGGAAGGAGAGGTCGCCGGCGGCAAGGCGGCGCAGGCCGGTGGCAAGACCGGCGGTCGCCTCCTGCAGGCGTTTCTGCGCGGCCGCCTCCGCCTCGTCCTGCAGGCGCACCCGGTCGGCCTCCGCCTGCAGGCGGTTTGCCTCGGCCGCGCGCTCCAGCCGGTGCTTGTCGATCGCCGACTGGCGAAAGATCTCGACCGCGCCGGCAATGCTGCCGATCTCGTCCTTGCGGCCGCGGAAGGGCACCTCGAAATCGGTGACGTCGCGGGCGAGCGTCTGCATGATCGCGGTGATCGTCTTCAGCGGGCGCGAGACGCCGGCGATGATGATCCAGAAGGCGAGGGCGGAGACGGCGAGCGCCACCGCGCCGAAGATCGACAGCAGGACGAGGTTGAAGGTCTTGGTGGCGCTGGCCTTGGCGAATTCCTCCTCGCCGACGCGGATCTGCAGGTCGACCAGGGCCGCGACATAGGTGCCGATCGGGTCGATCGTCGGGTAGAGCCGCGTTTCCACATAGGCATCGAGCGCCGCCTTGTCCCTGGCCTTCAGGATCGCGATGAGGTCCTGGATGCTGCCGGCCTGCTTCTGCATTTCGGCGCTCATCTGGCCGACGAGGCCGCGCTCCTCATTGGTGAGGTAGGAGGCGGCATAGCTGTCCCAGATCGTCTGGATGGTCGCCAGCGCCTCCGTGTTCAGCCGCTGTCCTTCCTCCCAGCCGAGCGCGCCGCTGCGCACCTTGTGGGCGGTGTCGACGATGTTGACGGCATAGAGGTCGCCGACCTTCTTCAGGCTTGCAGCGGGCTGCAGCCGGTCGACGACGATGGTGCTCATCGAGGCCGACATGGCATTGAGAACGAGATAGGTGGAAAGCGTGGCGCCGGCGAGCAGCAGCGTCAGGACGAGCGTCACCGCACTGAGTTTCGTGGAGATCTGCATGGGAAGGCCTTACCGTTCTGAACCGTGGAGATGGTAAACGGTAGAGAAATTTTATTTAGCATATATTAAATTTAGAAATATCTAATTATGGTTGTATTTACCTTTCGGTAATCGCTCAGTCGCTGTGGCGTGGCCGGCCCGCGGGCCCTGTTCCATGCGAAACAGCGGCGGGCGCGGCGATGTGCGACCTTCTGGTCACCGGATGAGAGAGGCTCATCCAAGAGAGATCAGGAGAGACCCCATGCGCAAGATCATCGTTTCCGCCACCGTTGCCCTCGTTGCCGCCGTCTCCTTCGCGGCCCCCTCGCAGGCCGGATATTACAGCTATGGCTACAAGCCGCATTGCTTCATCAAGAAGGTAAAGTCCTACGACTATTACGGCAACGTCATCATCAAGAAGATCAAGGTCTGCAAGTAAGCGTCCCCGGCACAGACCTTTGAGCGAAAGGCCCGGAGCCCCAGCCTCCGGGCCTTTTGTCGTGCGGGGAGGGCGCTCGATCAGCTTGTCATGAGAAAAATAATTGCTATATTGTTTCTCATGAAAGGAAATCGCGCCATGCAACGCAAGCCCATCGCAAAGGCCAATGCCGAAGGCGTCGTGCTCACCAAGGCGGCCGTCAATGCGGCGGAGCGGCTGGGGTTGACGGCGCGCATCCTCTCGGCGGTCATCGGCGTCTCGGAGGCGACGGTCTCCCGGCTGAAGCGGCAGGACGTGCTTCTGGAGCGCGGCACCAAG
Organism: Shinella sp. 838; assembly: GCF_029623935.1. Classification (NCBI taxonomy): domain Bacteria; kingdom Pseudomonadati; phylum Pseudomonadota; class Alphaproteobacteria; order Hyphomicrobiales; family Rhizobiaceae; genus Shinella; species Shinella sp. 838. Next base: position 305,914 of record NZ_JARSBQ010000002.1, read on the forward strand.
CCGTTCGAGCTGGCGGTGCTGCTCGTGCGCCTCTTCCGCTCGCTCGATGCCGTCACCGGTGGCGACGAGGCTGTCGCCCGCGCCTGGATGACGGCGGACAACACCGTGCTCGGCGAACGCCCTGTCGATCGCATCGTTTCCATTTCCGGCCTCGTCGATGTCCTCGCCTATCTGGACGCCCGCCGCGCTCTCGTCTGAGGCGCGGCCCTTTGCGGGGCCCGTCTGGCGTTTCGTCGAGGCGCAGCACCGCGTCTCGACGCTGAAACTCGTCGATACGCTGGACGAGCAGGCGCTGCTGGAGGACCTTCTGGAGGAGAGCAAGCCGGTGCTGCCGCCGGAATGCGCCGGTCTCGACTATCTGCTCGCGACCCCGTTCCGCTACGGTGCCGTCTATCCGCACGGCTCGCGTTTCCGCCGCGCCGGGCGCACGCTCGGCGTCTACTATGCCGGGCTTTCCGTCGAGACGGCGCTTTCCGAAATGGCCTTCTACCGGCTGCTGTTCTTCGCCGAGTCGCCCGCAACGCCGCTGCCGGCCAACGCAGCCGACTACACCGCGTTTTCCGCCCTGGTCGAGACCGGCGGGGCGCTCGACCTTACCGCCCCACCGCTCGACCGCGATGCGGCCGTGTGGACGCACCCGACCGACTACGCCGCCTGCCAGTCGCTGGCCGACGGCGCGCGGGCGGCCGGCCTTGCCGCCATCCTCTATCGCTCGGTGCGCGATCCGGCCGGCGGCACCAACATGGCACTTCTCACCGCCTCTGCCTTCGCTGCGCCAAAGCCGGTGGAGCGCCAGACCTGGCGCATCCGGCTTTCGCGGCTTGGCGTGCAGGCGCTGTGCGACCACCCGCCGCGCCGCATCGGCTTCTCCCGCGAGGATTTTCGTGGCGACCCGCGCATCGTTTCAGGCGGATAGGGCCGCCTCGGCGAAGAAGTCCTCGGGTCCGTCCACCTCGATGAGCCGCCGCTTCTCGATCACCCAGAAGCGGTTGGCCACCGACCGCACGAAGGCGCGGTCGTGCGAGACGATGAGGCAGCTCGCCTCGTTTGCCGTCAGCTCCCGCTCCAGCGCCTCCTGGCCCTCGATGTCGAGATGGTTGGTCGGCTCGTCGAGCAGATAGAAGTTCGGGTTGGTCAGCCGCAGCACCAGCATGCCGAGCCGCGCCTTCTGCCCGCCGGAGAGCTGGCCGACCGGCCGCCCCTGCTGTTCGATGGAGAGCCCGGCGCCGGCCAGAAGGCTGCGCGCCCGCTGGTCGCCGATGTCGAAGCGATGGATGATCGTGCCGTGCGGCGTCTCGGCGTCCGAAAGGTCCGAAAGCGCCTGGTCGCCATAACCGAGCACCAGCGAGGGCGTCGCCTTGATACCCTGCTGACCGGCGCCCGCTGCCGCGATCGCCGCGCGCAGCCGCTGGACGAGCCGCGTCTTGCCGGCCCCGTTGAGACCGAGCAGCACGATGCGGTCGCCCTGGCAGATGAACTTCTGGTCCGTGCGGAAGAGGAGGGTGCCATCCGGCGTCTCCACGGCGGCGTCCTCCAGCGTCACCAGCACCTTGGCATGGGTGCCGCGGTTGGCGAGGCGGATGGCGCCGGCCGGGCGCTCCTGGTGGGCGGGGCGCGCGGCATCCTCGATCCGCTCGGCCCGTTCCTTCAGCTGTTTGGTCTTGACCACCAGGAGGTCACTGCCGGAGTTGATGCCGATATTGTTGAGCTTGGCGGCCTGCTGGCGCAGCTGCTGGGCAACCTTCATGTCCTTCTCGAAGCGCCGCTCCTCGGCCGCGTCCGCCTCGTCGAGCGCCGCCCGGGCGCGCGAATAGGGCAACGTGAAGAGTTGCGAGCGCTCGGGCCTCAGGAACAGCGTGCGGTTGGTCACGGCGTCGAGGAAGGCGCGGTCGTGGCTGGAGATGACGACCGGCATGTCGCGCGGCAGGCTGGCGAGCCACCCCTCCAGCCGGGCGATCTTCGAGAGGTCGAGATGGTTGGTCGGCTCGTCGAGGAGCAGCACGTCCGGCTCGCCGACGCGCACGCGGGCGATCAGCGCGATGCGCTGCCAGCCGCCACTGAGCTGGCGGAGCGGCCGCTCGCGCAGCGTCTCGGGCACCTCCAGCTCCTCCAGCGTGACATCGGCCCGCCAGCTTTCGCTCTCCTGCTGTTCGGCAGAAAGCGCGCCAAGCACGGCCTCGCGGAAGGTCAGCGCGTCGAGGCCGGTCGGAAGGTTCTGCTCCATATGCCCGACGGTGAGGCCGCGCGCGCGGGTGATCTCGCCTGTCGTCGGTTCGAATGCGCCGGTGATGCATTTGAGCAGGGTGGATTTTCCCCGCCCGTTGGCCGCCACGAGGCCGATCCGGTCGCCGGCGGCGACGGCGAGGTTGAGATTGGCGAAAAGCGGGGTGGAGACGGTGACGCCGAGGGCGCGGATATTGATGAGCGACATGGAACGATCTCTGGTCTTCGGAGCCCCGCGGCGCGGCATCGGCCGTCGATCACGCGAAAAGGCTCAGGGGACACGGATGCGGAGTGAGCGCATCCGCCGGGTAAGGCGGACCAGAAGAAGAGTGTGTTCGTTCCGATCAGCCCTGCAAACGCATCTGCAGGGCAAGATCAGGGCCGTGCGTACGGTGTGGCAGAAATTCGTATTTCACGCGCAGCCCTCTTTTACGTGTTGCGAACGGGGAAGGGATAGCATTGGCTTGCGGGGTTTGGCAAGCGCGGGGAGGCGCCCCTCATCCGGCTGCCGCCACCTTCTCCCCGCAAGCGGGGCGAAGGGATTTGTGGCAAGGTCCCGTCCTATTTCCGCCGGCCTCTCTTGCGGGAAACCGGATCGGCATCCCCTTCTCCCCGCCTGCGGGGAGAAGGTGGCGGCAGCCGGATGAGGGGCCGCGCCGTTCGGAGGGCGGCTTACCGCCGCAGGCTGCCGAGGATGCCGCGCACCAGCGCCCGGCCGAGCGAGGAGGCGACGGTGCGCGCCACGGACTTCATCGCCGCTTCCGCCACCGTCTCGCGCTGGTAGCCGGAGCGGGCCTTCGGCTGCTTGGGGGCGGGCTGGGCGGCGGGCTCGTCGTCGCCGAAACCGGGCAGGGTCCAGCGGCTGCCGCCGGAGGACGGGGTGTCTGCCTGCTGCTCTTCCGCCTGCTCCTGCGCGGCGGCGGCTTCGGCGGCCTTCTTGGCGCGGGCGGTGAGGATCTCGTAGGCGGATTCGCGGTCGAAATCCTCGTCATAGAGGCCCGCGACGGGGCTGACGCCCATGATCTCCTTGCGCTCGGCCTCGGTAACCGGGCCGAGGCGCGAGGCCGGCGGGCGGATCAGCGTGCGCTCCACCATGGAAGGCGCACCCTTGCCTTCGAGCGTCGAGACGAGCGCCTCGCCGGTGCCGAGATTGGTGATGACCTCGGCGCAATTGAAATCCGGGTTGGGGCGGAAGGTGTCGGCCGCGGTCTTCACCGCCTTCTGCTCGCGCGGCGTATAGGCGCGCAGCGCATGCTGCACGCGGTTGCCGAGCTGGGCGAGCACGGTTTCCGGCACGTCGAGCGGGTTCTGCGTGACGAAGTAGACGCCGACGCCCTTGGAGCGGATGAGGCGCACGACCTGTTCGACGCGCTCGGTGAGCACCTTCGGCGCGTCGTTGAACAGAAGATGCGCCTCGTCGAAGAAGAAGACGAGCTTCGGCTTGTCGGGATCGCCCACTTCCGGCAGCACCTCGAACAGTTCCGAGAGCATCCAGAGCAGGAACGTGCCGTAGAGGCGCGGGTTCATCATCAGCTTGTCGGCCGCCAGGACCGAGATCGCGCCGCGTCCGTCATTGGTGGTGCGCATGATGTCGGAGATCTTCAGCGCCGGCTCGCCGAAGAATTGCTCGGCGCCCTGCTGTTCGAGGATCAGCAATTCGCGCTGGATCGAGCCGACGGAGGCCTTGGAGATGAAACCGAACTGGCTGGAGAGCGTCGAGGCGTTCTCGCCCATATAGTTGAGCAGCGCCTGGAAATCCTTCAGGTCGAGCAGCGGCAGGCCGCCCTGGTCTGCGATCTTGAAGGCGATGTTGATGACGCCTTCCTGCGCGTCCGTCGCGTTCATCAGGCGCGAGAGCAGCAGCGGGCCCATCTCGGAAATGGTGGTGCGGACGCGGTGGCCCTTCTCACCGTAGAGGTCCCAGAAGATCACCGGGAACTGCTGGAATTCGTAGGGCGAAAGGCCGATCTGGTCGGCGCGCTTCTGCAAAAAGTCCTTGGCCTCGCCGATGGCGCCGATGCCCGAGAGGTCGCCCTTCACGTCGGCGCAGAACACCGGCACGCCCGCATTGGAAAAGCCTTCGGCGAGGATCTGCAGCGTCACCGTCTTGCCGGTGCCCGTCGCGCCCGTCACGAGGCCGTGGCGGTTGCCGAACTTCAGCTCCAGATATTCCGGCTTGTTGTTCGTATCGTCAGGCTTGCGGCTGGTGCCGATATAGAGTTTTCCGTCCTGAAGAATGGATTCCGTCACGTTGAAACTCCTTCGAAAGCCGTTCTGACCCGATCGCTGCCCACGGGCGGATCGCCGCGCCGGGCAGGTTTTCATTGAATCGTCTCAGGCAGGTTATAAGGATAGTCCCGCACGGGAACAACACGCTTTCAAAGGGCGCCCGCCCGGTCGTGGACGCCCCGTGCAGCCGGCTTGAGTTTGCCGGGGAATTCATTTACCTTGACGTCAACGTCAATTCCCTTTCGGAGGATTTTCCATGAACGAACTCGTCACCCGCGTTGCCGATGCCGTCGGTATCGATGCCGCCCTGGCGGAAAAGGCCATCGGCATGATGCTCGGCTTCCTGCAGCGCGAGGCCGCCGACGGCCCGGTCGCCCGCATGATCGAGGCCATTCCGGGCGCCTCCGAGCTGGTCGCCCAGTATAACGGCGAAGGCACGGGCGGCGGCGGTCTGCTTGGCGGCCTGATGAGCGCCATCGGCGGCGGCGGCGTCATGGGGCTCGGTCAGCAGCTCATGAGCGAAGGCCTCGGCATGGGCGAGATCACCGGCCTTGCCAAGGAAACCATGGCGGTCGCCCGCGAGCATGCCGGCGCCGACGTTGTCGACGAGGTCGTCGCCTCCGTACCGGGCCTCAGCCAGTTCGTCTGATCCGGCCTTCGCCATCCCGCACCGGCGGGATGGCCTCCCGCCTCAGCCGGGTGGCGGGGATTTCAGCCAGTTGCGCAGACGGCCGCGCGCATTGGCATAGGGGGATGCGGTGTTGAGCTGGATCATCCTGCCCATAGGCCATTTTTCGTACCAGGAGCGTCCGTAGAGCGCCGCGTCGTTCTTCCGCTCCACCGCGGCGAGAATTGCCTGCTTGGCGGTTTGCAGCCGGTCCAGCAGGTGCGGATAGGGCAGGCCCTCGTAGTCGCGGTAGAATTTTCCGGCGAGCCTGCCAAGCTCGTTCCATTTGAAGCCGGTTTCCGGAAAGTCGATGGGCGCACCGGCGTCGTCCCGCGCCAGCCATTTTAGCACCAGCTCGTTCCAGCCCGTCAGATAGGCGACGAGGTCGAAGGGGCTCATCTGCGTGCCCTTGGCATGGCCCTCCATCGTGCGCTCGTGCACACGCGTCTCCGGAACCTCCGCCAGCGTTTTCAGAAGCTTGCCGAATTCGGTGTCGATGGCCGCGATCAGCGCGGCCCTGTCCTGCGGAACGGCCATGATACCCCTGAAATCTGTCGTTCAGGAGCCTACAGCGGTTTTTCGCCGGCGACATGCGTCAAATCGCGGCGGCCGGATCGGGAGGGGCTCAGCGCCGGCGTGCCAGCATCAGGGCGGCGGTGAAGAGCGTCAGCCCGATACCGACGGAGAGTGGCCCGGCCTTCGGCCCGCCGGCCTCCATGATTGCGCCGGTCAGTGCCGAGCCTGCCCCGCTGCCCGCCGCATAGGCGAGGGCGAAGGCGGCGGCGCCGGCCACCAGCATGGCGCTGCTGTAGCGTTCGCCCAGCATGGTGAGCGCGCAGGTGTAGAGCGAGAAGGTGGCCGTGCCCATCAGCGCGAAGACCGAGAGGATGGCGATTTCCGACTGCATCGACGGCAGGATGAGATAGCTCGCCGCCGCGGTGCTGACGGCCGCCATGGCGACGCGTTCGCGCGGCAGCTTGTCGAGCAGCAGGCCGATGAAGGGCTGGGCGATCGCCGTCGGCAGCGCCAGCACCGTCACGCTGATCGCCGCAAAGGCCTCCGTATGCCCCATCTTCACGAAATAGACCGGCATGGCCGAGATGGCGGCGATGTCGGCGAAGCCGAAGACGAAGACCATGCCGACGAGCAGCGGTGCCGCCCTGAAGAAGCGGAAGACGTCGCCCGTCGAGGAAGGCTCCGGCACGGTCCTGGTCGAGAACATCAGCATGGCGGTCGCAAAAGCGACGATGGCGAGATAGACGGCGGTCAGCGCGAAGCCGAGCCCGCCCTCGCTGCCGAGCAGCGGAATGGCGAGCGGGCCGGCGGCAAAACCGGCGCACATGCCGGCACCGTAGATGCCGGAGACCCGGCCGCGCAGCCGGTCCGGGCAGGCGGCGCTGAGCCAGGCTTCGCCGAGCATGAAGATGAGGCTGGCGAAGAAGCCGAGCAGGAAGCGGGCGACGAACCAGACCACAAACGAGGAGGAGGCCGCGAAGGTGGCAAGGCAGAGCGAGCAGCCGACGAGGCTGGCGATGATCAGCCGGTCGGCCCGCCAGCGCGCCGTCAGGCTGCCGAGGAGCAGCGTCGAGGCGGCAAGGCCGGTGGCGAAGGCGAGCGCGTTGACGCCGATCAGCGCCGGCGAGAAACCGCGCGCCTCCAGCGTCAGCGAGATCAGCGGATAGGTGAGCCCCTGCGCCACGGAAAAGGCGGTGACGCCGAGAATGACGGCGGCAATGGCCGGCCAGTCCGGCGAGAAGACGGTTGACGACGAGGACTGCATGAAGGGCTCCCGGCGCCGCACCGGCGCGCGCTTCTCCATACCGGATCGGGCCCCTGTTTGGGAAGGGGCGGGTCAGACGATGGTGCGCAGCAGGGCGCGGAGGATCTGTCCCATCCGTGCATGGCTGATGCCGTTGTCGACATCCGCCGCCCGGTGCACCACGACGAGGTCGAGCGCCGCAATGACGATGATATATTGCCCGCCGGCGCCACTGGCATAGACGATGGGCCAGTCCGTCGCGAGGTCGTCGCCCGGCGCGTTCGCTTCCGCCGACCACCAGAGATAGCCATAGCCGCGCCCGCCGCCGAGATCGGTCAGCGGCCGCGTGCTCTCCGCCACCCACGCCTCCGGCACGACCTGCCGGCCTTCCCAGCGGCCGCCTTCGAGGACCAGCCTACCGATGCGCGCCAGATCCCGGCCGGAAAGACGCATCTTGTAGACGGGGTGACGCGATTGCGGGCCGAAGACATCGGAAACATCCTCGGCCGCAAAATCCTGCATCTGAAGCGGTTCGGCGACCTGCTCCCGGAAGGCGGCTGCGAGCGTGCGTCCGGTCTCCTGCCGGTAGATCGTGCCGAGGGCGTTGAAATCCCAGTTGTTGTAGTACCAGAAGGTCCCCGGCGCGTGGCTGCCGCGCACCGGGCGGCCCGGCTCCATGCCGTAGACACAGGGATGGTAGACGCCGGAGCGCGATTTCATGAGGTCGGCGACGGTCGCCTGCTTCTCCTGCGCCGTCAGCGGCGAGAGATCGTCGATGCCGAGCGCGTCGAGCGTGGCGTGGATGTCGATTTCACCGGCCGCAACGGCGATGCCGTAGAGGATGCCGATCAGGGACTTGCGCACCGAGGCGACGCTTGAGCGATGGGCATGGAAGCCGCGGGCAAAAACCACCTCGCGGCCCCTGATGGCGAGCAGCGCCGTCGAGCCGCCGGAAGAAAGCAGGGCGTTGAGATCGTCCAACAGCGCCTCCCGGCGGATGGGGAATCAGTGGCCAAGTCTTGCACGACGGCGCTTCCGGCGGGAGGTGCGGATAGAAACACTGCTGCCGCAGCGGGGCGGCGGTCGCGCGGCGCTATTCCTGGCCGGCCTCGTCCACCGTCTTGTTGTCGCCCGTCTTGGCCTTTTCTGCCGCTGCCGCCTCGCGCTCGCTTTCGCGCACCACATGCAGAAACTCGGCCGCGATGGGCGGGGAGACCTCCACCGTCTTCTTTTCCTTGTCGTAGATGCAGAGATAGGTGATCTGGCTCTTCGATTCCGGCGAAAGCCCCTCGATTGCCGCAAGTCCGAAGGATTGCGTGCCTGTCGGCTCGACGAAGACGTTCGGCGTGCCGAGCGCTTCCGGCAGGCTCGCCATGCAGCTCTTCTCCACGTCGGCGCGGAATTCCTCCCAGGCATCGGGCGAGGAGGCATGGGCGAGCGGGGCGGCGAGGAGAAGCGGAAGGGCGGAAAGCAGGCGAAGATGCATGGGCAGGCTCCGTGTCAGGGGTGTCGGACAAAATGTCCGGAATCGCTTCCGGTTCCATTCGTCATTGATCTGACACGGGAAACGGGAAGGATTTTGTCGCATGTCAGGAAAAATTGGAACCCGGGCGGTTGCCACTTCCGGTCGCCGCTCCTATGTTCCGCTCACGGATTTCATTGAAAAAATTCCGTCGCCAAGAGGAGACACCACGATGGCTTTCGAACTTCCGCCGCTTCCCTACGATTACGACGCGCTCGCGCCCTTCATGTCGCGCGAAACGCTCGAATATCACCATGACAAGCACCACAAGGCCTATGTCGACAACGGCAACAAGCTGGCCGAGGAAGCGGGCCTTCAGGACCTCTCGCTGGAAGAGATCGTCAAGAAGTCCTACGGCACCAACCAGGGCCTCTTCAACAATGCCGGCCAGCACTACAACCACGTCCATTTCTGGAAGTGGATGAAGAAGGGCGGCGGCGGCAAGAGCCTGCCGGGCGCCCTGCAGAAGGCGATCGACAGCGACCTCGGCGGCTATGACAAGTTCAAGGCCGATTTCGTCGCCGCCGGCACCACGCAGTTCGGCTCCGGCTGGGCCTGGCTCTCCGTCAAGGACGGCAAGCTCGCCATCTCCAAGACCCCGAACGGCGAAAACCCGCTCGTGCACGGCGCCAACCCGATCCTCGGCGTCGACGTCTGGGAGCATTCCTATTACATCGACTACCGCAACGCCCGCCCGAAGTACCTCGAGGCCTTCGTCGACAGCCTGATCAACTGGGACTACGTCCTGGAGCGCTACGAAGCCGCTACGAAGTAAGGCGTTCTTCGCTTTCGAATTCAGGAAACCCCGGCCGGAAACGGCCGGGGTTTTTCCTTGCCTTGGAGGTGTCCTGCCATTTGTGTTAGAATGTAAATAAGCGAACGCAGGTAACGAATATGCCTAGCACGACGATGACGATCCGCGTCAGTGCGGACCTCAAGGAAAAACTCGACCGGTTGGCCGCCGAGACTCGGCGCAGCCGCTCCTTTCTCGCGGAGGAGGCGGTCTCCACCTATGTCGCCCGGGAGCTTGCGATCGTCGAGGGCGTCAACCAGGGCCTGGAAGACGTTCGCCAGGGACGCACGGTTTCCCATGAGGAGGCCCTGTCCGAACTCGCGTCTATCATAGACGCGGCTGAGCGCGATTGCCCGTGAGGCGGCCCGTCCGCTGGTCGCTTTCCGCTCTCGAAGATCTCAAACGGCAGATAAGTCATATCGCGCGCGACGATCCCGCAGCCGCCCGTTCGGTCGCCGGCCGCATCGATGCTGCCGCGCTCCTGCTCGGCGAGCGGCCGATCGGTCGACCGGGGCGTGTCGGCGGAACCTATGAGAAATCCGTGCGCGGATTGCCCTACATCATCGCCTACAGCCTCGATATGAAAGATGGTCAGGAAACCCTTTTCATCCTTCGCGTCATTCACACCGCACGCAACTGGCGGGCGAAGGAATGGCCGGAATAGCGTTCACCCCGCCTCCTGCCGCCGGCTCTCCACCCAGCCGGCAATCCACAGCTGCCGCAGCCTGTCGCCCTCGCCGCGAAAATGCAGGCCAGTCGCTTCACAGGCCTCCACCCGGTCGGCGCGGAAGTTGCGGATGGCTTCGCGCAGCTCGCACCAGGCGACGATGTTGGCGGTCTCGGAATAGTAGATGAGGGCGATGGGGCGGACGGTGCGTTCGCTGGCGCGGCCATATTCGTCGCGGTAGTCGATGCGCAGCGTCTCCTCGTCGCGGATCGCCCGGCGCACCGCGGCAAGGTCGATGCCCTCGGGCTGGCGCGGCGTGGTGCCCCAGGCGTGCAGGGCGCGGGCCGAGAACGTCTGGCGCAGCGGCGGCGGCACCGCGCCGGCGATCTTGTCGCCCACCCGCCGGGCGGCCGCCTTCAGCTCCGCATCGCCGGTGCGCTCCAGAAGCGCCAGCGCCAGCACCACGGCCTCGGTCTCCTCGATGGAGAACATCAGCGGCGGCAGGTCGAAGCCGGGGCGCAGGATATAGCCGATGCCCCGCTCGCCTTCCACCGGCACGCGCATCGCCTGCAGGGCGGCGATGTCGCGGTAGATCGAGCGCACCGTCACCTCCAGCCGCGCGGCGATCTCGGCCGCCGTCACCGGATGGCGGGCAAGGCGCAGGATCTGGATGATCTCGAAGAGCCGGGAGGCCTTGCGCATGGTTGTTCCCTTCACAACTGACACATCCCTGTCAGTTGGCCTTCGCTATAGCACGCTTCAAGCGCTTGAAACACAAGGGAGCAATGGGCTTCCGGGCGTGCACCGGCAATGGACAACTGACATGACCTACAGCGAAAACCTCTGGCTCTTCTTCCTGCTCGTCTCCGGCATCATCATCGTGCCCGGCATGGACATGGTCTTCGTGCTGGCGAGCTCCCTTTCCGGCGGGCGCAAGGCGGGGCTCTCGGCGACCTTCGGCATCATGGCGGGCGGCCTCGTGCATACGCTCTATGCGGCGCTCGGCGTCGGCATGCTCCTGCATTTCGCGCCGGGCCTGTTCAACGGCCTGCTGCTTCTCGGCGCCGCCTATGTCGCCTTCATCGGCTGGCAGCTCTTCCGCTCCTCGATCGTGGTGGACGCTGTCGGCAGTCTCGACCGGCGCGGCCTTGCGACCCGCTTTCGCCAGGGCGCGCTGACGAGCCTGATGAACCCGAAGGCCTATCTCTTCATGCTCGCGGTCTTCCCGCAGTTCCTGCGCCCGGAGTTCGGCCCGCTGTGGCGTCAGGCGCTGGTCATGCTGCTGATGATCTGGGCCACGCAGCTTGCCGTCTATGGCGGCCTCGCGCTCGCCGCCGCCCGCAGCCGCGATGCCCTGACCGGCAATCCTGCCGCCACCCGCCTCGTCGGCCGCGCCGCGGGCGTGCTGCTCGTGGCGATCGCGGTGGCTACGGTGTGGCGGGGCTGGGGGACGGTGTGAGTGTGTGAACACCCATCATTTTGGTTTTCAAAAATATTTTACTTTCCTCGACTTCCTAAAATGCAAAGATGCCCACGCATCGTAAACCGGCGGCGCGGAGGAAACCGCCCGCCAGCAACCGGGAGAACCCGATGAAGTTCAGGACTTTGGCAGCCGCGGCCGCGCTTGCGGTCATCGGCGCGGGGGCCGTCGTGGCGGCGGATGAGCCGCAGGTCGTCCGTCAGGAGATGATGAAGAAGGTCGGCGGGGCCATGGGCGCGCTTGCCGGCATCGGCAAGGGCGAGAAGCCCTACGATGCGGAGGTCGTCAAGGCGTCGCTGACCACCATGAGCGAAGTGGCCAAGGCCTTCCCGGACCAGTTCCCGGCCGGTTCCGAGGCGGGCAACGAAACCGAAGCGAGCCCCAAGATCTTCGAAGCGATGGACGACTTCAAGGCGAAGTCCGCCAAGCTTGCCGCCGATGCCGATGCGATCCTTGCTGCCGGCATACCGGCGGACCAGGCGGCCGTCGGTGCCGCGCTCGGCACGATCGGCCCCAACTGTGCGGGCTGTCATGAGGTCTACCGCATCAAGAAGTGATTGCGGTAGGCCATTCCACCTGAAGCGAACAGCGACCACCCCGGCAGAGTGCCGGGGCGGGCGTTGCTGAACATTCCCCGCGGCGAGATCCAATCGGCACCGGGTTGTGTGAAAACGGGCGTTCCGGATGCTGCGGTGACTGGGGACGATAGGGGATTTTCATGGCACTCAAGAAATTTCTCGGCGGGATCGTCGTGCTCGGTGCGATCGGCGCCGGCGCCTTCCTGTTTCTCACCGCGCCGGAGCGGCTGCCGGCGGAGGCCTGGGCCGCGGCGGGCGCGCCGGATCTTGCGAATGGTGAGCGCATCTTCCATGCGGGCGGCTGTGCGAGCTGTCACGCCGCGCCGGGCGCGGCGGATGACCAGAAGCTGGTCCTGGCGGGCGGCCTTGCGCTGAAGAGCCCGTTCGGCACCTTCCACGCGCCGAACATTTCACCCGACGAGACGGCCGGCATCGGTGCCTGGACGCTGGCGGAGTTCGGCGACGCCATGAAGCGCGGCACCGGCCGCGACGGCGAGCATCTCTACCCGTCCTTCCCCTATGCCTCCTATGCGCGCATGACCGTCAAGGACATCGCCGATCTCTACGGCTACCTGAAGACCCTGCCGAAGAGCGGCAATGTCGCGCCCGGCCACGACCTGCCGTTCCCCTTCAACATACGCCTTGCGCTCGGCGGCTGGAAATTCCTCTATCTCAACGAGGCGCCGCGGGTGGCGCTGGCGAATGCCGACGAGACCGTCAGGCGCGGCCAGTACCTCGTGGAAGGGCCGGGCCATTGCGGCGAATGCCATACGCCGCGCGATGTCATCGGCGGGCTTGAGACGGGCCTGTGGCTGGCCGGCGGGCCGAACCCGGAAGGCGAGGGGCGGGTGCCCAACATCACGCCGGCCGAGGGCGGCTTCGGCAGCTGGAGCGCGGGCGACATCGTCAGCTATCTCGAAACGGGATTCACCCCGGAATTCGACAGCGTCGGCGGCGCCATGGTGTCGGTGCAGAAGAACATGGCGCTGCTGCCCAAGGAAGACCGCGAGGCGATCGCGGCCTATCTGAAGGCGATTCCGGCGCATTGAGGCGGGGCGGTCTCCGGCTCGGCAGCGTCAGCCCATCTCACTCCACCCCATTTCACTGTGGTCATCCTCGGCCTTGAGCCGAGGATTCAGGGCTCGCCCGGCGCGTGGATGCTTGGCTCGCGGCCGAGCATAACCGAGGAGAGGGGGCAGTGACGCCTCCGCGCCCAAAGCGGAGGGTAACCGGCACGGCAAAGGAGGGCGATCATGCCATCACACCGGCGCCTTGCGATGCTCGTCACCATACATTGCCAGATAGTCGAACAGCTCGGTGGAGCCGAGGCCGATGGCGTCGAGAATTTCGCGCGCGAAGGAGACCGGGGCCGCGCCCGAGGCGGTGATGACGGCGCGGTCGCGGACGGCCTGCGGCTGGTCGCGGTAGAGCGCCGCGCCGCGATAGGCCGGCACGACGTCCGGCAGCTGGCCGCGATAGTTGCCGGTGTGCGCCCGGTCGTCGAGCAGGCCGAGGCGGCCAAGCGCCAGGGTCGCATCGCAGATGCCGGCGACCGGTTTTCCGGCCGAAACGAAGCGCGCGACCGGAGCCGAAAGGTCGGGCGCCTCGCCGGATTGCCAGATCGTGCCGCCGCACAGCACGAGCACGTCGAAATCGGCGGGCGCGGCATCCTCCGCCCTGCCGGCGGATTTTATGGAGACGCCGCCGAGGGAGGTCACGTCCGCGCCGCCGGGCGTCAGGATGACGGTCTCGGCGCCGCAGTCGCCGCGCGCCGTCGCCATCAGCAGCCCGCATTCCCAGTCGGCATATCCCTCGGTCAGCACGATCGCCAGTCTCTTCGCCATGTCGGTGTCCTCCTCTTCGAATCGATCAGCCCAGGGACTGAACGTAACGCATACCGGTCACCGGGCCGGCGCGGAAATTCATCTGCTCGTAGAAGCGGTGCGCACCGAAATTGCCGGTCGCCGCGCTCACCGAAAGGTAGCCGCAGCCGGCGATGCGGGCGTGTTCGCGGGCGCGCGAGACGAGGTGGCGGCCGATGCCGTGGCCGCGATGGTCCTTGCGCACGAAGATCTGGTGCAGCTCCATGCCGCGCTGGCCTTCGAGCGCGCGGTACATCGGCACGAGCAGGGCGTACCCGATCAGGCGGCCGCCGGCTTCGGCGACGAGCGCGGTGATCCAGGGATGGGCGCCGAAGAGATCGCGGTCGAGGTCGACGGCCGAGACCTTCGCCGTGTCGCCGTGGCATTCGGCATGCAGGGCGATCATGTCGAGAATCTGCTGCAGGTCGCCCGGGCGCGCGGCGCGGATGGTCAGCATCGGCGGGCGATCGAGGGCGGCGGGGTCGAGTTTGATGACGGTATTCTGCATTTCGGGCTCCTAGGGTTTTGTGCCATCAGGTGCCCAGAAACAACAAAGCCGCCTGATGGCGGCTTGTTGACATGATCGAACAGCCGCTCCTTATCGGAACAGCCAAAAATACGTCGCGGCGATGTGCGTGCTCTTGATCATGGACGCGATATTCTCGAAATCGCGCCGTTTGTCAATCGGGTTTCGTCGCCGCCTGCAAAAAGCGGGATGAAAGCGGAGGCGGTCAGACCCCCGCTTCCTCCGTGCCGGCGACGGATTGCCCTTCCGCCGTGCCTGCCTGCTGGGTATCGTCGATGCCGAGCTGCTGCTTGATGGCGCGGCGGATGTCTTCCTCGATCGCCGATCGCTCTTCCTCGGGAAGCTGCGCCAGGCTCTCCTCGGTCAGGCCGAGGGCCTCCAGCATTTCCTTGCGCAGCCGCTCGGCCGGCGTCATCTTGGAAAGCTCCAGGAACTCGGACATCAGGCTGGCGCTCTCGTCCTCGGCCTTGTCGAGCTTGGCCTGGGTCAGCCACAGCGCGTTGGCAAGACCGGAGGGGATCGGGGCCGTGGGGCTGACGGTCGGGACGTTGCGCCCCGAGCCGCCGCCGCCCGTGCCGTCGTAAAGGCTTTCCCCGCTCGTCGCGCGCGGCTTGCCGTAGGTGTAGGCGGAAAGCATGCTGCCGTCGATCTTCATGGAAGGGCTCCCGGAACCTTGATTGCGGGAACCATTACAGGTTGCAGCTTTTGCGAGCCTTGCCGCCCTTTACACGTCGCTCTCGATGCGGCCCGAACCGAGCCGCACGACATGGTCCTGCGGGGCGATGACGCTCTTGCGATGGGTGACGGCAAGGATGGTCACGTCGCCCGCAAGCCCGCGGATATGCTGCATGATGCCCGCTTCCGTCGCCTCGTCCAGTGCCGAGCTCGCCTCGTCGAGGAAGAGGAACTGCGGGTCGGCATAGAGCGCGCGGGCGATGGCGATGCGCTGCCGTTCTCCGCCGGAAAGCTTCATGCCGCGCTCGCCGACCATGGTCTCGAATCCCTCCGGCAGGCCTTCGATGAAGGCTAGGATCGCCGCCTTTTCCGCCGCGCGCCGCAGCCGCTGCGGGTCGAGGACGCGGCCGAGCACGATGTTGACGGCGAGCGTGTCGTTGAGCAGCACCGCCTCCTGCGGCACGATGCCGACGGCGGCATACCAGTCGCGCTGGGAAACGCCATCGAGGTCGATGCCGTCGACGGTGATGCGGCCCGCCTGCGGGCGGATGGATTTCAGCGCGAGGCGCAGCAGGGTCGATTTGCCGGAGCCGGTTTCGCCGACGAGATAGGTGATGCGCCCGCGCGTCGCGGCAAAGCCGATCCTCTCGACGCCGCGGCCGTTCTCGTGGGCATAGGAGACATTTTCGAAGGCGAGGCGCCCGTCGTCGGGCGAAAAACCGCCCGACGTGCCCGTATCCGGCTCTTCGGGCGCGGCCCAGATGCGGGCGAGCGGCAGCAGCGAGGCGCGGGCGCGCACCACGTCGTCGAGCGCATGGCCGATCATCTCGAAGGGCTGGTTGAGCTGCAGCAGCAGCGTGTTGAACAGCACGATGTCGCCGACGCTGAGATCGCCCGCCCGGTAGCGCGGCAGGAGGAGCAGGAAGGTGATGACGAACTGCAAAGCGAGCCCGGCGCCCATCAGCGACGAATAGCCGATGCGTCGGCGGCAGAAGGCCGCCCAGTTGTCGCGCTCCTCTCCGGCCTTTCCGGCAAAACGCGCCTGCATCCAGCCATGGCTGCCGAAATGGCGCAGCGTCTCCATGGCCGTCATGGCATTGCCGATGAACTTGGCGTTCTCCCGCCCGGCTTCGATCGCCGCGTCGAGATATTGCCGTGTGCGATGGTTGGCGATGGCCGTCAGCGTGATGAAGACGCCGCCATAGGCGACGACGATCAAGACGACCTCGAGATTGATCGTCGCCCCGAGCATGACGAGCGCCAGCGTGATCTGGGTGATGCCGGGAATGAAGACGATGAGCGCGAGCTGCACCAGCGTCATCATCGCGCCCTGGCCGCGCTGGCCGGCGCTTTCGATCTCGGCCGGGTTGTGCTCGGTGAAGAAGGCGGCCTGTTTCTTCAGCAGCCGCTCGAACAGGCTGGTGCTGGCGATGAAGCTGAGGTTCTCCGCGCTCATGTAGGAGAGATACTGCACCATGTGCTGGAGGGCTGCCGCGATGCCGATGAGCAACGCATAGACGACAAGACCGGCCGCCAGCATCTCCGCCATCCGGTCGGCGGCCATGGCGTCGATGAGGCGCGAGAAGAGGTAGGGCGCGGCGATGGAGGCGATCGCCGAAAGGAAGACGATGATCGCGACGAGCGCCAGCAGGCCACGCGAGGAGCGCCAGTAGTTGGCAAGGATGATCTTCACCGGCGCGGCAATGAGCCGCCAGTCGTCTTGCATGGCGAATCTCCGGGAGGAGAGGAGGAGGCGGCATAGTGAAAAGGCCGGCGCGCGGTGGCAATCGCGCGCCGGCCGGATGGCGGATCACGTCTTCGTTACGGCAGCGTATAGGCGATGACGTAGTCGCCGGGCTTGGTGCCGACGGAGCCGTGTCCGCCGGCGACGATCAGCACATATTGCCTGTCGCCGGCCGTGTAGGTCATCGGCGTGGCCTGTCCGCCCGCGGGAAGCCGGGCCTCCCAGAGCTGGCGGCCGCTCGTCAGGTCGTAGGCGCGCAGGTAGTCGTCCACTGCGGCTCCGAGGAAGGCAACGCCGCCCTTGGTGATCATCGGACCGCCGATGCCGGGCACGCCGACCTTGAAGGGCAGCGGCAGCGGCGTCATGTCCATGACCGTGCCGTTCTTGTGCTTCCAGGCGATCTCGCCGGTGGCAAGGTTCGCTCCGGCGACATAGCCCCATGGCGGCGCCTGGCAGGGAATGCCGAGCGGGCCGAGGAACGGGCCCATGAAGACGCCGTAGGGCGCGCCCTCGTTGCGGTTGAGGCCCTGTTCTGAGCCCTTCTCGCCCTGGCCCTTCGGCGGGATTTGGTCACGCGGCACGAGGCGGGAGGTGAAGGCGAGGTAGGTCGGCATGCCGAACATCACCTGCCGCTCCGGATCGACCGCCACGGAGCCCCAGTTGAACGTGCCGAAATTACCGGGATAGACGATCGTGCCTTCCAGCGAAGGCGGTGTGTAGCGGCCTTCGTACTTCATCGACAGGAAGTCGATGCGGCAGGCGAGCTGGTCGAACATGCTGATGCCCCACATGTCCCTTTCCCTGAGCGGCGGCGGCATGAAGGTGAGGCCGGAGACCGGCTGGGTCGGCGCGGTGAAGTCCTCGGGGATGGCGCCGGTCGGTGCCGGCACTTCCTTGACCTCGATGATCGGCTCGCCGGTGCGCCGGTCGAGCACGTAGATGTCGCCCTGCTTGGTGGGGCCCACGAGGGCGGGGATGGTGGCGCCGTCCCTGGTGATGTCGATCAGCGCCGGCTGGGCCGGCACGTCCATGTCCCAGAGGTCGTGGTGGACCGTCTGGCGCACCCAGCGCACCGCGCCCGTCTTGATGTCGAGCGCGACGATGGAGGAGGCGTATTTCTCGACATGCTCGCTGCGGCCCATGCCGAGCTGGTCGGGCACGCGGTTGCCGAGCGGGATATAGACGAGGCCGAGGGCGTCGTCATAGCTGAAGACCGACCAGGAATTCGGCGAATTGACCGTATAGACCTGGCCCTCGGGCAGCGGCGTCGTGACGTCCGGATTGCCGGAATCCCAGTTCCAGACGAGCGCGCCGGTGTTGACGTCGAAGGCGCGGATGACGCCCGACTGCGACTGGGTGGAGTAGTTGTCGTTCACCGCGCCGCCGATGATGATCTTGCCGTCGGTGATGACGGGCGGCGAGGTGGAATAGTAGTAGCCGGCCGGATTGTAGGGCATGCCCTGTTCGAGCTGCAGCACGCCGTTTTCGGCGAAGCTCGTGCAGACGTCGCCCGTCGCCGCGTCGAGCGCGATCAGCCGGGCGTCCGAGGTCGGCAGGTAGACGCGCGTGGCGCAGGTCGTGCCGGCGGCCACGGCCGGATCGGCATAATACGTCACGCCGCGGCAGGTCTGGTGCTGGCGGTCCGGGTTCATGCCGGAGTTGGAATCGTATTTCCATTTCTCCTTGCCCGAGGCCGCATCGAGCGCGATTGCCCAGTTGTGCGGCGTGCACATGTAGAGCGTGTCGCCGATCTTCAGCGGTGTCACCTGATAGGTGGTCTCGCCGACATCGTCGGGCAGCTTCACGTCGCCGGTCTGGTACTGCCAGGCGACTTTCAGCGTGCCGACATTTTCCGTGTTGATCTGGTCGAGCGGCGAATAGCGCTGGCCGTATTGCGTGCGGCCATATTGGTGCCATTCACCGGATGGCACATTGCCGCCGAGGGCGGGCGTGGCGTTGACGACGTCGGTCGGCAGGCTGCCGGCCACGTCGTGCGGGTCCTGCGTCATCGCAAAGCCGGCAACGCCGACGGAGACGAGCACGGCAACGGCGAGCGGCAGGGCCGAGGCCGGGTAGGGCGTGCCGGTGGGGCTGGCAAAACCGAGCGGGCGGCGGATGGCCGGCAGCATCAGCCACAGGCCGAGCAGCACGATGACGCCGCCGCGCGGGCCGAGCTGCCACCAGTCGAAACCGACTTCCCAGATCGCCCAGCCGAGCGAACCGAGGATGACGAGGGCGTAAAGCCAGAGCGCCGCGCCGGAGCGGCGCAGCAGAAGCACGGCGGTGACGAGGAAGGCAAGGCCGGTGACGAGATAATAGGGGCTGCCGCCGAGCGACAGCAGCCACCCGCCTCCGCCCGTCAGCACCAATCCGATGATGGCGAAGAGGGCGGCGGTCAGTGTGAGCAACATGGGGATCTCCGTTGGTGCTGCCGACCGGGGAGGAGGCCGACAAGACGTCCGGCTCAAGGAGGGACACGGGAGAAATTAGGGCGGAATCGTGGCGCTTCAATCCCGGAGAAGGGGAGAAGAGAAAATTATACTTTTAGACTCATGTTTTGAGGGCGAAACCATCACACGGGGAACTTGCCCTTCACCCTAACCTTCTCCCTTCAAGCGGGGAGAGGGGACGTGCCCCACGAACGGGTGTTGCTTGGGGAAAACGGCGCGGCATATCCCTTCGCCCCGCTTGCGGGGAGAAGGTGGCCGGCAGGCCGGATGAGGGGCAAGCTCCCCGGGTGATGGGCGCCTACAAGGAAGGGGCGGCCTTCAACCCCATTTCGGTCACGTCCCGCAGAAGGTTGCGGTGATCTCCTCGCCGGGCTTGGGCGGCAGGGCATAGGCGGCGAAGGCGGGCTGGTCCTCGTAGGGCCGCGCCAGCACGTCGTTCAGCGCCGAAAACAGCGAGAAGTCGCCGTGGTCGACCGCCGCCGCCAGCGCCTCCTCGACCTTGTGGTTGCGCGGGATGAAGGCGGGGTTGGCGTTGCGCATCGCCGCAGCGCGCGCCTGCGGGGTCCCGGCCTCCCGCGCCAGCCGCGCGCGCCAGAGGGCAAGCCAGGGCGCAAGCGTGCCGGGCGTTTCGAGAAGGTCTTCCAGGGCTGCGTCCGCTGCCTCGCTTTCGGCCGCGTCGGCAAGGCGCCGGAAGGCGAGCGTATAATCCGCCTTCTGCTCGTAGAGCGTGACCATGAGGTCGCGGATCAGGCCCTGGTCGTCGTCGTCTTCCTCGGCGCCAAGGCCGATCTTCGCCCGGATCACCACCTTCCAGTGATCCTGGAAGCGATCCATGAAGCGGGCGACGGCTGCGTTCGCCATCGCCACCGCCTTGTCCTGGTCGTCGTCGAGAAGGGCAAGCAGCGCCTCGGCAAGCCGGGCGATGTTCCACTGGCCGATGGCGGGCTGGTTGCCGAAGGCATAGCGCCCGTTGCGGTCGATGGAGGAATAGACGGTGCGCGGATCGTAGTGATCCATGAAGGCGCAGGGACCGAAATCGATCGTCTCGCCCGATACCGTCATGTTGTCGGTGTTCATCACGCCGTGGATGAAGCCGACGCCGAGCCATTTCGCGATCAGCGACGCCTGCCGGTCGGCGACGGCGTCGAGCAGCGCGAGATAGGGGTTTTGCGCGCCCTTCAGCGCCGGATAGTGCCTGTCGATGACATGGTCGGCGAGCACGCGCACATTCTCCGTGTCGCCGCGGGCGGCGAAGAACTGGAAGGTGCCGACGCGGATATGGCTTGCGGCGACGCGGGTGAAGACCGCGCCGGGCAGCACCCGGTCGCGATAGACCGGCTGGCCAGTGGCGACCGCCGCCAGCGCCCGCGTCGTCGGTATGCCGAGTGCATGCATGGCCTCGCTGACGATATATTCGCGCAGCACCGGTCCGAGCGCCGCCCGCCCGTCGCCGCGGCGCGAATAGGGCGTCTGGCCGGCGCCCTTCAACTGGATGTCGCGCCGACGGCCGTCGCGGTCGATCACCTCGCCGAGGAGGATCGCCCGTCCGTCGCCGAGCTGCGGCACGAACTGGCCGAACTGGTGGCCGGCATAGGCCATGGCAAGCGGCAGCGAGCCGGGCAGCGGCACGTTGCCGGAAAAATAGCCCGCGCCGTGCCGCTCCAGCGCATCCGCATCAAGGCCGAGTTCCCCGGCAAGCGTGCGGTTGAACGCGATCAGCCGCGGCGCTTCCACCGGGCTCGGATCGACCGGCGCGAAGAAGAGGTCCGGCAGGCGCGCATAGCTGTTGTCGAAGGCGACGGGGCGGCCGTCGTCGCTGCGCTGCGGGTTGGTGGCGTTGCTCATGGCGTCCTCTTGCGGCGTTCTCGTCTCGTTTGCCTATAGGTAGCGATGCGCGGCCGGAATGAAAGGGCCGGTGCAAGGAGGCTCGCTTGCCGTCCCTCAGGCGCGGTGCTAGCGTTCGGTGACAAGCCATGCCGGTTCAACATGTCGGGGTCCTGCCAGATGCGTGCGCTCGCGGTCTTTTTGCTATTCCCGTCCATCGCCTTCGCGCAAACCTGCGGCGCCTGGAGCGCCGCCGTCTCCGAGGAGGAGGAGGGGCCTGTCATGCTGGCCGCAGTCTGTGTCGGCGCCGGGACGACGGAAAGCAACCTCTTCCTGAAATGCGGCCCGGAAGGTCAGTTGAACCTGCGGTTCCTTCCCGCTGCGGCGCTGGATTTTCCGCCGGGCGACGGCGGGGATTTTTCCAGCCCGCTGCGTCTTTCCGTCGACGGCGAAGCATTCGACCGGCCGGCGCATTACGAGGCGATGGACGGCGCGATGGTCAGCGAGGTCCCGCTCGCGGGCCCGCTGGTCGATCGGCTGAAGGCGGGCAAGGCGCTCACCGTCGCCTATCCCGAAACGGCATTCAAGCCGCTCGCCCTTCCGCTGACGGGCTCGAAGGCGGCGATCGACAAGCTGGCGGCCGCCTGCACCGGCTCCTGACGCCGCGCCGTGCCGCCGTGTGGAATTTCATGACCTTCTGAATAAGCGGGCGGCGCCGTCCGTCCCCTTTTCAAGCATGCATTGGGTGAGCGAATGTCCGGTTGCCGGCGTGCCGGCGGACCGCGATCATGCCTCGGGGAGGGTATCGTGCAGCGGAATGTCCATCGGTGGGTCGCGGCGCTTGCCGCCTGTCTTGTTCTTCTCGTCGCGCCTGCGGCCTTTGCCGCCGAACGCTACGCGCTCCTCATTGGCAATGCCGAATACGAGGATGCCGAGCCGCTGGAAAATCCGCTGAACGACATCGACCTCGTCGGCGAGGCGCTGGAGCGGGTGGAGTTCGACGTGACGCGTGTCACCGATGCCGACCATCTCGGCATGCTTTCGGCGCTCAACAACTTCACGCGGCTGGCGGAGAAGGCTGAGGACCCGGTGCTCTTCGTCTATTTTTCCGGCTACGCGGTGCAGATCGACGGCGACAATTTCCTGCTGCCGGTCGATGCCTCCGGCCGCACCGTCACGGGCCTGCGCAACCGTTCGCTGCCCGTCTCGGAAATCACGAAGACGCTGCGCGGGCTCGGCAAGGGCCTGAAGGTCGTGCTGTTCGACGCCGCACACGAAAACCCGTTCCTGACGCTGCGCGACATCCCGGAAGGGCTCGCCGAGCCGAAGGACGCCGCGGGCGTGCACTATGCCTATGCCGCCACGCCCGGCACCGCCTATGACTACGAGGGAACGCCGATCAGCGCCTTCGCTTCGGCCTTCGTCGATGCAATCAGCATTCCCGGCATCGTGCTGGAGGATGCCTTCCGCAAGACCGGCGAGATCGTCAAGGAGCGCAGCAAGGGCAAGCAGGAGACCTGGCAGAGCGATGCAGACTACGGAAAGTTCGCCCTGAGCCCGAAGGACGACAAGGTCGACGAGGCCGAGATCGCCTTCTACGAATTCGCCGCGCTCGCCGACAACCGCGAGGCCTATGACCGCTATCTCGGCCGCTATCCCGAGGGCATCTTCGCTTCTGTGGCCAAGCGCAAGATCGACCTTCTCGCCCGGCGCTTTTCCGGCGACCGCGAGGTGAGCGACGAGATGCCCTATCTCACGGTATCCAACGACCGGGGCGATCCCTGCGGGCGCATCACCTTCGGCGACTATGCGCAGGATCGTCGTCTTTCCGATGTCTACAAGGACGGCCAGCTGGTGCTGATCGACGTCCGCTTCTGGTATCCGCCGGAAGGCTGCGACTATCTCTCCTACTTCACCACGGTCTATTCGCATGAGCGGCTGCGCAACGTCATCACCGCGGCCAGCATTCCCGAGCGGCGCATCTATGTCGCGAGCCGGGACGATCTCAGCCCCAGCGAGGAGCGCGCGATCTACGACTATTTCGACGAGGACCGCCGTGGTTACGCGCAGTCCCTGATGTTCCGCGCGATCAACGAGGAGCGCCGCCACAGCCTCGGCGTCGCCCTCAAGACGCCTGATGACAATGCCCGCGAGTATGTCGACGAGGTGGATTGCGGCGACGGGTGCCTGCGCGTGCGCGGCCTCGTGCGTTTCCGCGACAACAGCGTGCGCGCGCTGGAGGACTACGAGTTCGACTTCGTCGACGTGCGCCGCCTCGGGCTCTACGACAAGTACCGCGCCGCGCTGCGCGATTTCCCGGACGAGCAGCACGCGTCAAGCGACACGGCCGGCCACGACACGAAGACGGACGGCTATGCCGCGGAGGCCAGCCAAGAGAAGAAGACGGATGCCTATGGCGAAACCGCTGCCGCCGGCCACGACGACGGCTACGGCAAGGACGCCGATCCCTACCGCGCCGCGCGCACGGTCGGCGGTTGGGAGATCGCCGCGGATTTCTCCGGCGACCGCCGCTTCCTGAACTGCCGCGCCACCCGCAGCGGCGAGGGCGGCCGCCACGCCGCCTTCCGTTGGTACGACGACGGCCATGTCACCTTCGGCTTCCAGGACACGGCCTACGACTACCGCGACGACTACACGAACCACGCGACATACTGGATCGACGACGGTGCTGGCTACGACGTCAAGGGCAAGGCCTATGGCGGCCAGGAGATCGCCTACGACCTCGGTCGCGACGGCGGGGTGATCGACGCACTGAAGCGGGGGAACACCATCCGTATCGGCGAGGTGCGGACGAGCCTGAAAGGCTCGAGCGCGATGCTGGACGACCTCAAGGCATGTGTGGCGGCGTTCCGGTAGGGCGCCGCAGTGGCTGCCTCTCATCCGCCTGCCGGCCCCTTATCCCCACAAGCGGGGAGAAGGGATTTGCTGCACTGGTTTCCCACCAGGAGGAGATGGTCGAATGCAGGAAAGCCTCACGGCTTGCTTCCTTCTCCCCGCCTGCGGGGAGAAGGTCGCGGCAGCGGGATGAGGGGCTAAACCTCCGCCTGCGGGTCGCCGTCACATCTTCCCCGCCACCTTGATCGCGAAGGCATATTCGAAGGCGATTTCCTCCAGGCGCTGGAAGCGGCCCGAGGCGCCGCCGTGGCCGGCGCCCATGTTGGTCTTGAGGAGGATCGGTTCGCCGCCGGTGGTCCTTTCGCGCAGCCGGGCGACCCATTTGGTCGGCTCCCAATAGGTGACGCGCGGGTCGGTGAGGCCGGAGAGCGCGAGGATGGCAGGGTAGGCCTTGGCCTCCACGTTGTCGTAGGGCGAGTAGCTGGCCATCAACTGGTAGAAGTCCTTGCTCTCGATCGGGTTGCCCCATTCGGGCCATTCCGGCGGGGTGAGCGGCAAGGTGTCGTCCAGCATGGTGTTGAGCACGTCGACGAAGGGCACGGCGGCGATGATGCCGCCGAACTTTTCCGGCGCCATGTTGGCGATCGCGCCCATCAGCATGCCGCCGGCCGAGCCACCCTCGGCGACGATGTTCGCGTAGGACGTGAACTTCTCCTGATTCAGATAGTCGGCTGCGGCGACGAAGTCCTTGAAGGTGTTGGTCTTCTTGTCCATCTTGCCGTTTTCGTACCAAACGAAACCCTTGTCCTTGCCGCCGCGGATATGGGCGATGGCGTAGACGAAGCCACGATCGACCAGCGACAGGCAATTGGTGTTGAAGGACGCCGGGATGGTGATGCCGTAGGCGCCGTAGCCGTAGAGCAGGCAGGGCGCAGAACCGTCGAGGGGCGTGTCCTTGCGGTAGAGCAGGGTGACCGGCACCGTCTCGCCATCCCAGGCGGGGGCGAAGACGCGGCGGGTGACATAGTCGTCGATCGTGTGGCCGGAGGGCACTTCCTGCGTCTTCAGAAGCGTGCGCTCGCGCGTCGCCATGTTGTAGTCGAAGAGCTGCGAGGGCGTCGTCATCGAGGAATAGGAGAAGCGGATGACGTCGGTGTCGTATTCCGCCGCGCCCGAAAGGCCGAGCGAATAGGCTTCTTCCGCGAAGGCGATGGCGTGTTCCTCGCCGCTTTCCCGGTCGCGCACGACGATGCGCGGCAGGCCTTCATGGCGCTCCAGCCAGACGAGGTGGCGGGCAAAGGCCATGTGGTTGAGGATCAGCGTGCCCGGGCGATGCGGCACGACCTCCGTCCAGTTCTCGCGGCCCGGCGCCGTCACCGGCGTTTGGCAGATCTTGAAGTCCTTGGCGCCGTCGGCATTGGTAAGGATGTAGAAGACGTCGCCGCCTTCCGTCATCGAATATTCAAGGCCCACTTGGCGCGGAGCGACGAGGACCGGGGTCGCAAGTAGGTCCTTGGTGGAGAGCAGGCGGTATTCGCTCGTCTCGTGGTCGTGGATGTCGATATAGATGAAGTCGTCGATCAGCGAGCCGCCGACCGACATGAAGAAGCCGGCATCCTTCTCCTCATAGACGAGGCGGTCGTTTTCCTGCCGCTCCCCGAGGATGTGGTGGAAGATTTTCGACGGACGGTGGTTCTCGTCGAGCGCGGTGTAGAAGAAGCTCTTCGCATCCGGCGCCCAGACGCCGTCGCCGCCGGTATTGACGAGGTCGTCGCCGCGGTCCTCGCCGGTCGCAAGGTCGCGCACCTTTAGCGTGAAGTATTCCGAGCCCTTGTCGTCATAGCCCCAGATGCCGAGCGAGTGGTCGGTGGAATGGCCGATGCCGGCAAGGCGGAAGTACTGCTTGCCTGCCGCCTCCTTGTCACCGTCGAGCAGGATGGTGCGTTCGCCGCCGTCGCGCGGTTCGCGGAAGTAACGCGGCTGCTCGCCGCCGGTGACATAGGCGGTGCCATAGGCGAAGGGACCGTCCTTGACGGGCACCGAGCTGTCGTCCTCCTTGATGCGGCCGCGCATCTCGGCAAACAGGGTCTTCTGCAGCGCCTCGGTGTCGGCCATCGCGGCCGTCATATAGGCGTTCTCCGCCTCCAGATGCGTGCGGATCTCCGGCTGGAGAATCGAGGGATCCTTGAACATCGCCTGCCAGTTCTCGTCGCGGAACCAGGCGTAGTCGTCGGTGCGGGTGATGCCGTGGCGGGTATCGGAGACCGGCTTCTTGGCGGCGACGGGGGCGGCGGGCAGATTTTTGAAGACGGGCAAGATTTCACTCCGGCAAATCGGTAGGCGGGATCAGAGAGATAGAGAGCCCTGCGGCCTGCATCAAGCGTTCAGCCCGCCCGACGGGCGAAAAGCCGGTCGTGCAACACCATGCCGGCCACCATGCAGGCGACGAAGAGGAGGGGTTCGGGCCGGCCGAGCGAAAGGGCGGCCAGCGCCGGGCCGGGGCAGAAGCCGCCGAGCCCCCAGCCGAGGCCGAACAGCGCCGAGCCGAGGATGAGCCTCCGATCGACGGGGCGGGTATCGGGCAGGTGGAAGCCGTCCGAGAAGGCCGGGCGCGGCAGGCGACGGATGAGGGCGAGGCCGAGCGCCATGACGGCGACGGCGCCGCCGAGCACGAAGGCAAGGCTCGGATCCCAGTCGCCAGCAAGGTCGAGGAAGCCCTGCACGCGCGCCGGGTCCAGCATGCCGGACAGGGCAAGGCCGAGGCCGAAGAGCGCGCCGCAGGCGAGCGCCGACAGGATTTGCGGGACGGGGCGGGTCACAGGCCGAAACTCCGCAGGATCGCGACGGCGAAAACACCGGCAACGAGGAAGCTGGCGACGGCGGCGAAGGAGCGTGGCGAAAGCCGGGCAAGGCCGACGACGCCATGACCGCTGGTGCAGCCGGAGCCCATGCGCGTGCCGAAGCCGACAAGGAGGCCCGCCGCGGCGATGAGCGGCAACGGGGCGGCGATGGTAACGGCCGGCCAGCCGCCGGCAAAGCCGCGATAGAGGATGGGGCCGAGGAGGAGGCCGGCGACGAAGGCGGTGTTGACCGCGACGTTGCTCCCCTGGGTGAGCCGGCCGAGGATGCCGCTGATGCCGGCGACCCGGCCGTTGAGGGCGAGCAGCAGCGCGGCGGCAAGGCCGATCAGCATGCCGCCGAGAAGGGAGGGGAGGTAGTCGATCATGGATTGTCCTCGTCCGTACAGAAGATCGTGTAGAGCGCGCCGACGAGCCTTGCGGCCTTTTCGGCGGTGAGGCGGTAGAAGATCTGCTTGCCTTCCCGGCGGGTCTCGACGATGCCGGCCTCACGCAGGACGTTGAGCTGTTGGGAGAGCGTCGGCTGGTGGATGCCGAGCCGGCGTTCGAGGTCGCCGACGGAGAACTCGCCCTCGGCGAGGGTGCAGACCAGCATCAGCCGGGCCGGATGGGCGAGCGTCTTCAGGAGGCCGGCGACCTCGGCCGCCCGCGCCTCCATGGCCTGCGGCGGCATTGTCGCCTTGCCGCCGGGCGGTGTCGTCACGCTCAAGGGGCACGTCCTTCCAGCCGTTGCTTTCAACAATATACACTTTCATATAATGTATAATGTTTATTGGCAAGCGGGACTGTGACGGTGCGACGGTTTGTCAGCCGGGCAGGCTGCGCCGGGCCTTGCGCTTGGCGGGGCGCAGCTCGTCGGCGATGGTCATGCCGATGATGGACAGAGGCAGCGCCAGCATGGCGCCGGCCGCGCCCCACATCCAGGTCCAGAAGATGATGGCGGTGAAGATGATGAAAGCGTTGACCTCCAGCCGCTTGCCCATCACGGCCGGCATGATGAGGTTTTCCATGGCAAGGTGCACGACGAAGAAGGCGAGCGCCGGCAGGAGGCCCATCATCAGCGTCTCGTGGGTGAGGAGGCCGGCGGTGGCGAGCGCGATGGTCATCAGCGTCACGCCGAGGAAGGGCACGAAGGAGGAGAGGAAGGCGAAGAGCCCCCAGAGCACGGGCATGGCGAGCCCGCCGCCCCAGGTGATGAGCGCGGTGACGACGCCGAGCGCGCCGTAGACCAGCGCGGCGGTGGCGAAATAATAGCCGAGCGCGCTGTCGATGGCGTTCATTACGCGGATGGCGGCAAGCCGCTGGCCGCGCCGCGGGAAGGCCATGATCAGCATCTGGCGCAGTTTCAGCCGGGCCGAGAGGAAAAGCACCAGCGCGGCGAAGAAGATCATGCCCTGCAGGAGGGCGGGGGTGAGGCTGGCCGAGAGGATGCCGAGGATGCTGCCGGTGTTTTCCAGCACCTTTTCCATCGACATCTGGCCGCTCTCGAAGGTCTGCGGGCTGATGTTCAGCCAGCCGAGGCGGGAGAACAGCGGTGTGATGCGGTCATAGGCCCCGCGCACCAGATCGGGGGCGTTTGCGGCAAGCTGCGTGATCGGATCGGCAAGCATGCCGGCGATGAAGAAGACGCCCACCCCGAAGGCGCCGGCCAGCAGCAGCGCGGTCGGGAGCGGCGGAATGCCGAGATCGGTCAGCTTTTCCGCGGCCACGCCGAAGATCAGGCCGGTGACGACCGCCAGCGACAGCGGAATGAGGATCGGCGCCATGAGATAGACGACGGCCATGGCCATGATGACGAAGATGCCGATGGCGGCCCAGGCCGCGGCGATGTCCAGCCCGTAGCGGCGTGGCGCGTCCTGCGAAAGGTCCTTTTCCATGTCGAGGCTGCCCCGCAAGAGCCGCCGTTCCGCCGGTTTTCCCGAAATGTCGTGCATGGCATAGCCCTTCTTTGGCGCCAAAAACGCGCGAAGCGTGCGGAAGTTCCGCCGCTTGTGGCCTGAAACCTGCGGTGGGTTGCCAGCGCCGCGAAATCGACATATTGCCCGTTAACCCCGAATTAAGGTGTCGGTAATGACGCCACGAAGAGGAGGCCGACAGTTGAAACGGCAGGCAGGCGGGCTTTTTATCGCCCTTTGCACTCTGGCGCTCGCGCCGCTCTGTTCATCCCCCGCGCTGGCGATCGATGCCCGCGTGCGCAGCCAGCTTCAGAAGCTGACGCCGGAAGAGCGGCTGGAGCAGCGCTGCGACATCGAGGCGATGGACAAGATCAGCGGCGACAAGGGCGGCTTTCGCCCGGACAAGGTGATCGCCTATGCCTTCGGCGATCCCAAGCTCGACGGTACCACGATCAAGACGAAGGGCGCCGTCTTCCGCAGCGGCGGCGAATGGTATCGCCTGTCCTACAAATGCGAGGCGAGCGCCGACCGGCTGGAGGTCAATGCCTTCAAGTACCGCATCGGCGACGTGGTGCCGCACGAGGACTGGGCCGCGCATTATCTCTACGATTGAGGCCGTGGGGCGTCTTATAGCGACGCCCGATACCACCCTCTGCCCAGCAGGGCAGAGGGTGGATGCTCCAACCCTCCACCTTGGCGCGCGTCGGCTCAGGCCGAGAGCTTGAGGCCAATGCCCCAGGGATCGTCGAGCGAGACTGTGTCGCCCTCGCGCGTCGTCGCGATCGACAATTCATCCAGCTTTTTCAGTGCCGTTTCCAGCTTCGCCGGATCGTTGAAGCGGATCGTGTAGTCGGAAAGGCCCGTCATGCCCGTCTGGCGCTTCGGCTGGCCACGGGAGTTCCACACATTGGCGGCGACATGGTGGTGGTACTTGCCCGTCGCGAAGAAGCTGGCGCCGGGATAGCTCGCCATGATGTCGAGGCCGAGCACATCGCGGAAGAAGGCGTCCGCCTCCGGGATGTCGGAGACCTGGAGATGGATGTGGCCGATCGCCGTGCCGTTTTCCTGGCCCTTCCAGCCGTCCTTCGGCGCTTCGTCATAAAGAGCCTGCAGGTCGAGCCGGTTCGTCGCCATCTTGACCTTGCCGTCGGGCACATAGGTCCATTCGGTGCGGTCGCGGTCGCGATAGATCTCGATGCCGTTGCCTTCCGGATCGTCGAGATAGATCGCCTCGCTGACGAGATGGTCGGAAGCGCCGGTGAGCGGCACGTTGTTGTGCGCCGCATGGGCGAGCCAGCGGCCGAGTTCCCGGCGGTTGGGCACCAGGAAGGCGGTGTGGAAGAGGCCCGGCGCATTGCGCGGCGCGCGCGCGGCATTGCTGCCCGTCGTCAGCGTCAGGAGCGGCCGGCCGGCAACGCCGAGCGTTTCGCCAGAAGCCGATGTGTCCAGCACCGAAAGCCCCATCACCTTCTGGTAGAAGGCCGAGAGCATCGGCAGGTCGATCACCGTCAGGTGCGAATGATCGACGAAGGCAGGCATGTCGATGGCGTGGCTGTTCGTATCGTTCATCGGGGCGGTCTCCGCGCGGCTGGGGCCGGCCCTGGTGGCGGCGATGCCCGCGGCGGCGGCGCCGAGGAATGTCCGTCTGTCGAGGTCCGTCATGGTTCTATCCCTGTTTCGGTTTCCCCTGGAAACCGTTCTGTCGTGGGGGAATATGGCGGAGCGGCGGCGTTCACGAAAGGTGGTGTTTCGGCGATTTACTGTCAATGCAGCGTTGACGGTACCGGTTCGGGAACTTGATTCCGATCAATGTCGTTTCTCAGGCGCGATGCCATTTTCGGTGCATGATCGCAGATGAAAGGAGATCGGTACCGTGACGGACCTGGCGCAGTACAAGGACATTCTGGAGGCCCGCAAGCGCGAGCTCTACAGCCGCCTGAACAGGATCGAGAAGGATCTCGACACGCTAAAGAGCGGCGACAGCGCCGACCGCGCCATCGAGCGGGAGAACGACGAGGTGCTGGAGGAATTCGGCACGACCGGTCTCAAGGAACTGGGCGCCATCGACGCCGCGCTCGACCGCATCGCCGCCGGCACCTTCGGACTGTGTGCCAAGTGCGGCGCGCCGATCTCCGCAGCCCGCCTCGCCGCCGTGCCCCATGCCGCGCTCTGCGAGGAGTGCATCGCGCAGCAATAGCGCCTGCCGCGGTAGGGGTCTCGGGTTTGGGTCGAGCATTCGTCTCACGCGGCAAACTTTTGTGATCCGGCCACACTCTTGCCCCTGGCTTCCAAACGCGCCACCTTGTCTTCACAGACAAGGCAGGATCGGCCGTGACGGAGATCAAGGGCGTTAAATGGAACTATGATCGGGGCGAGGTGATCGCCGACGGCATCGTGCATGGTGTCGGCGTCGTGCTCGCGCTGATCGGCGTGACGGCGCTGATCTTCTATGCCACCGTCTGGGCGACGAGCGGGCAACTGGCGGCCGCCTGGGTTTACGGCGTCGGGCTCGTCGCTGCGCTCGCCACCTCCTTCGCCTACAATCTCTGGCCGGTCTCGACGGTCAAATGGCATCTGCGCCGCTTCGACCATGCCGCGATCTTCGTGCTGATCGCCGCCACCTATACGCCCTTCCTGCAGCGCGGCATCGACGAGCCGCTGCTCGCCGGCATGCTCGTCGGTATCTGGCTGATGGCGGCGGCGGGCGTGGCGCTGAAATTCCTCCTGCCCGGCCGCTACGACCGGCTGGCGATCCTCATCTATCTCGCCATGGGCTGGAGCGGTGTGCTTGCCGCCGGGCCGCTGACGACACACCTTCCCACCGCCACGCTGACGCTCATCGTCGCCGGCGGCGTGCTCTATTCGGTGGGTGTCATCTTCCATGTCTGGGAGAAGCTGCGCTTCCAGAACGCCATCTGGCACGGCTTCGTCGTCGCCGCTGCCGCCGTGCATTATTCGGCAGTGCTGACCAGCGTCGTTTCGGGTGTCTGACGGCGTGTTTCGCCGCTATTGCGCCGGCGGGGCGGTGCCCTGTGCGCTCGTGCAGCCCTCGGCCGGCCGCAGCGATTTCACCAGCTTGCCGATGAGCGGCGACATCTCCGCCTTCATCGATTGCGGATATTCCAGCACGAAGGAGGCGGCCGCCTCGTCGCACAGCGCGATGATGCGGTGATAGAGGATGGAATCGACAAGCGTGCCGGAAAGGCTTGCCCAGCCGGCCGCCTGCCGTTCGTAGCTGAGATCCCAGCCCTCCCGCAGATAGGCCATGCGCCGGCTGGCGACCTCGTCCGCGAACGACCCGATCACCAGATGGTTCGCCCAGACGGAGAGCTTGGCCTCGCCATTGGCATAGGTCCGCCCGTCGCCATTGTCGGCCTCCTGCACGAGCGTGAAGCCGGGCGGGACGTCCACCGCAAAACCGAAGCGGGCGTTGGCATAGGGCTCCCAGCCCTGGGCGAAGGCGGCGGCGGGGAGGGTGAAGAAAAGAAGGAAGAGAAAACGTTGCACGATGGGCTACTCGTTGATGGCGTCCCCTGGGGAACGGACAAAGGCGGGCGTTTCTTCACCCTTCAAGCGCTGCTGAAATCCGCGAAGCGATTCCGTTTCAAGGAATTGTGCAGCGCTTTTAAACTGTTACAGCATCCTTCGCGCGTCAAGTTTGCGGCGCCGCGCCACAAAGCAGGCTGGACAGCTTTCCCGCTCCTCCTGTATGGCAGGAGGCAAAACCGGGGGGAACCATGGACATCACGATACGCGACGCCGTGGAGGCGGATCTTCCCGGCATCATGGACATCTACAACGATGCCGTCGCCAACACGACGGCGATCTGGAACGAGGCCACCGTTGACCTCGAAAACCGCAAGGCCTGGTTCTCCGCTCGCCGCGAGCGCGGGTTCCCGGTGCTCGTCGCCATGCGGGGCAAGCAGGTGATCGGTTACGCCTCCTATGGCGACTGGCGGGCCTTCGACGGTTATCGCCACACGGTCGAGCATTCCGTCTATGTGCGCGGCGATTCCCGCGGCACCGGCACGGGCAAGCGCCTGCTCAAGGCGCTGATCGACCGGGCGAGTTTCAACGGCATCCATGTGATGATCGCCGGCATCGAGGCGGAGAATGCCGCCTCGATCAAGCTGCACGAAAAGCTCGGCTTCCGCGTGGTCGGCCGGTTCAGCGAGGTCGGCATCAAGTTCGGCCGCTGGCTGGACCTGACCTGCATGGAACTCAAGGTTCCCAAGCGGTAGGCCCGGCCCGCGGCCGCCTTTCCATGTGCCTCAGTCCGGATCGAAGCTGAGGGCCACGCCGTTCATGCAGAAGCGCAGGCCCGTCGGCGGCGGACCGTCCGGGAAGACGTGGCCGAGATGCGCGTCGCAGTCCGAACACCGGATTTCCGTGCGCGTCATGCCGTAGGAATAGTCGGAATGGTCCGCCACGGCGCCGGGCTCGATCGGCTGGTAGAAGCTCGGCCAGCCGGTGCCGGAATTGAACTTCGCCTCCGAGCGGTAGAGTGGCCTGTCGCAGCAGATGCAGTGATAGGTGCCTTTCTTGGAAAGGTCGAAATCGGGGCTGGAAAAGGCACGCTCCGTGCCGTGTTCGCGCGTGATGCGGAACTGTTCCGGCGTCAGGATCTCCCGCCACTCGTCCTTCGTCTTGTTGACCTTCAGTGTCTTCGTGTCGCTCATCGCGTCCTCCTGTCGGAGCCATAGATAGGGTGCCGGGGGCGGCAAGACAATCTTTGGCGGTATCCTGATGGAGGGCTGGCAAACACAGCGTTTGCGGCGTAAAGTAATACGCACTTTCACGACGGTATTACCGAGGGTTCATGAGCACGACGGTGACGAGCAAGGGGCAGGTGACGATCCCGAAGGCCGTGCGGGACTTCCTTGGCATCGGCCCCGGCAGCCGGGTCGAGTTCCGCCGGGTCGGGGATGGCAGCATCGTCGTCGTGCCCCTGGACGATGCCCGGCCGAAAAGCCGGTTTGCGCGCCTGCGCGGCCAGGCCGGTCAGGGAATGACGACGGACGAGATCATGGCACTGACGCGCGGCGACGATTGAGCATGTTCCTGGTCGACACGAATGTCCTGCTCGACCTCGTGACGGAAGATCCGGTCTGGGCTGCGTGGTCGCAGGCCGAGCTTGAGGCCGCCGCATTGCTTGGTCCCCTCGCGATCAACGATGTCGTCTATGCCGAGCTTTCCGTGCGCTACCGGGATATTGCCGATCTCGATGCGATGGTCGCGCTGGCGGAGCTGGAGCCCTTGCCCATGCCGCGGCAGGCCCTTTTCCTTGCGGGAAAGGCCTTCCAGGCCTATCGCCGGACCGGCGGCAACCGCGTGAGCGTGCTGCCGGACTTCTTCATCGGCGCCCATGCCGCGGTTGCCGGCCTGACCTTGATCACACGGGACGCCGGGCGATACCGGACTTACTTCCCGAGCCTTGCCTTGCATACGCCTGATCCGCCTGAAGGTGGGTAAAACGTCGCAGGTTTGCCGTTCAAGGGTGGTGATTTTCGTCATACCGACGTAGAACCGGCGATCTGAAAAACACGGCAAGACGGGTGGAGCCCGCGGATGAGGGAGACGGAATGATTCCAGACACGATGGGCTTGACCTTCCTCGCCTTCTGTCTGCCGTTTCTCGGCGCGCTCATCGCGCCGGCGCTCACGCGGCTTCTCGGACACCATGCCGCCTGGCCCCTGGCGCTGGTGCCGGCCGCCGTCTTCCTCCATTTTCTCGGCTTCAACGCGGAAGTGTCGCGCGGCGAGATCGTCACGGGCGGCTATGCCTGGGTGCCGTCCTACAATGTCAGCTTCTCCTGGCTGATCGACGGCCTGTCGCTCGCCTTCCTGCTGCTGATTTCCGGCATCGGCACGCTGATCGTGCTCTATGCGGGCGGTTACCTGAAGGGACATCCGCATCAGGGGCGATTCTTCTCCTTCATCCTGATGTTCATGGGTGCGATGCTCGGCCTCGTCGCCTCCGACAGCTTCCTGATGCTCTTCGTCTTCTGGGAGCTGACCTCGATCACCTCCTTCCTCCTGATCGGCTTCGACCATGCGCGGGAAGCCTCGCGCCGCGCCGCGCTGCAGGCGCTGGTCGTCACCGGCGGGGGCGGGCTTTTCCTTCTGGCGGGACTGCTGCTCCTGTGGAACGTCACGGAGGTCACGCAGCTGTCGCTGCTGATGTCCTTCGGCGCGGAGGTGCGGACGAGCCCGTTCTACCTGCCGCTGCTTTTCCTCATTCTCGGCGGCGCATTCACCAAGTCGGCGCAGTTCCCGTTCCATTTCTGGCTGCCGAACGCCATGGAAGCGCCGACGCCCGTCTCGGCCTATCTGCATTCCGCGACCATGGTGAAGGCCGGCGTCTATCTCCTGATGCGGCTCAATCCCGTGATGGGCGACACGGTCGCCTGGGAGACGATCCTGCCGGCCTTCGGCGGGCTGACGCTGCTCGTCGGCGCGGTGCTCGCCATCCGCCAGACGGATCTCAAGCTGATGCTGGCCTATACGACGGTCGCCTCGCTTGGCCTTCTCGTGATGCTGACCGGCTTCGGCTCGGACCATGCGGTGGCCGCCGCTGCGCTTTATCTCGTCGCCCATTCGCTCTTCAAGGGCGCGCTCTTCATGGTCGCCGGGCTCGTCGACCACGAGACGGGCACGCGCGACATCACGAAACTGGGCGGGCTCAAGCGGGCGATGCCCGTCACTTTCCTCGCCGCGCTGCTTGCCGCGCTCTCCATGGCCGGCCTGCCGCCCTTCTTCGGTTTCCTTGCCAAGGAAGAGATCTATGTGGCGCTCGCCGGCGGCAACCTGCGCCAGATCGCCTTCACCGCCGCGGCCATCATCGGCAACGGCCTGATGTTCGCCGTCGCCTTCGCCGTGGCGCTGAAGCCGTTCCTCGGCGCGCCGGTCGAGACGCCGAAACATGCGCATGAAGGACCGGCCCTCCTTTGGATCGGTCCCATGCTGCTCGCCGTCATGGGGCTGGTCGTCGGCGTCTTCTCCGCGATCACCCATGCCGTGCTGACCTCGCCGCTTGCCTCCGCCATTGCCGGAAAGCAGGAGACGGTCACCATCTCGGCCGTGCCGCATCTCAGCCTCGCACTGGCGCTGTCCGCCGTCACCGTTGCCTTCGGCATTGCCGTCTTCCTCTTCCTCGACAAGGCGCGCGCGATGGCGAACCGGCTGGTCGAGGACATCGGCTGGGGACCGGACCGCGGCTTCGACCAGGCGATGACCGGCCTCGTGCGCGCCGCCACGACGGTCACCCGGCTCGTCCAGCCCGGCCGCATGGAAATCTACATGACGGCGACCTTCGCCGTGATCGCGCTCGCGCTGCTCGTGCCGCCGGCGGTCTATGGTGAATGGCCGCGCCTGCCGGTCTGGCCGGCCGACATGCCGTTCCACGAACTGGCGGTCATGGTGCTCGCCGTCGTCGGCCTCTGCGCCGTCTTGACGGCGAGCAATCGCCTGACGGCCATCGTCGCGCTCGGCATCCAGGGCTTTTGCGTCGCCATGCTCTTCCTGCTCTTCGGCGCGCCGGATCTCGCCTTCGTGCAGTTCATGATCGAGACGCTGTCGGTCGTCATCCTCGCCCTTGTCATGACACGATTGAAGCTGACACCGCGCGACCACCGGCCGCTGAGGGAGAAGATCCCGGATGCCGTGATCGCCATCGCCTGCGGGCTCGGCTTCTCGCTCTATCTCCTCAAGGTCACGCAGGGCCGCTTCGACACGGCGCTCACCGATTTCTTCAACCTCTATTCCAAGACGATCGCCCACGGTGCCAATGTGGTGAACGTCATCATCGTCGATTTCCGCGGCACGGACACGCTGGGCGAGATCGCCGTCGTCATGGTGACGGGCCTGGCGATCCTGTCGATCATCCGCATCCGCAAGGGTGGCAAGGCGGGAGGCAAGGCATGAACACGCTCATCTTCCGCACCGTCGCGCCGTTCCTCACCGCGCTGATGGTGCTGTTCTCGATCTTCGTCTTGCTGCGCGGCCACAACGAACCTGGCGGCGGCTTCACGGGCGGGCTGATCGCGGTCTCCGCGCTTGCGATCTTCGGCATCGCCAACGGCATTGCCGCCGTGCGCAAGGCCCTGTGGTTCCACCCGATGGCGATCTCGGCCTTCGGCCTCTTCATCGCGGCGGTCGCCGGCCTTATGTCGATCTTCTTTGCCGTGCCCTTCATGACCGGGCTCTGGGTCTATCCCGTCATCCTCGGCGTCGAGATCCCGCTCTCCAGCGTCATGCTGTTCGATACCGGCGTCTATCTCGTGGTGGTGGGGGCAATCACCTCCATCGCGCTGGCGCTCGAGACGGAGGACGTCTGATGGAAGTGCCCTTCGTCTTCCTCATCGGCCTGTTCTTCGCCGCCGCCGTCTATCTGATGCTGTCGAAGTTCCTGGTGCGCGTGCTGCTCGGCGTCGTGTTGCTCGGCAATGCGGTGAACCTGCTGCTCTTCACCAATGGCCGCATTCTGCGCGAGGTGCCGCCGATTATCCCCGCCGGCCACGACGTGCCGCAGACGCTCACCGCCAATCCGCTGCCGCAGGCCCTCATCCTGACGGCGATCGTCATTTCCTTTTCCTTCTTCGCCTTCCTGCTGGTGCTCGTCTACCGCGCCTACCAGGACCTCGGCACCGACAACGGTAACGAGATGCGCCTGGCGGAGCCGGAGAACGATCCCCTCCCGCCGACCGGCTACTGACAGGAACCGCCCCGCCAATGGCCGCTACGCCTACCGATCTCTCCGCAGCCCTCGTCATGACCCCGGTCGCAACCCTCGACTGGCTGGTCGTCCTGCCGCCCGTCTGGTGCATTCTGGCCGGCGCGGTGCTGCTGATGGCCCGCAAGTCGCTGCACCTGCAGGGCTTCCTTGCCGTTCCCGCACTGGCCGTGCTGGTGCTGCTCGATGCGCTGCTGCTCGGCCATGTCCTGGCGAACGGCCCCGTGACGATGGTGATGGGCCGTTGGCTGCCGCCGTTCGGCATCGCGTTCACGGCGGACCTGACGGGCGTGCTCTTTGCCCTCGTGGGCGCCGTCGTGGCGCTTGCGG
Source organism: Shinella sp. 838 (assembly GCF_029623935.1). NCBI lineage: Bacteria > Pseudomonadati > Pseudomonadota > Alphaproteobacteria > Hyphomicrobiales > Rhizobiaceae > Shinella > Shinella sp. 838. The sequence goes on from NZ_JARSBQ010000002.1 coordinate 343,582, forward strand.
GCGCCGTGCACGCACTCGGCGATATCGACGGCAGCGGCCTGCGCTACGGCTTCTATCCCTTCCTGCTCCTGCTGATGGCCGGCGTTTCCGGCGCGTTTCTGACCGGCGACATCTTCAACCTCTATGTCTGGTTCGAGGTGCTGCTGATCTCGTCCTTCGGTCTCCTCACGCTCGGCTCGGAGCCGCGGCAGATCGACGGCGCGATCAAATACGCCTTCCTGAACCTCATCGCGACGACGCTGTTCCTCGTCACCACGGGCTATCTCTATGGTATCTTCGGCACGCTCAACATGGCCGACATTGCCACGAAGGCGGCGGCGGGCCGCGCCGAGCTGCCGCTGATGACGCTCGCCATGCTCTATCTCACGGCCTTCGGCATGAAGGCCGCGGCCTTTCCGGTGAATTTCTGGCTGCCGGCCTCCTACCACACGCCGCGCGTCGTGGTGTCGGCGCTGTTCGCCGGCCTGCTCACCAAGGTCGGCATCTATGCGCTGCTGCGCACGCTGATCATGCTCTTTCCCGTCGAGCGGGAGGAACTGAGCTTCGTCATCGCGCTGGCGGGCGCCGCCACCATGATCCTCGGGGCGCTCGGCGCGCTCGGGCAGAGCGACATCCGCCGGCTGCTCGGCTATCTCGTCATCTCGGGCATCGGCGTCATGCTGGCCGGCCTGTCGCTCGGCAGCCCCGGCGGCACGGGCGGGGCGATCTTCTATGCGCTGCACTCCATGGTCGTGATGACGGCGCTCTACATGGCTGCGGGCCTTGCCGGGCGGCTTGCCGGCTCGTTCGATCTCGCCCGTCTCGGCGGGCTCTACACGCGCTCGGCGCTGTTTGCCGCCCTGTCGCTGGTGCTGTTCTTCGCGGTGTCCGGCCTGCCGCCGTTCTCCGGCTTCTGGCCGAAGGTCATGGTGGCGAAGGCGGCGATGGATATCGGCGCCTGGTGGCTGGCGGCGGTGGTCTTCCTCACCGGTTTCCTGACGACCATCGCAGTCGGCCGCGTCTTCCTTCTGGCCTACTGGCGGCCGGCGGGCGGCGCGCTGGCGGATGAGGCCATTCCGGCAAGCGCGCTGCTGCCGCTTGCCGCGCTCACCGCGCTGACGGTGGTCTTCGGCCTCTTTCCCGAGGCGCTGCTCTCCACCATCCAGCTGGCCGCGCAGGGGCTGGCCGATCCGCGGGCCTATATCGGCTCGGTCTTTCCGGGGGGGAACTGACATGCGGCCCGCCTTCACCATCGCCCTCCTGGCGCTGTTATGGCTCGCCGTCTCCGGCAGCTTCACCCTTCCCAATCTCCTGCTCGGCCTTGTCGCCGGTGCGCTGTCGCTCGCGCTGATCCGCGATCATATCCAGCCGGACGGACGGCGCATCCGGCCGCTCAAGCTGCTGTCGCTCGTCCTCCTGTTCATCAAGGAGCTGGCGCTCTCCGCCTGGAAGGTGGCGGTGCTGGTGGCGAGCCCGAAAATGGCGTTGAAACCCGGCATCTTCGCCTTTCCGCTGACAGTCGACCGGGATTTCGAGATCACGCTGCTTGCCAACCTCATCACGCTGACGCCGGGCACGCTTTCCGTCGACGTTTCCGCCGACCGCAAGGTGCTCTATGTGCACGCGCTCGACTGCTCCGATCCCGTCGGCACCCGGCGGGACATCGCCGATGGTTTTGAGAAGAAGATCCTGGAGGCCTTCCGCTGATGGGCGCCGAAACCGTCATCTCCGCCGCCGCGACCATCGCGCTCTTCCTGATGTGCGCGGCCTTCTTCCTGACGGCCTACCGGGTCGTCAAGGGACCGACATTGCCGGACCGCATCGTCGCGCTCGACATGCTGGTGGCCATCGCCATCGGCTTCATCGCCGTCCTCGCCATCAAGACCGGCTTCAACCTCTATATCGACATCGCCATCGCGCTTGGCCTCGTCGGGTTTCTTGCCACCGTGGCCTTCGCGCGCTTCGTGCTGCGCCAGGGCATGGAGGCGGACGAACCGGCGGCGGGCGGCGAGAGCCCCGCCCGCAAGGGCGTACGGCAGGGCAAGGCAACCAGGGCAAGGAGGCGGCGCTGATGCTGGATCTCGTTCTTTCCATCGTCGTCGCCGTCATGCTGGTCGCCGGCGGCATCTTCACCTTCCTGGCGGCCCTCGGCATCGTGCGCCTGCCGGATGTTTATACCCGCATGCACGCCGCCTCGAAGGCGGGCACGGTGGGCTCCGGCCTGATGCTCTTTGCCGCCGGCATCCATTCCCTCGACGCGGCGATCTTCACGCGCGCGCTCGCCGGCTTCATCTTCTTCGTGCTGACCGCGCCGATCGCCGCCCACCTCATCGCCAGGGCGGCGCACGAGGCGGGATATCGCTTCTCGCGCCATGCGGTGCTCGACGAGATGCGCGATGCGCGCGAACGCGGCAACAAGAAGCGTTGATAAAGGGTTGAGAAGCAAACCCTGAGAAATTGTACTATCCACCAATTTTTAGTGGTTTCTATTTCACCTCAAAGATTCCAATGTTATTTCTCTAAAATAATACTGGACAACGAATTGCGGAATGATATTCCAAGTGAAGTAAAGCATTCGGGTTGATTTAGCTTGCGTGCGGTTTTCCTGTTTAAGTTGAGTTCGGACCGTATTTATGCCCGCGGGGTATATGTCTCGGAAAGAGCCGGCATGTGACGCGGCGACCGCTGTAGTGGAAGTTATATCGACAGAAATGTCTGCATTTCCGCCGGCGAGCATTATTCTGCCACAGGATCGCCCGACAAAGACGCTTTACGCCGAATTCATTGTCCAGGCCGGTGGATAGGGCCATCGACCTTCGTGTTGTCCGACAGGAGAAAGAAATGACCGAAACAACCCTTGGCGCCGGCTCCAATCTGCTTGTGGAACTGACTGCCGATATCGTCGCTGCCTATGTCGGCAACCATGTCGTTCCGGTTGCAGAACTGCCGGGTCTGATCGCCGACGTGCATGCCGCACTCAACAACACGACGCAGCCCGCTGCCGCCGTGGAAGTGCCCGTTGTCGCCGAAAAGCCGAAGCCGCCGGTTCCGGTGAAGAAGTCCGTGCAGAACGACTACATCATCTGCCTGGAGGACGGCCAGAAGTTCAAGTCGCTGAAGCGCCACCTGATGACCCATTACGGCATGACCCCGGAAGAGTACCGCGAGAAGTGGGACCTGCCGGCAGATTACCCGATGGTCGCGCCCGCCTATGCCGAGGCCCGTTCGCGCCTCGCCAAGGAAATGGGCCTCGGCCAGCGCCGCAAGGGCAAGTAAGTCTCGCATCCATCCATGCGAATCGAAGGCCGGTCCCGAAAGGGGCCGGCCTTCTGCGTTTATGGCCTGTCTGGCTACGCATCGGAACCAGATGTGAAGGAAAAAATGCCTAGGTGGGGACATCAGGCATAAATTTGCAAAGAAATTCAATGAGTGGTTGCGCGATTGTGCTTCATTCATCCCCGGTCATCCTCTAGGGTGTATGAATAAATTCCTATAAACGGAGTGGCCAGTCATGCACCAGTTCATCGTTCCCCACCGGCGGGCATCCCTCAAGACCGCATCCGGTCCTGCGCCGGAGATCAAATGCGTCGTGCCCGACGCGCCAGCACCGGTCGTGCCGGCCGGTATCGCCTGCCGCATCGTGCGCCAGCTCGTCCTGGAAATGATGGCCATGGCGGGCGACCGGGCGCTCTGGCGGCGGGACAGCCGGCGCTCCGCCTGCCATGTGCGCCAGATCGCCATGTATGTCTGCCACGTCGTGCTGCGGCTGCCCCAGGCCGATATCGGCGCCGCCTTCGGGCGCGACCGGACGACGGTCGGCCATGCCTGCAATGTGGTGGAAGACCGCCGCGACAATGCCACCTTCGATGCCTTCGTCTCGGCGGTCGAGCGCGTCGTGCAGTCGGTCTTCGGCCCGGCGGGGATCGGCAGCCATGGGTGAGGGGGCGGTGGTGGACGATGCCGCGCTTGCAAGGCTCCTGCGCTTTCTGCTGGTGGCCGATGGGGCAAAGGTGACGGAGGACGAAGCGCTTGCCGCCGACGGGCGCCGGCAGCGGCTTGCCCCGACGCTTCTGGCCGAGGCGGTGCGCCGCGGGCTGGTGCGGCGCGAGGGCGACCGTGCCTTTGCGGCGGGGGAGGCGCGCGCCTATCTCAGGCGCCGGCTCTGCACGGCCGGAACGCCCTTTGCCGAACAGCACCGCGACATGACCGAGGTGACGGTGGTGCGTGACGGGATGCGGGAGCGGGCGCGCGCCAACCGGCTGGAATCGCCGCTTGCGAGCCTGACACGGCTGAAGGAGAAGACGGGCGAGGCCTTCCTGCCGGAGACGGCCTTTGCCGCCGGGGAAAGGCTGCATGCGGATTTCACCCGCGGCGGCCTGCAGCCGCGGTTGACCATGGCGTGGGAGCCGCGCATCGCGGGCCGCCAGAAAGGCGAGGCGGGCACGGCGCGCGCGCTCACCGATACCGCGCTTGCCGCGCGCCTGCGGGTCGCGCACGCCATTGCGGCGATCGGCCCGGAGCTGTCCGGCGTCGCGCTCGATGTCTGCTGCTTCATGAAGGGACTGGAGACCGTGGAGCGCGAGCGGCAATGGCCCGCCCGCTCCGCCAAACTCATGCTGCGCGCCGCCCTGATGGCGCTCGCCCGCCACTATGCCCCGCCGGTCCCGGCCGGGCGGCGGTCGCATGCCTGGGGTGCGCAAGGCTATCGGCCGGAACTGCCGGGATGAGGAGCCGTACGCCGCGGCGTGTTGGCGCGCCGCGCGGTGCCTAGAGCATTTCCAGCCGAAGCGAAATCGCTTCGGCGTCGGATAATGCGGTAAAAACAAGAATCCAAAGCTTTTCCTGTGAGCCGGAAATGCCCTAGGCCGCCACCCGTACGGCGGCTTCTTCCCGTATGCGCCGCACCATCGAGCGCAGACCGTTGGCGCGCTGGGAGGAAAGGTGCTCGACGAGGCCGATGGCGTTGAAGGTGTCGATCGCATCGAGCGCGGCGATCTCGGAGGCGCGCTTGCCGGAATAGATGGCAAGCACGATGGCGACGAGGCCGCGCACGATGTGGGCGTCCGAATCGCCTTCGAAGGTCATCATAGGATCGGCGCCCGCATCGGCCTTGCTGACGAGCCAGACCTGGCTGGCGCAGCCCTGCACCTTGTTGGCGGCGGTGCGCTGTTCCTCCGGCAGGTCCGGCAGCGCCTTGCCCAGCTCGATCACATAGCGGTAGCGGTCCTCCCACTCCTCGAGGAAGGCGAAGTCGTCGATGATCTCTTGCAGCGTGGCCATGGTTCTTCCGTATGCGGGGACTGCCTTCATATAGGCGAGCCGGCCCGGAATTTGAACCGGAAAGCGTGCGGACAAAAAGAAACGCCGTAGGGAACGGGTCCATACGGCGGTTGCAGGGCAACGAGTGAGGCAGGCAGAAAAACGGTCACGCGAGGTCCGGGCGGGAAAAGACGGCCTGTTCCGGACATGCGGGAAATGGGTGGCGGTATCAGCCCTTGTGGTCGGGGCGGCGGGTCGGGATGGCAACGGTGCCGGTGATGACCTCGTCGTCGGCATCGATCGTGGCAACGGCCGGAAGCGGCTGGTCGAGCGCTTCTTCGGCGGCCGGATCGGCCTTGGCGACGGCGGTGCCTTCTTCGGCGAACTGGGTATCGAGGAACTGATAGGCGATGCGGGCGCCTTCACGGGCCCGGTGGCCGAGGGCGACGAAGGTCTCGGCGCCCTTTTCGCAGACGTCCGGCTTTTCGAGGCACATCGCCGTTACATAATGCAGCGCTTCGCTGGCGGCAGTGAACGTGTCGCCGATCTCGACCGTCGGGCCCTTTTCCAGCTTGGCGGAGGATTCCGCGTCCAGGAAGGGGAGCAGGACGAGAACCATTGAGAACCAGAACGTTCCCTTGATCAGAAACCACATCGCTTGCCATCCTCGTTATCGCCTCGGCTCTTTGCGGCCTTCGGCTTGTTTGGTCCTTGGCGAACCGTTGATGCGAGAATAGGGGCGGGAAGGAAATTCCCCTTTGAAAGAATCATTCGGGTTTTGCCCAGTTTTGATTAAAATGCGATCTATCTCGCCTTTCCCGGCACTTTAAACGCATTTGAGGCAGATTTTAGCGATCGCCGTTAAGGATCGTGGCGGGCAGCGCGGCAGCAAGGCGCCGGAATGCCGGGAGGGGCCTTTCCCGCCCTTTGCCCCAGAAGTTAATATGAACAGAAAAATGCCGCAAAATGAGGCGCTTACGCCCCGTTAACCACGCCGGACGAATGGCCGTTGGATTGCCCCGAAATGGGACTTTTGGGCCTTTTTGCCCCGCTTTCCGGCCCCGTCGTTTATTCTTTCCTTAAGTCGCCGATGCGATTTTGGGCTCACCAAAAGAACATAAACGGCAGGGTTTTGCGTTGCGCCAATTGACCACCATCGCTGACAGAATGGCAGCCCGCCTGGGCGCCGTTGCTGGCGTTGCTGGCGCACCTGCTGCCGGTCAGCGTCCGTCCGCGTCGCTGCGCGCCACCACGCTGGCGCTGCTGGCGGCCGTTCCCGGCCTGCCGCTTGCCCTCTCCGCCGTCATGCCCGCCTCCGCCGCGCTGCCCGCCGGTGTGGCGCTGGCCGGTGCCGGCGCGCTGCTGACGGCCGCGGCCGCCTCGACCTTCAAGGAAAAGCCGGCACTGCAGAAAACCTTCGCCGAGGAGCTGGCCGCCGCCGCGCCGCCGGCCGCCTCTCCTTATGATCTCTTCGCCGGCCTCGTGACGCTGCACGATGCGCGTGGCTTTGTCACGGCGGTGCATGGCCGCGACCGCGCCGACATGCTCGCCTGGATGCGCGACCCTGCCGGCCGCGGCTATCTCGACCAGATCCATGTCTCCGACCGGATCGGCTTCCTCGCGGCGATCGACCGTCTGCGCCAGGGCGGCACGCGCGAAACGGTGGACGTGCGCATCGACCGCGCGCGCATCGAGGCCGATGCCGAGCAGTTCACCCATATGCGCGTGGAAATGACGGCGCTTGCCGGCGCGGACGGCGCGCTTGCCGCCGTCGTCGCCCAGTCGCGCGACATTTCCGACGAGGCGAAGCTTCGCGGCGAGAGCGCCCGCAAGGCCGCCGAGGCCGAATCGGCCAACGATGCCAAGACGCGGTTCCTTGCGGCCGTCAGCCACGAGCTGCGTACGCCGCTGAACGCCATCCTCGGCTTTTCCGACATCCTCGCCGGCGAATATTTCGGCAAGCTGCAGAACGACCGGCAGCGCGAGTACGTCACGCTGATCCATCAGTCGGGCTCGCATCTCCTGTCGGTCGTCAACACGATGCTCGACGTCTCGAAGATCGAGGCGGGCCGCTACGAGCTCCTGACCGAGCCCTTCCTCGTCGCCGACAGCGTCCGGGCCTGCGAGCAGATGCTCGGCCTCCAGGCGCGCGAGAAGGGCATCAAGCTGACGAGCCGGGTGCCGCGCGCCATCGGCGAGGCCATCGCCGACCAGCGGGCGATCCAGCAGGTGCTCATCAACCTCGTCGGCAACGCGATCAAGTTCACCGACCGCGGCGGCATCGTCACCATCGATGCAGCACGCGAGGGCAGGGACCTCGTCCTGACCGTCAGCGATACCGGCATTGGCATTCCCGCCGACAAGCTGGCGCTGATCGGCCAGCCCTTCATGCAGGTGCAGAACGAATATACCCGCAAATACGAAGGCACCGGCCTCGGCCTGTCGCTGGTCAAGGGTCTCGTGGCGCTGCATGGCGGCAGCTTCGTCATCCAGAGCCGGCCGGGCGAGGGCACGGTCATCACCGTACGCGTGCCGGCGGACGGCTCGGGCGTCGCGCCGGATGGCGAGCCGCGCACCGGAACTGCATCCACCGTCGAATTTCCGCCGCGCCTTGCGGCTGTAATCGAGACGGTTTACGAGCCGTCGCGAGATGGCAAGGACACGAACGATGAACGCGCACGTCAGAAGACAGCCTGAGCGGCGGCCCCAGGGCCAGGCCCGCAAGGGCCGGTCCGGCACACGCGTGGAGCCGCGCCGGCCGAATATCGTCATCACCGGGCTCGTGGCGCTCGGCGGCCTTGCCGCGCGCCACCCGACCGTGGTCGGCGGCACCTGCGCCTTCGTCGTGGTCTTCTCCTTCGTTGCCGCCAACGCGCTGTGGTATCAGCCGGGCGGGCACCCGGCGCCGTTCCTCAAGATGCGCTCGGCCGACAATTCCCTCGGCTTCACCGCCACGCAGCCGGAGCCGCTGGACGTGACGACCTTCGTCATCGAGCGCGCCGAGGAGGGCCAGCCCTTGCCCGAGGTCACCGACGTGACCCCGGCCGAGCGGCCCTTCGACGAGGTGGCCAAGGTCATCGAGAGCAAACCCGCCAGGACGCAGACGCAGGCGGAAGTCGAGGAGGACCCGGTCGCGGCGGCCATCATGCGGGCCGAGGCCGAAGCCGATCCGGCCGTGACCTCCGCCGTCGCACGGCCTGCGCCGAGCGATCTGGTGATGAAGATCCAGAAGGGCCTCAGCAACATCGCCTATACGGATATCGCCGTGGACGGGCTGATCGGCGAGAAGACCCGCACCGCGATCCGCCACTTCGAAAAGCACTACCGCCTGCCGGTCACCGGCGAACCGAACGAGCAGGTTCTGGCCAAGCTGAAGGACATCGGTGCGCTCTGAGCCGCGTCGTGCATGCGACCAAAGTCGTATGCCTTGACTGATACATCTACCGGTTGTTTTTAAAGGATGCGTTAACCATGTCCGCCCGATGATCCGTCGATCACCGGGAGGATTGTCGAACCATGTCCAACGCTGCCTTGCGTGAGACTGCGCATATCTGGGAAGAGGACGAGAAGCCGGCGCCAGCCGATGGGGCTGCGCTGCGGCGGGTCGTCGGGTCGCTGGCCGCCGAAGCCTCGGACCTCGGCCTGCATCTCGTCGATATCGCCGGCTCCATCCAGGACACCGCCGCCCAGTCGCGCGAGCACGCGGCACTCTTCACCCGGCTGACCCAGTCGGCGACGGCGATCGCCAGCGCCAATGGCGACATTGCCCGCTCGCTCGGCGAGACGGACCAGCTGGCCGCGAGCGCCCGCCGCGTGCTGGGCGAGCAGGCGGTGCAGCTCGACGGCTCGATCGCCGCCATCGACCACATGGTGACGGCCTCCAACGAGATCGGCACGGAAATCTCGGCCTTTTCCGGCGCGCTTGCCGATGTCGGCCGGCTGGCCGACGCCATCGGCACCATCGCCCGGCAGACGAACCTCCTGGCGCTGAACGCGGCCATCGAGGCGGCGCGTGCGGGTGAGGCGGGCAAGGGTTTTGCGGTCGTGGCGGCGGAGGTGCGGGCGCTGTCGCTCGAGACCTCCAGCACGACGGCCTCCATCCAGAAGACGCTGCAGGAACTGCGCGCCCGCATCGACCGGCTGGAGGCGGCGGGCGAGGGCGCGCGTGTTTCCGCCGAGGGCGTCAAGGTGACGGCGTCCGAGGTCCAGGGTTCCTTTGCCGGCGTCGAACAGGTCATGTCGAAGATCCTCGACAGCGCCTCGGCGCTTGCCGCGACGACGGGTGCGGTGGACCGGGAATGCAGCGATTTCGCCCGCTCGATCGGTGCGGCCTCGGCCGAGATCATCCGCTCCAACGGGACGCTGCAGGGCGCGTCCGGCAAGGTCGGCGAGGTGGTGGCGATTTCCGAGCGCATCATCCAGGCGACGGCGAGCGCGGGATCGAGACGCCGGACAGCCCCTACATCCGCCTCGTGCAGCAACTGGCCGACAAGGTCTCGGCGCGCTTTTCGGCCGCCATCCGCAGCGGCGAGATGGGCATTGAGGCCCTGTTCGACCGGCAGTACCGGCCGATCCCTGGCACCGACCCGGTGCAGATGACGACGCGCTTCACCGATTTCACCGACCGCGTTCTGCCCGATATCCAGGAGCCGGCGGTGGCCGCGGACGGCCGCATCGCCTTCTGCGCGGCGATCGACGACCAGGGATACCTGCCGACGCACAACCGAAAATTCTCCGAAGCGCAACGGCCGGGCGATCCGGCCTGGAACACCGCCAACTGCCGCAATCGCCGGATCTTCAACGACCGGGTGGGGCTCGCCGCCGGGCGCAGCACCGAACCCTTCCTCGTGCAGACCTATCGCCGCGACATGGGCGGCGGCCAGTTCGTGCTGATGAAGGACATCTCCGCCCCCATAACCGTCAACGGTCGCCACTGGGGCGGGCTGCGGCTGGCGATCCGCGTGTGAGGCGGGGCTTTTCCCGGCGGCCCTGATGCGGGGCTCGCCAGCCTTCGCCATTGCCCCGCCGCGCCGTGCCGTGTATGCCGCGGCCATGCGCCTTCGCTCCGATATCTTCGTGTCCGCCCTGATGCGCCGCGTCTTCGCCCGCGGCGATTTTGCGGCTGTCGAGGTGAAGGGCGCGGAGGAGGCGGGGGCGGTGTTCGTGCGGCAGGTGTTCCGCGACGGGACGGAGAGCCTGTATGGGCCGGCGCCGCAGAGTGTCTTCGAGGCCGAGGAGAGCGGGCTCCGGCGCTTCGAGGCGCGGTTGGAGCGGGTCGAGGCGGCGGCCGTTGCCGATGCGCTGGCGCGGGAGCGGCGCTTTGACGGCGATCTCTGGGTCGTGTCGATCGAGGCGGACGCGCTCGATGACCTCATCGAATTCGCAGGAGCCGAGCCGAAGGACGACGGGTTCTTCCGACGTTAAGCCTGCGGGCGGAAACCGGCCGTGCCGATCCGGGTGAAACGGATTTTTTGCAGGAAGTGCGGTATGGCGGTTCCGGCGGGCAGGCCCCTCGCATGCGTTGGAACCCTCCCGAAAACGAGACGCATCCCGCCGTTCGACAGGCGGCGGGGCTGCCGCAGGACGTGGCCATGCCGATGACGGGCGCCGGAAAGACATGAGCAAATACGACATTCTCGAGGATCGGACATCGACCCTCGTCGCACGCGAGGCGGGCAGCCAGTGGATCGTCGCGCCCGGCATTTCCATAACCACGGCCGGCCTTGCCGTCGACGCGGGCGGGGCTTTCGCCGGACGCATGCTCGTCGTCGACGGAACGGTCCGCTCCACGGCGGGACATGCCGTCGTGCTCGGGGCTGGCACGCTGGGGAGCGACGCCGGGACCGTCGCGATCAAGGCGAACGGGGTGGTTTCCGCGGCGCTGACCGGCCTTTCCGCGAGCGGCGGCGGGCTTGTCTTTTCCAACCAGGGCACGCTTTCAGGCGATGCGGCGGCCGGCCATTTCAGCGGAGCGGGCGCCAGCATCACCAATCGGGGCTCCGTGCTGTCCTCCGGTGGGACCGGGCTGAAGGTGGCGGGCGGCGAGGCGCTGGTCACCAACCACGGCACCGTGAAAAGCGCAGGCGATGCCGTCACGGTCTCGGGCGCCAAGGCGATCATCACCAATTACGGGTTCATCCAGTCGACGGCCGATGACGGCATTCGCAGCGCCGGCCTTGCGGCGATCGTGACCAACAGCGGCACGCTGGACGCCTACCGCGACGGGCTGACGGTGTCGGGCGCGGGCGCCGTCGTCACCAACAACGGCAAGGTCCTTTCGCGTGCCGACGAGGGCGTGGTGATCACTGGCGCCAATGCGGTGGTGGCGAACAACGGTACGATTTCCGCGGCGAAGGGCGGCATCCGGCTCGACGGGGCAAAGGTCAATTTCGCCAATCACAAGGCGATAACGACAACGGCCGGCGAGGCTGTCGATATCGGCGGCGCGCACGCGCAGGTGATGAACAACGGCACGCTGAAGGGCGCAGCCGGCATCTTCAGCGACGGGGCCGGCGCGACGGTGGCGAACAACGGCGCGATCACGGCGACGAAGGGCATTGCGGTCGCCCTCCTCGGCAAGGGGCTCAACACCTTCGCCAACAATGGATCGCTGAAGGCGGAGGGCCTGGCGCTGAAGGGCGGCAACGGCAGCGAGATCGTCACCAATAACGGTACGATCCGCGGTTCGGTGGATCTCGGGGCGGGCAACGACACGTTCGACACGCGCGGCGGCAAGGTGACCGGCACGGTGGCGGGCGGCAAGGGGAACGACACCTATATCGTCGGGGATGCCCGGCTGAAGCTCGTCGAGAAGGCGGGCGGTGGCACCGATACGGTGCAGTCCACCGTCAGCTACACGCTCGGTGCCAATCTCGAAAAGCTCATCCTGCTCGGCAAGGCCGGCATGAGCGGCACGGGCAACGGGCTTGCCAATGTGCTCATCGGCAACAGCGGCGCAAACACGCTCTCGGGTGGCGGCGGAAACGACATTCTCGACGGCGGCAAGGGCAACGACACGCTCATCGGCGGCAGCGGGAAGGATGTCTTCCTGTTCGCCAAGGGGACCGGGCGTGACAGGGTGGCGGATTTCACGCCGGGCACGGACCGGGTGGATTTTTCCGGCCATGCCGAAATCACCGGCTTTGACGACCTGATGACGAACCATGCCGTTCAGCGCGGCGACGACGTGGTGATCCGCGCCGGCAACGACATGCTGACTCTGGAGCACGTTGCGCTGCGCGCGCTCGACAAGGGCGACTTCCTGTTCTGAGGGCCTGTTCCCGCGGGAACATCGCAGCGGCGCGGCGCGTGGGAAAAGGGAGCCACACAGGCGATGGCCTGTGTCGAACCCTCGGAGAAACGCCATGTTTATCGTGCTGCCCGCTCTTGCACTGCTGATTTCGGGAATGTTCGTCGTCACCATGCTGGCCGCGCTCTCGGCCGAGCGCAACGAAGGCGCGACGATTCGCGTACCGGCGCGGCGCCGGATTTTCTAATAGAGGAAATTAGCCGGCGGCGCGGTGCCGTGCGGCTTCGGAGGACCTGTCGTGGTTATCCTGCCCATTCGACTTCGCGTCGCCGCCGTTGGCCGCCTTCGGCAGGCCATTGCCATTCGTGTAGCTGTCCGCCCGCTGCCAGCTTTCGACACGGTCGATCGCCTCGGCCGGGTCTAGCGCCGAAAGCAGGGCCGCCGCACCGCCTTCGGCGAGGTGAGGGTAGATTTTCGCCAGCACGTACAGGCTGTCTTCCTCCGGCACGTCGAGCGCCAGCAGCGTCTCGGCGAGCTGCCTTCCGGACACATCGAGAAGGATACGCTCGGACAGCCACTGGCTGGCGCCGAGCGCGTCGGCGAGCGTGACGGCCAGCATGCCGGCCTCGCCCGCGCGGGCAAACCGCACGAACAGCGCGTGATGGACCTCCGTCGCCGGCTCTAGCGTCGGCGGTGCTTCGACCGCAGGCGTCGCGGCGCGCACCAGGGCCCGCAACTCCTCGCGGATCTGTTCTTCCCGCTCCAGCCTTGCCGCTTCCTTCAGCGACGCCTCGCGATCCTCGCCGGCCCTGCGGCTGGCATGATCCTGGTGGCTTGCGACCAGCGCCTCGACCATGGCGGGGGAAAGGTCGTCCCGCCGGCCGATGGCGCGGGCATGTTCGGGGCTGGCGGCGCGCAGCACATGCATCAGCGTGCGATCGGCGATGGCCTTTGAGCCCATGAGGAAAATGGCGGCGACGCCGATCGGCTGCGTGGCGATGAAGAGGGCGGTTTCGTCCGGCACCTGCGGGCAGCGGGAGAGCGCGGCGACGGATTGCCGGCGGGCTTCCTCGCTGGAGGCGCTGTAGAGCGGTTCGAAGAGTTCACCGAACTGGCGCAGGTCCGAGCGGGATGGAAAACGCAGGCTCTCGAAGCTGGAGACCGTGGCCATCAGCACGATGTCCTTCGGCCGCCCCGCCTGCGGTCTCTCCAGTTCGCGAAACCTGTCCGCCACGAAACACCCGTTATTCCCCGGAACGGCAGCCCCTTGCCGCTTCTCAATCGTTCATGAAAAGTAGAGGAAAAGCGTTAGCAAGGCGTTAACCTTGCTCGCGCGGAAACCGCAATGTTTACAAGGTGGTGCCGCCGGGGTTGCAGACCGGCCGCGTGCCGCATCGGGACAGGCCCCGCTTTCCTCGTCCGCAGGCCTGCCCTGTGCCGCAGGGAACAGCGAACACGCCCGCTTCACGCTAGTGTTAACAGCATGTTAACCCGATAGTCGCTAGTTTTAGGGACATGGATCGGCTCGTCTATTGCGATGGACGTGTTATGATTCGATCATGTGAACGGTGGATCCGCCGGCAGGCGCCCGCCGTTCCGCGAGGGAAAGGTGCGATGTTCCGGATACCGGACGGTCGCCAGACACATTCCCGTGAATGGGAAACTTCTGGTCCCGTATCGCCGTTTTCCACCCGTATGCGACTGGGGAGACATCGATCTCATGTCGCGTCCGGGGGTGACGGAACCGGATGCACCGGCCCGTTGAAACGGGCAGGGTGAGATTTGTAGGAGTGCTTCATCCGTCTCGATTCTTCTTTTGGAGGCGAGAATGGCAGACGTGGTACGATTGAAGGAATGGCTCGCGCGAACGCCGCGTCGCGACACCATTCGCCGTGCGGCTCCGGCCCAGGTTCTTCTCTTCACCGGCGTAAGATACGAACGCCTGACGCCCGCCATGCTGGCGGCCCGCGGCAAGGCGGCAAAGCAGGGTGTTCAGGACACCGCCCGCCGGCCCTGATCCTCTTCCGGTCGCTGCCCGGTGCAGCGCTGGAGCTGCGCGTGCGGCCGCCGCGCATGGCTTGAACGGGCCTGAACGGCCTTCGCGGGCAAAGGCCCCGCGTCACAAGGCTCCCTTCGGAGCGATCCTTCCTATTGTTCCGCTGCAAACGGCTCGCAGCTGGCATCCGCCAGGAAGGCGGTCGCCGCTTCCTCGCGGCTTTGTGTCGGCACGAAGGTGCGCAGCACGGCATAGCCTTCCTCGCCGCGCATCTCGACGAGGATAGACTGCTCCAGCTCGGCCGGCACGGCCTTGCGGATGCCGATGAGCTGGATGGGCGTTGCGATCAGCGTATCGAGTGCGCCGCTGACCGAGGTGCGGTCGTTCATGCTGAACACCTCGTTGGAGGCGCTGTCATAGACGGCGAGCGACCAGAAGGGCACATCGCCCTCGGCAAACAGCCGGATCGGCCCGGTCTCCACGGAAAAGGCGCAGACCGCCGTCTTCATCGCCGGGTCGTCGTTGATCGGGGCGAGGGAATCGCTGCTTCCCGCCAGCGGGAAAAAGCGGTTCGCCTCGCCGAAGGCCTGCACGCGGGTATAGGCGTCGCGGCCGGTGAAGCTCGGCAGCGAGAGGATGATGACGATGTGCAGCAGCGCCGCGCCGACGAGGCCGACGGCGATGGCATAGAGGAAGCTACGCATCGGCGCAGTCCAGCCGTGTTATGCCGGGCATGGCAAGGTCGATGACCCCGGAACTGCCGGCGGTCGGCGTGTCGAGCAGCGTCATGACCAGCAGGAACGGCGCCTTGCCCTGCGGCACGGCCAGCCAGTTGCCCGGCGTTGCCGAGGAGGCGATGCGGATGGAGAAATTGCTGTCGGCGGCGCGCAGCACCGACCAGGCGTTGAGGCCGGTTGGCAGGCCGGGCCGGGCGTCCTCAAGCGGGTTGCCGTTGCGGTCCGCCGCATGCAGCGTCCAGAGGCGCGCCGGCGGGGTGATGCCGCGGATCTCGTAACGGCAGTTTTCCACCAGCGTGCGGCTCTCGCTGTCGGTGGCGGCGGTGAAGGTCAGGCCTTCGGCACCGCCGAGCAGCAGCTTGCCGTCGCGCGCCCGGTGGGCTTTTGCATAGGGGTCGGCATCGACCGTCTGGGCGGCGGGGAAGGCGGTCCAGGGCCCGAGCGCGATGGCACCGAAGCCGACCGTGGCGCGCAGCGCGTAGATCGAGCTCAATATGCCGAGGCCGAAGGCGACGGCGAGCGCTGTGGCGATGACGAGGGGCGTGCGGAACAAGGCGATCGACCGTTGGAATCAGGTTGCCGTCACTCTGTGCGGTTCGCCGGAGCAAGGTCAAGCGCTCCGTCGAGCGCGGCGACCCGGCCATCGGCCTTCAGCGCCTTCGCCGCACCGAGTTCGCGGGCGACGTCTTTCAGCAGCTTCGTCACGTCGGTGGAGAGCGAACGCGGGCGCACGAGCGCGGGCAGCGCGTTCTCGTCGCTCGATGTCGCCGCCACCTCGCTTGCCGCCTTGCCGTCCGGCAGGGGGTTCTCGATGCCCGGAATGGGACGCAGCTCGATGCCCTGGTGGGCATAATCCATCAGGCGCTTGAAGGTCATGGCGGGCAGCGAGCCGCCGGTCATGTTGTTCGTCGAGGTATAGTCGTCGTTGCCGAACCAGACGGCGGTCGTGTAGTTGCCGGTGAAGCCGACATACCAGGCGTCGCGATAGGCCTGGGTGGTGCCCGTCTTGCCGCCCGAGACGATGCCGCGGTCGAGCGCGCCGCGCCGCGCCGTGCCGCTCACCGGGATGGTGACGAGGATGCGGTTCATCGACGACACGGCCTGTTCGGACAAGACTTCCTTTGCCGCTGGCTCGTCGCGGCCGAAATCGTAGAGGATGTCGCCGTCGTAGTTGAGGATCTGGCTGATGCCGTGGCGGCGCGACTGGAAACCGCCGGCGGGGAAGACCGCATAGCCGGTCGCCTGGTCGAGCACGGTGACCTCGGAGGTGCCGAGCGGCATGGTCTTGTCGGTGCGGATCGGCGTCTCGACGCCCATGGCTTTTGCCATTTCGGCGATACGCTTGGTGCCGAGCTTGTCCTTGGCAAGGCGCACGGGCACGGTGTTGATGGATTTGGCGAGCGCCGTCATCAGCGTCATGCGGCCGGCATAGCTGCGGCCGTAGTTCTGCGGCGACCAGCCGCCCCAGCTGATCGGCGCATCGACGATGGTCGTCTCCGGCGTCATGCCCGATTCCATGGCGGCAGCGTAGGTATAGGCCTTGAAGGACGAGCCCGGCTGGCGCAGCGCCCGTGTGGCGCGATTGAACTGGCTTTCGCCGTAGTCGCGCCCGCCGACCATGGCGCGCACCGCGCCGCCGTTTTCCACCATGACCAGCGCACCCTGCTTGACGCGGTAGCTCTCGCCATACTGGCGAAGGCCGCTTTCCACCGCCTCATCGGCGGCGGCCTGCAGGCCCATGTCGATGGTCGTGCGCACGACAAGGGAATGCTGTGCGAAGGGTTTGGCGATGCGCTGCACCTCGTCGAAGGCCCAGTCGAGGAAGAAGTCCGGCGCCGTCTTCTCGTTGCGGTCGATGACGGTGGCGGGGTTGCGTCGTGCGGCGATGACCTGGCCCTCGGTCATCAGGCCGCCCTGCACGAGATTGGTCAAAACCTCGTTGGCGCGGGCGCGGGCGGCGGGCAGGTTGACATGCGGGGCGTAGCGGGCGGGGGCCTTGAAGAGGCCAGCGAGCATGGCGGATTCGGCAAGGTTCACGTCGGTGACGTTCTTGCCGAAGTAGAATTGTGCCGCCGCGGCCGCGCCAAAGGTGCCGCCGCCCATATAGGCGCGGTCGAGATAGAGGCGCAGGATCTCCTTCTTCGAAAGGTTGGCCTCCAGCCAGAGGGCGAGGAAGGCCTCCTTGATCTTGCGTTCGATGGTGCGCTCGTTGGAAAGGAACAGGTTTTTGGCGAGCTGCTGGGTGAGCGTCGAGCCGCCCTGCACGACGCCGCCGGCGCGCGCATTCTCGTTCATGGCGCGGGCAAGGCCGAGGAAATCGATGCCGAAATGGCTGAAGAAGCGGCGGTCCTCCGTCGCCAGCACCGCCTTGATCAGGTGGTCGGGCAGTTCGTCGATCGGCACGGAATCTTCATGGATGATGCCGCGGTGGCCGATCTCGTTGCCGTAGCGATCGAGGAATGTGACGGCGAAGTCGCTCTGGGCGCGCCAGTTGCCCTTGGTTTCCTCGAAGGCGGGAAGGGCAAGCGCGAGCAGCAGGATGAAGCCGGCCGTGCCGAGATTCATCCCTTCGCCGGCAACCTCGAAGACGGCCTTCTTCCAGCCTTTGACGTGGAAGCGGCGGGAGAAGATGGTGATCTCCTCCCAGATCTCGCCCAAGCGAAAGCCGGCATTCCAGACCGTGGAATCGATCCAGGAATCGATGCGCAGGAAGATATGCCGCTTGCGGCGGCGGGGTCTTTTCGGCGTCTGGCTGTCGTCTTCCACGGTTCGCATACCTTTGGCGGGGGCGGGTCGCAGCCTGCCTGCGTTGGGTTAACGTCCTCTCACCACGGGTTTATTCGGTGAGGATATCAGTCTTTTGAAGGCAACAGAACGGATTTCGCGCGGAACGGTTAGGACCAATCGCCCTTCAGCCCAAGCCGGCCTGCAAATGGCGCTTTTCCAGCTTTCGGTGCTCACCTACCGAAAGTACGCTGCGCTCCGGGTCTTGGAAAAGCACCATTTTCGGCGCGGCCTGAACTGAATGTCGATTGGTCCTGGCGGCGGGGCCCTTGACCTTTGCCGCCAAGGGGTTCAGGGGTCGGGCATGACGATCACCAGTGCCGAAAAGCCGGACGGTCAGCCGTTCTGGAAGACAAAGACCCTTGCCGAGATGACCGATCCGGAATGGGAAAGCCTGTGCGACGGCTGCGGGCTCTGTTGCCTCAACAAGCTGGAGGACTGGGATACGGGCGAGATCGCCTGGACCTCAATCCGCTGCGTGCTGCTCGACGGGGAAAGCTGTCGATGCTCGGACTACGAGAACCGGCAGGCGACCGTGCCCGACTGCATCCGGCTGACGGTGGAGAGCGTGGCGAAGATCTCCTGGCTTCCGCCGACCTGCGGCTATCGGCTCATCCGCGACGGCGAGGACCTCTACTGGTGGCACCCGCTGGTTTCCGGCGATCCCGACACCGTGCACCAGGCCGGCATTTCCGCCCGCGGGCGCACGGTGAGCGAGGAGGGCATCGATGTCGACGACTACGAGGACTACCTCGTGACCTGGCCGCTGGAAGTGGGCGAGGGGAAGTAACGACGGTTCAGTGCAGCCGGGCCGCCACGAGCTTCTTCGGCGCCACGTTGCGCCAGGCGGTGTCGATCAGTTCACGCACCCGCGCGCCGTCCGCGCCGTCGAAATAGAGCGAGGTCCAGCCCTTGAGGCCCCAGCCGCCCGGCACCGGCGCGCAGAGGCCGGGATCCGTCTCCATGACCAGCGCCTGCTGGTCCGGCGTGAACTTCAGAACCGCCCGGCCGGCCTCCGGCAGGGTCATGAACACCTTCTCGCCCACCCGGAAGTCGCGCTTGCCGAAATGAGCACTTTCGCGCGCCCCCGGCATGCCGAGGGCCATGACCACGAGATCGTCGGATATCATGGTGGAAGGGTACCACCCTTTCGGCTGGCCGAAAAGATTTTGCCGGAAATAGGAAAATAGTCCTTGACGGCGTCACGGTCGTCTGGTAGGGTTGTGGCATAGTCGGAAAGGTGCGGGCGGAGAGATCCGGCCCGGTTTTCCCGGAGGCTGGGAGAGCGGCGATCTTCGCCCGCGGCCGGCTTGCTGCATCCGGACACAGGAATTTATTGACAGGCGCTCGTTCCCTTCGGACCGGGCGCCTTTTCATTTGGGGGATGGGCATGGAAACGGATCTGGCGATCGATCTCGATCTCTTCGGCGTCTCTCCGGTGCCGGCGGTCTATGACGGGCTGGTGGAGCAACGGGCCGGCCTCGAGGGCGGGGCGGCACTGATGCTCGACATCAAGGCCGAGGCGCCGCTCGATCCGTTTCTCGACATGCAGGCCATGCTCTTCGAGATGACCAAGGAGCTGCGCGAGCGTTTCCAGCGCTTCCAGAGCCAGAAGGTGCTGGCCGAGGCGGATGCGGATGCGCCGCAGGACGAGGCGTTCCGCAAGCAAGCGCAGGCGGACGCCAAGGCCGCGATCGAGGCGGTCTCGCTGATCGTGCGCACGCTGGAGAAGATCGACAGCCTGCAGCGCACGCTGCTCACGGCGCGGGCGGAGGCGGACGCTGCCACCGACGGTGACGAGGACGCGGCGGCGCTGGCGGCGGAGTTCGACCGGCTTGTCGAAGACCGCGTGAAGGAACGGTTGAATGCGGCGAAGGAAGACTGGATGCGTGGGCTCGGGCCAAAGCCCGGGATTGGCGGCGATGCTGCCGCGCTTGCGGAAAGCGAACCGTAGGGCACGGCGCGCCTGCCGGAGTATCGGGAAAAAATTCGACGCGGATATGCGGACGGCGGCGGCGGGTTTGAGGATGATCGAGGACAAGCGCGGGCGGACGGCGTTTTCGATCGAGGCCGATGCGCTGGAGGCGGGGATTTTGGGGCGGACGGGCGGCGAGGCTTGCCCCCCATCTGAGGCCTGCCCCTCATCCCCCTGCCGGGACCTTCTCCCCGCAGGCGGGGAGAAGGGGGAACAGGCGCTCGATTGTTCCATTCCTCTTGCTCCTGATGGGGAGGAAACCCTGGCCCCATCCCCTTCTCCCCGCCTGCGGGGAGAAGGTCCCGGCAGGGGGATGAGGGGCAAGGCCAAAGGAATGGAGCCTGTCCGCGGGGCGGCGATCGTGCCGACCAGCCTGCACCAGTTGCAGGCCTGGCACCTTCGCTACCGCCTCGCCCAGATGCCACCGGACGGCGACTGGCGGGTGTGGCTGCTGATGGGCGGGCGCGGATCGGGCAAGACGCGGGCGGGCGCCGAATGGGTGCAGGCGATCGCCAGCGGGACGGCGGACCTGCGCATCGCGCTGGTGGCCGAGACGCTGGGCGACGCGCGCGAGGTGATGATCGACGGGGTATCGGGCATCTGCCGGATCGCCGGGCGGGCGCGACCGGAATTCGAGGCCTCGCGGCGGCGGCTCGTCTGGCCGAACGGCTCGATCGCGCAGATCTTCTCCTCCGAGGATCCGGAGAGCCTGCGCGGGCCGCAGTTCCACTTCGCCTGGTGCGACGAGCTCGGCAAATGGAAACATGCGCAGGAGACCTGGGACATGCTGCAATTCGGCCTGCGCCTCGGGGACGATCCGCGCGTGCTGGTGACGACGACACCGCGACCGGTGCCGCTGCTGCGGGCGCTGGCGGGCGATCCGAAGACCGCGGTGCGGCGCATCCGCACCGACGACAATGCCGGCAATCTCTCGCCAGGCTTTCTTGTTGCGATGGCCGAGCGCTATGGCGGCACGCGGCTGGGGCGGCAGGAGCTGGACGGCGAGCTGATTGCCGACCGCGAGGACGCGCTGTGGAACCGGGCGCGGCTGGAGGCACTCCGCCAGCGCAATCCCGGGCCACTGTCGCGCATCGTCGTGGCGGTCGACCCGCCGGCGACGGCCTCGGCGGCCTCCGTCTGCGGCATCGTCGTTGCGGGGCTGGACGAGGCAGGACGGGCCGTGGTGCTCGCCGACTGCTCGGTGACGGGCGCGAGCCCGGCCGGCTGGGCGGGCGCCGTGGTGCGTGCCTTCCGCCGCTTCGACGCGGACCGGGTGGTCGCCGAGGTGAACCAGGGCGGCGACATGGTGAGCGCGATGCTGAGAAGCATCGATGTCAACCTGCCGGTGACGAGCGTGCGGGCGACGCGCGGAAAATTCCTGCGCGCCGAGCCGGTGGCGGCGCTCTACGAGCAGGGGCGGGTGGTCCATGCGGCCGCCTTTGCCGAGCTGGAGGACCAGATGTGCGATTTCGGGCCGGACGGGCTGTCCTCCGGGCGCTCGCCGGACCGGCTCGACGCGCTGGTCTGGGCGCTGACGGCGCTGGTGCTGGAGCGGGCAGGCGAGCCGCGGGTGCGGGGGATTTGAGATGGCGATCGATCGCAAGGCCTTTTTCGATGCGGTGCGCGGGACGCTGTACGGCGGCCGGCTGGCAAGGACGCAGGTGGCGGGGCTGACGGCCCTGCTCGACCGGTTCGAGCAGGGCGGCGAGACGGAGGACCTGCGCTTCCTCGCCTATATGCTGGCGACGGCCCATCACGAGACGGGCGGGCGCCTGCAGCCGGTGCGCGAGACCTTCGCGGCGACGGACGGGGAGGCGATCGACAGGCTGGACCGGGCCTTTGCCGCCGGGCGGCTGCCGCAGGTTTCCGCGCCCTACTGGCGGCGCGATGCTTTGGGGAGGAGCTGGCTCGGGCGCGGGCTCGTGCAGATCACCCACCGGCGCAACTATGCGCGGCTGGCGGAACTGACCGGCATCGATCTTCTTGCGCGGCCGGAACGGGCGATGGAGATGGCGGTCTCCGTCGAGATCCTCTTCGTCGGCATGCTGCGCGGGGTGTTTACCGGGCAGCGGCTCGACGATCATTTTACCGGTGCGCGGGCCGACTGGACCGGCGCGCGGCGGATCGTCAACGGGCGCGACCGGGCGGAGAAGGTGGCGGGCTACGGGCGGGCGTTTTTTTCGGCGCTGGGCGGGTAGATCTCAGCGGCTGGTCCCTCATCCGGCTGCCGCCCCTTCTCCCCGCAAGCGGGGCGAAGGGGGTGAGGCAAGCTTTTCTTCGACGATTGGTCTTTCAGGGGCAACGGACCTTTCCACATGGCCCTTCTTCCCACTTGCGGGGAAAAGGTGACGGCGGCCGGATGAAGGGGCGGCCGTTCACTGGGCCTCGCAAACAACCGAGGACATCATGAAGCTACCATCCTTTTTTTCGCGGCGACGGACAGGGCCGGCCGAGACCAAGGCGTCGGGCTTTTTCGCGCTGACGGCCGAAGGCCGGGCGCACTGGTCGTCCCGCTCCTATGCCTCGCTGTCGCGCGAGGGGTTCATGAAGAACCCGGTGGCGCACCGTGCCGTGCGCATGATCGCGGAGGCGGCGGCCTCGGTGCCCTGGCTTGCCTATCAGGGCGAGGCGGAGCGGCCGGACGAGCCCTTGCTCTTGCTGTTGTCGCGGCCGAACGGGCGCCAGGCGGGTGCGGATTTCTTCGAGACGCTCTACGGCCACCTTCTGCTGTCCGGCAATGCCTTCGTGGAGGGCGTTCGGGTGGGCGAGGGCCTGCGCGAACTTCATTTGCTGAGGCCCGACAGAGTGCGCATCATCGAGGGGCGGGACGGCTGGGCGGAGGCCTATGAGTACCGCGCAGGCGGGCATGTGCGCCGCCACCCTGCGGGCGAGGGGCAGGCGATCCTGCATCTGCGCCTGTTCCATCCGCTCGACGACCAGCTCGGCTTTGCGCCGCTCGAGGCGGCGTCCATGGCGCTCGACCTCTCCAATGCCGCGGCCATCTGGAACAAGGCGCTGCTCGACAATTCGGCGCGGCCTTCCGGCGCGCTGGTCTATCAGCCGAAGGAGGGCGGCAACCTGACGCCCGACCAGTATGGCCGGCTGAAGTCGGAGCTGGAGGAGGGCTATTCCGGGCCGGCGCGGGCCGGACGGCCGATGTTGCTGGAAGGCGGGCTCGACTGGAAGGCGATGGGGCTTTCCCCGCGCGAGATGGATTTCGTCGCGGCGAAGAACGGCGCGGCGCGCGACATCGCGCTCGCCTTCGGCGTGCCGCCCATGCTGATCGGTATTCCCGGCGATGCGACCTATGCCAATTACCAGGAGGCCAACCGCGCCTTCTGGCGGCTCACCGTGCTGCCGCTGGTGCAGCGCACGGCGGCGGCTTTTGCGGGGTGGTTTGCCGAGCGCGACGCATTGCGGCTGGTGCCGGATCTCGATCAGGTGAGCGGGCTGGCGGACGAGCGCTCGGAACTCTGGGCCCGGGTGGGCGCGGCGGGGTTTTTGACGGACGAGGAGAAGCGGGGGGCGGTGGGGTATTGAGGGGGGCGGGGATGCCTGCCCCTCATCCGGCCTGCCGGCCACCTTCTCCCCGCAAGCGGGGCGAAGGGGATATGCCGCGCCGGCTTCCCCGGTCAATGACCGTTCGTGAGGCAAGTCCCCTCTCCCCGCTTGCGGGGAGAGGGTTGGGGTGAGGGGCCGGGATAGCTGCTTTCTCCAGGAAAATTAATTGGTTGCACTGCGCATGTGAATCACTTTGCGGAGTGCCGCACCCGACTTGTGAAAACCTTGAATCGGTTTTCCAGCAAAGCGCGGCAAGGGATTCAAAAGACCCACTGATCGGCCCGGCCTTCCTTCTCGGAAAGCCGGCGGTTTTGGCGGCGTGCGGTCTGATGGCTCGGATTTCGATAATAATCTGAAAGGCTTAACAATGGCTGACTTCGGAAACGACGGCGGGCTTTGGACGGCCCGGCTGATCGGCGCGTCCGCGGGCGCGGCCGTTTCGCTCATCTATCTCCTGCCCAAGAGCCGCCGCGAGGCGGCGTGCCGGTTCTTCACCGGGCTTGCCTGCGGCCTCGTCTTCGGCGGGCCCACCGGGCTGTGGATCGCCGTGCGGCTCGGCATTGCCGGCTATCTCGGGCCGGTGGAGGTGCTGCTGACCGGCTCGGCGGCGGCCAGCCTTTCGGCCTGGTGGGGGCTGGGCGTGCTGGCGCGGCTGGCGGAGCGGATGCGGCGTTAGCGAGCCGCGAACAGCGAGTAGGGAATTTGGAATAGCGAATGGAGGTCGATGTGGGCCGGGAATTCATTTTCCCGCGCGCTGTTCCCAATTCGCCATTCGCCCCCTTCACATCATCGGAGACGACCATGATCACCGACGACCTGCCGGTCTGGCGGACGAAGAAATATGCCGATCTGACGCTTGCCGGCGTTTCCGGCGACGGGGTGTTTTCCGGCTATGCGAGCCTCTTCGGCGAGGTGGACCTCAGCAAGGATGCGATCGCGCCGGGTGCCTTTGCCCGTTCGCTGGAAAAGCGCGGGCCATCGGGCGTGCGCATGCTGTTCCAGCACGACCCGGCCGAACCGCTCGGGCGTTGGCGGACGATCCGCGAGGACGGCCGCGGGCTCTATGTCGAGGGCGTGCTTTCGCCCGGCGTGGCGCGGGCCCGCGAGGTGCTGAACCTCATGAAGTCGGGCGCGCTCGACGGGCTTTCCATCGGTTTCCAGACCGTGCGCTCGAAGACCGACCGGGCGAGCGGCGTGCGCCGCATCCTGGAGGCCGACCTCTGGGAGATCTCGATCGTCACCTTTCCCATGCTGCCCTCGGCGCGGGTGTCGAACGTGAAGAACGCGCGGTGGTTCCGCGACCGGGAGACCGAGCTGGTGCGCATCATGCGCCGGGCGGCCCGGATGATGAAACGCTAGGCGTTTGTTTTACCGCAGTGTCCGACGCCGAAGCGGTTTCGCGTCGGCTGGAAATGCCAACCCGAAAGGAAGACAGCATGGAGACCCAGAAGACCGCGCCGGAAATCAAGGCCGTGCCGGAAACGATGACCGCCGCCTTCGACGACTTCATGGAGGCCTTCGAGGCCTTCAAGGCGACGAACGACCGCCGGCTCGGCGAGATCGAGCAGAAACTGACCGCCGACGTGGTGACGCGCGACAAGGTGGATCGCATCAACCGCGCGATGGACGAGCACAAGCGCGTCATCGACCAGCTGGCGCTGAAGAAGGCGCGCCCGGCGCTCGGCGGCGAGGGCAGCCTGGAGGCGAGCGAGCACAAGGCGGCCTTTTCCGCCTATATGCGGCGCGGCGACGAGAGCGCGCTCAGGGCGCTGGAGGGCAAGGCCATGTCGGTCGGCTCGGCGGCGGACGGCGGGTATCTCGTGCCACCGGAGACCGACACGGAGATCGGCCGCCGGCTTTCCGCCGTCTCGCCGATCCGGTCGCTCGCGACCGTGCGCCAGGTCTCCGGCACGGTACTGAAGAAGCCGTTTGCGACGGGCGGCATGGCGGCGGGCTGGGTGGCGGAAACCGCCGCGCGGCCGCAGACGGGCAATGCGCAGCTTGCCGAACTCTCCTTCCCGACCATGGAGCTCTACGCCATGCCGGCGGCGACCGCCGCGCTGCTCGACGATGCGGCGGTGGACGTCGAGGGGTGGATCGCCTCGGAGATCGACATGGTCTTCGCCGAGCAGGAGGGCACCGCCTTCGTTTCCGGCGACGGCACCAACAAGCCGAAGGGGTTCCTCGGCTACACGGCTGTCGCCGACGCGGGCTGGAGCTGGGGCAATATCGGCTATATCGCGACGGGCGCGGCCGGGGCCTTCAAGGCCTCGAACCCCTCCGACACGCTGTTCGACACGGTCTATTCGCTGAAGGCGGGGCACCGGCAGAACGGCACCTTCGTAATGAACCGCAAGACGCAGGGCCAGATCCGCAAGTTCAAGGATGCGGACGGCAACTATCTCTGGCGTCCGCCGGCTTCGGCGGGGCAGGCGGCCTCGCTGCTCGGCTTTGCCATCGCCGAGGCCGAGGACATGCCTGACATCGCGGCCGACAGCCTCTCCATCGCCTTCGGCGATTTCCGCGCCGGTTACCTCGTCGTCGACCGCACCGGTGTGCGCGTGCTGCGCGATCCCTACTCGGCCAAGCCCTATGTGCTGTTCTACACGACCAAGCGCGTCGGCGGCGGGGTGCAGAATTTCGAGGCGATCAAGCTGGTGAAGTTCGCGGCGAGCTGACGGTCTCCTCTCTCCTCGCTTGCGGGAGGGGGGCGGGGTGAGCGGTGATCGCACGAACCGATGCCGCGGTGCGGCCGCCCCTTATCCGCCTGCCGGCACCTTCTCCCCGCAGGCGGGGCGAAGGGTGGTGCCGCACTGTTTTCCTCTTTCTCGCACCGGCGGGCGTTTCCTGCTGCCGGTGCCGGCGGGCGCGGTTTCCTCCCGGCCGCGCCCGCATCCCTTTCTCCATCGCGAAGGACGATCATGACCATTGCCGAACTGCTGCCGCCGGCCGTGGAGCCGGTGACGCTTGCCGAGGCGAAGGCGCATCTGCGCCTCGACGCCGCCGACGAGGATGCGCTCGTATCCGCGCTGATCCGCGCGGCACGCGAATATCTGGAGGCCACGACGGGGCTTTGCCTGATTGCGCGACCCTTGCGGCTCTATCTCGACGACTGGCCCGAGACGCGGGTGATTCAGATTGCCAGAGGGCCGGTGCAAACCATTGAGATGGTGACGGTTTATGATGCGACCGGGCTGCCGGTCGCTGCCGATGTGACCGGCTACCGGCTCGACGGCGCGGCGCGCCCGGCGCGGCTGCTACTGCCGGCGCGCCCGGATACGGACCGCGCGCTCAACGGCATCGAGATCGATTTCACCGCCGGCTTTGGCGAAAGCGGCGCGAACGTACCGGACGGGCTGAAGCGGGCGCTGCTCATGCATGTGGCGGCGATGTTCGAGCTGCGCGGCGTGCTTTCGCCGGTGGACCAGCCGGGCACGGTGCCGGCGGGTTACGACCGGCTGGTGGCGCCCTACCGGCTGCGGAGGCTGTGATGGCGAAGGTAAGGATCATCGATCCCGGCGCGCTCTCGGCGCGGCTGACGCTGGAGGGGCCGGTCGAGACGCCGGACGGGCAGGGCGGCGCCGAACGCGGCTTTGCGGCGCTGGCGACGCTCTGGGCGGCGATCGAGCCGGTGGCGGCACGGGCGGACGAGGCGGCGGGCACGCTGCCGGTGACGGTGACGCACCGCATCTGGCTGCGGCACCGGGGCGACCTTGCCGGCGGCATGCGGCTGCGGAAGGGGGCGCGGATCTTCGCCATCCATGCGTTCCGCGATCCGGACGAGACGGGGCGTTACATGCTCTGCGACTGCGAGGAGATCCGGCCATGAGCGCGGCATCGGCCCTGCAGAGGGCGATCTTCGCCAGGCTCTCCGGCGATGCGGCGCTGACGGCGCTGGTCGGGGCGAACGGCATCACCGACCGCAGGCCCGACGGGCCGGCGACGCCGCTCCTTGTCATCGCGGGCATCGACAGCACCGACCATTCGACGGCGAGCGAGGCGGGCGAGGAACATATCGTGACGCTGGAGGCCTGGTCCGAGGCGGCGGGGCACCGGCAGGCGCAGGCGATTGCCGCGGCGGTGCGCGCGGCGCTCGACGACGCGGTGCTGGTCATCGCCGGGCACCATCTCGTCCTGCTCTTCCACCGCGATACGCGGCTGCGCCGTGACGGCAAGTCCCGCTTCCACCGCGCGGAAATGCGCTTCCGGGCGGTGACGGAGCCGCATGCCTGACACCTCATTTTCGGAAAGGACCTTGCCATGGTGGCACAGAAGGGGCGCGAGCTCCTCATCAAGATCGACAACGGGGCGGGTTTCGTCACCGTTGCGGGGCTGCGCTCGAAGCGGCTGTCGTTCAATGCGCAGCTTGTCGATGTGACGGATGCGGAATCGGCGGGGCGCTGGCGCGAACTGCTGGGTGGGGCGGGCGTGCAGCGCGCGGCCCTGTCCGGCGCCGGTATCTTCAAGGACCAGGCTTCGGACGCGCTGGTGCGCGCGCTGTTCTTTGCCGGCACGATCGTCGCCTGGCAGATCGTGATCCCGGATTTCGGCACGGTCGCGGGGCCGTTCCAGATCGCCGCGCTGGACTATTCCGGCGCGCATGACGGCGAAGTGGTCTTCGAGATCGCGCTGGAATCGGCCGGGCTCCTCACCTTCGGGGCGCTCTGATGGGCGCGCGGGCGAACCGGCACCGCGGCGAGATCGAGGCCGTCTTCGACGGCGAGCGGCGCGTGCTGTGCCTGACGCTCGGTGCGCTGGCGGAGCTGGAGACGGCCTTTGCCGCCGACAGCCTAATGGGGCTGGCGGAACGCTTCTCCTCCGGGCGGCTGAAGGCCGACGATCTCATCCGCATTCTTGGCGCGGGGCTGCGGGGTGGGGGCAATCTTTATTCCGACGAGGAGGTTTCCGCGATGGCGGTGGCGGACGGGCTCTCCGGTTTTGCGCGTATCGCGGCCGAACTGCTGCAGGCGACATTCGGGCCGGGCGTGGAGGCGCGGCCGGAAAACCCTCCGGGGCCGCATCCGGGCTGAACGGCGAGAGGGCGGCCTTTCCCTGGGAGGCGGTGCTCCATGCCGGGCTCTGCCGGATGCGGCTTTCTGCAAAGGATTTCTGGGCGATGACGCCGCGCGAGCTGGCCTTCGCGCTCGGTGTGCTGCGGCCTGTGCCGTCGGCGCCCGGACGCAATGCGCTAGCCGCGCTGATGCGCGCCTTTCCCGACCACAAGGAGTGAACCATGGCGGATGCGGATGACAGACCTCTTTCCGGCACGCTCGACGATGCCGGACAGCTTTCGGCGGTCTTCGACGACCTGGAGGCGCGTTCACGCTCCTTCGGCTCGGCGCTGACCAATGCGCTGAAGGGTGCGGTCGTCGACGGCAAGGGGCTAGAGGGCGTGCTGCGCGGGCTGGCGCTGCGCATGAGCGACATTGCGCTTTCGGTGGGGCTGAAGCCGCTGGAAGGGTTTTTGTCGTCGGGTCTTTCCGGGCTGCTCGACGGCGCCACGCCCTTCGCCAAGGGTGGGGTCGTCGCCTCGCCGACCTATTTCGGAACGGGCGGCGGGCTCGGACTGATGGGCGAGGCGGGGGCGGAGGCGATCCTGCCCTTGAAGCGCGGGCCGGACGGGGCGCTGGGCGTCGCGAGCGATGGTGGCGGGGCGCGCATCGTCTTCAACGTGACGGCGCAGGATGCGGCGAGTTTCCGCAAATCCGAGGGGCAGATCTCGGCCATGCTGACACGCGCCGTGGGGCGCGGGCAGCGCAGTTTGTGAGGGCGAGGGGCTAGGGAATTTACGGAGAGAAGGCATGGCGGGGTTTCATGAGGTGCGGTTTCCGCTGCGTGTCGCGCTCGGCACCAGCGGCGGGCCGGTGCGGCGTACGGATATCGTCAGCCTTTCCAACGGGCGCGAGAACCGCAACCGCCGCTGGCACGATGCGCGGCGGCGTTACGATGCGGGCTCGGGCGTGCGCTCGGTCGCGGATCTCTATGCGGTGCTCGCCTTCTTCGAGGCACGGGCGGGGCAGTTCAACGGTTTCCGCTTCCATGACCCGGTGGACCACAAATCCTGTGCGCCGGGCGGGACGGTGAGCGCCATGGACCAGCAGATCGGCACGGGGGACGGCGCGACGGCGGCCTTCCAGCTCGTCAAGCGCTATGCGGATGCCGGCGGGGAGACGGTGCGGACCATCGACAAGCCGGTCATGGGCACGGTGGTCGTCTCCGTGGCGGGCAGCCTGCGGCCGGCGGCGGACTATACGGTGAACCACGCAACGGGTGTCGTCACCTTCAAGCCGGGCAAGATACCGGCCTCGGGCGCCATCCGGGCCGGCTACGCGTTCGACGTGCCGGTGCGTTTCGACACGGACCGCATCGATATCGATCTCGCGCAGTTCGATGCGGGGCGCATCCCGTCGATTCCGCTGGTGGAGATAAGGCCATGAGGACGATCCCGGACGGGTTGCAGGCGCATCTCGACGGTGAGGCGACGACGCTTTGTCATGCCTGGCGGGTGACGCGGCGCGACGGCGTGGTGATGGGCTTTACCGATCATGACCGCGACCTCTCCTTCGGCGGGCTTTCCTATCTCGCTGCGAGCGGCTTCGAGGCGAGCGAGGCGGAGGACGGCAACGGGCTTTCGGCCGAGGGCGGCGATCTCTCAGGCGGCTTTTCGGCGGAGGCGATCCGCGCCGAGGACCTTTCGGCCGGGCGTTATGACGGGGCGAAGGTCGAGGTCTATATGGTCAACTGGCAGGACCCGGCCCAAAGGCTGCTGTTGCGTACCGCCGAACTCGGCGAGGTGCGGCGCGAGGGCGGGCTTTTTCGTGCGGAGCTGCGGCGGCTGACGCACCGGCTGGACCAGGTGCGCGGGCGCATCTACGGGCATCGCTGCGACGCGGTGCTGGGTGACGGCCGGTGCTGTGTGAACGTGGCGGCGCCGGCCTTCCGGGCGACGGCGACAGTGGGCACGGTGCTCGACGACATGCGGCTGCGGGTGAGCGGGCTGTCCGGCTTTGCCGAGCGGTTCTTCCGCTACGGCGTGCTCACCTTCACGAGCGGCGCTGCGGCGGGGCTGACGGCGGATATCGAGGACCAGCGCAAGGTTTCGGGCGGTGACGAACTGACCTTCTGGTTACCGGTGCCGGCCGGGGTGGTCGCGGGCGACGCGATGCAGGTGACGGCGGGATGCGACAAGCGCTTTGCCACCTGCAAGGCGAAATTCTCCAACGGGCTGAATTTTAGCGGTTTTCCGCACATGCCGGGTAGTGATTTCACCTATGGCTATGCCGATGGCGAGACGGTGCATGACGGGAGGCCGCTCTATGCGTGAGATGCTGCGGGATGAGGGGCAGGATACCGGCGCGCGCGTCGTCACCATCGCCCGCAGCTTCATCGGCACGCCCTACCGGCATCAGGGCGCGCTGAAGGGGGTCGGTTGCGATTGCCTCGGGCTGGTACGCGGGGTCTGGCGGGAGCTTTACGGGGCGGAGCCGGAAATGCCAGGCGCCTATGCCGCGGACTGGGCGGAGCGGGCGGGCGCGGAGCGGCTGCTGGAAGCGGCGGCACGGCATTGCGGGGCGGCGCTGCCTGCGGCGGCGCTGCGGCCGGGCGATATCCTGATCTTTCGCTGGCGGGCAGGGGTGGCGGCCAAACATGCCGGCATCGCGGCGCCCGACGCGCATTTCATCCATGCCTATGAGCAGGCGGCGGTGATCGAATCGCCGCTCGTGCCCGCATGGCGGCGGCGGATCGCCGGCGTCTTCCGCTTTCCGGAGATTTCCTGATCCATGGCGACACTTCTCTTCCAGGCCGCGGGCGCGACGCTCGGCGGCTTTTTCGGGCCGTTCGGCGCCGTGCTCGGCCGGGCCGTCGGGGCGCTGGCGGGCTCGGCGGTCGACCGCTCGCTGCTGGGCGGCATGACGAAGATCCCGGGCGCGCGGCTGAACGACGGGCGCGTTCCGGGGGCCGAGGAAGGCACGGCGATGAGCCGCGTCTACGGCACGGCGCGTGTCGGCGGCACGCTGATCTGGGCGACGCGCTTCGAGGAGGACGTCTCCGTCGAGCGCGCGGGCGGCAAGGCGAGCGGGCCGCGGGTCGAGACCTTCAGCTACTTCGCCAATTTCGCCGTCGGCGTGTGCGAGGGGCCGATCGCCGGCATAAGGCGCGTCTTCGCGGATGGGCGGGAGATCGACCTGACAGGCATCGAGATGCGCGTCCATCGCGGCACCGCCGACCAGGCGCCCGATCCGCTGATTCTCGCCAAGCAGGGGGCGGGCAATGCGCCGGCCTATCGCGGACTTGCCTATGTCGTCTTCGAGCGGCTGCCGCTCGACACGTTCGGCAACCGTATCCCCATCCTGCAGTTCGAGGTGCTGAGGCCGGTCGGCTCGCTGGAGGGCAAGGTGCGGGCGGTGACGCTCATTCCGGGTTCGAGCGAACACGGCTACGACCCGCAACTGGTGACGGAGAAGATCGCGGCCGGCAAGGCGCGCAACATGAACCGCAACACGCTGGTGGCGGCGACGGACTGGGTGGCCTCGATCGACGAGTTGCAGGCGCTGTGCCCCGGCCTCGAACGGGTCGGTCTGGTGGTTGCCTGGTTCGGCACGGACCTTCGGGCCGGCCAGTGCCGCATCCTGCCGGGGGTGGAGGCATCCGCCCGGCAGGAGGAGAGCAAGCCATGGACGGTTTCCGGCATCGCACGCGAAGACGCCTATGTGGTGAGCCGGGTCGAGGGTCGGCCGGCCTATGGCGGCACGCCCTCGGATGCGAGCGTGATCGCGGCCATCCGCGACCTGAAGGCGCGGGGGATCGAGGTCTATCTCTACCCGTTCCTGATGATGGACGTGCCGATCGACAACACGCTGCCGGATCCCTATGGCGGCGCGCGGCAGGCGCCCTATCCCTGGCGCGGGCGCGTCACCTGCCATCCGCCATCGGCCGACGGGACAGTTTTGGCGCGCGACCAGGTGAACGCATTCGTCGGCGCGGCCGGGGCGGGGAGTTTTGCCGTTTCCGGCGAGACGATCACCGGGCCGACCGGCGACGAGGGGTTCCGGCGGCTGATCCTGCACTATGCGCTGCTGGCGGAGGCCGCCGGCGGGGTGGACGGGTTCCTGATCGGCTCGGAAATGCGCGGGCTGACATGGCTGCGCGACGGGAGCGGGGCCTTTCCCTTCGTCGACGCGCTTGGCACACTTGCGGGCGACGTGCGGGCGATCCTCCGGCCGGGTACGAAGATCACCTACGGCGCGGACTGGAGCGAATATTTCGGCTACCAGCCGCCGGACGGCAGCGGCGAGGTGCGCTACCATCTCGACCCGCTCTGGGCGTCCCCGGCGATCGATGCCGTCGGCATCGACAACTACATGCCGCTGTCCGACTGGCAGAATGCCGACACGCTGGCCGGCAATCCGGACGGGTTCCGCCACTGCGAGGACATGGCAGCCATGCGCGCCATGATCGCGGGCGGGGAAGGTTTCGACTGGTATTACCCCGACGCGGCGGCGCGGGTGGCGCGCGAGCGTGTGCTTATCACCGACGGCATGGCGGGAAAGCCCTGGGTGTTCCGCTACAAGGACCTCGAGAGCTGGTGGGGCAACCGCCACTACGAGCGGGGACCGGGCGGAGCGGAACTCTCTGGCCACACGGCCTGGGTGCCGCGTTCCAAGCCGATCTGGTTCACCGAACTCGGCTGCCCGGCGGTCGACAAGGGGCCGAACCAGCCGAACGTTTTCGTCGATCCGAAGAGTTCGGAAAACGCGCTGCCCTATCATTCCGGTGGCGCGCGCAATGACAGCATTCAGCGGCGCTTTCTCGATGTGCATCACGGCTGGTGGCAGGGCGGCGGGCCGGAGGCGGGCATGGTCGATCCGGGCCATGTCTTCGTCTGGACCTGGGATGCGCGGCCCTATCCGGCCTTTCCCGAGGACACGGCGCTCTGGTCGGACGGGCTCAACTGGCAGCGCGGGCACTGGCTGAACGCGCGGCTCGGGGCCGGGACGGTGGCGGATGTGATCGCGGCCATCCTGAAGGATCACGGTTTTCACGATTTCGACGTCTCGGGCGTCGCGGGGGATCTTTCCGGTTTCGTACAGGCCGACCAGACCTCGGCGCGCGCCCTGATCGAGCCGCTGATGGAGGCGTTCCAGATCGATGCGCTGGAGGCGAACGGCAGGCTTGTCTTCCGCTCGCGGCTGAAATCTGCATTGCCACCGGCGCAGATCAGCGTGCTTGCCGAACGGCCGGAGGAGGCGCTGTTCGAGGAGAGCCGCGGGCATCTCAGCGATTTTGCGGGCGAGGCGATCCTCGATCATTTCGACGATTCGGGCACCTATGCGCGTGTGACGGCGCGCTCGCGCCGCATGGCGGGGGAGAACGATCGCGTGTTGCGGCTGGCGCTGCCGGCGGTGCTGCATGCGGGGGCGGCCGCGGCAAGCGTCGAGGCGGCGCTCCGCGACCAGCGGGCCGGGCAGCGGCGGCTCACCTTCCGCCTGCCGCCGACGGCGATGGGCGTGACGCCGGGCGACATCGTGCGGCTGGCCGACGGGCCGGAAGGGCGCTTCCTCGTCACCGGCATCACCGACGGGCTGGTGCGTGAGGTGGAGGCGCGGGCGATCGCGGCCGGGGAAAGCCCGGCGCCATTGCTGCTGGACGGCCGCGGGCGGGCGGTCGGCGGCGCGGGACCGGGGCCGGGCGATGGCTTCGCGCCGGACGTCGTTTTTCTCGATCTGCCGGTCCTCGGGTCGGGCGGGGCGCAGGACTTTGCGCGTGTCGCAGCCTATGCGCAGCCGTGGCGATCGATGATCGTGTCGAGTTCCGGAGGCAGCGAGGGCTACCGCAGCCGCGTGCGGCTGGACCGGCCGGCGCGGATCGGCACGTTGGTCGCACCGCTGGCGGCGGGCGTCGTCGGGCGGTTCGATCCGGGGCGGGCGGTCGTGCTCGACCTGCCCTCCGGCGGGCTTTCCGCGGTCGAGACGCTTGCCATGCTGAACGGTGCCAACCGGCTTGCGATCAGGGCCGGCAACGGGGCCTGGGAAATCATCGGCTTTGCCGGGGCGAGCGAGATCGCGCCGGGGCGGTGGCGGCTCACCGGGCTGCTGCGTGCCCTCAATGGCACGGAGGACGCCATGGCGTCCGGCCATGCAGCGGGCGCGCGGGCGGTGGTGCTGGACGATGCCGTCGTGCCGCTCGGCCTCGACGTGGAGGAGGTGGGGCGGCCATCGAACTGGCTGGTCGAGCCTGTCGGCATGACGCCGGGGCAGGCGGGACCGTTCGTCTTTGCCGGCGGGGACCGGGCGCTGACGCCCCTGGCGCCGGTGCATCTGCGCGGCCAGCGGAACCTCGACGGTGCCGTGCGCCTCTCGTGGATCCGGCGCGGGCGGATCGATTCGGACAGCTGGCTGGCTGCCGAGATCCCGCTCGACGAGCCGGTGGAGGCCTACCGTCTCGATATCCTCTCGGGCGAGACAGCGGTGCGCAGCGTCGAGACCCCCGCGCCGGTCTTCACCTATCCCGTTGTCCAGGAGCTTGCCGATTTCGGGGCGCCGCAGGCGGCGCTCTCCATCCGCGTGCGCCAGCTCGGCCGGGCCATCCCGCTCGGCCTGCCGGCACGCGCGACGATCACCCTTTGACGGAAAGGAACTCCGATGAATGACGACGCGAAAGCCTGGTATCAGTCGCGCACCGTCTGGGGGGCGCTGGTCGCGATCCTCGCTTCGCTTGCCAATGCGGCGGGTGTCGAGGTGACGGCCGGGGACGAGGGGGAACTGGCCGATCTCCTCGTGGCGGCGGTGGGCACGCTGGGCGGGCTTGTGGCGCTCTACGGGCGGATTTTGGCGCGCCGGCGCGTGCGGTGAGGCGGCTTGACGATCCACAAGGCATTCATTTGCCATTCAGCGTGGATCGTTTATTGCTTGCATCACACTGATCCACACCCGAAAGTACATTCATGGCCTCGCCACTTCTCATAACCGCCCTTGCGGCCAGCATGATCCTCCCGGGTCCCGTCGAGACGGGCACTGCACGGGGCGTCGTCGAGGTCGCCGGCGATTGCAGCGACGCGGCTGCGCAGGTGGTTTCCCAGACGGGGGGCGAACTGCTCTCGGCGCAGCCGAAGGGCGATACCTGCGTGGTGACGGTGCTCGTGCCCGGCAAGGGCAATGCCCGGCCGCGCAAGGTGACCGTGCGCGTGCCGATGTAAGGCCTTCGGCCTTCGTGATGGAATGAGTGAGATAGGAAAGAGGGCGAATGCGCATCCTGGTGGTCGAGGACGATGTCAACCTGAGCCGGCAGCTCAGCGAGGCCTTGAAGGAATCAGGCTATGTGGTGGACCAGGCCTTCGATGGCGAGGAAGGCCACTATCTCGGCGATACCGAACCCTATGATGCCATCATCCTCGATATCGGCCTGCCGGAAATGGACGGGATCACCGTTCTTGAAAAGTGGCGTGCCGACGGCAAGACGATGCCTGTCCTCATCCTCACCGCCCGCGACCGCTGGAGCGACAAGGTGGCCGGTATCGATGCCGGCGCCGACGACTATGTCGCCAAGCCCTTCCATGTCGAGGAGGTGCTGGCCCGCATCCGCGCGCTGATCCGCCGCGCGGCGGGCCATGCGAGCCCTGACATCGTCTGCGGGCCGGTGCGGCTCGACACGAAGGGCTCCAAGGCGACCGTCAACGGCGAGACGCTGAAGCTGACCTCGCATGAATACCGGCTGCTTTCCTACCTCATGCATCATATGGGCGAGGTGGTGTCGCGCACGGAACTGGTCGAGCACATGTACGATCAGGATTTCGACCGTGATTCCAATACGATCGAGGTTTTCGTCGGGCGCCTGCGCAAGAAGATCGGCGTCGACCTGATCGAGACTGTGCGCGGCCTCGGCTACCGGATGCAAGCCCCCGCCAATGGCAAATAAGGCCAGGCGCTCCCGCTCGCTCACTTTCCGCGTTCTTCTTCTCGCCTCGCTCTGGGCAGCGGTCGCGCTCATCGTCATCGCCGTCGTCATCTCGACGCTCTACCGCCAGAGCGCGGAGAAGAGTTTTCGCGATCTTTTGCGCGCGCAGCTCTACAACGTCATCAATTCCGTTTCGGCGGACGAGGAGACGCGGCTGACCGGCACGCCGCAGCTCGGG
The DNA here is from genome assembly GCF_029623935.1 of Shinella sp. 838. Classification (NCBI taxonomy): domain Bacteria; kingdom Pseudomonadati; phylum Pseudomonadota; class Alphaproteobacteria; order Hyphomicrobiales; family Rhizobiaceae; genus Shinella; species Shinella sp. 838. The sequence goes on from NZ_JARSBQ010000002.1 coordinate 380,254, forward strand.
GACCTGCGCTTCTTCCAGCCGCAATCGGGCTGGTACTGGGTGGTCGAGCCGATCGGCGGGGCATTGGCGAGCGAGACGCTGACCTCTTCCTCGCTCGGAACGGGGAGCATCCCCATTCCCGATACCGACAGCATCCCCTTCGATACGCGCTACGAGCGCTTCTACACGACCATCGACTCCTTCGGTAACGAGGTGGAGGTGGGCGAGACGGAAGTGGTGCTCGACGATGAGGGGCGCACGGCGCGCTTCCGCGTCATCGGCAACCGCGATGTGCTGGAGGGCGATATCGATGACTTCTCCGGGAGCCTCTATCTGGCGCTGGCCGGCTTCGGCGTGGGCAGCCTGCTTCTCAACGCGGCGGCGATCCTTATCGGCCTGAAGCCGCTCGACCGGGCGCGCAAGGCGCTGGAGAAGATCCGCGCGGGGGAGAGCGAGCAGCTCGACGGCGATTTCCCGCGGGAGATCCTGCCGCTCGCGAGCGAGGTGAATGCGCTGATCGACAGCAACCGGCGCATCGTCGAGCGGGCGCGCATGCAGGTCGGCAACCTTGCGCACTCCCTGAAGACGCCGATTGCGGTTCTCCTCAATGAAGCGCGGCTGCTCGCCGCCCCGCAGGGCGATCTCGTCCGCACGCAGGCCGAAGCCATGCAGAGCCAGGTGCAATCCTATCTCAACCGCGCCCGCATCGCCGCCCAGCGCGAATCCGTGCTGGCACGCACCGAGACGCAGGCCGTTCTGGAGCGGCTGGTGCGCGTGATGCGGCGGCTCAATGCCGAGCGGCAGTTTCCGCTGACCGTCGACCCGCCCGGGCTGGTTCTGGCGATGGAACAGCAGGATGTCGAGGAAACCGTCGGCAACCTCCTGGAGAATGCCGCGCGGTACGCCCGCACGACGGTGGCCGTGCGCGCCTCCATGGCGCCTGCCGAGGTGCGCGGCAACGACGATGCGCGCAAGAACTGGATCGTCATCGAGGTGGAGGACGACGGGCCGGGGCTGGAGCCGGACGAGATTCGCGAGGCGATGAAACGCGGCAAGCGGCTCGACGAGAGCAAGCCGGGCACAGGGCTCGGCCTCTCCATCGTCAGCGAGATCGCCTCGGAGTACCAGGGAACCTTCGGGCTTTCGCGCGGACCGCGCGGCGGGTTGCTGGCGCGGCTCGTGCTGCCGGCCGTCACAAAGGATGTTGCCTGAGGCGGCGGACAATGCAACAAGGGAGGGGCTCGCGAATATGAGGATCGCGACGTGGACGAAGTGCCGGGAGGGCGTGTCGCTTCCGGGACCAGGCCAACAGGAGCGCGCGGCGGTTTTGCAACCGCATTTGCGTGGAAACGGAAAGCTAGAGCGTTTTCGCCGGCGGGTGAAGGCGCTCTCTCATGAAGAGAGACGGTCCCAGCGGATGAAGACGGGTTTGCGCGGCGCCTTTTTCCCCTTCCTTCTGGCAACAGCGACGGTTTCGGGATGCACGACCACATCGGGCGGCGCGGCCGGCACCGGTGGTAAGCCTGTTGCAGCCGGTGCGGGTGTTTACATCACGGCGCTGCAGGGTGGGCTCGTCAGCCGCAATGCCGGTGGCGCCCAGCTCTCCAAGGCGGATATGCAGCGGGCGCTGGAAGCCGAATACCGCGCGCTGGAAGCGGCGCCCGGCGGCCAGCCCGTCGTCTGGCAGGGCAAGGGCGTCGGCGGATCGGTGGTCGCGGCTGCGCCCTATCAGGTCGGCTCGCAGAACTGCCGGCAGTACAGCCATACGGTGACCGTAGAGGGCCGGGACACCGCGACACGCGGCGCGGCCTGCCGCAATGCGGACGGAGCCTGGGCACCGCTGTCATAGCCTCTTGTTTCCGGCGGCCTCCCGTTGCCGGAAGGATGCGAGGCCTTTCGCCCTGATCGGCGCCGTTTCGGCTGGAAATGCGCAAACGCAAGCCTGATCGTTCGACGGTTGCGGCGAAACGCCTCAAATTCACGTCATCGTTCCCTGGGGAATTGGAAACGTTCGCGCGTTCCAGTATTTGAACGGTCATGTTTTTCTGGATTCTCGTCGCCATCATGACGGCCGCTGTGGCCGCCGTCCTCCTTCTCCCCTTGCTGCGCCGCCCCGTGGTGGCCGCGGACGATGCCGGCCATGACGTCGAGGTCTATCGCGACCAGCTTGAAGAACTGAGGCGCGACGAGGCGACCGGGCTTATCGGCGCGACCGAGGCCGAGCTTGCCCGTGCGGAGGTCGCGCGCCGGCTGATCGCCGCCAGCAAGGCCGAGGCGAAGGGTAGGGCAAGCCCCGCCGAGCGCAGAAACCGGCTGGCGCAGGCTTTCGTGATCCTCCTTCTGCCCGCCATCGGGCTCTATCTTTACATCGCGACCGGCCGGCCGGATCTTCCGGCCCAGCCGCTCGCAGAGCGCCTTGCCAATCCCGGCAACGACATTTCCGTCCTGATCGCCAAGGCGGAGAACCACCTGGCGCGCAATCCGGACGACGGCGCGGGCTGGGATCTTCTGGCGCCGATCTACTATCGCAGCGGCCGGGTGGAGGATGCGGCGAACGCCTTCTCCCAGGCGATCCGCCTGCTCGGGCCGACGCCGGAACGGCTGGACGGCTATGCGGAAACGCTGATCGCCCAGTCGAACGGCATCGTGACCGCCGAGGCGCGTGCCCGGCTGGAGCAGTCGCTGGCGCTGAAGGCGGACAATCCGCGTGCCGAATATTATCTGGCGCTGGCGCTGGAGCAGGAGGGCAAGCGCGCCGAGGCGCGCGCCGCCTTCGAGGCAATGGTGAAGGAAGCGCCGGCCGATGCGCCCTGGCTGCCGCTCGTCAACCGGCATATAGCCGGGCTTGCCGGGGGAGAGGGCGGGGCGGTTGCCGGCACCCTCGGCAATCCGACCGCCGACGACGTGGCGGCGGCGCAGGATCTGTCGGCGGGCGACCGCCAGCAGATGATCGCCGGCATGGTGGAGAGCCTTGCGGCGAAACTTCAGGAGAACCCTGATAATATCGAAGGATGGACGCGCATCATCCGTTCCTATGTTGTGCTGGATCAAAGGCCGAAGGCCGAAGCCGCGTTACAGACGGCACTGAAGACCTTCCCGGCCGACAGCGACAACGGCAAAGAGCTTCTGGCGCTTGCCCGGGACCTATCGATTTCGGCTGAGGGCAGCGGACCATGACTCGCAAGCAGAAACGTCTGGCAGTGATAAGCGGCGGTATCGCCTTCCTGGTGGCGGCGGTGCTGCTCGTCATGTTCGCCTTCAGCCAGTCCATCGCCTACTTCTATGTGCCCGGCGACCTTGCCAAGGCCAATGTCCCGCCGGGAACGCGCATCCGCCTCGGCGGGCTCGTGGAGGCCGGCACGGTCAAGCGCGGCGAGGGCTCCACCATCACCTTTACGGTGACGGATACGCTCTCGACGGTGCCGGTGACCTATACGGGCATCCTGCCGGACCTCTTCCGGGAGGGGCAGGGCGTGGTGGCGGAAGGCGCCTTCGGTACGGACGGGCTCTTTATCGCCGACACGGTGCTCGCCAAGCATGACGAGACCTACATGCCCAAGGACGTCGCGGACCGCCTGAAGGCGCAGGGCGTCGAACTTTCCGGCAAGGAAACGATCAAATGATCATCGAGCTTGGACACTATGCCCTGATCCTCGCGCTGGCGACCGTCATCGTCCAGTCGATCCTGCCGCTGGTCGGCACGATCCGCAACGACCGCGCGCTGATGGCCGTGGCGCCCGCCGCGGCCATGGCCGGCTTCCTCCTCGTGCTCTTCTCCTTCTCGGTGCTGACCTTCGCCTATGTCGTCTCGGATTTCTCGGTCGGCAATGTCTGGGAGAATTCGCACTCGCTGAAGCCGATGATCTACAAGATCACCGGGGTCTGGGGGAACCATGAGGGCTCGATGCTGCTCTGGCTCCTCATCCTGGTCTTCTTCAGCGCGCTCGTCGCCACCTTCGGCGCCAATCTGCCGGAGCGACTGCGCGCCAACGTGCTGGCCGTACAGGGCCTCATCTCGACCGCCTTCGCGCTGTTCATCCTGCTTACCTCCAACCCGTTCCTGCGGCTTCAGCCGGCGCCCGCCGAGGGGCAGGACCTCAATCCGGTGCTGCAGGATATCGGCCTCGCCATCCACCCGCCGCTGCTCTATCTCGGTTACGTCGGCTTCTCCGTCAGCTTCTCCTTCGCCATCGCAGCGCTGATCGACGGACGGATCGATGCCGCCTGGGCGCGCTGGGTGCGGCCGTGGACGCTGGCGGCCTGGAGCTTCCTCACCGCCGGCATCGCGATGGGCTCCTACTGGGCCTATTACGAACTCGGCTGGGGCGGCTGGTGGTTCTGGGACCCGGTGGAGAACGCCTCCTTCATTCCCTGGCTCGCCGGCACGGCGCTGCTGCATTCGGCTCTCGTCATGGAAAAGCGCGAGGCGCTGAAGATCTGGACGGTGCTGCTGGCGATCCTCACCTTCTCCATGTCGCTGCTCGGCACCTTCCTGGTGCGATCCGGCGTGCTCACCTCGGTGCATGCCTTCGCGACCGATCCGACGCGCGGCGTCTTCATCCTCGCCATCCTCGTCTTCTTCATCGGGGGCGCGCTGTCGCTCTTCGCCTTCCGGGCGGCGACGCTGAAGGCCGGCGGACTTTTTGCGCCGATCTCGCGCGAAGGCGCGCTCGTTCTCAACAACCTGATCCTGACGACCGCGGCGGCGACGGTGCTGACCGGCACGCTCTATCCGCTGGTGCTTGAGGCGCTGACGGGCGAAAAAATCTCCGTCGGCCCGCCCTTCTTCAACCTCACCTTCGGCCTCCTTATGCTGCCGCTGTTGCTGGCGGTACCGTTCGGTCCGCTGCTTGCCTGGAAGCGGGGCGACGTGTTCGCCGCCGGCCAGCGCCTCTTTGCGGCGGCGGGAATCGGCCTCGTCCTCGCGGCGGTGGTCCTCTACATCCAGAACGGCGGGCCGGTGCTTGCCTATTTCGGCCTTGCCATCGGCTTTTACATGATCGCCGGTGCGATTACCGACCTGTGGCTGCGCGCCGGCGTCGGCAAGGTGGCGCGCAATGTCGCCTTCCGCCGCTTCATCGGCCTGCCGGGCTCGGCCTTCGGCACGGCGCTCGCGCATATCGGTGTCGGCGTGACGGTCGTCGGCGTCATCGCGGTGACGGCCTTCGAGACGGAGCATGTCGTCGAGATGAAACCCGGCATGCAGATCGAGGCTGGCGGTTATACGCTGACTTTCGACGGCATGCGCCGCGGGCAGGGGCCGAACTATTCCGAGGAATCGGGCCATTTCACGGTGGCGCGCGGCGGTGTCGTCGTTACCGACGTCTGGTCGTCCAAGCGGCTCTATACCGCTCGCCGCATGCCGACGACGGAAGCGGGCATCCGCACCTTCGGGCTCAGCCAGCTCTATGTTTCGCTCGGCGATGCGATGGCCGACGGCGGCATCGTCGTGCGCGTCTGGTGGAAGCCGATGATCCTCTGCATCTGGATCGGCACGCTGATCATGATGGCGGGTGGCATTGTCTCCCTGTGCGACCGGCGACTGCGCGTCGGCGCGCCGCAGAAGGTGCGCAAGGTCAAGCCCGTGCTGGAGGCGGCGCAATGATGCGCCGCCTGCTCCTCGCCTCGGCCTTCCTGCTCGCCTCGGCTCCCGCCTTTGCGGTCAATCCGGACGAGGTGCTGGCCGATCCGGCGCTGGAGGCGCGCGCGCGGGCGCTTTCGGCCGAACTGCGGTGCATGGTCTGCCAGAACCAGTCGATCGATGATTCCAATGCGGAGCTTGCCCGCGACCTAAGGCTTCTCGTGCGCGAGCGGCTGAAGAACGGCGACAGCGACGAGGCGGTGATCGAATACGTCGTCTCGCGCTATGGCGAGTTCGTACTGCTGAACCCGCGGCTGCGCGGCGAGACGCTGCTCCTGTGGGGCGCGCCGATCGTACTCTTCCTCGCGGGCGCGGCAGCGATGGTGCTCTTCGTGCGCAAGCGCGGCGGAAAGCCGACGGGAACGCCGCTTTCCGAGGCGGAAAAAGCAGAACTGGAACGCGCCCTCAAGGGGGAATAGGCGTCCGCGCCCGGAATTGTCCAACATTACCAAAAATTCATGCGGCGGATAGTGTGCTGTAATGTGCAGGCGCCTATCTCTTGCTCATCCGCTGCCAAACGCAGCCATGAAGTGAGAGAAAAGGTGCAAAGAATGTCCAAGATTTCCGCATTCCGTCCGGGTCTCAAGACCGTCCTGAGGACGACCACCGTCGCCGGGCTTGCGGCCGTCATGCTTGCCACCGGCATTCCCGCGCGCGTCACCGAGAGTTTTGCACAAGCCGTGTCGGTGCAGGGTCCGCAGGTTGCGAGCTTCGCCGATGTCGTGGAGGCCGTCTCGCCGGCCGTCGTTTCCGTTCGCGTCCAGTCCGACATCAAGCCGGCCAATGACGAGAGCAATTTCAGCTTCAACTTCGGTGGCCGGGGCCTCGACGAGCTTCCCGACGATCACCCGCTGAAGCGTTTCTTCCGTGAATTCGGCGGCCCCGACCAGTTCCAGGGCGACCGTGGGCCGGATCGTCGCTTCGGAGAACGCGGCGACCGTCGCGGCCGTGACCGCAAGCCACACCTGCGCCCGACCTCGCAGGGTTCCGGCTTCTTCATCTCCGAAGACGGCTACATCGTCACCAACAACCATGTCGTCAATGACGGCAGCGCTTTCACCGTCGTGATGAACGACGGCACGGAGCTCAATGCCAAGCTCGTCGGCAAGGACAGCCGTACGGACCTTGCCGTGCTGAAGGTCGAGGAGAAGGACAAGCGCAAGTTCACCTATGTGAGCTTCGCCGATGACAGCCAGATCCGTGTCGGCGACTGGGTCGTTGCCGTCGGCAACCCGTTCGGCCTCGGCGGCACGGTAACGGCCGGCATCATCTCGGCCCGCGGCCGCGACATCGGCTCCGGCCCCTATGACGACTACCTGCAGGTGGACGCCGCCGTGAACCGCGGCAATTCAGGCGGCCCGACCTTCAACCTCAACGGCCAGGTCGTCGGTATCAACACCGCGATCTTCTCGCCGTCGGGCGGCAATGTCGGCATCGCCTTCGCCATTCCGGCATCCGTCGCCAAGGGCGTCGTCGCCGACCTGATGAAGGACGGCAAGGTCGACCGCGGCTGGCTCGGCGTGCAGATCCAGCCGGTGAGCCGCGACATTGCCGACTCGCTCGGCCTTGCGGACGCCGCCGGAGCGCTGGTCGTCGAGCCGCAGGCCGATTCGCCCGGCGCCAAGGCCGGCATCAAGAAGGGTGACGTGATCACGGCGCTCGACGGCGAGCCGATCAAGGATCCGCGTGACCTTGCCCGTCGCATCGCCGACATCGCGCCCGGCAAGAAGGTCGACCTTTCGGTCTGGCGTGACGGCAAGTCTGAGACGATCCCGGTCGAGATCGGCACGCTGGCCGGCGAACAGATCCAGGCAGCGACGGGCGCCGAGGAAGCCGAACCGGAAGCCCCGGCTGCCGAGCAGGCGCTTGCCGATCTCGGCATTTCGGTCACCCCTGACGACAAGGGCCTGACGGTTTCCTCCGTCGATCCGGACTCCGACGCCAGCGACCGCGGCCTGAAGCAGGGCGACCGCATCACCTCGGTCAACAACCAGCCGGTCAAATCGGCCGACGACGTGGTGAAGGTTCTCGATGGCGCCCGCAAGGACGGCCGCTCCAAGGCGCTGTTCCAGATCGAAACCAATGACGGCAGCCGCTTCCTGGCCCTGCCGATCGACCAGGGCTGAGCGGTTCCGCAATCCCGCTTGACGGCGCCGCGAAATCGCAAGGTTTCGCGGCGCTGCCGTATCCGGACGATGGCGCTCTGGCCAAGTCCTGCCGAACATGCTGTAAGGTCCTGACGATGAAGATATTGATTGTGGAAGACGATCTGGAGGCGGCCGCCTATCTCTCGAAGGCCTTTCGCGAGGCGGGCATCGTGCTCGACCACGCGAGCGACGGTGAAAGCGGTCTCTTCCTCGCCACCGAGAACAGCTATGACGTCCTTGTCATCGACCGCATGCTGCCGCGCCGCGACGGCCTGTCGCTGATCTCGGAGCTGCGCCGCCGCAACATCCATACGCCCGTGCTCATCCTCTCCGCACTCGGCCAGGTCGACGACCGTGTGACGGGGCTGCGTGCCGGCGGCGACGACTATCTGCCGAAACCCTATGCCTTCAGCGAGCTCCTGGCCCGTGTGGAAGTGCTCGGGCGCCGCAAGGGTACGCCGGAGCAGGACATGGTCTACCGCGTCGGCGATCTGGAACTCGACCGACTGTCCCACACGGTCAAGCGTGGCGGCAAGGAGATCCTACTCCAGCCGCGCGAGTTCCGCCTGCTCGAGTATCTGATGAAGAATGCCGGTCAGGTCGTAACGCGCACCATGCTGCTGGAAAATGTCTGGGACTACCATTTCGACCCGCAGACCAACGTCATCGACGTCCATGTCTCGCGGTTGCGCTCGAAGATCGAGAAGGACTTCGACCAGCCGCTGCTGCGCACCGTGCGCGGCGCGGGATACATGATGAAGGACGAGGCGGCGGGCTGACCCCATGCATCGACTGCTCGGCAGGCTGACCGCCCTTTATCGCACGACCGCGGTCCGGCTTTCCGCGGTCTATCTGCTGCTGTTCGCCATCTGTGCGGCCTTTCTCGTCTTCTACGTCTCCTCCATGTCGGAACGGCTGCTGCGCCAGCAGATGCGCGAGGCGGTGGCACAGGAGGTCGAGCAGATCGAGCGTATCTTCGACAGCAACGGCATGAACGGCCTGTTGCGCACGCTCGAGCGGCGGGCCCGCCAGCCGGGCGCCAACCTCTATATCATCGCGAGCCCGACGGGCGAGGTTCTGGCTGGCAACGTCGCCTCGCTCCAGCCCGGCGTGCTCGACACGGAGGGCTGGACGGAGACGCCCTTCCGCTACCAGCGCTACCAGGAAGAGGCGCGCGGCAGCAACCGGCCGATGGCCTATGCGCAGGTCATCGTACTCTCCAACGGCCTGCGTGTGCTCGTCGGCCGCGACCTCGGCGAGCCGGAGAATTTCCGCTATCTCGTGCGCCAGGCGCTGATGGTGGCGCTCGGCGTCATGGGCTTCGGGGCGCTCGCCATCTGGTACCTGATCGGGCGCAATGCGCTGAAGCGCATGGACCGCATGTCCGGCGCGAGCCAGCGCATCATGGCGGGCGACCTCTCTCAGCGGCTGCCGACCAGCGGCTCGGGCGACGAGTTCGACCGCCTGTCGGAATCGCTCAACACCATGCTCGGCCGTATCGAGAAACTCGGCGAAGGCCTCAAGCAGGTCTCCGACAACATCGCGCACGACCTGAAGACGCCGCTGACCCGGCTGCGCAACAAGGCGGAGGCGGCGCTTGCCGGCGGTGAGCAGGCCGACTACCGCGTGGCGCTGGAGGAAATGATCGGGGAGTCCGATCAGCTCATCCGCACCTTCAACGCGCTCCTGATGATTTCCCGCGTCGAGGCGGGCCAGGCGCCGGCGGAGATGAGCGTGATCGACATCAGCGGCATCGCCCAGGACAGCGCGGAACTCTACGAGCCGGTGGCCGAGGACAGCGGCCTGAAGCTGGTGACGGACATTGCCGACGGTATCGAGGTCAAGGGCAATCGGGAGCTCGTCGGCCAGGCGCTCGGCAATCTCATCGACAATGCGATCAAATATGCCGAGGGCAGCGGCGGCGAGCCCGAGATCCGCATTTTCCTCGAGCGGCGGCAGGGCGATGTCGTGCTCTCGGTCGCCGACAGCGGCCCGGGCGTGCCTGACGACAAGCGCGAGGATGTCGTGAAGCGTTTCGTGCGGCTCGATGCCAGCCGCTCCAAGCCCGGCACGGGCCTTGGCCTTTCGCTGGCCGGCGCGGTCATGGAAATGCACCATGGCCGCCTTGAACTCGACGCGACCCATCCGGAACGGGAAAACAATCGGGGGCTGACGGTCAGGATGGTTTTCCCCGTCGTTGCGGACTGATACACCTCTTCGCGCCGGCCTTTCCGGTCGGATGCGGTGAGGAGGCATCATGAGCGCAGCGGAAACGACGCGGTTTTCCGATCTTTCGGCCAGCCCCGTGCGGGCTCTCAGCCAGACGGAGGTCAAGTCGGTCCTGTCCGATCTCAGGGACTGGGGCAAGGAGCACGCAGCCATCGCACGGCTTCTCGGCGAAGAGGGGCCGCTCAAGGACTTCATCGTTGCGACCCTGTCACTGTCGCCCTATCTGCGCGACACGGCCCGCATCGATCCCGGCCTGCTCGCCCGCGCGCTCGAAGAGCCGATCCTGCCTGCCGTCAACGCTGCCATCGACCGCGCCCGCGGGGCCTGGCAGGCCGAGGGCGGCGAGGTGACGGAGGCGGTGCTGATGACGCGGCTGCGCCGCGCCAAGCGCGAGGTCGCCTTCTTCACCGCCCTTGCCGATCTTGCCCGCATTTTCGACGCGCGGCGCACCACGGCGCTGCTGACGGAGCTTGCCGAGGCGACGACGTCAGCCGCCATCGACTACCTTCTGCTTTCGGCGCATGAGAGCGGCAAGCTGAAGCTGCCCGATCCCGCCCGACCGAGCGAAGGATCGGGCCTCATCGTGCTCGGCATGGGCAAGCTGGGTGCAGCGGAGCTCAACTATTCCTCCGACATCGACCTCGTCGTCTTCTTCGATCCGATGGCCGGGATCGCGGTCGATCCGAGCGAGGCCGTCGAGACTTTTTCCCGCCTCGTTCGCCGCCTGATCCGCATCATGCAGGAGCGCACGGCGGACGGTTATGTCTTCCGCACGGATCTGCGCCTGCGGCCGGATCCGGGCGCGACGCCGCTCGCCATTTCTGTCGATTCGGCGATGCTCTACTACGAGGGCAGGGGGCAGAACTGGGAGCGCGCCGCCTTCATCAAGGCAAAGCCGATTGCCGGCGACCTCAAGGCAGGCGAGGTCTTCCTCAAGGAGCTCACCCCCTTCGTCTTCCGCAAGTATCTCGACTATGCGGCGATCGCCGACATCCATTCGATCAAGCGGCAGATCCATGTGCACAAGGGGCATGGCGAGATCGCGGTGAAGGGCCACAACGTCAAGCTCGGCCGCGGCGGCATTCGCGAGATCGAATTCTTCGTGCAGACCCAGCAGCTGATCGCCGGGGGGCGCGTTCCGGCGCTGCGCCTGCGCGCCACCGAACCGATGCTGGCGGAACTTGCGAGGGCGAGCTGGATCGACGACGCGACGGCGGCGGAGCTGACGGAGGCCTACTGGTTCCTTCGCGATGTCGAGCACCGCATCCAGATGGTGCGTGACGAGCAGACCCATGTGCTGCCGGAAACCGAGGCCGAACTGAAGCGCATCGCCTATATGCTGGGCTTTGCGGATACGGCGGCGTTTTCCGCGCGGCTGGTCGAGGTGCTGAAGACCGTGGAACGGCGGTATGCGGCGCTCTTCGAGCAGGAGGCAAAACTCTCCTCGGAGACCGGCAACCTCGTCTTCACCGGCCAGAAGGACGATCCGGACACGCTGGAGACGCTGAAGCGCCTCGGCTTCGAGCGCCCCGCCGATATTTCCCGCACCATCCGCACGTGGCACTATGGTCGCTACCGCGCCACGCAGTCCGTCGAGGCGCGCGAGCGGCTGACGGAACTGACGCCGGAGCTGCTGCGCGTCTTCGGCGAGAGCAAACGGGCGGACGAGGCGCTGCTGCGCTTCGACAATTTCATTTCCGGCCTGCCTGCGGGTATCCAGCTCTTCTCGCTGCTCGGCAACAACCCGGCACTGCTCTCCCTCATCGTCAACATCATGTCGTCGGCGCCGCGGCTTGCCGAAGTGATTGCGGCAAAGCCCCATGTCTTCGACGGCATGCTCGATCCGGGGCTTCTCGCCGAACTGCCGACCCGCACCTATCTTTCCGAGCGCATCGACGGCTTCGTCTCCGGCGCGCGGCACTACGAGGAAATCCTCGACCGCCTGCGCATCATCGCCGCCGAGCAGCGCTTCCTTATCGGCATCCGCCTTCTAACCGGCGCGATCACGGGAAAGCAGGCCGCCCGTGCCTTCACCCATGTCGCCGATCTCATCGTCCAGGCGGCCTTCAAGGCGGTGCTGGAGGAAGTGGAGACGGCGCACGGCAAGTTCCCGGGCGGGCGCGTCGCGCTGGTCGGCATGGGCAAGCTCGGCAGTTTCGAGCTGACGGCAGGCTCGGATATCGACCTGATCCTGCTTTACGACCATGACAGCGACGCCTTCGAATCGGACGGTGCCAAGCCGCTCGACAACATGAAGTATTTCACCCGCATCACGCAGCGTTTGATCGCGGCGCTCTCCGCGCCGACCGCCGAAGGCGTGCTCTACGAGGTCGACATGCGGCTGCGCCCTTCCGGCAACAAGGGGCCGGTCGCCACCCGTATCACCTCCTTCGCAAAGTATCAGGCGGAGGAGGCCTGGACCTGGGAGCACATGGCTTTGACCCGTGCCCGCGTGCTGTGCGGCGACGAGAGCCTGATGCGGCAGGCGGAAGAGATCTTCCGCACCGTGCTCGGCCGCAAGCGCGATACCGGCAAGGTCGCCAAGGATGTGGTCGAGATGCGAACGCTGATCGATCAGGAGAAGCCGCCGAAGGACATCTGGGACCTGAAGCTCATCGCCGGGGGGCTGATCGATATCGAGTTCATCGCGCAGTTCCTCGCGCTCGTGGCGCCAGTGCGGGGCGCGGCATCGCCGGAAGGGGCGCTGCCGACCGGCGATGCGCTGGCTCTGCTCGGACAGAGCATGATGGACCCCAACGACCTCGACACGGTGCAGCGGGCGCTCACCCTCTACACCGAGATCTCCCAGATCGTGCGTCTCTGCGTCGATGGCGGCTTCGACCCGAAGGAGGCGCCCGCCGGCCTCGTCGACCTCGTTTGCCGCGCCGGCGACTGCCCCGATATGCGCACGCTGGAGGCGGATATCCGCCGGGTCTCCAAGGCGGTGCGAAAGATCTTTCAGGCGACGGTCAAGGGGTAGCCACCCCCTGACCTTACCCTCAGGCCGCTGCGAGATGCAGTGCCGCCAGCCGTTCCCGGTCGGGGATGCGCACGGAGATGATCGTGCCCTTGCCCTCGACGGAATAGATGCGCATGGCGCCGCCATGCAGGTGGGCGAGCGAGCGGGAGATGGCAAGGCCAAGGCCCGATCCGCCCTTGCTCTTGGCATACTGGCTCTGCACCTGCTCGAAAGGCTGGCCGATCTTCTGCAGCGCGGATTTCGGGATGCCGATGCCGGTATCGGCGATCGTCAGCGTGACGGCCCCGTCCACCCGGCGCGCCCGCACCTTCACCTTACCGTCTGCATTGGTGAACTTCATGGCGTTCGACAGGAGGTTCAGCAGGATCTGCTTCATCGCGCGGCGGTCGGCGACGGTCAGGAGATGGCCGGGGCAGGTTTGCTGGACTTCGATATGCTTCTTCTCCGCCTGCAGCATGGTGAGGCGCAGCGTCTCCTCGATCAGCGGCGACAGGTCGACCGTCTCGCAGCTGATGCGCATATGGCCGGCCTCGATCTTCGACATGTCGAGAATGTCGCTGATGACGTTGAGCAGGTGCTTGCCGCTTTCGTGGATGTCGCGGGAATACTCGCGGTACTTGTCCGAGCCGAGCGGACCGAACATCTGGTTCTGCAGGATCTCGGAGAAACCGAGGATGGCGTTGAGCGGCGTGCGCAGCTCGTGCGACATGTTGGCAAGGAATTCGGACTTGGCCCGGTTGGCAGCCTCCGCGCGGTCCTTTTCCGCTTGGTAATTGGCATTGGCGACGGAAAGCTCGGCCTTCTGCCGCTCCAGCTTGGCGCGGGAGGCCGAGAGGTCGCCGATGGTCGCCATCAGGCGGCGTTCGGATTCGCGCAGCCGCACCTGGTGGCGCTTCATCATGGTGATGTCGGTGCCGACCGAGACGAGGCCGCCGTCGCGGGTGCGCCGCTCGTTGATCTGCAGCCAGCGCTCGTCGGCAAGCTGCACTTCGCTGGTCTGCGATGCACCCGTGCCGTCGGCATCGGCGATACGCCGCTCGATGACCGGGCGGGCCGCGGCGGCGTGCACCGTCGCCCGCTCCGTACCGGGAACGAGCACGTCGTCCGGAAGGCCGTAGGCCTGCTGGTAGTGCGCATTGCACATGACGAGCCGGTCGCTCTTGTCCCAGAGGACGAAGGCTTCGGACGTGCATTCGATGGCGTCGGCAAGCCGCTGGTCGGCCTCCTGATAGCGCTGGGCAAGCCGGTGCTGCTCGGTGACATCCATGGCGATGCCGATCATGTGCATGCGGCCGGAGGCCATGCGGATGAGCTGGGCGCGGGCACGCAGCCACACATAGTGGCCTTCGGCGTGGCGCATGCGGAACACCTGGTCCACCTGCTTGGCCTCGCCGCGCGCCACAGCGCGCGCCACCTGGTAGATGCCGTCGTCGTCGGGATGCATCAGGCGCGCCGCATCGCCGAAGGACAGCACGCTGTCCCGCGCCGGCATGCCGAGCATTTCGTACATGGAGCGCGACCAGAACAGCCGCCGGCTCGACAGGTCGAAATCCCAGAGGCCGCAGCGACCGCGGGCGAGCGCCGTCTCGACGCGCAGGTTCGATTCCGCGAAAATCGCATCCGCATCGCGCGCGCGCTTCGCCTGGATGTAATAGGCATAGAGGATGACGAGCAGGATCGCCGAAATGCCGGCGAAGAGCGTGACGTTCAACGCCACCTCGTCGCGCCAGAACGTTGCGAGCTGCCCGAGCGGATTGGCGACGATGATGAAGCCGCCCTTCTTGGGCATCTGCACGAGCGAGGCGTAATAGTCCTCATCGCCGATGCGGGCGCGGAAGACGCCGGCCGGATCGCCGAAATACTGGGTTGCCGCGAGCTCCGGCGCAAAGCGCGCCAGCGACAGGCCGACATAGCGGGCCGCGCCCAGCGAGGCGCCGAAGACCTGGCCCTTTTCCGCGACGAAGAGGACAAGGCCGCCCGCCTGCATGCGGTCCTGCGGCAGATGCAGGGACAGTGCCGCCTCGACCGCCATGCGGTCGGACTTTGCAAGGCTTTCCGCCATCGGACCGGAAAACGCCGCCTCGACGGCCATCGCCGTCAGCGAGGTCGTGTCCTTGACGCTGGTTTCCATCCGGTCGTGCTCGACCAGGATGCCGGCCATACGCGAGATGGCCACCACGAACAGGAAGGCGATAATCAGGATCGGTATCGACCGCTTCAGCACGGGCTCGGCCCGTGTCAAATGCCGTGCGGCAGGCCCGGCGAAAATCTTCGCCTGTCCCGTCAACTCATCTTCCCAGGCCGCCATTCCCGGAAATTTGAGGTGAGTCCACCCGCCGGCTGCGCGTCCTCGTTGCGCGTCCGTCATAGTCTTAAACCTTGTACCCTCTCGTGATTCGGCGCGCCGCTCGCCCGAATCTGCCCTAATGAATCAATTGTGATTCGGCTTGTCCAGAGGAAAAGGTAACGGACTGTTAACCAATTATTACGGTTGGGAAATTGGGGTTGCGGTGGCCAGAGAGGCGCTTCGCGGGATGCGCGTCCCCTCCGGCCCGCCGGCCGGAGAGGAAACGCTATCTACTCAACCCTTCAGCATGCGCTCCACGATGTCCGAAACGTCTGAGGAGAGCTTTTCGCCCGCCGCAATCGTACGCAGCGCGTTGCGCGCATGGTCCGAGCGGCCGTCCTCAAGCGCTCGCCAGGAGCGCATCGAGGTAAGGATGCGGGCGGCGAGCTGCGGGTTCTTCGGGTCGATCTCAAGGATCTGCTCTGCGAGGAAGCGGTAGCCCGCGCCGTCCGCCCGGTTGAAGCCGGTCGGGTTCGAGAAGGCGAAGGTGCCGACGAGCGCGCGCACGCGGTTCGGGTTCGCCTTGTTGAAGTGCGGGCTTTCCATCAGCGCCTTGACGCGTTCGAGTGCACCGTCGCCGGGGATGGTGGACTGGATGGAGAACCACTTGTCGATGACGAGGGCATTGTCGGCAAAGCGGGCGCGGAAGGTTTCGAGTGCCGCCGTCGTCTCCGGCGCGTCCGGGAAGCGGTGGGCGAGCACGGTGAGCGCGGCGCTGAGGTCGGTCATGTTGTCGGCCGCGGCGAAGGCTTCCGCGGCACGGGCCGGTGTGCCGTCGGAGACGGCGAGATAGGCGAGTGCGGCATTGCGCAGCGCCCGCTGGCCGGCGCTTGCCGCATCCGGTGTGAAGGCGCCGCTGGTGCGGTGGCTTTCGAAGAGCGTCGTGAAGACGGCGGGATCGTGGTTTGCCACGAAGGCGAGCACCGCCTCGCGGCCGGCGCGGATGGCGTCCGGATCGTTGTTGCTGCCGAGTTCGCGGGCAATGTCGGATTCGGAGGGAAGCGCCAGCGCCTGCGCCCGGAAGGCCGGCTCCAGCGCCGCGTCGCCTGCGATGGCGATCAGCGTATCGGTGAGGACCGGGTTCGTTTCGATGGCTTCGCCGGCCCGTGCCTTGCGGGCGGCCTCGACGAGGTTCGGCAGCGCAAGGTCGTTCAACGCCTGCCAGCGGGCAAAGAGATCGCTGTCGTGGCGTGCGATATGGGCGAGATCGGCGGGGGCCTGCTCGAAATGCAGGTTGATCGGTGCGGAGAAGCTGCGGTTGAGCGAGACGACCGGGCGTGAGGCGATGCCGGAGAAGCTCACCGTCTGGCGGCGTTCCTTCAGGTGCAGTACGTCACCGGTCACCTCGGCGCCGCTGACGGCGCTGGGGAGCGCCTCTGAGCCATCGGCGGAGAGGAGGCCGAAGCGCAGCGGAATGTGCATCGGCTCCTTGGTGCCCTGGCCGGGCGTCGGGGGGATCATCTGCTCCAGTGACAGCGTGAACTCGCCCTTCGCCTGGTCGTAGCTCGACGAGACGCTGACGAGCGGGGTGCCGGCCTGATGATACCAGAGCGAGAACTGCGTGAGATCGACGCCGTTCGCCTCCTCGAAGCATTTGACGAAGTCCTCGATCGTCGCGGCATCGCCGTCATGACGCTCGAAATAGAGATCCATGCCTTTCTTGAAGCCGTCGCGCCCAACGATGGTCGCGATCATGCGCGTCACCTCGGAGCCCTTTTCGTAGACGGTCGTCGTGTAGAAGTTGTTGATCTCGCGGTATTTCGTCGGGCGCACCGGATGGGCGAGGGGACCGGCATCCTCCGGGAACTGTTCCGACTTCAGGTGCCGCACCTCGGCGATGCGCTTGACGGCGCGCGAGCGCTGGTCGGCGGAGAATTCGTGGTCGCGGTAGACCGTCAGACCTTCCTTGAGGCAGAGCTGGAACCAGTCGCGGCAGGTGACGCGGTTGCCGGTCCAGTTGTGGAAATATTCGTGGGCGATGATCGCCTCGATATTCGCATAATCCTGGTCGGTGGCGATCTCGGGATCGGCGAGCACGTATTTGTCGTTGAAGACGTTGAGCCCCTTGTTCTCCATGGCGCCCATGTTGAAGTCGGAGACGGCGACGATCATGAAGATGTCGAGGTCGTATTCGCGGCCGAATACCTCTTCGTCCCATTTCATCGAGCGCTTCAGCGCGTCCATGGCATAGGCCGCGCGCGGCTCCTTGCCGTGCTCGACATAGATCTTCAGCGTCACCTCGCGGCCGGACATCGTGGTGAACGTGTCCTCGACGACGCCGAGATCGCCGGCGACCAGCGCGAAGAGATAGGAGGGCTTGGGGTGCGGGTCGAACCAGGCGGCGAAATGCTTGCCTTCGCCGTAGCCGGCGCCGCCGAGGAAATTGCCGTTGGACAAGAGCAGCGGGCAGCTCGCCTTGTCGGCGATGATGTTGACCGTATAGACGGCCAGCACATCCGGCCGGTCGGGGAAATAGGTGATGCGGCGGAAGCCTTCGGCCTCGCACTGGGTGCAATAGACGCCGTTCGTGCGGTAGAGGCCCATCAGCTGGGTGTTGGCCTCCGGATTGATCATCGTGGTGACGGTGATTTCGAAGGGTTCCGTCGCCGGCAGGTCGCGGATCGTCAGGCTGTCGGGCGTGGCGTCGTAGCGTGCGGCATCCAGCTCCATCTGGTCGAACAGCAGGCCGGTCATCACCAGCTCGTCGCCGTCAAGGACCAGTGGTGCCGCGGGATCGGCGCCTTCGCGGCGATGGAAGATCAGCCTTGCCTCGACCTTGGTCTCCGTCGGATCCAGTTCGAAGGTCAAATCGACGCGCTCGAGAACAAAGTCGGTCTGGCGATAATCTGCCAGATGAATGATCCGGCCGTTCTCTGTCCGCATGGATATGTCCTGCTCGTTGCCGTCCGGGCCGTATCGTTTTCGTACAACGCTACGGGAAGCGCGGACAGTCTGCCCCCAAATTCCATGGATTGATAAGCTTATTGGCTTAACATCTCATTTCCACGGGACCCCCAATTGCGATTTTGTGCTTTCCCGGCACAGTCTATCCCATCGCGGATCCGATCAAAATTATCCGTGACGCATCACCAGAATTGATCCCATCCGGCAACCGATCCGGGTAAACTCGGCACCAGCCTGAATCGGTTCTCCGGTCTCTCTTCAACGCCTGATGCCATGGCCCGCCGGCCGTGCAGAGTTCTCCATGGACATGACGTACCCCAACCCCATGCGGGGCATTTCGCTCAAGGTCATTTCCGTGGTGATCTTCCTGTGCATGTCCGCTCTTATCAAGGCGGCGGGCAAAGAAATTCCGGCAGGGCAGATCACCTTCCTGCGGTCCGCTTTCGCCATGGTGCCGATCATCGTTTTCCTTGCCGTGCAGGGCCAGCTGCGCGATGCCTTCCGCACCAATGACATCTTCGGTCATTTCAAGCGCGGCTTCGTCGGCATCCTGTCGATGGGCTTCGGCTTCTACGGCCTCGTGCACCTGCCATTGCCGGAAACGATCGCGCTCGGTTATGCGCTGCCGCTCGTCACCGTGGTCGTCGCCGCGGTCTTCCTAAAGGAGAAGGTCGGCATCTATCGCTGGACGGCGGTGCTGGTGGGGCTTCTCGGTGTCGCCATCATCAGCTGGCCGCGGCTGACCCTGTTCCGCGAAGGCGGTTTCGGCTCGTCGGAAGCAAAAGGGGCGCTTGCCATGCTGGCCTTTGCCGTGCTCGGCTCCGTTGCCATGGTGCTGGTGCGCAAGCTGGTGCAGACCGAGCGCACGCCGACCATCGTGCTCTATTTCTCGCTGTTCGCCTCGGTCTTCTCGCTGGGCACGCTGCCCTTCGGCTGGATCGAGCTTGGCTGGCGGTCGCTCGGCCTGATGGCGCTTGCCGGCTTCTGCGGCGGCATCGCGCAGCTGCTGCTGACGGCGAGCTATCGGTATGCCGACGTCTCCACCATCGCGCCGTTCGAATATATCTCGATCGTGCTCGGCCTCATCATCGGCTATTTCGTGTTCGGCGAGGTGCCGACGGAGACCATGCTCGTCGGAACGGCCATTGTCGTCGCCGCGGGCATCTTCGTCATCCTGCGCGAGCATCAGCTCGAATTGAAACGTCGGGCGGCCCTGCGCCACCAGGCCCTTCAGGGGTAGGCCGGCACCAGCAGGCATGCGGAGCGACTTTGTGCCGCAAGCAGTGCGGACGGGCAGGGCCGGCGCTACCGCCATTCCGGTGTCGTCGTATCCTCGATGCGGTCATCGGTCGCCATGTCCGGTTGAAGCGCAGCCGCGGCAACATCCGCGCCCAGCGGCTGCACCGCCATCGCCTGATAGTCGGTCTTGACCACGAGGCCGTCATTTTCCTCGCGCCGGCTGATGCGCCAGGCGGCATAGGCGCCGTAGAGCACGAAATAGGCGGCCAGCACGACGAAGAGCGAACCCGGCCCGAACCGGTCCATGATGGGGCCGACCACGATGGGGCCGGAAATGGTGCCGACGCCGTAGACGATCATCATGCCGGAGGAGACCTCGACATATTCGTCGGGCTGCGCCCGGTCGTTGGCATGGGCGACGTTCAGCGCATAGATCGGGAAGATGACCGAGCCGACGAAGGCGGCGGCGATATAGAGCAGCACCGGCGGCCCGCCGGCGACTGCCGCCATGGCAAGGCAGGAGATCGTGCCGACGATACCGCAGGCCACCATGACGAGGCGGCGGTCCATCCGGTCGGAGGCGCGGCCGATTGGAATCTGCGAGAGCGCACTGCCGAGGAGCACGCAGGCCAGCAGCGTCGCGCCTTCCGCCGTGGAAAGCCCGCTGCGCTGCGTGAACACGCCGCCGAGATTGAGCCAGGCGCCGGACATCGCCCCGGCGAGGAAGGCGCCAACGACGGCGACCGGCGAGCGGCGGTAGAGTTTGGCGACATCGAAGCGCGCCTGCGTCGGCGGAGCCGGCAGCGGCGAGGAGGTGAGGGCCGTCGGCAGGAGGGCGACGGAGAAGATGATGCCGCAGAGAATGAAGAGCGATGTATTGGACGGGTCGCCGAGCGGTACGAGATATTGCCCGCCGATCGTGCCCACCATGGTGGTGATCAGGTAGACGGAGAAGATCGAGCCGCGGTTCTCGTTGGTCACGCGCTCGTTCAGCCAGCTTTCGATGATGAGGTAGCTGCCGGAAATGGCAAAACCGGACATCGCGCGAAACAGCATCCAGGCGCGCCAGTCGACGACGAGCGCGCAGAGCAGGATGCCGATGGCGAGCAGCGTGATCAGCGCCACGAAAACGCGCACATGCCCGACCAGCAGCACGAATTTCGGCGTGACGATGCAGGAGAGCGTGAAACCGATCGTATAGCCCGTCGCGATCATCGAGATCGTCTGCGTCGACCAGCCTTCTGCCACCGCCCGCACCGGCACGACATAACTCTGCAGCCCGAAGGCCACCATCATCAGGAGGGTGGACAGCATCAGGCTGAGAATGGAGACGAGGCTCGCCAGCATGGGGGCTCCGGGAGAAGGCATGTTCTGTTTCGGAGTGTCGCTCTATTGCGACGATCGCGCGCTGTCCACTGCGACAGTGGCTGGCGTAAAGCAATCCGATTTCCGAAGCGCTCCCGGTGAACGGAAGGAATTCCCGGATAGGTTGTGTTGTGGTTGCGTGCCGGGCGAATGACCGGCAAAACGAAAGGAGGTGAGACGTTTGAAATTCCGGCTTACGCTGACGATCAGGTTCAGGACTTGGCGGTTCACCCTGACGATCAGCTAAGAAAACGGGGATCGGGCTTCGGCCCGGTCTCCACCGGAGGAAACGGCGTCTCACCTCCTCACGATGAAGACAATAGCACAGCGCCGGCCGGCTTCAAAGCCGCGGCCGGGCTCAGTTCGGCAGGAAGGCCTTGAGCGGGTCGCGGCGCTGCGCGGCATCGCGCGGCAGAGAGGCCAGCACGGAATATTCCCGGGCAGCGTTCACGGCGGCGCGGATATCGGCGATATCGGACATCAGCTTGCGAAGGGCGGCCATGGCGTGCTCCTGGGGTCGGGTCTGTATCGGAAGGCGTCGGTCGGCGCCTTGCATCGGCTTAGCGCTGGATGAACTCGGCGAAGAGCTGGACCGGGCGGTTGATGCGGGCAAAGCCGGAGGCGGTGAGCTGCTCGTTGGCCGGGGCAGCGATGCCGCCGAAGCCGCGACCGGTGCGCAGACCGGAATGGCGGAGCGTCTCGAAGCTCGAATGGATGGGCCGAAAGCGGGCGGTCATGGGTCGATTCCTTAAATCCTGTCCCTCCCGTGGTGATATATTGCGCCGCAGCATCGATTTTGCAATGCGACATTCTGCCCGGCAGGTATGTGCAAATCGCATGACTGGCGAAACATTTTGTTCATGCTTGCGGCAGATTTTCGGCGGCCTCTGCAGACGAGCCACAGGCCTCCAACGGCAAGTCATTGAAAAATATGAAAGTGGCCCTGCCGATCAGCCTTTGAGCCCTGCACGAAAGGCAAGCAGATCCTGCCAGGCGAGACGCTTGCTGACCGGCGCCGTTACCAGATCCTGCGGATGAAGCGTCGCAAAAGTCGGGATGGTGCGGCCGGAAATCGCAATATCCCGCCATTCTCCTCGCAACTGGTGGATCGTGTCGTTGGAGCGCAGCAGGAATCGGGCGGCAAAATTGCCGAGAATCAGCAGGTGGCCCGGCTCGGCAAGCGCGATCTGCCGCTCGATGAAGGGGCGGCAGATATCGGCTTCGCGCTGTGAGGGCGGGCGGTTGCCCGGCGGACGCCAGGGCACGACATTGCTCAAGAGGATGCCGGCCCGGTCGAGCCCGATGCCGGCGAGCATGCGATCGAGCATCGCGCCCTGCCGGCCGGAAAAGGGCTGGCCGTCCCGATCGTCGTCGGCATTCGGCATAGCGCCGATCACCATGACGTCGGGCTTCGCATTGCCTTCGGCAAAGACGAGGCAGCGGGCGCTGGTCTTCAGGTTGCAGCCGTTGAAGGCCTCCATCGCCGTGCGCAGTTCGTCCAGCGTGCGGGCGCTGATTGCCGCAAGCTCGGCTTCCGCAACCGCCTGGCTGTCCGGTATCGCGACATTGGGCAGGATGTTCTGCTGGGGCGCAGGGGTCGCAGCGCGCGACGGCTCCTGCCGGGCCGGCGCCGGCCGGGCGGCCTGCTGCGGGGAGGGGGCAGTCTCCCGCGGCGCCTGCACGCCGCGCGCCGCGCGCATCGCCTCGAATTCGGCGATGCGGTCGACGGCCTCCTCCTCCAGCAGCCATTCGACGCCGGCATCCGCATAGAAATGCAGAAGCGATCGAAGCTGTGCGGGGTCGAGGTCGTTCGCGGCGTTCATGGCTGCACCTTAGCGAAGCGGCTTCCCGGAGGAAAGCGCCGCCACCATCTTCATGCCGCCCATTGCGCGACGTCGTCGCTTTCGCCGATCAGCGCGAGGCCGTGGGCGATCGAGAGCAGTTCGCCGCCGCTCTCGATGCGGTCGGCGTCGAAGCGACGGGTGAAGATGCGCCGGACGGCCGGCACGAAGGAGGTGCCGCCGGTCAGGAACACCTTGTCGATGGCGCCAGGCGCGGTGCCGGTCTTCTCCAGCACCTCGTCCAGCGCGCCCTCGATGCGGGCGAGGTCCGGCGCGATCCAGTCCTCGAAATCACTGCGCTTGACCGTCTTGCGGCCGGCCGCGCCCAGCGGGGCGAAATGGAACTCCGCCTCGTCTGCCGCCGACAGCGCCATCTTGGTGGCCGAAATCGCCTGGTAGAGCGGGTAACCCTCGTCGTGCTCGACGAGATCGATGAAGAGCTCGAGCTTTTCCGGCTCGAGCGAGGCACGCACCAGCGACTTGAGGTCGGAAAATTCGCGCGTCGTCTTGAAGATCGACAGCTGGTTCCAGCGGGCGAAGTTCGCATAGTAGCCCGACGGCACCTCCAGGACCTTGTCGAAGCTCTTGAAGAAGCTGCCCTTGCCGATTTCCGGCGCGACGAGGCGCTCGATCATGCGGGAATCGAAATGGTCGCCCGCGATGCCGACACCCGAATGGCCGATCGGCTTTGCGGTCAGCCGGCCGGCCTGTCGTTCGAAGCGGATCAGCGAATAGTCCGTCGTGCCGCCGCCGAAATCGGCGACCAGCACGGTGGCGTCGCTCTTCAGCGTCTGAGCGAAGTAGTAGGCCGCCGCAACGGGCTCGTAGACATAGTGGATTTCCGGGAAACCGAGCCGCGTCAGCGCCGCGTTGTAGCGTTCGAGGGCGAGCGCCGGGTCGGGGCTTGCACCGGCGAACTGCACCGGCCGGCCGGTGATGACGCGTGAGACGTCCGTCGGCCACCCATCGCCCGCATAGGCCTTCAGCCGGCGCAGGAACACCTCCATCAGGTCGTCGAAGGCATGGCGGCGGGCAAAGACCAGAGTACCCTGGAAAAGGGCGCTCGCAGCAAAGGTCTTGATCGACTGCAGGAAACGGCAGTCGCCGGGATTGTCGATGAACTGGCGGATCGCCGCCTGTCCGGCCTCCACCTTCAGCGCCTGCGCGCCGACGACCGGATCCTTCATGAAGGAGAGCGCCGTGCGCATCGTGTCGGTGACGCCGACGCTGCTGGTGAAGGTCATGGACTGTGTCGCCCCGGCGTCTTCGGAAAGCGCCAGAACCGTGTTCGTCGTGCCAAAATCAAGCCCGAGTGCCCGTGCCATCGCCGTGCCCCTTCGATCGTCAAAAATGTGTTGAAGCGGAGCGAAAGCCCCGCGCGAAAGGCGCATCGGCGCGCCCGGAAATTGGAGAGCGCGCCAGATCGCACAGGCGGGCGGGGAAGGCAAGGGGGAAGGTATGATTGCCCCTCACCCTAACCCTCTCCCCGCAGGCAGGGAGAGGGGGCTTGCCACACGAACGGGTGTTGGTTGGAGAAATTGGCGCGGCATATTTCCTTCTCCCCGTTTACGGGGAAAAGGTGCCGGCAGGCGGATGAGGGGCTATCCCCTGTGCCTCAGACCGACCGCGCCGCCCCGCCGTCGCAGCGGATGAGGCTGCCGGTAACGTAGCTTGCCGGCGCGCTGCACAGGAAGGCGGCGGTCGCAGCGAACTCCTCCACGGCGCCGTAGCGCCGGGCCGGGATGGCCCGTTCCGAGGCGGCGCGCACCTCGGCGACGCTCTTGCCGCTGCGCTCGGCGGCAGCGGTGTCGAGGCTCTTCAGCCGGTCCGTCATGATGCTGCCGGGCAGCAGCATGTTGCTGGTCACGCCGTACTCGGCGACCTCGCTTGCCAGCGTCTTCGACCAGCCGGCCAGTGCCGGGCGCAGCGTGTTGGACAGCGCCAGGCCGGGAATCGGCTCGATGACGCCGGAGGATGCGACCGTCAGGATGCGGCCCCAGCGCTGCTCCTTCATGACCGGCAGCAGCTGGTTGGTCAGGGTGATGATCCGCAGCACCATGGACTGGAAGTAGGTCGCCAGCTTTTCCGCGCTCATATCCTCGGTGGAGCCGGGCGTCGGCCCGCCGGAATTGTTGACGAGAATATCCACGCCGCCGAGCTTTTCCCGCGTCGCCTTCACGAGCGTCTCGACGACGTCCTCGTCGCCGAGATCCGCCTGCACCCAGTCGGCCCGGCCGGGGCCTTCCGCATTGATGGCCTCGCAATTGGCCGCCAGTGTCTCGGCGCTGCGCCCACACAGGAGGACATGCGCGCCCTCGCGGGCGAGCGCTTCGGCAATGCCCTTGCCGAGGCCGCGGGAGGAGGCGAGGACGAGGGCGCGTTTGCCGGCAATTCCGAGATCCATCGTGATGTGTCCTATGCGCGGGGCGTGTCGGTGCGGTAGGGCACCTTGCCCGGATTGAAGAGGTTTTTCGGGTCGAGCGCGGCCTTGATCGCCTGCGCCACAGCGCGGCGCGATGCATTGCCATAGCTGAGATAGGCGCGGCGCTTCTCCGTTCCCACCCCGTGCTCGGCGGAAAAGCTGCCGCCGAGTTCGGCGACGCCGGTATAGACGGCATCCTCGATCGGCTCTTTCGCGCCCGGGGCCGCTACGCCGTTGCCGATGACGGAGATATGCAGGTTGCCGTCCGCGATGTGGCCGTAGACATAGGCGTCGAAACCCGGATCGATCGCCCTCAGCCGCTGCCGCAGACCATCGACATATCCGTCGAGCGCGCCCGGCGGCACGGAGACGTCGAAGGAGGGGGCGGCCGGGAAATGTCGGTACATGAAGTCGCCGTCCTCGCGCAGCGCCCAGAAACGGCGGGCCTGGTCGAGCGAGGCGGCGACGATGCCGCTGGTCAGCCCGTGTTCCTCCCAGAGGGCGGCTAGACCCTCTTCCAGCGCCTCGCGGGCCTCCGCCTCGCTGCCGGCGGACACCTCCATCAGGAGGATCGCGGGAGTATCGGTCTCCAGCCAGCCGAGGTCGAAGCCCTTGTCCGCAGCGCTGTCGCGCAGATAACGCTGCCACATCAGTTCCGCGCCTTCCAGCTGCAGGGCCGGCTGGCTGCGGAAATGGGCGATCAGCGAGAGGGCGGCCGTGGCGTCGGGCACGCCGACAAGCGCGGTGGCGCGCATGGGGTTGAAGCTTCCGAGCTTCAGCACGGCGCGGGTGACGAAGCCGTAGGCGCCTTCCGAGCCGATGAGAAGCTGCTTGATGTCGGGCCCGGCGCTGACCTTCAGCACACGCGTCAGGTCGCTGACGAGGCTGCCGTCCGGCATCACCGCCTCGATGCCGAGTACCTGGTGGCGCATCACGCCGTTGCGGAAGGCGAGGATGCCGCCGGCATTGGTCGCGATCATGCCGCCGATGGTGGCGCTGCCGCGGGCGGCAAGGTCGATGCCGGGAATGAGGCCGACTTCGGCGGTTGCCTCCTGCAGGGCCTGCAGCGTGACGCCGGCGCCGACGGTGACGGTGCGGGCGAGGGGATCGATCGCCTCGATCCGGTTGAGACGGGCGGTGGAAAGGATGAGCTCGCCCGGCCGGCTGATGCCGCCGCCGACAAGGCCGGTGCGTCCGCCCTGCGGCACGACGGGCACGTCGTTTTCGGAGCACCAGCGCACCACGGCGGCCGCGGCCTCGGGCGTCGCCGGCTCGGCCATGGCGCCCGCGCCGAAATTGCCGGCATGTTCACCGGGGTGCCGGTTCGCCAGCCGGTCGCTTCCGACAAGGTGGAGATCATCGCCGAAATCGTTCAAGTCGCGTTCGAGCGATCGGATAATCTCGGACATGTTCCCGTTTCCTCTGCCGATGGGCCGGCTGGAATGCGTAGTGCGGCGGAGAGGCGGAATCAAGCGGACAACGGATGATACGGGCAGCATTCGATTGACGTTTACGTGAAAGTCAATAAACTTTCGACCCTGTCATGATGTCATGCGCAAATGCAGGGAAAGTCTGTCGCAGAACGGCTCGACAAGGCTTTCGGCATTTGTCATGACAGGCCGACCCGAGGGAATTGCCGCGGCTTTTGAGGGGTTGCGGGGTGGAGAGACGAATGAGCGAAGAAATGGAACTCCCCGAACGCGAGAGCATGGAATTCGACGTCGTGATCGTGGGGGCTGGTCCTGCGGGGCTGTCTGCGGCGATCCGGCTGAAGCAGGTCAATCCGGATCTCACCGTCGTCGTGCTCGAAAAGGGCTCGGAAGTCGGCGCGCATATCCTCTCCGGCGCCGTCGTCGATCCCATCGGCATCGACCGCCTCCTGCCCGACTGGCGCGAGGACGCCGACCATCCCTTCAAGACCGCGGTGACGGACGACCATTTCCTGCTGCTCGGCCCGGCCGGCTCGGTGCGCCTGCCGAACTTTGCCATGCCGCCCCTGATGAACAACCACGGCAACTACATCGTCTCGCTCGGCAATGTCTGTCGCTGGCTGGCGACCAAGGCGGAAGAGCTCGGCGTCGAGATCTATCCCGGCTTTGCCGCGACGGAAGTGCTCTACAATGACGAGGGCGCCGTCATCGGCGTCGCCACCGGCGACATGGGCATCGAGCGCACCGGCGAGCCCGGCCCGAACTACACCCGCGGCATGGCCCTTCTCGGCAAGTACACGCTCATTTCCGAGGGCGTGCGCGGCTCGCTCGCCAAGCAGCTGATTTCGAAGTTTGACCTCCAGAAGGATCGCGAGCCCCAGAAATTCGGCATCGGCCTGAAGGAACTCTGGCAGGTCAGGCCGGAGAACCACAGGCCTGGTCTCGTGCAGCACTCCTTCGGCTGGCCGCTCGGCATGAAGACCGGCGGCGGTTCGTTCCTCTATCATCTGGAGGACAACATGGTCGCCGTCGGCTTCGTGGTGCACCTCAACTACAAGAACCCCTATCTCTTCCCCTTCGAGGAGTTCCAGCGCTTCAAGACGCATCCGGCGATCCGCGGCACCTTCGAGGGCGGCAAGCGGCTTTCCTATGGCGCGCGCGCCATCACCGAGGGCGGCTACCAGTCGGTGCCGAAGCTGTCCTTCCCGGGCGGCGCGCTGATCGGCTGCTCGGCCGGCCTGGTCAACGTTCCCCGCATCAAGGGCAGCCACAATGCGGTGCTCTCGGGCATCCTCGCGGCCGAAAAGCTGGCGGATGCGATTGCCGCCGGCCGGGCCAATGACGAGCCGATCGAGATCGAGCAGGGCTGGCGCGACAGCGCGATCGGCTCGGACCTCAGGAAGGTGCGCAACGTCAAGCCGCTGTGGTCGAAGTTCGGCACGGCCATCGGCGTGGCGCTCGGCGGGCTCGACATGTGGACGAACACGCTGTTCGGCGTCTCCTTCTTCGGCACGCTGAAACATGGCAAGACGGATGCGCAGTCGCTCGAACCGGCGGCAAAGCACAGCCGCATCGACTATCCGAAGCCGGACGGCGTCCTGACCTTCGACCGTCTCTCCTCGGTGTTCCTGTCGAACACCAACCACGAGGAGGACCAGCCGATCCATCTGCAGGTGAAGAACCCGGAGCTGCAGAAGACGTCCGAGCTCGACATCTATGCCGGCCCGTCCACCCGCTACTGTCCCGCCGGCGTCTACGAATGGGTGGAGAAGGACGGCAAGGACGTGTTCGTCATCAACGCGCAAAACTGCGTGCACTGCAAGACCTGCGACATCAAGGACCCCAACCAGAACATCAACTGGGTGCCCCCGCAGGGCGGCGAAGGGCCCGTCTATCCCAATATGTGAGGTTCGTAGAGGCCGGATCGCACGGACCCCCGCAGGAACAAGCGCGGTGAGGGGCCGTTTATCCCACTACGGGATGCGGATCGCATCGAGATGAACGAGAAGGCCGGGCGGATTGCCCGGCCTTTTTTCTGCCACGCACCTTAACCGTGCCCGCAACCCCAGCGCGCCGCTTAACCCTCGATTAACCATAACCGCATAATTTCCCGCCCCGAGGACGAAAAATTCAAGGGGCTTTAACCATGTCGATTTCCCGCCGCGGATTCTTGCTCGGCGCATCCGCACTGCTCGCCGGCTGTGCGACGAACGGCACCAGCGACCGCGCCAACTACGGCGACCGGCTGGACGAGAAATTCCCGCTGAAGGCGATCCCGATTGACAAGATCAAGCCCGACCTGCGCCGCCAGGAAGTCGCCTATGACACCGGCCATGCGGCCGGCACCGTCGTCGTCGACACGCCGGCCCGCAGGCTCTACTACGTGCTCGGCAACGGCCGGGCGATGCGCTACGGCATCGGTGTCGGCCGTCAGGGCTATTCGCTGGCCGGCAGCGCCACCATCGGCCGTAAGGCGGAGTGGCCGACCTGGACGCCGACGCCGAACATGATCCGCCGCGACCCGAAGAAGAACCTGAAATATGCCGGCGGCGTGCCCGGCGGGCTCAACAACCCGCTCGGCGCCCGCGCCATCTATCTCTACCAGAACGGCAACGACACCATGTTCCGCATCCACGGCACCAACCAGCCGTGGTCGATCGGCGAGGCCATGTCGAGCGGCTGCGTGCGCATGCTCAACCAGGACGTGATCGACCTTTACGCTCGGGTGCAGCCCGGCGGCCGCGTCCACGTCATCCAGGGGCGCCGTCAAGCCTGACGGGCGGTGCGGATGCGACATCGCGCCGGGCCGGTGCGGGAAGAGGGGTCGGCTTTCGCCGGCCCTTTCGGCGTTTTCATTCTTTGAAAAAGCTGAACTGTATCATAACATTGTCGTCGCGACCCCAAGTTTGGACAAAGTCGGGGCCGTCTTGCGGATTTGGCCGTTCCATGACGCATAGGGGTCAATGGCAGACGCATTCGTACCGGCATTCGACTCCGTAGCTGCAAAAGTCGAGGCTGCGGTATCGTGGAAAGAGAAGGCCCTCGACTGGCCCTGTCCAAGATTGGATCCGCATGGGATCACGGGCCCGGCGCCGGCGGTGCAGCGGGCCCTTGTCGGCACAATGACACCGCCGAAATGAGGGAACGGATATGAAACATCTTCTTGCTTCCACCTGCCTCGTCGCCGGCCTTCTGGCCATGACGGGTGCGGCGCGCGCCGAATGTGGCGACGTGACCATTGCCAGCATGAACTGGCAGAGCGCCGAGGTCCTGGCTGCGCTCGACAAGTTCATCCTCACCGAAGGTTACGGCTGCAATGCCGAAGTCATCGTCGGTGACACGGTTCCGACCATCACCTCGATGATCGAGAAGGGTGAGCCGGATCTGGCGCCGGAAGGCTGGGTTGACCTGCTGCCGGACGTCGTCAACCGGGGCATCGAGGAAGGCAAGCTGATCGGTGCTGCCGTTGCCCTTTCCGACGCCGCCGTGCAGGGCTGGTGGATCCCGAAATACATCGCCGACGCCAATCCGGACATCAAGACGATCGACGACGCGCTGAAGCATCCGGAACTGTTCCCGGATCCGGAAGACAAGTCGAAGGGCGCCGTGCACAACGGCCCGCAGGGCTGGGGCGGCACGGTCGTGACCGGCCAGCTCTACAAGGCCTATGGCGGCGAAGCGGCGAACTTCACGCTGGTCGACACCGGCTCGGCCGCCGGCCTCGACGGCTCGATCGCCAAGGCCTACGAGCGCAAGGAAGGCTGGGTCGGCTACTACTGGGCGCCGACGGCCCTTCTCGGCAAGTACGAGATGGTGAAGCTCGAGCACGGCGTTCCCTATGACGCCGCCGAATGGAAGCGCTGCAACACGGTTGCCGACTGCCCGGATCCGAAGAAGAACGACTGGCCGAAGGACAAGGTCCAGACGCTGGTGACCAAGACCTTCTCCGAGCGCGCCGGTGCCGATGTCATGGGCTACCTGAACAAGCGTTCGTGGAGCAACGACACGGTCAACAAGCTGATGGCATGGATGACCGACAACCAGGCGAGCGGCGACGATGGCGCCAAGCACTTCCTGGAGGAGAACGAAGCCCTCTGGAAGGACTGGGTCTCGCCGGAAGCAGCCGAAAAGATCAAGGCTGCGCTCTGAGCGGCTGATCGAAACGGGCGGCGTGTCTTCGGGCGCGCCGTCCTGCATTCGTTTTATCGCATGTCGCTGGCGCAAATCGCTGCGCATATCAGCGCAACATCTATCAGGGTTGGCTTGAAGACCGGCGCAGATTGGTCAGAGCCGGAAGGGGATCGATATGGAATGGTTCACGAAATTTCCGACGATGGACGCGGATACCCTGCGCGATCTCAAGAAGACGATCGATGAGGGCTTCCGCACCTTCACCCGCGCCTATGGTGATGGCATCGAATCGATCTTCGAGCCGCTGCAGCACTTTCTCATCTGGTCCGAGCGCTTCATGACGAAGACGCCCTGGCCCATCATTCTTGTGTTGATCGCGCTCGTCGCCTGGTTCGCCAGCCGCAACTGGAAGATCGTCGCCGGTGCCGTCGGCACGCTGCTGGTCATCGGCTATTTCGACATGTGGGACGACACGATGAAGACGGTCTCGATGATCTTCGTCTGTACCGTCCTGTCCATCGTCATCGGCATTCCGATCGGCATTCTCATGTCGCGCTCGGACCGGGTGCAGAACGTCATCAACCCGGTTCTCGACGTCATGCAGACCATGCCGAGCTTCGTCTACCTCATCCCCGTCGTCATGCTGCTCGGCATCGGCAAGGTGCCGGGGCTCATCGCCGTCGTCATCTATGCCATCCCGCCGATGATCCGCCTCACCAATCTCGGTATCCGCCTCGTCGACAAGGACGTGCTGGAAGCGGCGGACGCCTTCGGCTCTTCGAGCTGGCAGAAGCTGAAGAACGTGCAGATGCCGCTGGCACTGCCCACCATCATGGCGGGCATCAACCAGACCATCATGATGGCGCTCGCCATGGTCGTCATCGCTTCGATGATCGGCGTGCAAGGTCTCGGCCA
Source organism: Shinella sp. 838 (assembly GCF_029623935.1). Lineage (NCBI taxonomy): Bacteria > Pseudomonadati > Pseudomonadota > Alphaproteobacteria > Hyphomicrobiales > Rhizobiaceae > Shinella > Shinella sp. 838. The sequence goes on from NZ_JARSBQ010000002.1 coordinate 411,824, forward strand.
GCCGGTGCTGAAGGCCATCTCCAACCAGTATTTCACGCTCGGCATCTTCAACGGCCTCGCCATCGTCGGCATCGCGATCATCTTCGACCGCGTCAGCCAGGCTTTCGGCAAGCGCCTGCAGAAACACCGCGAGATCATTCACGGTTGATTCGCGCGGACGTGAAAAAGGGCGCCCCGGCGACAAGCCGCGGGCGCCCCTTTTGTTTGGATCTTAGTGCTTGCGCGAGAACAATCCGGTCGAAAGCACCACGCCCGCGCCGACGACCAGCGCCGCGGTGATTTCCGCCGCACCAAAGCTTTCACCGAGAAAAACCGCGCCGCCGAGTGTCGCCAGCACCGGCGTGATGGCGGTGAAGGCGGCGGCCTGACTGCCGCCGAGCGCGCGGATGGCGGTGCCATAGGCGAAGGTAGCGATGAGGCCGGAGAGGATGCCCTGGCTGGTGACCTGAAGGGCGAGGTCGGACAGCGAGGCCTGGCCGAGATGCGTGCCATAGATGGCGGCGAGCACGAGATGGATCAGGAACGACCAGACGGCGATGAGGGCAGCCCCTTCCAGCGCGCTCAGCCCCGAGCGGCGGAAGGCATGGGTGAAGCCGGCCCACAGCACGGCACCGAGCGGCAGGAGCAGGAAGCCGGTCATCGTCATGCCGCTCTTCTGCAGGCTGGCGGCGAGCAGGATGACGACGCCCGCGACGATGGCTGCAAGGCCGGCAAGGCGCATGCGATCCGGCCGCTCGCCGAACAGCACGATGCCGATGACAGCGGTGGCCAGCGGCATGGAGCCGCCGAGCAGGATGCCGCCGGGTGCGGCGGGCGTCACATGCAGGGCCGCGGCCGTGACCTGGAAGAACAGCGCGCCGGCCCCCGCCACCATGACGACGACGAGTTTCAGCGGCACGCCCTTCGGCAAGAGCCCGGTCTTCAGCCAGATCGGCGCCAGCAGGATGGCCGGCACGCCGTAGCGAATGAGGCCGATATCGATGGTGCCGAGCGGCGTTGCCGCGGTGTGGCGCGTCGCCAGCACCCAGGTCGCCCAGATCAGCACCGTGACGACCGCGCCGGCATAACCGGCGACCTGCGGATTGGATTTCCCTTCGGACGAAAGCGAGATCATGGCCATGGCGACGTTCCTTCCCGGCGTTGGCGCAATTCATGGTGAGACTCTAGCGCCGGAGGCCGAGGCATGTCCTTGCGAGTTATGCCTCTTGGAATGTAGAATGCGCAGGATCATGCCAAAATTGGCGGGGAAAGTTTCGGAAAATGCCAAATCTCGATAAATTCGATATCGCCATCCTGAAGGTGCTTCAGGAGGATGCGCGCGCGACGAATGTGGAGATCGCCGAGCGTGTGAACCTCTCGCCGTCGCCATGCCTGCGCCGCATCCGCAACCTGGAAAAATCCGGCGTGCTGCGCGGCTACCGCGCCGATATCGACCGCAAGGAGGTCGGCCTCGGCCTCACCGTCTTCGTCGAGATCAAGGTGGGGCGGCACAGCAAGGAAAACGCCATGGCCCAGCAGGAGGCGCTGCTCGCCATTCCGGAAGTGGTGTCCTGCTTCCTGATTTCCGGCAATGCCGATTTCCTGGCGGAGGTGGTGGTCGAGGACCTCTCGGCCTACGAGCGGCTCCTGACCGAGACGCTGCTCGCCATGCCCGGCGTCACCGACATCCGCTCCAATTTCGCGATCCGCAGCATCAAGACCGGCGGCCCCCTGAAGCTCCCGTCGCTCTGACGCGGAAAACCGCCCCGACGAGAGGCGTCGGGGCGGTTGGGACGGCCGGAGAGGCGGGGCCGTCCGGGGACGCCACCCCCGGAGAGAGGGGCGACGTCCGACCTGTCGTCAATGCGCAGAGGCGACAGGCGCTTTCGCGGATTTCCAGGCGACGACCATGAGCGCGCCGATGACGGTGATGTGCTCCATCACCACGTAGAATTCGATCGTGCGGATCGGCTCCTGCATGGTCCAGAAATTATGCGCGATCGGGATGGTCAGCGCCGTGAAGACGGCAAGCATGCCGGCGCCGAGCCAGGTCCAGCGGTTGGCGATGATCAGCGCCGAGCCGACAAGCTGGGTGATGGCGACGGCGATGTTGAAACCCGTCGCCGGCTCCAGGCCGAAATGCGCCATCTCGGCGACGCCGGCGTTGAAATCCGCCAGTTTCGCGATGCCGGAGAGCCAGAACATCGAGGTGAGGATCGTGCGGGCGAGGAAGCCGAAGACGCGGCTGCCTGTGATGTTTTCGACGAGGGCGGACATGGATAGTCTCCGATAGATGACATGGACCCGCGGGGCGTCTTTCAGGCTGTCCCCGCCTGCCGCCCGCCGGTTGTTCTGTCCGTGTCCGGCGTGCTGCGATGGCCTATGTCTATCAGAGTTCGGGTGCGGTCGTGTCACCCCGGTAACACCCTTCGCCGCCCATTTTTTGGGGGCGACGAAGGGCGCGCGCAGGCTCAAAAGCCGTCGAGCACCAGCTTGCCGCGCGTGCGCCCGCTTTCGATCATCGCATGGGCCTTCCTGAGGTTTTCGGCATTGATCGGACCGACGACCTCGGCCAGCGTCGTGCGGATTTTTCCGTCGTCAACAAGACGGGCGACCGCGTTCAGCAGCTCGTGCTGTTCGATCATGTCCGACGTCTGGAGGAGCGAGCGGGTGAACATCATCTCCCAATGCGTCGAAACGGACTTGCGCTTGAGGGGCAGCACATCCAGCGCCTTCGGATCGTCGATGAGGCCGAAGCGGCCCTGCGGCGCGATGGCCTCGGCGATCTCCGCCAGATGGTCCACCGAATTGGTCGTCGAGAAGATGAAGGCCGGTGCGCCGATGCCCAGCGCCGCGACCTCGGCCGCGAGCGGCTTGCTGTGGTCGACGATATGGTGCGCGCCGAGGCTCTTGACCCAATCCGCCGTTTCGGGCCGCGAGGCCGTTGCGATGACGGTAAGGTCCGTCAGGGTTCGGGCGAGCTGCACGGCGATCGAGCCGACGCCGCCGGCACCGCCGATGATGAGGATGGCGTTTGCCGCACCCGGCACGGCATCGCGAACCTTCAGCCGGTCGAACAGCATTTCCCAGGCGGTGATCGCCGTCAGCGGCAGCGCGGCTGTGGCGGCGAAATCGAGCGAGGCGGGCTTGCTGCCGACGATGCGCTCGTCCACCAGGTGAAACTCCGAATTCGTGCCGGGCCGGTCGATGGCGCCGGCATAGAAGACGGCGTCGCCCGCCTTGAACAGCGTGACCTCCGGCCCGACGGCCCTGACGATGCCGGCCGCATCGAAGCCGAGCACGCGCCATGCGCCGCCGGCCGGCGCGGCGTTGCGGCGAAGCTTGGTGTCGACCGGGTTGACGGAGACGGCCTTGATCTCGACCAGCAGGTCGCGGCCTTTCGGCTCGGGCACGGGTTGCTCGATATCGACGAGGGCCGTTTCGGAGGTGATTTCCTGCGAGGTCTGGTAGGCGATGGCGCGCATCTGGGTCTCCTTTCGCGTTGAATGGAGCCTAGATGCAGAGTAATCTCACCATCCGCAAGAATGCACATTTAATGCCCATAGTGTCGAAAAGGATACCGTGAATGTCTCGCCCGCGCGCCAAGCTCACGAAGGATTTCCCGGGCTGCCCGGTGGAATCGACGCTGTGTTTCCTCGACGGCAAATGGAAGGGCGTGATCCTGTTTCATCTGCTGGAGGGAAAGCTGCGCTTCAACGAACTGCGCCGCAAATTGCCGAGCGTCACGCAGCGCATGCTGACGAAGCAGCTGCGCGAGCTGGAGGATGCGGGCATCCTGTCGCGCACCGTGTTTCCCGTCGTGCCGCCCCGTGTCGATTATGAGCTGACGGCCGCGGGCCGCAGCCTGGAGCCGGTGATCAGCGCGCTCGCCGCCTGGGGGTCGAAAAACGTCACCCGTGAAGATGGACAGACGGTCATCCGCCTGTCCCATGAAACGAAAACGGCGCCCCCCGAAGAGGACGCCGTCTGATCGGTTGAGCCTTAGGCGGATCACTCGGCCGGGCAGGCCGGCGTTGTCGCGCGCTCGGTCTTTTCGAGCGTCAGGGAGACGAGGAAGACACCGAAGCCGACGACGGCGGTTGCCGCCCCCACAAAGCCCATCGAGCCGTAGCCGTAGCCGGCGCTGATCGCCATGCCGCCGAAGAGTGCGCCCAGCGCGTTGGCGACGTTGAAGGCCGAGTGGTTGAGGGCGGCGGCGAGCGTCTGCGCATCGCCGGCCACGTCCATCAGCCGCGTCTGGAGCGCCGGGCCGACGACGAAGCTGCAGCCGATGAGGAAACAGCAGATACCGAGCAGGATCGGGTTTGCCGCCGTCAGCGACAGGCTGATCAGCACGAAGAAATAGAGCACCAGCGACCAGCCGATGGTGCGCATCAGCGAGAGGTCGGCGAGCTTGGCGCCGAAGATGTTGCCGACGATCATGCCGCAGCCGAAGATCGCCATGATGACCGGTACCATGCCGACATGGAGCCCGGCGACCTCGGTAACGATCGGCGAGATATAGGAGAAGACGGCGAACATGCCGCAGAAGCCGCTGGCGGCGATGCCGAGCGTCAGCCAGACCTGCTTGCGTTTCAGCGCGCCGAGTTCGGTGAGGGCATTGATGCCCTTCGGCACGCTGTCGCGCGGCAGGAAGACGGCGATGAGTGCGACCGTCAGCAGGCCGGTGATGCCGACAGCGACGAACATGAACTGCCAGTCGAACAGCTGGCCGAAGAAGGCGGCGAGCGGCGTGCCGATCAGCGTGGCGACGGTGAGGCCCAGCATGACCTTGCCGACCGCCTGCGTGCGCTTGTTGACCGGCACCATGGAGGCGGCGACGAGCGCGGCGACACCGAAGTAAGCGCCGTGCGGCAGGCCGGAGAGGAACCGGAAGAGGATGAAGCTTTCGAAGGTGGGCGCGACCGCGCTGGCGAGGTTGCCGGCGGCAAAGAGGCCCATCAGCACGAGGAGCAGGTCGCGCCGGCGGAACCGGGCGCCGACGACCGCGATGATCGGGGCACCGACCACCACACCGAGGGCATAGGCGCTGATGACATAGCCGGCCTCGGCCGTCGTCACGCCGAAAGTGGTGCCGACGTCCGGCAAGAGGCCCATGATGGCGAATTCGCCGGTGCCGATGCCAAAACTGCCGACGGCGAGCGCCAGGATGATCAGGGTGACGGTGAGCGCCGAAAGCGGCGGCTGCCCGGAGGAGAGGGCGGCATGGGGCAAGGCATGTTCGGACACGGGATGGCTCCGCAGGAATGGTCCACACGCGGACAATCGGCGACAGACCCTGCACGGGCGGCCACTCCTCCTGGCTGCTGATGCGGTATGGTCCGGCCGGAAAGGCCACGATGGGGAAGGTACAATGCGGCCAGCATGCGTACTCCCGACGCAGGCGACCGGGCGGCAATATATCAAAGAAGGGCGCTCTGCCTACTGCGATTTTTCACCCATCCCGCATTTGGCCGCGGGGCCGGCGCGCACGAATTCTTGCGCCGTATTTCATGGGCGCCTGTTAATCGCCGCTTTCTCTCTTATCTAATGGATCGATCATCACCCTTCAGGCGTTCTCGGCCTAGACGCGGAGTATGCGAATGAGAGTACAGGCGATATTCAACAGGGACGGGGGGACGTTCCGCACCACCGACATGGAGGCCTTTGCCCGCCACGCGGAGAGGGTTTTCTACGAGGCAGGGCACCACCTCGACTGCGATATCGTCGAAGGGGCCGATATCGAAATGGCGCTGCGTCGTTGTTCCGACCGGACGGATCTCGACGCCATGCTGGCCGGCGGCGGCGATGGCACGGTCTCAGCCGCGGCCGGGCTTGCCTGGCAGAGCAGGATGCCGCTCGGCATCGTCCCTGCCGGCACCATGAACCTCTTTGCCCGCTCGCTGAACATTCCGCTCGACATCTGGCAGGCGATCGACGCGCTGGCGGACGGCGACATCGCGGCGGCCGACATCGGCACGGCGGACGACCGGGCCTTCGTGCACCAGTTTTCCGCCGGCCTGCACGCCCGCATGGTGCGCCTGCGCAATGCCATGACCTACCGCTCGCGCATGGGCAAGATCGCGGCCAACACCCGGGCGGCCGTCGGCGTCATCTTCGATCCGCCGGAATTCGAGGTAGAGTTCAATGTCGACGGCGTCGAGGAGCATCGCATGGTCTCCGCCATCAATGTGTCGAACAACCGGTTTGGCGAAAACGGCCTGCTCTATGCCGAGGACCTCACCGGCGGCCATCTCGGTTTCTACACGACGAAGCCGCTGAAGCCGGCGGGCGTGGCCAAGCTCGCCCTCGATATCCTGCGCGGAAAACTGCGGGAAAATGCCGACGTTACCGAAATGACCGGCACGGCCGTCGACCTGCATTTTCCGAAGGTCGACCGGGCGATCAACTGCGTCATCGACGGCGAGCTGCTGCCGATGGACCGCGACGTCTCGATCCGGCTGCATCCGGGCGAGTTGAAGGTGATGGTGCCGAAAATCCAGGCGAAGGCCATGGCCACGACGGAGCCGGCGGCGGCCTGAGCGCGGGATGCGCGGCGTTTGCCCTTCACCCTAACCCTCTCCCCGCAGGCGGGGAGAGGGGACTTGCCCCACGGGCGGGCTGCTGGTTGAGGAAAGCGGATCGGCCTATCCCTTGCCCCGCTTGCTGGGGGAAGGTGGCCGGCAGGCCGGATGAGGGGTGGATCGCTAAATCCGCGGCAGATAGGTCTGGTAGTCGAAATCCGACACCGTGCGCAGGTAGACGATCGCCTCCTTGCGCTTCGTGTCGCCGTAGAGCTTCTGGTACTCCGCCCCGAACGCGTCCTTGATGAAGGGCGAAGCGGAGAACTCCTCGACCGCCGTCAGGAAGTCGTGCGTCAGGCGCTTGGCGTCCGGCGCGTCCTTGCCCGGCTCGGTTACCGGACCCGGATCGAGCGTCTCGTCGAGCCCGAGCAGGATGCCGCCGAGGATCGCGGTCAGCAGCAGGTAGGGGTTCACATCCGCGCCCGCCACGCGATGCTCGACGCGCGCCGCCGGACCATCCTTGTCCGGAATGCGGATGGCGGTGCCGCGGTGGCCGAAACCCCAGGTCAGATCGACCGGTGCGAACGAACCCGGCTGGAAGCGGCGGTAGGAATTGGCGAAGGGCGCGAAGACGAGCTGCGCATCGCGCATCGTCTGCAACATGCCGGCGCAAACCGATTTCAGCTTCACCGGATCGCCGCCCTTGGCATCCAGAATGTTCTTGCCGTCCTTGTCGATGACGCTGCAATGCACATGCAGGCCCGAGCCTGCCTGGTCGGCATAGGGTTTTGCCATGCAGGTGGACTTGAGACCGAAGCGGCGTGCAGCCTGTTCGGCAATGCGCTTCAAGTAGATGCAGTCGTCGGCGGCGGCGAGCGCGTCCGGCCGGTGCAGGAGATTGATCTCGAACTGGCCGGGGCCGAACTCCGCCGTCGTCGCATCCGCCGGCAGGTCCATTTCCTTCGCCCAGGCCCGCACGGTCTGGAGATAGTCGTCGAGCGCGTCCGTCGCCCGCATGTCGTAGAGCTGGAAACCGTTCGGCTCGTCGCGGTACATCAACGCCGCCGGCGGACGCGGCTTGCCGGTCACGCGAAAATCGTCCTCGACCAGGTAGAACTCCAGTTCCGTCGCGACGACGGGCGTCAACCCCCTGTCTTCGAACCGCTTCAGCATGCGGGCGAGAATGGCGCGCGGGTCCATGAAGGTGGGCGTGCCGTCGAATTCGTGCATGGTGGCGAGCACCTGGCGCGATCCCTCGGGCGCCCAGGGCATGGCGGTCAGCGAACGGCGGTCGGGAATGCACACGCCATCGGGATCGCCGACGGAAAGCGAGAGGCCCGTGATGTCGTCATTGTCGTCGCCCCAGATGTCGAGCGACTGGGTGGAGGAGGGCAGGCGCACCGAACCATCCCAGATTTTCTTCTCGCCTTCGGGCGGAACCTGCTTGCCGCGGAGGTCCCCGTTCATGCCGACGAGGAGGATTTCGATACGGGGCGGGGCATTGGCGGGCGGCGAACCGGCTGCCGTCTTGTGGTTTGTCATGGTGCCTGCTTTTGGTTTGGCGGGAAGCATGGACAAGAAAATTTGCTTTCGCTCGATCTCTTGCCAAATGCCTGTTGTATGGGCATTTTCGTAACCCATTCTGTCCCGCCGTTCAATAAGGCGGGATCTACCCCCAAGGATGTAGTCAAATGTCGAACAGCAGTGCAGCAGCCGTTTCCAACCTCGGAGCCCTCGACGCCGCCCATCATCTTCACCCCTTCTCGGACATGAAGAAGCTGAACGCGACCGGCACCCGCATCATCGAACGAGGCGAGGGCTGCTACATCTTCGACAACCACGGCAAGCGCTATCTCGACGGCTTTGCCGGCCTCTGGTGCGTCAACATCGGCTATGGCCGCAAGGAAATCGCGGACGCCGTCGTGCGCCAGATGAACGAGCTGCCCTATTACAACACCTTCTTCGGCACCACGACGCCGCCGGCCGTGCTGCTCGCCCAGAAGATCACGTCGCATGCCGGCCCGAACATCAACCGTGTCTTCTTCACCGGCTCCGGTTCGGAGGCCAACGATACGTGGTTCCGCATGGCCCGCGTCTACTGGGGCGCCATGGGCAAGCCGACCAAGAAGGCGATCATCGCCCGCAAGAACGGCTATCACGGCTCGACGGTTGCCGGCGCGTCGCTCGGCGGCATGAAATGGATGCATGAGCAGGGTGACCTGCCGATCGAGGGCATCCACCATATCGACCAGCCTTTCTGGTATGCCGAGGGTGGCGATCTCACCTCGGACGAGTTCGGCCTGAAGGTAGCCCGCCAGCTCGAAGAGAAGATCGACGAGCTCGGTGAGGACAACGTTGCCGCCTTTATCGCCGAGCCGATCCAGGGCGCGGGTGGCGTCATCGTGCCGCCGGCCACCTACTGGCCGGAAATCGCTCGCATCTGCAAGGCGCGCAACATCCTTCTCGTGACCGACGAAGTGATCTGCGGCTTCGGCCGCACCGGCCACTGGTTCGGCCATCAGCATTTCGGCGTCGAGCCTGACCTTGCGCCCATCGCCAAGGGCCTGTCCTCCGGCTACCTGCCGATCGGCGGCGTCATGGTGTCCGACCGCGTCGGCAACGTGCTGGTCGAAGAAGTCGGCGATTTCAACCACGGCTTCACCTATTCCGGCCACCCTGTCTGTGCGGCCGCGGCGCTGGAAAACCTGCGCATCATCGAGGATGAGAAGCTCGTCGAGCGCGTTCACGACGACATCGGCCCCTATCTCGCTGCGGGTCTCAAGTCGCTCGAAGACCTGCCGATTGTCGGCCAGGTCCAGCAGGTCGGCCTGATGGCCGCCGTCCAGCTTGCCGAGGATAAATCGAGCCGCAAGCGCTTCGAGGACAAGGAAAAGGCCGGCGTCACCGTGCGCAACCATTGCCTGGAAAACGGCCTGGTGCTGCGCGCCACCGGCGACCGCATGCTCTTCTCCCCGCCGCTCGTCATCACCCATGCGGAAGTCGACCAGATGATCGACATCACCCGCAAGGGACTGGAGCACGCCTGGAAGGTGATGACGGCCTGATCGGCCTCATCACGCGGTCCGAAGGCCGAGATGCTCGGCCATCGGATTAAAATCCCTGTCGGCATGGAGCAGGCTGTGGCCATGCTCCATGCAATAGGTGCCGATGATGAGATCGGCGGTCTTGCGGATGGTGATGCCTTTTGAGCGCAGTTTGCGGTAATTGCGCGCGGCTTTGACCGCTATCTCCGGAGAGAGCATCGGTACGACCGTGAACCGCGCCAGTCTCTTCTGAATGTTTGCGGCATGTCGGTCGTTCTCTGCTCCTCGGAGAACCTCCAGAAGAATGACGTCACCCATGATGATATCGGAACCGGCAGACAAGATTTTTAGCCGCGCGGTTTCGGGCGTCAGGATTCCACGGATAGCCGCAATCCAGACCGAACTATCGGCAATGATCATTGCGCCGCGTCTTTACCGAAGTCCTCAGAAGGATCGATATCGGTTCGCATCGCGTCGAGGTCGCCTTCCCACCCGATTCCCCACAGCTCATCCAATGCTTGCCTTCGGTAGCCGTTTTCAACGAACTGGCGAAGCGCCAGCTCGACGGTCGCCTTTTTCGTCGGCAAACCAGAGAGCTCCATCGCCTTGGCGATCAAGTCGTCATCAAGTTCGATGTTCGTGCGCATGCTGACCTCGTGTGCATGAGGAGGGGTGATTCTACACCAAGGCGCGACTGCTCACAACAACGTCACTGAAACGCCGTCTCGAAGAAGCTCCTGAGCTTGCGTGAATGCAGCTTCTCCGTCGGCATGCCTGCGAGCTTCTCCAGCGCCCGGATGCCGATCCGCAGATGCTGGTTCACCTGCGTCCGGTAAAATGCCGTCGCCATGCCGGGCAACTTCAGTTCGCCGTGCAGCGGCTTGTCGGACACGCAGAGCAGGGTGCCGTAGGGCACGCGGAAGCGGAAGCCGTTGGCGGCGATGGTCGCGGATTCCATGTCGAGCGCGATGGCGCGGGACTGGGAGAGGCGTTTGACGGGGCCGCGCTGGTCGCGCAGTTCCCAGTTGCGGTTGTCGATCGTCGCCACGGTGCCGGTGCGCATGATGCGCTTGAGGTCATAGCCCTCAAGGCCCGTCACCTCTTCCACGGCGCTTTCCAGCGCAACCTGCACCTCCGCCAGCGCCGGGATCGGCACCCAGACCGGCAGGTCGTCGTCGAGAACGTGGTCCTCGCGCACATAGGCATGGGCGAGCACGTAGTCGCCGAGCGTTTGGCTGTTCCTGAGGCCTGCGCAATGGCCGAGCATCAGCCAGGCATGCGGACGCAGCACGGCGATGTGATCTGTGATCGTCTTGGCATTGGAGGGGCCGACGCCGATATTGACGAGCGTGATGCCGCCATGGCCCTTCTTCTTGATATGGTAGGCCGGCATCTGCGGCAGGCGGGCGAGCGTCAGATCGGTCTCCGGCTTGTCGGCGCCGGCGGGCGTGACGATGTTGCCGGGCTCGACGAAGGCCGTGTAGCCGTTGCCACCTTCGGCCATCTGCAGGCGTGCCCAGGCGCAGAACTCGTCGACATAGAACTGGTAGTTCGTGAAGAGCACGAAGTTCTGGAAATGGTTGGCGCTCGTCGCCGTATAGTGGCTGAGACGGGCGAGCGAATAATCGATGCGCTGCGCGGTGAACGGCCCGAGCGGCGAGGGCTCGCCGGGACCGGGCTCATAGGCGCCGTTGGCGATTTCGTCGTCGGTGGTGGTGAGGTCCGGCGCGTCGAAGAGATCACGCAATGGCAGCTCGATGCCCTCGGCGATCTCCGCCTCGACATAGGCACCTTCGCCGAAGGCGAAATGCAGCGGGATCGGCGTCGTCGATTCCGATACCACGACGCGAACGCCGTGGTTGCGCATCAGGAGGCCGAGCTGTTCCTTGAGATAGTGCCGGAAGAGCTTCGGACGGGTGATGGTGGTCGTGTAGACGCCGGGCGAGGCGACATAGCCGTATGAGAGCCGGGAATCGACATGGCCGAAGCTGGTCGTCTCGATGGAGACCTGCGGGTAGCAGGCGCGGAACCGCTTGTCGGGCGTACCGTTCTTGCCGAGCGAGACGAAGGCATTCGTCAGAAAGGTCGTGTTGCGGTCGTAAAGGGCCTGAAGGGCATCGACCGCGGCCACCGGATCCTCGAAGGAACGGGGCTCATAGGGCTCGGGCGTTGCGAAGGAAAGGGGCCTGGGGGAGAAGATTCGTTTGCTCATGAATCACTATAAGTGTTGTTGTTTGACAAGCAAACGACAACTTCAGCGCGCCCGCAAGCCTCAGGACCGATCGACATTCAACCCGTGCCGTTTGCAGGCCGGTACGGGCTGAATGTCGATCGGTCCTAGCGCGGGGCTGCCAGAATGATGCCGGCACCGACCAGCGCCAGCGCCGCGCCCGCCGCATCGAAGCGGTCGGGGCGAAGCCCCTCGGCAAGCCAGAGCCAGAGGAGCGAGGCGGCGATATAGACGCCGCCATAGGCCGCATAGGCGCGGCCGGCAAAGGCGCTGTCGACCTGCGTCAGCAGCCAGCCGAAAAGCGCGAGCGAGACCATACCGGGCACGAGCCACAGAATGGACTTGTCGAGCCGCCACCACGCCCAGAAGGCGAAACATCCGGCGATCTCGGCAAGGGCCGCAAGGGAAAAGACGAGAAGGGATTTCATCCGGGCTCCAGGGGCAGGCGTTCGATCTGCGCTCGGCCCGCTCCCGGATTTTTACCGAAGGGCTATGCGCTGGCCTGACCGGTTTAGCACGGACGGCAGAAGGGGAAAGCGTATTCTCAGCTCATCGACTGGCGCTGGAGCGTGACGAAGAGCACGAGGCCTGCGCCCTGTTTTTCGATGCCGAGGCCGCCGGCATTGCTCCAGGCGAGCGCGCCGACCGGGGTGATCAGCATCGCCGAGAGGGCGAGAATGCGCAGGGCCGTGGCGCAGGTATGGGTCAGGGCGGTCGTCATCGCGGCGTGTTCCGGCGTCTTGGGGAAAGGATCAGAGCGAGGCGCGGCACATGTCCGGCGCCATGCAGGCGACGAGCTTGCCCGTGGTGTTGTGCGTGCTGCGGCGGTAGTCGGTTTCGACAGCGGCGGCGAGCATGATCGCGAAAATGGCCATCAGCAGGGTGATGATCGTCAGGCGGCGTGCGAGGATGTCCATGGTGTCGTCCCTCAGTGAAATGTTTCAGTGTGGCCCTTGTCGCATTGCGGGACTGAACGCTCCCTGAGAGGTCGGTTCATCTCCCGTTCAGGAAAGCTGTGATCGCGCCAAAAGGGGGGAGGGAGCAGGCCGCGCGGAGCGGCGGCAGGCGCGGCGCATGTCCAGAATGCCGTCGCCCATCACGCGAGGCGATTGGCATACACCGAGCGGTTCTGAAGCCCGTGTTCGGCCTGAAAGGCCGCTGTTTTCATCTGGGAATGCAAATCGGCAGCGGCAAGGGCGGAGGGCCTCTGCACAGAGCCGCAGTCGGGCGGGTACACCGGCGCCGGGGCGCCGGCCGGTTTCTTCACCCCTGTCCGTTCAAAGCCGCGACCAGGTCTGCGACTTGCAGAGCACCTTCAGGACGCAGCCCTTCATCTTCAGCGAATTGCCGCTGACCGCGCCGGAGCCGCTATAGGTCTTGTCCGCGGCCGGGTCGGTGATCGAACCGGAATAGTCCACGCCGGCGCCGTCCAGCTTGCCAATGCGCTTGCCGGCGAATTTCCCGGTTTTCAATGTGATGCAGAAACTGCCGCCGCATCTGGCAATTGCCGCGGTCTCGCCGCTGGCGGTCTTCCAGTTGCCCTCGATCGGCTCGGCGGCGAGGGCCGTGCCGGGAACGGCGAGCAATGCCGCGGCCATCCATGTCTTCAGGTTCATGTGCTTCCTCCTCCAGAATGCGGTGGAAATAGTGTCTTACGCGAACGTAAAAGTAAACATGCTGGAAAGGCGGATTCGTGCGCGGTCTTTGATGCTGGCGGTGTGGAAAAATGCGCCCTGGAAAAACCCGACCGGTTTGCGTGGTTAGCGAAAGGTTGAAATCGGCGGTTGAACAATCGGTAAATTTTGAAGCAAATGCCGTGGTTTCCAGCGCTTTCGATGTTTAACGAAAACCCAATTTTACCAAGCGTTTGGACTTTGTTTGTCTCAAATTAAGCATGCATTTTAAGCGCATTTTGAAAGGCCCGCGGCATAGTGGAGCCATAAGACGAGCAGGGAAAACCCGCCGGCAAAACTCTGACGGAAGACCAAGGCCGCACAAGACGGCAGGCGCCGGAAGAGGCCCGAAAGGGCAGGTAAAACAGGACAATACGAGCAGAAAACCAGGTAGACAGGGACAATCGAAATGGCACGCTTTGACTTTCAGAACACCGAAACGGCCGCCATGACGGGCGGCGAGAACCGAGCCGAAATCTTCTGCGACATGGGCCTCATGTATGCCACCGGCCGCGGCTGCGCCGTCGATGTGGTACAGGCACACAAATGGCTCAACATCGCCGCTATCAAGGGTTGCGAACGCGCCGCGGAGCTGCGCGCCGACCTTGCCGCGACGATGACGAAGACCGACCTCGCCCTGGCGCTGCGCGCCGCCCGCGAGTGGATGACGGTTCATTGACAGGCGACTGGCGAACAGGGAGCAGCGAATAGGCAAGCGTCAAGAAGACCGTGGAAACGGCAACGCCCCAATTTGCTATTCACTGTTCGCTATTTGCTTCAAAACCTGTGGCAACGCTTCCTCAAGCAACGCCATATCGTTTTCCGGCCCGACGCTGATGCGGATGCATCGGTTGAGGGGGGCAACGCCCGGCATGCGGATGAAGACGCCATGTTCCATCAGACCATCGACAATGGCCCGGGCGTGGGTGCCGTCCCGGCCGCAATCGATGGTGACGAAATTGGTGGCGGAGGCGAGGGGAGCGAGGCCGCTGGACCGCGCGATCTGCGAGATGCGTTCGCGGGACGCGGCGATACGGGCGATGACGTCCGCAAGGTAGGCCTGATCCTTCAGCGCGGCGAGTGCCGCCTCGATCGAAATCCGGGCCATGCCGAAATGATTTCGGATCTTGTCGAAGGCCTGCGCATTGCCGAGCGTGCCGATCGCGTAGCCGATCCGCGCGCCGGCAAGGCCGTAGGCCTTCGAGAACGTGCGCATGCGCAAGATGTTCGGCTGGCCGATCAGTGCACTGATCGCCGGAATGGTGCCCATCGGTGCCGTCTCGCCATAGGCTTCGTCGAGAATGAGCAGCGTCGTTTCCGGCAGCGCCCGCGCGAAGGAGACGACGCTGTCGGCGTCCCACCAGCTTCCCATCGGATTGTCCGGATTGGCGAAATAGACCAGCGGCGCGTTTTCCCGCCGCACGGCTTCGAGCAGGCCGTCGAGGTCCTCCCGGTCGTTGACATAGGGCACGGTGACGAGCCGTCCGCCGAACCCGTTCACATGATAGTTGAAGGTGGGATAGCCGCCGAGCGAGGTGACGACCGGCGTGCCCGGCTCGATGACCAGCCGTGCGATCTCGCCGAGCAGCCCGTCGATGCCGCCGCCGATGGCGATGTTGTCGCGCGAAATGCCGTGATGCAGGGCAAGCGCCTCCCGTAGCTCGAAATTCTCCGGGTCGGCATACATCCAGGTGGTGCCGGCGGCGGCGCTCATCGCCTCCAGCACGGACGGTGCCGGGCCGAAGCCGCTCTCGTTGGCGCCGATGCGGGCGCGCACGGCCAGGCCGCGGTTGCGCTCGATGGCTTCCGGCCCGACGAAGGGCACCGTTGCGGGCAGGGACTGGGCGAGGGCGGTGAAGCGGGAGAATGCGGACATGGGACCTGCTGGGATCGATCGACACGGATGCGGGAGGCCGCTGCCGATGCGCCGCAAGACCACGCCGCCGGAATCGGTTTCCCGGCGGCAGCCTAGCCAATAATGCGGGGCGGGGAAACGCTCAGTTGGCTGCCGAGCCGATGCCGGCCTTCTTCTCCACGCCCGTCATGTAACGCCGCTCCGGCTGCTTGAGGCGGCCGGTAATGCCGCCGGTGAAGTAATCCGACCGCACGATCATGCGCAGGAGTTCTTCGTCGATCTCCTTGATGAACTGCACGCCGATGCGGTTGTCGTTGCGGTAGACTTCCGCGCAGCCGATGCGTGAGGTGACACCGACGATGGAAAGGTAATAGTGCAGCGGCAGACCGATCGTCGTGTTGACGATAAAACTCGCGCCGCCGAGCGATATGTCGATCAGCTTGCATGTGCGTGTCTTGGGCGCCATCAGGTCGAAACCGACCGTCATCAGCATGCCTTGCCGGTTGACCGCGAACCGTTCCCATTTCCGTTCGTAGAGGCCTGCGCCTATGCGCTGCTTTGCGTCGTCACTCATTGCCGCTTTCTCCCAAAGAGGACGTCATGTCCGACAGAGACGGGCAGAGTGTCGCAGGCGATTATTTTGTTTCGTTAAAACAAATGCTTAAAAGTTTAAGTGTTCCGCTTTTCGGCACAGCCGCCGCTCAGGCGTCGTGGTCCTGGGGCGTCCGGCCGAGCACGAGGTCGAGAAAATCCGCATCGAGAAACATGTTGAAGCGCACCACCAGCTCCTCGCCGTCGCGCTTGAACTCCGTGCAGGGGATCTCGTCGCGGATGCCGTGGATCTCCAGATAGAAGTTCTCCGGCAGGGTCAGCGCTTTGTTGATCGAAAGCACCGCGCCGGCGCTGGAAATGCTGCGGATGAGGCAGGTGTAGCGCATCGCCGTGCTGAGGTGATGGCCGATCGGCGTGACGAAGCCCGGCCTGTCGATGCGATACTGGACGAAGCTGCGCTTGGGGTGGCGCAGGCGAAGCTGGTCGTGGATGTGTTCGAGGGGCATGGCTCCCTCCCGCTCCTGTGGCTCGTGACCGAGTGTACCGAAACGGGATGGACAAAACGTGAAGACGGCCGCTTGCATTCGAGCAAGCGGCCGTCGGAGCCGGAAAAGCCGGAATGGCTTACTGGAAGGCCTGGAGACCCGTCTGGGCACGGCCGAGGATAAGGGCGTGGATGTCGTGAGTGCCCTCGTAGGTGTTGACCGCCTCGAGGTTCATGACGTGGCGGATGACGCCGTATTCGTCCGAAACGCCGTTGCCGCCGTGCATGTCGCGCGCGACGCGGGCGATGTCGAGCGCCTTGCCGCAATTGTTGCGTTTCATCAGCGAGATGAGTTCGGCCGGGGCGCGGTGCTCGTCGAAGAGGCGGCCGAGGCGAAGCGCGCCCTGCAGGCCGAGAGCGATCTCGGTCTCCATGTCGGCGAGCTTCTTCTGGATGAGCTGGGTGGCGGCGAGCGGCTTGCCGAACTGCTTGCGGTCGAGCGTGTACTGGCGCGCGGCATGCCAGCAGAATTCGGCGGCGCCCATGGCGCCCCAGGCGATACCGTAGCGGGCACGGTTGAGGCAACCGAAGGGACCGGCAAGGCCGGCGACCTCGGGCAGCAGGTTTTCCTCGGGCACGAAGACGTCCTGCATCATGATCATGCCCGTCGCCGAGGCGCGCAGCGAGAACTTGCCCTCGATCTTCGGCGTCTCGAAGCCCTTCATGCCGCGCTCCAGTACGAAGCCCTTGATCTTGTTGTCATGCGCGTCGGACTTCGCCCAGACGACGGCGACATCGGCGATCGGCGAATTGGTGATCCAGTTCTTGGCGCCGGAGATGAGGTAACCGCCATCGACCTTCTTGGCGCGGGTGATCATGGAGGAGGGGTCCGAGCCGTGGTCGGGCTCGGTGAGACCAAAGCAGCCGACCCATTCGCCGGAGGCGAGCTTCGGCAGGTACTTCTTGCGGGTCTCTTCCGTGCCAAAGGCGAAGATCGGATGCATGACGAGCGAGGACTGCACGGACATGGCCGAGCGGTAGCCCGAATCGACGCGTTCGACTTCGCGCGCGACGAGGCCGTAGGAGACGTAGTTGGCGCCGACGCCGCCATATTCTTCCGGAACCGTCGGGCCGAGCAGGCCGAGTTCGCCCATCTCGCTCATGATCTCGCGGTGGAAGATCTCGTGGCGGTTGGCTTCGGTGACGCGCGAAGCGAGCTTGTCCTGGCAATAGGCGCGGGCCGTGTCGCGGATCATGCGCTCTTCGTCGGTGAGTTGGTCCTCCAGGAGGAAGGGGTCTGCCCAGTCGAAGGGCGCCATCTTGGCGCGGGCCTGCTGTGGGGTGGCGCTGTGATGCTCGCTCATGGATGTCCTCCTGTCGCGGTTTTGTCGTTGCAGAAGTGCTACATCAGCTTGCCCCTCTCCGAAAGGCCGGGAACGAACCGGATCGGCAAACGCTTTGGCTATTTATGAATGCCCTCATGAGCCTGGAGAATGAGCCGTCCCCCGCATTTTTCCCGTTTTGCCTTGATCCTGCCGCGCCGGATGAGCAAGTAACCTGACGATGAGCAATTCCACGAAAGAGAGGCCAAGCATGCGGGACCGCTTCAAGCGATCGGTCGAACGGCTGCTGCCGACCGAAGCGCGGCTGGGTGACCTGTTCTGGCCGTTCCAGCGCAGTCCGGAGCGCAAGGCGCCCGCCACCCGTCGCCGTCCGGCCGGCTCCTCCGGGCTCGTTGAAGTCACCGGCTTCGGCAGCAATCCGGGCTGCCTTCTGATGTTCGAGCATATTCCGGAGGGGCTTCCGGCCGGCCGACCGCTGGTTCTGGTGCTGCACGGCTGCCGGCAGGATGCCGAAAGTTATGATCGGGCAGCCGGCTGGGCGTCGCTTGCCGAAGAGCGCGGCTTTTCGGTCGTCTATGCCCAGCAGCGCGAGGCGAACAATCCGCGGCTCTGTTTCACCTGGTTCCGGCCGAGCGAGGTGACGCGCGACCGCGGCGAGCTGATGTCGATCCGCCAGATGGTGGCCCATACGGCCGAACGCGCGACAAGCGATCCGGAGCGCATCTTCATCACCGGTCTTTCCGCCGGCGGCGCGATGACGGCGGCGATGCTCGCCAACTATCCCGAGCTCTTTGCCGGCGGTGCGATCATCGCCGGGCTGCCCTTCGGTGCCGCGCGCGACGCCACCCGCGCCTTCGATGCCATGGGCGATGCGCCGGAAAGGAGCCCGCGCGAATGGAGCGATCTGGTGCGCGCCGTCTCCCCGCGCATGGCGCGCAAGCCGGCCATCTCGATCTGGCACGGCACGGCGGACGAAACCGTTGCGCTGTCGAACGGCCTCGCGCTGGTCGAACAATGGCGCGACCTCTACCGCCTGCCGAAGGAGGCCTTCGTGGAAAAGCGCATGAAGGGCCGTCGCACGCGCATCTGGCCCGACAAGGAGGGCAAGCCGCTCGTCACCTTCCACGAGATCGACGGCATGGGTCACGGCACGCCGGTGGAGCGCGGCGAGGGCGGCGGTTACGCCGCTGCCATCGAACCCTTCATGCTGGAAACCGGCTTTTCCTCGACGCTGGAGATTGCGAAAGCCTGGGGCCTGACGCGCAAGTGGAAGCGGTAGGCGGCGCCTATGCCAGCAGCCACTCGTGCTCCTTGGCGTTGTGGAACTTCCACACGCGCTTCGGCCCGGCCATCACGTTGAGATAATAGAGGTCATAGCCGTGGATGGTGGCGCAGGGATGGTAGCCCTTCGGCACCAGCGTCACGTCGCCATCCTCCACCGCCATCGCCACGTCGAGCGAACGGTCGTCCGTATAGACGCGCTGGAACGCGAAACCCTGCGGCGGGTTGAGGCGGTGGTAATAGGTTTCCTCCAGGAAGCTTTCGTGCGGAAGATTGTCCTGGTCGTGCTTGTGCGAGGGGTAGGACGAGGTGTTGCCGCTCGGCGTGACCACCTCCACGACGAGCAGCGAATGGGCGGAATTGTCGTCTTCCGGCATGATGTTGTGGACATGCCTGACATTCGAGCCCTTGCCGCGGCTGACCTTTGGATGCGTGCCCGGCGGAATGGCCTTGGCCTTGTGGTTGCCGCCGCCCGGGGCCGAGCAGACGGCAAGTTCGAGATCCGTTTCCGCCGTCACCGACCAGTTGGAATCGGCCGGGATGTAGAGTGCATGCGGCGCGCCCTCGAACGGGCTCATGCGTTCGCCGAGGATGCCGAAATCCTGGCCCGCCGCCGTCGCCTTGCCCTTGCCGGAGATCCACACGAGGCAGACCTCGCGGCTTCCCGTCTCGGCGGCCAGGATTTCACCCGGCTTCATGCGGTGCACGTCGAAGCCGACATAGGTCCAGCCGGCGCTTTCGGGTGTCACATGGCTGACGCGGCCATGGTAGCCTTCGGGTTTGATGAGCAGGGTCGACATGGGCTTCTTCCTTTCAGTCGGCATCGGGGGAAGGGTTATCCTTTCGGAAACCCTTCCGTCTCCACGGTATAACCCGCCGCCGTCATGACGCGCATCAATTCCGCATACCCGACCTCGGCCATCTTCTGCGGCGGTGCCGTGCGCGGGTCCTGCTCGGCCTCGACGACGAACCAGCCTTCATAGCCATAGTCGGCGAAACGCTGCACGATGGCGCCGAAATCGAGCGAGCCGTCGCCCGGAACGGTGAAGGCGCCCAGCGCCACAGCATCGAGGAAGGACTGTTTCGTGCGGTCGAGCCCGTCGACGACGGAACGGCGGATGTCCTTGACATGCACATGGTTGATGCGGGCATGGTGGTTGTCGATGGCGCGCAGCACATCGCCGCCGGCAAAGGCGAGATGGCCGGCATCGAGTAGCAGCGGAATGCCTTCGCCCGAATTCTTCATGAAGGCGTCGAGTTCCGGTTCGGTCTCGACGACGGCGGCCATGTGGTGGTGATAGGACAGCGGCATGCCCTGGTCAGCGCACCATTCGCCGAATTCGGTGAGGCGGCGGCCATAGGCCTTCATCTCGTCGTCGGAGAGTTTTGGCTTGGTGGCGAGCGGCTTGGAGCGGTCGCCCTGGATGGAGCGGCCGACTTCGCCATAGACGATGCAGGGCGCATTGACCGCCTTGAACAGGTCGATCATCGGCAGGATGCGATCCTTGTTGGCCGAAAGCGCCTCGTCGACCAGCGTGCCGGAGAACCAGCCGCCGCACAGCGTCACGTCGGCCGCACGCAGGATGGGCAGCATGACGGCCGGGTCCTCGGGAAAGCGGCGGCCCTTCTCCATGCCCGTGAAGCCGGCGCTGCGCGACTGCCGCAGGCATTCTTCCAGGGATACGTCGTCGCTGAGCTCCGGAAGGTCGTCGTTCCACCAGGCGATGGGCGACATGCCGAGTTTGGCTTTCATTATCGTCTCCTTGCGGGAGGCAACGGCCTCCCTTGTCCTTGTTGCTCCCTCCCTCGCTTCGGTCATCCCCGGATTTGACCCGAGGATGACCGAAGCGAGGGAGAGCGTTGTCTGTCCTAGCCGATCCGCTGGGCTTCGAGCGCCTTCACATAGGCCTCGCGCGCGGTGTTGACCTCGTCGCGCGCGCTCACTTCGGGAACCGCGACATCCCACCAGTGGCCGCCGTCCTTTGTGGTGATCAGCGGGTCGGTGTCGATGACGATGACGGAGGTGCGGTCGTTGCCCTTGCTTTGCTGGATGGCCGTCTCGAGATCGGCGATGGAGGAGACCTTGACGGCGACCGCGCCCATGCTTTCGGCATGCGCCCGGAAGTCGATATCCGGCATCATCTCGATCATCGAGTCCTTCAGGAGGTTGTTGAAGTTCGCGCCGCCGGTCGCCATCTGCAGCCGGTTGATGCAGCCATAGCCGCGGTTGTCGAGTACGACGATCGTCAGTTTCTGGCCGAGCATGATGGAGGTCGACAGCTCGGAGTTCATCATCATGTAGGAGCCGTCGCCGACCATGACGACGACATCGGCCTCCGGCCGCGCCAGCTTGACGCCGAGGCCGCCGGCAATCTCGTAGCCCATGCAGGAGAAGCCGTATTCCATGTGGTAGCCGCCCGGCTTCACGGCCTGCCACAGCTTGTGCAATTCGCCCGGCAGGCCGCCGGCCGCGCAGACGAGAACCGAATTCTCTCCGCCGATCGACCGCTGCACCGCGCCGATGACCTGCGCATCGGAGGGCAGGGCCGCATTGGTGGCGGCGGTTGCCCGGTTGGCGGCGGCCATCCATTCCGCCTTGCGGGATTTTGCGGCCGCCTCCACCGCTGCCGGGGCCTTCCAGCCGCCGAGCGCCTCGGAGAGCAACGTCAGGCCCTCGCGCGCATCGGCGACGAGCGGCTGGCTGTTGTGCTTGGCGGCGTCGAAGGCGGTGGTGTTGAGGCCGATCATCGTCACGGCATCGTTCTTGAACAGCGCCCAGGAGCCGGTGGTGAAGTCCTGCATGCGGGTGCCGACGGCGAGGATGACGTCCGCCTCCTCGGCAAAGGCATTGGCGGCCGAGGTGCCGGTGACGCCGACCGAACCCATGCAGAGCGGATGGTCGTCCGGCAGCGCCGACTTGCCAGCCTGGGTGACGGCGACCGGAATGCCGTGCATGCCGGCAAAGGCCTTCAGCTCGGCGGTCGCCTGCGAATAGAGCACACCGCCCCCGGCGATGATCAGCGGCTTTTCCGCCTTGCGCAGCGTGGCGATGGCGGCGGCTAGCTCGTCGCTGTCCGGGCGCGGCCGGCGCTGCGTCCAGACCTTCTGCGCAAAGAGGCTTGTCGGATAGTCATAGGCTTCGGCCTGCACGTCCTGGCAGAGCGAAAGCGTCACCGGGCCGCAATCGACCGGATCGGTGAGGACCTGCATGGTGCGCTTCAGCGCGGGGATGATCTGCTCCGGCCGGGTGATGCGGTCGAAATAGCGCGAGACGCAGCGGAAGGCGTCGTTGACGGAGACGGTGCCGTCGCCGAAGTTCTCGATCTGCTGGAGTACGGGATCGGGAATGCGGTTGGCGAAGACATCGCCGGGCAGGAACAGAACCGGCAGGCGGTTGACATGGGCGACGCCGGCAGCGGTGATCATGTTCAGGGCGCCGGGACCGATCGAGGTCGTGCAGGCCATGAAGCGCTGGCGGAAGCTCGCCTTGGCGAAGGCGACCGCGGCATGCGCCATGCCCTGTTCGTTGTGGGCGCGCAGCGTCGGCAGGTCTTCGCGCACCTGGTACAGCGCCTCGCCCATGCCGGCGACGTTGCCGTGGCCGAAAATGCCCCAGACGCCGGCGAAGATCGGTACCGTCTTGCCGTCCACGACCGTCATCTGCGCCTTCAGGAAATGTGCGATGGCCTGCGCCATCGTCAGCCGGATCGTCTTTGCCATGGTGTTCCTCCCGAATTCTCTTGCTTGCCGCAATCCCTGACCGGGCGAACCGCCTCGGGTCTTCCGGGATTGCCCTGTCTTTAAAGGCCGCGGGTCCGCAGCCAGGCGTCGGTCAGCGCGCGGAAGCGGTCGGCCATATCCGACACCGCCGCCTCGTCGTCGATCTTTCCCGCCATCCAGGCGCGGGCGGCATCGACGAAGATCGTGCGGCCGACGGCAAAACCCTTGACGGCCGGCGCCACCTTGGTCGCCTCGAAGGCCTTCACCAGCTCTTCCGTCGGCGCCTCGAGACCGAGCAGCACGATGCCGCGGCAATAGCTGTCGTTTTCGGCGATGACGGTCTCGATGTTCTCCCAGGCGCGGCTGGACGCCTGCGGCTCCAGCTTCCACCAGTCCGGCTTGATGCCGAGATCGTAGAGCTCCTGCATCGCCCTCGACACCGTATCATCCTTGAGCGGCCCGTTCTTGCCCGCGATGATCTCGATCAACAGTTCACGCCCGACGCGGCGCGCGGCTTCGAAAAGCGTGCGCAGCTTCTCCTGCTGTTCCGTCTTGAGCGCGGCCGGATCGTCGGGATGATAGAAGCACAGGCACTTGATGCAATGGTCGAGCGGCCATTCGACGAGCTGCGAGCCGATATCCTGGCTGAACTCGAAGCGCAGCGGCTTGGAGCCCGGCAGTTCCACCGGCCGGCCGAGCCACGAGAAGTTCTGGGTCGCCGCGTCGAAGAAGGCGTCGCGGCCGAAGCGCTCGTCGATCAGCATGCCGTAGCCGGGGCGGCCGTCGGCGACCCGTGCGGCGGCATGGACGGTCAGGCGCTTGAATTCGGAAATCTTCTCGTGCGGCACGCCGAGTTCGTCGGCGACGTCGACGAGCTGCATGCGATGGTCGCAGGCAAGCGCCATCAGCAGCGGTATGTCGTCCTGCTTGCGGTTGGTCGCCCAGTGGATGTGGTTGATCGCCTCGTCCTTGCGCAGCGCCCGGTGTTTGCTGCCGTTTTCCAGGAAGTAGGTCAGCTCATCCCAGCTTGGATATTCCGGCGAGCAGAGCAGGCGCGAGACGGCAAAGGCACCGCAGGCATTGGCCCAGGTGGCGGAGGTCTTGTGATCCTCGCCCTTCAGCCAGCCGCGCAGGAAGCCCGACATGAAGGCATCGCCCGCGCCGAGCACGTTGTAGACCTCGATGGGAAAACCCTGGCCGACGACGCCGTCCTCCAGATCGTCGGAGATCGGGCCGTCATAGACGATGCAGCCCATGGCGCCGCGCTTCAGCACGATCGTCGCGGCCGAGACGGCACGGATGGCTTTCAGTGACGAAAGCACGTCGTCGGCGCCCGACGCGATCATGATCTCTTCCTCGGTGCCGACGATGAGGTCGCAATCCGGCAGCACGGATTTCATGATGGCGGAGACACGATCGGACTTCACATAGCGCTCGAAGCCTTCTGCATGGCCGGCAAGGCCCCAGAGGTTCGGGCGGTAGTCGATGTCGAAGATGACCTTGCCGCCACTCGCCTTGGCAATGCGGATCGCCTTGCGCTGGGCAGCCTCGGTGTTGGGGCGGGAAAAATGCGTGCCGGAAACGAGAACCGCGCGGGAGGAGCGTACGAAGGCTTCGTCGACGTCGCCCTCGTCGAGGGCCATGTCGGCACAGTCGGTGCGCACGAAGATCATCGGCGAGATGCCTTCGGCCTCGATGGCGAGCAGCACGAGCGCCGTCAGCCGCGCCTTGTCGGTCTTGATGCCATCGACATCGACGCCTTCGCGGGCGGACTGTTCGCGGATGAAGCGGCCCATCTGCTCGTCGCCGACGCGGGTGATGAGTGCAGACTTTAGGCCGAGGCGGGCAGTGCCGATGGCGATGTTGGCAGGGCAGCCGCCGACGGATTTGGCGAAGGAGGCGGTATCCTCCAGGCGCGTGCCGAGCTGCTGGCCGTAGAGATCGACGGACGAGCGGCCGATCGTGATGACGTCGAGCGTCTTGTCCTGGCCCTGGTCGCGGTCAGTGTGCGGCATGTCTTCCTCCCGGTCTCGCGGCGCCGTCATTCGGAGTGCGGCGGTCCGTGAAGAAAATGAAACATGAATTCCATTATTATGTCAATTCGGAATATTCATTCCGTTTCCATTCTGCAGCATTTCACTTCGAGGATCGCATGAGGCTGCGCCGCTTCTCGGCAATGGCGACCGGCAGCGCCATGGCAAGCGCCATGGAGGCCGAGAGCGAACGGAAGCCGGCATAGTCTGCCTCGGAAACCTCGAACCAGTGGGTGGCCGACGCGGCGAGGGGGGAGAAGACCGAGTCGGTGATGGCGACGATCGGCACGCCACGGGCGGCCAGTTCCTGTGCCTGCGTCAGGCTTTCGGCGGCATAGGGGGCGAAGCTCGCGGCGATCACCGCATCCTTGCCGGTAGCGAACTGCGCCATCTCGGCATCGATGCCGTTCGGCGAGGCGATGATCTGATGGCGGATGCCGAGCTTGCCGAGAGCATAGGCGATATGCGCCGTCAGCGGATAGGAGCGGCGCTTGGCAACGAGATAGATCGTCTCGGCCCGCGCCAGGAGATCGACCGATCTCGAAAAGGTTTCGCCGTCGATGGTGCTGGCAAGCCGCGCGACGGACTGGCTGGCGGCGGTCAGGAAGCCGGAAAGCAGCTCCGTGTCGCTGTTGGATGCCGGCCCCGCCTCGAGGGAGAGCAGGCGCTCCTCGTAGGAGAGCGTACGGTCGCGCAGCCGGGCGCGAAAGACGTTCTGCAGATCGGAAAAGCCTTCATAGCCGAGATGGTGGGCAAGGCGCACCAGCGTGGAAGGTTGCACGTCTGCTGCCGTCGCGATGCTCGCCGCGGTGCCGAAGGCCATCTCGTCCGGGTTGGAAAGCGCATAGGCCGCCACCTGCGCCAGGCGCTTGGGCATGCTCACCTTGCGCTCGATGATGACGCTGCGCAGGCTGTCGAAATCGCGCGGTACACGCGCAAGGGCCGCTTCGGTGCTGTTCATGGTTCTATCCTCCCTCGTGCGGCCATTCTGCGACAAACGAAATAAATATTCCATATTTCCGGAAAAGATAGTTTTCGTTCCAAATCTTTCCCGCTATGCATGGAGCCGAAGACGCCATGCGGCGAGATATAGAGCAAATCCGGCGCGAATGCGTAACGGTTTTGCGGCCGCATTCGCGTGGAAAGGCAACCCCGGCAGGTGGAGGAGACGGCATGAAGGCCTTGGGAATAGGACTGATCGGTACCGGCTACATGGGCAAGTGCCATGCGCTCGCTTGGAACAATGTCAGCGCGGTCTTCGGCGATGTTGAGCGCCCGCGTCTCGTGCATCTGGCGGAAGCCAATGCGGAGCTTGCCGCCAGCCGCGCCCGCGAATTCGGCTTTGCGAAATCCACTGCCGACTGGCGCGCGCTGCTTGCCGATCCCGACGTCGACGTGATCTCGGTGACGACGCCGAACCAGTTCCACGCAGAGATGGCGATCGCCGCGCTGGAAGCGGGAAAACACGTCTGGTGCGAAAAGCCGATGGCGCCGGCGCTGGCCGATGCCGAGCGCATGCTTGCCGCCCAGCGTTCTTCCGGCAAGGTCGCGGTCATGGGCTACAACTATATCCAGAACCCGGTCCTGCGGCACATCCGCTCGCTCATCGACGAAGGTGTGATCGGCACGGTGAACCATGTCCGCGTCGAGATGGACGAGGATTTCATGGCGGATCCCGAGGCGCCGTTCTACTGGAAAAGCGAGGCTTCGTCCGGGTATGGCGCGCTCGACGATTTTTCCGTGCACCCGCTTTCGCTGCTCTGGAGCCTGTTCGGCCATGTCGAGGCGGTGATCGCCTCGCTGGCAAGGCCCTATGCCGACCGTCCGCTCAAGGAGGGCGGCCGCCGCGCCGTGGAGAACCACGATATCGCCAGCGTGCTGATGCGCCTTCCCGGCGGCATTTCCGGCGTGCTGATGGCCAACCGCTCTGCCTGGGGACGCAAGGGCCGCATTGCGCTGCAGATCTACGGTTCGAAGGGGTCGATCCTTTTCGACCAGGAGCGCATGAACGAGTTCCAGCTCTATACGGTGGACGGTCGCGCGACCGAGCAGGGCTTTTCCACAATCCTGACGGCCCCGCACCACAAGCCCTATGACCGGTTCATTCCGGCCCCCGGCCATGGCCTTGGCTTCAACGATCTCAAGATCATCGAGTGCCGCGAGCTGATTGCCGCCATCGCGGGCATGGCCTCGCATTCCATCGACTTCAATCACGGCCTGCGCATCGAGAAGTCGGTGCATGCCATGGCGCAATCTTTCCGCGAAAGCCGCTGGGTCGAGATCGCCGCAGCGTGACCTTTCGGCGGCCGGACCAAAAAAATCCGGCCGCCCGCACATTGAAACGGTGGGGGCCATACGTAATACTCTCGGCAATAATGCCGGAGGGAAGGGCATGAGAAAGCAGATACAGAGACGCTGGGCGCCGGTCCTCTTCGTCTCGATTGCTGTCGTCGTGTTCAACGCGAACGCCGCAGAGGCGAAGCGCGTTGCACTGCTGATAGGCAATCAGAAATACGAAGAGACCGCCCAGCTCAACAATCCTGCGAACGATGTGGAGCTGATGCGCGCCTCGTTCGAGAGCGCAGGCTTCGATTCCGTCAAGACCGTTCTGGATCTCGACCGCTCCGCCATGGTGAAGGCGCTGCGCGAGTTCGAGGACGAGTCCGTCGATGCGGACATGGCCGTGGTCTACTACTCCGGCCACGCCATGGAGATGAACGGGATCAACTACCTGATCCCCGTCGATGCAGCGCTGAAGAGCGACCGCGACGTCGAGGACGAGAGCGTCGCCATCGACCGCGTGCAGCGCTCGCTGGAGGGCGCCAAGAAGCTCAAGCTCTTCATCCTCGATGCTTGCCGCAACAACCCGTTCTCCGCCTCGATGACACGCTCGATCGGCACCCGCGCCGTCACGCGCGGCCTTGCCCGGGTCGAGCCCGAATCGGCCGACACGCTGATCGCCTTCGCCTCCAAGGCCGGCACGGTGGCGCTGGACGGCGAGGGCAAGAACAGCCCGTTTGCCACCGCGCTTTCGAAATACCTGACGGAACCGGGCCTCGACGTGCGCATCGCGCTCGGCAAGGTGCGCGACGAGGTGGTGGAAGCCACCAACCGCGAGCAGGAACCCTTCGTCTATGGTTCGCTCGGCGGCGCGCAGATCTTCCTGAACATCAAGGAAGTGAACATCAACGTCACCAACAGCGGCAACACGCAGGAGATCTCGCCCAACGGCCAGTCCGAAGCGGCTGCCGACTGGCAGAACATCCGCGACCTCGCCGACGAAGACCTGATCAACGCCTTCATCGAAAAGCACGGCAAGGATCCGGTCTACAAGATGCTGGCGGAAAAGAAGCTCGCCAGCCTCAAGGAGGCCACCCAGAACGATGGGCAGGATGCGGCCGGCATCGCATGGGAGGCCCTGAAGGAATCAACGGACGCGGCCGCCCTGCAGCGCTTCATCGAGCGTTATCCCGATAGCCGCCATCGCAGCGACGCCGAAACGCTGATTGCCGCGCTGGAGCCCAAAAAAGGCCTGAGCGTCAACGTGGCCGGCAAGGAAACACCCGCCTCGCGCGACTGTTTCCTTCTTGCCGGCGAGCCGCAGTCGCTGCCCGGCTTCATGGGCGTCAACTTCCTCAAGATCGATGCCAAGCGGGCACTCGCCGCCTGCGCGCAGGCCGTCAACGAGAACCCGTCCGACGGCATGCTCGTCAACCTGCTCGGCCGCGCGCATGACGCCGACCGCAACTATGTCGAAGCCCGCCGCAACTACGAGAAGGCGATCGAGCTCGGCAACATGTATGCCCTGACGAACCTCGCCTGGTTCTCGGTCTACGGCACGGATGGCCCGGTCGATGTCGCCAAGGGCCTGTCGATGTTCGAAAAGGCTTCGACGGCCGGCAATTCCTACGCCCAGGCCTCGCTCGGCTGGCTCTACCGCGAAGGTTATGGCGGCACCCGCCAGGACTATAACGAGGCGGTGAAGTGGTATCAGCAGTCGGCCAACCAGGGCTATGCCAACGCCATGGCCACCATGGGCTGGTTCTACCGCGAGGGCCTCGGCGTCTCGCAGGATTACGTCCAGTCGCTCAACTGGTATCGCAAGGCGGCGGACGCCGGCGACGCCAACGCCATGTCCTCGCTCGGCTGGGCCTACCAGAACGGCCTCGGCACGTCGCAGAACTATGCCGAAGCCAAGGTCTGGTACGAGAAGGCCGCCAATATCGGCGATTCCTACTCGATGGCCTCGCTCGCCTGGCTCTATGACGTCGGCAACGGCGTGAAGCAGGACTATGTCGAAGCCCGCTACTGGTATGAAAAGGCCGCCAATGCCGGCAGCGCCTATGCCATGGGCAACCTGTCTCGCCTCTACGACCAGGGCCTCGGCACACCGGCCGATGCCAAGGAGGCCGTCCGCTGGGCCGCTGCCTCGGTCGAAAGCGGCGACGCCAACAAGCTGAAGGAGCTGAAGGACAACCCGGGCAACTTCACGGTCGCCTTCCGCAAGGAAATGCAGAACCTCCTGAAGGAGCGCGGCTACTACAGCGGTTCCTCCGATGGTGAGTTCGGCGCCGCGACGCTCGCTGCCATCGACAAGCTGGCCACCGGCCGCAACGACAGCAGCTCGCTGACGAACACCAACACGACCACCACCGACAACAGCCAGTCGACGGTGACCCTCAGCGGTTCGGATGCCGACCAGTGCTATGAACTTGCCGGCGAACCGAACCTGCGCCCGGGCTTCCTCGGAAAGCTCTTCGCGCAGATCGACTACGGCCGTGCGATCCCGGTCTGCGAGGCGGCGCTCAATGCCTCCCCGTCGGACAACTCGATCCGCAACATGCTGGGTCGTGCCCACGACGCGGCAAAGAACTTCCCGAAGGCGCGCGAGCACTACCAGAAGGCTGCCGACGAGGGGAACCTCTATGCGCTGACCAACCTTGCCTGGTATTCGATCTACGGCACGGACGGCCCGGTCGACATGGCCAAGGGCACGCGCATGTTCGAGCAGGCCTCGAATGCCGGCAACCCCTATGCCCAGGCCTCGCTCGGCTGGCTCTACCGCGAAGGCTACAACGGCACGCGCAAGGACTATGAAGAGGCCATCAAGTGGTATCGCAAGGCGGCCGAACAGGGTTATGCCAATGCACAGGCCACCATGGGCTGGTTCTACCGCGAAGGCCTCGGTACGGCGCGCGACTACAACGCCTCGCTCGACTGGTACGTGAAGGGTGCCGAGGGCGGTGACGTCAACGCGATGTCTTCTGTCGGCTATGCCTACCAGTCCGGCCTCGGCGTCGCGGTCGACTATGCCGAGGCGCGCAAGTGGTACGAGAAGGCCGCGGCCTTCAACGACTACTATTCGATGGCCTCGATCGGCTGGCTCTACGACGTCGGCAACGGCGTGAAGCAGGACTACGCCCAGGCACGCGACTGGTACGAGAAGGCGGCCAATGGCGGCAACACCTATGCCATGGGCAATCTCTCCCGCCTCTACGACCAGGGCCTCGGCACCCGCGCCAACGCCAAGGAGGCCGCCCGCTGGGCCGCCGCCAGCGTCGAGGGCGGCGACCAGGGCAAGCTGCAGGAACTCAAGGGCTCGCCGGCGAACTTCACGCCGCAGTTCCGCAAGGAGTTCCAGCAGATCCTCAGGGATCGCGGCTACTATAGCGGCCCGATCGACGGCGACTTCGGCACCTCGACGCAGAACGCGATCGACCGCCTGGCCGCCCGCACGTAAACACAGCGCCGGCCCAGCATCCGGAAAGAAAGCCGCCAGTGCCCGAAAGGGCGCTGGCGGTTTTCGTTTGGCGGGAAAAATCATTTAAGGAAACGCCGTTGACCCTCCACCGGGTGGAGACCGCAATAGGACTGCCATGGGAACGAAGTTCTACACGATCGGTGAACTGGCGCGGCTTTCGGGGCAATCCGTCCGCCGCATCCGCTACTATTCCGACAAGGGTCTCCTGCCGCCAAGCGATCGCTCGGCCGGCAATTACCGGATCTACAGCGAGGCGGATGTCGCCCGGCTCGACCTCATTCGCGCCCTGCGCGAAGCGGGCGTCGGCCTCGCCGCCATTGCGCGGTTGCTTGCCCGCCGGCTGACCCTGTCGGATGTGCTGAGCGCCCGGCTCGATGTTCTCGAGGCGGAGATATCAGCCAAACGGCGCATGGCCGCCGTGCTTCGTGCAACACTTCGTCTGCCCAATCCCGCCGATGATGACCTGAGGAGGCTTTGGACCATGGCGAATGTGAGCAACAGACAGATGCAGGCCCTTGTCGAGCGATTCGTCGATCGAATCGCCGACGGCGCGAAGATGGATGCGCAATGGCGCCAGCGCATGATCGAAACGAGCGTTCCGGAACTGCCCGACGATCCGACGCCGGAGCAGGTCGTGGCCTGGACGGATCTTGCGGGCATGCTCGAAGACGAGGATTTCGGTCGCCAGTTGCAGGCGCAGATGGCTGCGTTCTGGAACGGCGCCCTTGATTCGGATGCGTATCGGGAGGCTTCGCTGCGCGCCTATGAGGCCATCCAGGCGGCGATCGCCGCGAATCAGTCGCCAACCGGCAGGGAAGGGCAGGCGATTGCGTCCGCCTGGCTCATCGAATCGGCGCGGGCAATGGGCCGCGTACCCGACGGGGCGTTTCTCGACTGGCACTTTGCCCAGTATGACAACCAGTCTGGCCGCATGGGCCGCTACCGGCAGCTGCTCGCCGTCCTGCGCGGGGACGTCGATACGGCTGCATCGGACAGGGCATGGAGCTGGTTGAACGCGGCGCTGCATGCGCTGCCGTCCGCGCGGCCCTGAAACAGAAATGCCGCACGCGTTGCTGGCGCGTGCGGCATGACAAGCTCGGGAGCGCCCCCTGTGCCAGGGGCGGAGCTTAGAGCAGGAAGTCGCTCGAATAGTAGCGTGTGAGGCCGGCGTCAATCTCGAAATCAGCCCGCCCGTCGCCATTGACGTCACCGGAGATGATCGTGCCCGAATAACGCAGCTCGCCCGCTTCACCGGAAAACGCACTCTTTCCGATGAAGTGGAAGGCGTTGTTGCCGCTTCGGCCGGTGTCGGCGTCGATGCTCTTGAGGTCGATGACGTCGTCTTCGCTCTCCGGCTTGAAGTCGTCGATCACGTCGCGCTGCGAGCCGACCTTGCTGTCGGATGTCTTGATGAAGCGGAACGTATCGGCGCCGGTGCCGCCGACGAGGAAGTCGTTGCCGCTGTCGCCGACGAGCAGGTCATTGCCCGAACCGCCCAGAAGGTCGTCATTGCCCGAACCGCCGTAGAGCCGGTCATTGCCGCTGTCGCCGTAAAGGTCATCATTGCCGCTGTCGCCGTAGAGGATGTCCTTGCCGGAGCCGCCATAGAGCCGGTCGTTGCCGCCGAGGCCTTCCAGCTGGTCGTTGCCGTTGCCGCCGCGCAGCGTGTTGTTGCCGCCGGTGCCGATCAGCGTGTCATTGGAGCGGGTGCCCGTGGCGTTTTCGATGCTCGTCAGTTCCTCGTTGCGTCCGTCGACGGCCTTCGCGAAGCCCTTGTCGAGATCGACATAGATGCCACGGCCCTTCTCGCTGGAGGAATCCTGCAGCGAATAGTTGACCGTGTCGGTGCCGGAACCGCCGTTGAACGCGTTGCGATAGCCGACCGAGTAGAAGGTGTCGTTGCCGCTATCGCCCCAGTAGTCGCTGGACAGGGTCTTCACTTCGAATCGATCGTTGCCGTCGCCGCCGCTGACCTTGTCATACTCACCGCTGGCCTTGGCCGCGCCGCTGTGCTTGTAGACGTCGTCGCCCGAGCCGAGGAAGATATCGTTGCCGCCTTCGAAGCTGTTGCGCACGAGATCGTTGCCGCTGCCGGCTTCCACATAGTTGAGGCCGCCCCGGCTGTCGGTACGGTTCAGAACGATTTCGTCATCGCCGCCATAGGTGTAGATTTCCACCTCGGTGCGGGAGTTCTGGACGACGTAATCATCTCCATTCGTGCCCTTGTATACATAGGCCATGTCCTCGTTCCTTTCTGTACCACGTGCTGTTGTCCGACTTTTAGCGCCGGCAAGCTGAACCGCCGTTGAACAAAGTGGGGAGGCAGAAGGCATTTTCGAGGCCGGCCGAAAAAAAATTTGAGGGCGCAAGCCGACAAAGGCCCATCAAACGGCGTGCGAATCGGCAAAATCCCGGGGAATCAGGGCAACCGGCATGTTCAGGGAATTTCGCTTCTTGGGAGGCCGCTGGTGTGGCGCGGCTTCCGGGAAGAGGCGCGGGCACACCGTCTGGTGCGTCTCGTGCCGCAAGGTCTTATTCCTGTGGGGGAAACTGGCGGAGAAGAAGGGATTCGAACCCTCGATACCGTTTCCGGTATACTCCCTTAGCAGGGGAGCGCCTTCGACCACTCGGCCACCTCTCCGCTCGCGGTTTCACTATGCGGCAGAGCTTGCGATTGCAAGGGCTTTTTGTTTTTCGCCCACATTTTGATGACAGGACCGGGCCTTCGGCTTGAAAGCCGTGTGATGCTGCAGCCGAATTCGAGCTTCT
Source organism: Shinella sp. 838 (assembly GCF_029623935.1). Lineage (NCBI taxonomy): Bacteria > Pseudomonadati > Pseudomonadota > Alphaproteobacteria > Hyphomicrobiales > Rhizobiaceae > Shinella > Shinella sp. 838. Next base: position 445,072 of record NZ_JARSBQ010000002.1, read on the forward strand.
CCTCGTGATGCCGTTTGTAAAAACGGTGCAAGGCGGATCGATGGTGGCGGTCGCGAGCGCGTGATTCCCGATGAGAGCAAGGCCGGCAGATTGCGTTTTCCAACTCGGTGGGGACGTGGCTGGCGTACTCTATATATAGGGCCTTGCAGAGGAGGACTTGTTTTGGGCTCGCGGCCGTGGCCGGAAAACCCGTCGCGTGATTCCCCGAATCGACGTGGGAAAAGCGAGCGCCTCGCCCTCCGGTTCGGGCTGCCGCCGCGTCCCCGGCAGGGAAGGGACGGGGCGGAAACCGCCCCAATGCCATGCGAAAGAGCGGTCCTTGCCCCTGTTTTGCCCGGTCTGTGGCAGGGCAATTGCAGGGTGTCTCTTTGCTAAGTGCCCGCTTCATAAGGCCTTTTGTTAATGATCCATAAACTTTTAGCGATCTGCCCCGCCATTTTGTGTCCTTTCCGCAACAGCGCTGGGCGAAGGCTGACACAAACCCTGCCTCCTTTCAGTTTGGAGATTGCTTACGGAAGCGCGTCTTGTATTTTCACTTTCGGAAGCAGGGGCGGTTGATCGTCCGCTTCCTGAACTTGGGGATGGGGCAGGGAACGCTGTCCTTCAGCAAAAAACCCAGACCCGTTTGAAACTTTTTGACTGGAGGTCAGAAAATGAACATCAAGAGCCTTCTCATCGGCTCCGCTGCTGCTCTCGCAGCAGTCTCCGGCGCTCAGGCCGCCGACGCTATCGTTGCCGCCGAGCCGGAGCCGATGGAATACGTTCGCGTTTGCGACGCATTCGGCACGGGTTACTTCTACATTCCGGGCACCGAAACCTGCCTGCAGATCAGCGGCTACGTCCGTTTCCAGGTTAACTTCGAAGAAGACTCGGCCGGCACGCGTGGCGACGACTGGGGCTACCGCGCTCGTACCCGTGGTTACCTCTCGCTTGACGCCAAGAGCGACACCGAGCTCGGCACGCTGACCGGTCACATCGACCTCCAGGCTGACTCCCACCAGGACGTCTTCCTCGACGGCGCATGGATCCAGCTCGGCGGCTTCAAGGCTGGTTACTTCTACACCGAGTGGGATAAGGGCATCAACGGCGAAACCGACGCTCTCGACAGCGGTTTCCTGAATGTCATCGGCGGCGAAAGCCTCCTGAACGCTGTATCGTACAAGTATGAAGGCGGCGCCTTCTCCGCTACGGTCGCTCTCGAGTCCTTCACCAACGCCAACGCTGGCTTCGTTCGCTTCGAAGACGGCCTCGGCATCTCGGGTGTTGTCACCGGCTCGTTCGGCGCTGTCAGCGTTGACCTGCTCGGCTCCTACGACTTCGACAACGAAAACGGCGCGATCCGCGGTCTCGTTTCCGCTGACGTCGGCCCGGGCACCCTGCAGGGCGCAGTTGTTTGGTCGTCGGGCGCAAGCCGTTACTGGGACGCTTCCGAGTGGTCGGTTGCTGCCTCGTACAAGGCTAACCTGACCGACAAGCTGGCAATCACCCCCGGCTTCCAGTACTGGGGCACGATCGACTATGACGCAGCTGGCGACTACCGCGGCAGCCGCGATGCATGGCGCGCTGGCCTGACGCTCGACTACACGATCGTTACGGACCTGACCACCAAGGTCAGCCTGCAGTACACGGACATCGACAACGGCGCTGGCAACAAGGGCGCTGGCGACGACAACTGGGGCGGCTTCGTCCGTCTGCAGCGTTCGTTCTAATCTGATCTGACCTCTGTCAGTGACGGGAGACCCGGCTTTCGAGCCGGGTCTTTTTCGTTTTGGAATACGTGATTGAAAAATGTGCACAGCTCTTCTGCGCCTTGCGTAAGGTGGATGGATCCGGGAAATCGGGAAGGGGTCAGCCGATGCCGGCGAGGAATGCCCTGACCGATGGGAAGACATCGGCGTGATGCAGCAGCGGGGCATGGCCCTGACCGGGCGCGGTGATCGTCTGCACGGTCGTCGCGTGGGCAGCCATGCGGGCAAGCGTCTCGCGGGAGAACAGGCGGGAATGCTCGCCGCGCACCACGAGCAGCGGTGTCTTCGCCAGAAGCTCGAATTGCGGCCAGAGCGTCGGCAGCGGCTTGGAAAAGTCGATCGCCTGCAACTGTTCGGTCAGCCTGGGGTCGAAGTCTGCAACGACCCGCCCCTCGCGCTCGGCATAGATCGCGTCGGCCATGTCGCGCCAGTCGCCATCGGACAGGGCGGGGAAAGTGGAGCCGTGAATCGCCTTCAGGTCCATGGCCGCCGCGTCGAAGCTGGCTGGAGCCGTCGCGCGCACGAGATAGTCGCGAATGTCCCTTAGTCCATCGGCCTCGATTTCCGGCCCGATATCGTTGAGAACAGCACCCGCAATGCGATCGGGCTGCGCGGCCGCCATGACATGCAGGATGAGGCCGCCGCGCGAGGTCCCGGCAAAGAGTGCGCGGGGGAGATCGAGAGCGTGGAGGACCGCCAGGACGTCCCGGCACTCCATCACCACGTTGTAGTTGGCAGGATCGCTGTCACGGCCGGACTGGCCACGCCCGCGATAGTCGAGCGTGATGACCCGGCGGGGCCGCTCGGCATCCCGCGCAAGGCGCAGGGCGAGCGGATGGAAGTCGCGCCCGTTGCGGCTGAGGCCGGGCAGGCAGACGAGCGGCAGTCGGTCGCCCGCCTCTACCGGTGCATAGTCGCGCGCATGCAGCCACAGTCCGTCTTCAGCTGAAAAGAAGCGGCTCTCAAATCCATCCATCGCTATGCACTCGCCTTGCGGTCAGGGAGGGGCGTTCGAGCGTGGTGCGCGTCGAACGGGTGAGGGAAGGGAAGCCTAGAGTTTGTCAAGGAAAAGTGAAACCCGGTTCTCCTGAAAAACAAACGAAAACAAAGAACCCTAGAGTCTGCCAGATTGAGTATGAAGCTGACAGACCCTAGTTCCAGGCGAAACGGTATCGCCGTGGCTTTGGACAATCTGGGAAAAGATGCGTTGCGGCGGCAACTCTGGCCGATGCGGGGGCATGAACCGCGTCTGAGCCATGCGCAAACAGGCAAGACGCTTTAACGATCTGAACGGCAGCGCACGCATGCCGGAGCGCACCGACAAAGGCAGGTGCGCGATCGGCCGGCCGCCTCAGCGACCGACACTGAGATCGTGGACGATATCGGCCTTTTGGCCGAGCCGGGTCTTGTAGACTTGGTAGTTTTCCATCACGCGCTGCACATAGCCGCGGGTTTCGGAGAAGGGGATGCGCTCGATCCAGTCGACGACCTCGTCGATCGGCTTGCCGCGCGGATCGCCGTAGCGGGCGATCCACTGCGGCACGCGGCGGGGACCGGCATTGTAGGCGATGAAGGTCAGCACGTAGGAGCCGCCGAAATCGCTGATCTGCTCACCGAGATAGTGAGCGCCGAGCGTGGCGTTGTAGGCGGCATCCGTCGTCAGCCGCTCCTTGGAATAGGCAAGGCCATAGCGTTTCGCCACGCCCTGCGCCGTGCCGGGCATCAGCTGCAGCAGGCCCTGGGCATTGGCGGGAGAAACGGCCGCCGGGTTGAAGGCGCTCTCCTGCCGGGCGATGGCGTAGGCCAGCGCCTTGCCGGAGCCGGCAATGTTGGCGCTGTCGGGGATGACGCCGATCGGGAAGGCGAGCGCGGCCACATCGATGCCGCGCCCGAAGGCAATCTTGCCGATCTGCAGGGAAAGCTGATGATTGCTGCCCTTCTCCGCCTGCGCCGCAAGCAGGGCGAGTTCGCCCGGGCTCATCAGCTCGCCGGCGAGCGCCCGATAGAGGCTGTCGCCGCGCCAACCGTGGCCGGCGGCCTGCAGGCGGGCGATCGCCTGCACCGCCTCGCGCTGGTTGAAGCGGGTGCGCTCCTCGGCGCTCGGCTTCGGATAGGCGACGTTCAGTGCCGTGCGGCCGAGCCGTGCGGCGGCAAGCTGGCCATAGAAGGTGCCGGGGAAATTTGCCGCCTTGGCGAAATAGTCCTTCGCCGCCTTCGCATCGCCCTTCTCCGCCGTCCGCCCCAGCCAGTACCAGGCGCGGGAGACGGAGAGCGGCCGGTCGGAGACCTGCAGGATGCGCTGGAAATGGCCGGCCGCGGTCTTGGGATCGTCGAGGTCGCGCAGCGCATACCAGCCGGCATGGAATTCCGCCTCGACGATATCGGCCGGATCGTCCGCACCGTGTCGTGCCGCGACGCGATAGGCATCGCGGGCGTCGCCGAGATCGGCGAGGCCGCGGCTGACGATGCGCTGCTCGTTCCACCAGGCGCCGGGATTGACCAGTCGTGCCGGGTCCTCCGGCATGGCGGAAAAGAGCTTGCCGGCCGCGCGGTATTCTTCGTTGTTGCGCAGGTGGCGGATGCGCAGGAACGTGTAGGCCGGGTCCTTATGCCAGCTCGCATCGACGGCCTTGATCAGCGTGCCCGCCGTCTTGTTCTTGCGGATGACCGCCGCCCAGGCGCGGTAGAGCGACTGCGCCTTGCCGAGATCGCCGAAACGCTGCGCCTGGTCGGCGCGGTCGCGATAGAGCAGCATCTCCATGCGCATCTTGTGATCGCCCGCCGTCAGGAGCGTGCCGAACTCGTCGAGGATCTTCGTCTCGACATCCTTGGAAAGTGTCTCCTTCTGCCAGAAGGAACGCAGCACCTCGCCGGCGCGCGCGGCGTTGCCGCTCGCGACGAGCGCGCGGCTGAGCACGATGGCGCCGTCCACCGTTTCCGGGCGTGTCGTGCCGAAGGCGGCGATGACATCGGCGGTCGGCGGGTTCTCGCGGGAAAGCGCCCGCTCGGAGTTGGCGCGCAGCGCCTTCAGGCCCGGCCAGCCTTTCAGTTCGTTCTGGGCGGCGGCTATTTCCCAGGAGGGGACGCCGCGCTGGCCGGAAACGGCGATCGCCCAGGTCAGGATATGCCGGTCGAGGTTGTCCTTCGGCAGGCGGTTGCGGGCGGCAATGGCGGTGGCCGCGTCACGGTTGGAGAGCGCATCGAGCCCTTCGCGCAGTTCCATGCTTGCCGGCTGCACGCTGTCGGTGCGCGGAATGGCATTGGTGATGATGTCCTTCGAGGGCATATCCGCAGCAAAGCCGAGCGGCTTCACCGCCGGCACGCCGGCGTTGTCGGCCTCGACAGGCGAAGAGCGCAGTGCAAAGCCGGCCACACCGGCTAGGAGCAAGGCGCAAAGGGCAAAACTGTTTCGCGAGATCATGTCACATCCCGGGTGCCTGACCGGCGGTGCATTTCGACCGTCATTTTCCGCCAGATCCTTGACAATCAGTTAACCCTTTGTTGCCTTAACGAAACCTTAAGCGCCGCGCTCACTAAGCCGTGAAGGCGTCCGCTTTCCAGGCGACGGATCAGGGGACGCGAATATTCGCGCATCCGCCGCCCTTCCGCCTTGATCATGCATGAAAAACGCCCCTCGCGCCGCTTGCCGCATGACTGTCACATGATTATTGTGCGGGCGTTTTTAACCACGGAATACGGCCAAAGCATGTAAGCCCACGGGCGGCTCTGGCCTCAGGAGTTCTCGATGCTCAAGGGATCCTTTCCCGCTCTCGTCACCCCGTTCACCGATGCCGGCGCCGTCGATGAAGACGCCTTTGCCGCGCATGTCGAATGGCAGATCGGCGAAGGCAGCCATGGCCTCGTCCCGGTCGGCACGACCGGCGAATCGCCGACGCTGTCGCATGACGAGCACAAACGGGTGGTGGAACTCTGCATCAAGGTCTCGGCCGGCCGCGTGCCCGTGATCGCCGGCGCAGGCTCGAACAACACGAAGGAAGCGGTCGACCTCGCCCAGCACGCCGAAAAGGCCGGCGCGAATGCGATTCTCGTCGTCACGCCCTATTACAACAAGCCGACGCAGAAGGGGCTCTTCGCGCATTTCGCGGCGATTGCCGAAAGCGTGAAGCTGCCGATCGTCATCTACAACATACCCGGCCGCTCGGTGGTCGATATGTCGCCGGAGACGATGGGCGCGCTGCACAAGGCCTATCCCTCGATCGTCGGCGTCAAGGACGCGACCGGCAAGATCGAGCGTGTGTCCGAACAGCGCATCACCTGCGGCAAGGATTTTATCCAGTTCTCCGGTGAGGACGCGACCGCGCTCGGCTTCAACGCCCATGGCGGGACGGGATGCATCTCGGTGACGGCCAATGTCGCTCCGCGCCTGTGCGCGGAGTTCCAGCAGGCGACGCTTGCCGGCGACTATGCAGCGGCGCTGGAATACCAGGACAAGCTGATGCCGCTGCACAAGGCGATCTTCCTCGAGCCCGGCCTTTGCGGTGCGAAATATGCGCTGAACCGCACGCGCGGCATGAACCGGTTCGTCCGTTCGCCGCTGCTGTCCTCGCTGGAGCCGGCGACGGAGGCGGCCATCGACGCGGCGCTTCGCCACGCCGGCCTCTTGAACTGACATGGCGACGAAAGCCCGCCCGACGACGGTCAAGAAGATTGTAGCGGAGAACCGAAAGGCCCGCTTCAACTACGAGATCATCGACACCTACGAGGCCGGTCTTGTCCTGACCGGCACGGAGGTCAAGTCGCTGCGCGAAGGCAAGGCGAACATCGCGGAATCCTATGCTTCGGACGAGGGCGGCGAGATCTGGCTGATCAATTCCTATCTGCCGGAATATCTGCAGGCCAATCGCTTCAACCACGAGACCCGCCGGCGGCGCAAGCTGCTGCTTTCGAAGCGTGAGATCCATCGCCTGCGCATCGCGATCAACCGAGAGGGCATGACGCTGGTGCCGTTGAAGGTCTACTTCAACGATGTCGGCCGGGCCAAGCTCGAACTCGCGCTTGCCAAGGGCAAGAAGCTGCACGACAAGCGCGAGACCGAGAAGGAACGCGACTGGAATCGCCAGAAGGGCCGCCTGCTGCGCGAACGCGGCTGAGGCGACCCTTCTTCTTCGACGTCTTTTCCTTAGAACTGGCTGTAGAGCTGTGCGATGACCGACTGGTGCGCGCTGCGGGCGGCCTGCTGGTTGCCGGTATCCGCAGGCACGTCCGGCGACGCGGCCGGGTTGGCGCTCGGCGTGCGGGCGGTCAGGAAGCTTGCCATCAGGCTGTTGAGATCGTTGCTCTCGATGGCAAGGCGTGCGGTCGGGTTGCGGCCGTTGGCAACACGCTCATCCGCCGCCCCCTGCGACGGTGGGACGGCGTAGGAGGGCAGGGCGGAGATGCCCGGCAGCCCGTTCGACGTATAGAGGAAGCTGAGATCGCCAATCTCCTCGGCGATGTCGGACGGGGTCGATACCTGGGTGACCGGCTGCGGCGCTGCAAGCGCGGCAAGGGCCGAGACCGCCGGGCGGGTTTCCGCCGCCATGGCCGGTGCGCGCACGTCCAGCGTGCTCGATGCTCCCCGGTAGCTGTTTGCCGAAAGCGATACTGCGTCCACCATCGTCCCGATGTCCCAATGCGAAATGACTGTCCGATATCGGGAATAGCAGGGGAGTCTTGAAGAACCTTAAGACCCGGCAAGGGTATTTGATTCAATGTTTAAGGAAAGCTTGAAAAGGCCGGATTTCGGCACTTCTCCCTCGTGCGGCCACACACGAAATCCTTGTCAGGTGAGCATCGCCCCGCTCATTGCCGTCATCCCCGGCCCTGTGCCGAGGATCGACATCTGCACCTGGAACATGGGCGGAGGGCTGCCTTATTCGCCAACGGTTTCCACTGGCTCGACGACGCGCTGCGGGCGTTCCGAAGGATCGCGGCCGATTTCGGCCTTCAGCGAGCCGAGGTCGATGAAGTAATCGGCCTGGCGGCGCAGGTCGTCGGCAATCATCGGGGGTTGTGTCTGCATGGTCGAGACGACGGAAACCTTGCGGCCACGGCGCTGCAGCGCCTCGACGAGCGTGGTGAAATCGCCGTCGCCTGAGAAGATGACAAGGTGGTCCACGGTCTCGGACTGCTCCATCGCGTCGATGGCGAGTTCGATGTCCATGTTGCCCTTGATCTTGCGGCGGCCGAGCGAGTCGGTGAATTCCTTGGCAGGCTTCGTGACGACCTTGTAGCCGTTGTAGTCGAGCCAGTCGATCAGCGGGCGGATCGAAGAGTATTCCTGGTCTTCGATCAGAGCTGTGTAGTAATAGGCGCGCAGCAGATAACCACGCTTCTGGAAGGCCTTCAGGAGCTTTCTGTAGTCGATGTCGAACCCGAGTGTCCTGGAAGCCGCATAGAGATTTGCACCGTCGATGAAGAGGGCGATTTTCTCGCGGGGGTCGAACATACTGTGCAATCCTTTTAAATAGAAGTGGATACAAACGGTTGAGTTTTGGCCGAGTGCCGAGGTGGCCGGATGCACTATCCGGTTGAATTAACTCTTTTTCATATAATCTTCATTTAGGGCAGAGGGCCCGGCTTTCCAAGCAAACCTAGGTTGCGAAGGCCATTTTTCCCCCCGGCATCGTTTCAGAAAAATCAAGGGCGTCGGAATTGGGGAATAGTTCCCGCGCTTTACCCTATTTGTCCGATCTTTCGGCTTTTTACTTTCCGTAACGTGAGGGCTAAATCAGAAGTTACATGGGCAGCCTTACGACACGCGCCACAGCGCCTTGGGGAAGGAAAAACTTGAATTTGCCGTCCATTGCCTGTATCGGGCATGCAAACTCATGAAATTCTCGATCACAAAGGACAGGCAATGGCCCGTGTCACCGTTGAAGATTGCATTGACAAGGTAGACAACCGCTTCGAGCTGGTTCTTCTTGCAAGCCATCGTGCCCGCCTCATCTCGCAGGGCGCCGCCATCACCATCGACCGCGACAACGACAAGAACCCCGTCGTCGCGCTGCGCGAGATCGCCGATGAAACCCTTTCGCCTGATGACCTCAAGGAAGACCTGATCCATTCGCTGCAGAAGCATGTTGAAGTGGACGAGCCCGAGCCCGATCCGGCCAGCATGGTCGTCGATGCCGCCACCGGTACGGTTGCGATCGAAGAGGACGAGGACCAGCCGGAAACCATCGCCTTCGACCGCATGTCGGAAGAAGAGCTGCTGGCCGGCATCGAAGGCCTCGTGCCGCCGGAAAAGAGCGACGATTACTGATTTCGGTTACTTTACCGAAGCCTTTGATATTGCGAATGTCGGTGCGCCCCTCTTAAGGTCGGGGCGCACTTTTTTTTGCCCCGCCGTGCCGGGGAGGGAGCCGATCGAGAATGATGCGTCAATATGAACTCGTCGAACGGGTTCAGAAGTACAAGCCCGACGTCAACGAGGCCTTGCTGAACAAGGCCTATGTCTATGCCATGCAGAAACATGGCCAGCAGAAGCGGGCGAGCGGCGATCCCTATATTTCGCATCCCCTCGAAGTGGCCGCCATTCTCACCGAGATGCGGCTCGACGAATCGACCATCGCCGTCGCCCTGCTGCATGACACGATCGAGGACACCAGCGCGACGCGCGCGGAAATCGACGAACTGTTCGGCGAGGATATCGGCGCTCTGGTCGAGGGCCTGACCAAGATCAAGAAGCTCGATCTCGTCTCGAAGAAAGCCAAGCAGGCGGAAAACCTGCGAAAGCTGCTGCTCGCCATTTCCGACGACGTGCGCGTGCTCCTCGTCAAGCTCGCCGACCGGCTGCACAACATGCGCACGCTGGACCACATGACACCGGAAAAGCGCGCCCGCATCTCCGAGGAGACGATGGACATCTATGCGCCGCTCGCCGGCCGCATGGGCATGCAGGACATGCGTGAAGAGCTGGAAAACCTCTCCTTCCGCCATATCAACCCGGAAGCCTTCGACACCGTCACGCGCAAGCTGGAAGACCTGTCCCAGCGCAACGAGGGCCTGATCCGCAAGATCGAGGACGAACTGCGCGAGTTGCTTGTTGTCAACGGCCTGCCGGACGCGCTCGTCAAGGGCCGGCAGAAGACGCCCTATTCGGTCTTCCGGAAGATGCAGTCGAAGTCGCTCTCCTTCGAGCAGCTTTCCGACGTCTACGCCTTCCGCATCCTCGTCGACGACATTCCCGCCTGCTACGCGGCGCTCGGTATCGTGCACACCCGCTGGCGTGTCGTGCCGGGCCGGTTCAAGGACTACATCTCGACGCCCAAGCAGAACGACTACCAGTCGATCCACACGACGATCGTCGGCCCGTCGCGCCAGCGCATCGAACTGCAGATCCGCACCAAGCGCATGCACGAGATCGCCGAATACGGTATCGCCGCCCATTCGCTCTACAAGGACAAGGAAGTGGCGAACGGCGAGGTTGCCCGCTCGCCGGGCTCCAACGCTTATGCCAGGTTGCGCCGCACGATCGAATCGCTGGCGGAAGGCGACAATCCGGAAGAGTTCCTCGAGCACACCAAGCTCGAGCTCTTCCAGGATCAGGTCTTCACCTTCACCCCGAAGGGCCAGCTCATCACCCTGCCGCGCGGCGCGACGCCGATCGATTTCGCCTATGCGGTGCACACCAATATCGGTGATACCTGCGTCGGCGCGAAGATCAACGGGCGCATCATGCCGCTCGTCACCCGCCTCAGCAACGGCGACGAGGTGGAGATCATCCGCTCGGGCATCCAGGTGCCGCCGCCGGCCTGGGAGGAGATCGTCGTCACCGGCAAGGCGCGCGCCGCGATCCGCCGCGCCACCCGCGCCGCCGTGCGCAAACAATATTCCGGCCTCGGCTACCGCATTCTGGAGCGCACCTTCGATCGCGCCGGCAAGTCCTTCTCGCGCGACGGCCTGAAGCCTGTCCTGCACCGGCTGGGCCAGAAGGAAGTGGAGGACGCCATTGCCGCCGTCGGTCGCGGCGAGCTTTCCTCGCTCGACGTGCTGCGCGCCGTCTTCCCGGACTACCAGGACGAGCGTGTCACGGTGAAGCCGAGCTCGGACGACGGCTGGTTCAACATGCGCAGCGCGGCAGGCATGGTGTTCAAGCTGCCGGGCAAGGCGAAGACGGCGCTGGAGGAGGGGGCGAGCGAAACCGGCCCTGAAGCCCTGCCGATCCGCGGCCTCTCCGGCAATGCCGAGGTGCATTTCTCCGTCGGCGGTGCCGTGCCGGGCGATCGCATCGTCGGCATCATGGAGAAGGACAAGGGAATCACCATCTACCCGATCCAGTCGCCGGCACTACAGAAGTTCGACGACGAGCCGGAACGCTGGATCGACGTGCGCTGGGACCTCGACGAGGCGAACAACACCCGCTTCATGGCGCGCATCATGATCAATGCGCTGAACGAGCCGGGCACGCTCGCCGAAGTCACCCAGACGATTGCCACCAGCGACGTCAACATCCGCTCGATGTCGATGACGCGCGTGGCGGCCGACTTCACCGAGGTGCATATCGATCTGGAGGTCTGGGACCTGCGCCAGCTCAACCAGCTGATGAGCCAGTTGAAGGAACTTCAGTCCGTCTCGACGATCCATCGCGTCTTTACATGACAGTTTCTATGCAAAAATGTGGCATCCTGCCTTGAATAAGGCAGGTTTGCCCAAGATTTGACCAGTCATTATGCGCCTGTTGCATGGCTGTATTGGCATAGTGTCGCTGGTGTCTTTGGGGTGAAATCCCTATCTTCTGCATCGGGAGGTCAACCGAAAGAGGTTTACCAATGTTGAAGCAGATCAAGAATTTCACCCGCGCCCTGCGCATCCCGACTCCTGAAGACCGCGAAATGGCCTATCTCAACGGCGCCATCGACCGGATCGACCTGGAATACCGCCAGCGTCAGATCGACCGCGGCCTCTTCCGCAAGTCCTACTAAGCTCCGCGGATCCGTGTGGCGCCCCTCCGGCGCCACGGCGACCGTCTTGTCTGGCGCCATGAGGGCGCCATTGAAATGCCACCAACGGATCGGCTATGTCTGAGCCATGTTGTTCCGACGCCGAAAGAAGACAAGCTGGCCTGGCCGATTGCGCGAATTCTTCTGGCCGCGCAAAGGCTTCACGCGTCCGGCGCGCTACCTCGCCAAGCGAATCCTGCGCCTGTCCGCCTCGCCGCATGCGGTGGCCGCGGGCGTTGCAGCCGGTGCCTTTTCGGCCTTCACGCCGCTCATCGGTTTTCACGTCATCCTGGCGCTTGCGCTCGCCTATCTGATGGCCGGCAATCTGCTGGCCGCCGCGCTTGCCACCACCATCGCCAATCCGCTGACCATTCCGCTCATCGCGCTTGCGACCTTTCGCGTCGGCGAGGCGCTGCTCGGCATCAAATCCGCCGAGGCGGTGACGGCGGCCGAGCTGTTTCACCGGCTGGAGCATCTGCAACTGTCCGAGCTCTGGCAGCCCGTGCTGAAGCCCATGCTTGCCGGCGCCGGCGTTCTCGGCATCGTGGCCGCCGTGTTTGCCTATGGCGTCACGCGTTTCGCCGTGCGCTCCTTCAAGGCCCGCCGCCATGCCCGTCTTCTCGAGCGCGCCGGCCTTGCAGCGGCTCATCCTGCCCTTTCCCGCGGAGACAAATCCCTATGATCATCGGCATCGGCAGCGACCTCATCGACATCCGCCGGGTGGAGAAGTCGCTGGAACGCTTCGGCGAGCGCTTTACCCGGCGCTGCTTCACCGAGATCGAGCAGGCGAAGTCCGACGGACGCAAGAACCGCGCGGCCTCCTATGCCAAGCGTTTCGCTGCCAAGGAGGCCTGTTCCAAGGCGCTCGGTACAGGCCTCGCACAGGGTGTGTTCTGGAGGGACATGGGCGTCGTCAACCTGCCGGGCGGAAAGCCCACCATGAAGCTGACGGGCGGCGCGCTGGAGCGGTTGACGCAGATGCTTCCCGCGGGCCACGAAGCGCGCATCCACATCACCATCACGGACGATTTTCCGCTGGCTCAAGCTTTCGTGATCATCGAGGCGCTGCCGGCCGGAACGCCCGGATAACAGGCGCCCAGCGTCTTTTTGACCGACACGATTTCCAACAGGCAACCTTTCCTCTATAGAGGGCCCCATGTTTGCAGATAAGGACAGACCCGGCGTGGCAGAGAAGACTGAAAAGGCCGAAGGCGGCCTGTGGGAAAACGTCAAGGTGATCATCCAGGCGCTGCTGCTCGCCGTCGTGATCCGCACCGTGCTTTTCCAGCCCTTCACCATTCCCTCCGGGTCGATGATGCCGACGCTGCTCGTCGGCGATTATCTCTTCGTCAACAAGTTCTCCTACGGCTATTCGAAATATTCGCTGCCGTTCTCGCCGAACCTGTTCTCCGGCCGTATTTTTGCAAGTGAACCCGAGCGCGGCGACATCGTCGTCTTCCGCTTCCCGCCTAACCCCGACATCGACTATATCAAGCGTCTCGTCGGCCTGCCGGGCGACCGCATCCAGGTGCGTGACAGCGAGCTGTTCGTGAACGGCGTTGCCGTGAAGCGCGAACACAACGGTTTCTTCCGTGCCGACGACCAGTACGACACCGGCGAGGATGTTCCGGTCTTCCGCGAAACCATGGACAACGGCGTCGCCTACGACACGCTGGACACCCGTCCGGGCACCGTCGGCGACAACACGCGAGAATTCATCGTGCCGGAAGGCCACTATTTCATGATGGGCGACAACCGCGACAACTCGGCCGACAGCCGCTTCGATGTCGGTTTCGTACCTGCGGAAAACCTGATCGGCCGCGCAAGCCTCATCTTCTTCTCGCTCGGCAACGACACGTCCTTCTCCGAGATCTGGAAGTGGCCGACGAACCTTCGCTGGGACCGCCTGTTCAAGGTTGTTGAATGAAGGGCGCCATTCCGCTGAACGACGTCAACCGCAAGGCCCTCGAGGACCTGATCGGCTACGCCTTCACCGACAAGGACCGTCTCGACCGGGCGATCACCCATGCCAGCGCCCGGCCCGGCAAGGGCAGCAATTACGAGCGGCTGGAATTTCTGGGCGACCGCGTGCTTGGCCTGTGCGTCGCCGAGATGCTGTTCCGCACCTTCCGCGAGGCGAAGGAGGGCGAGCTTTCGGTTCGCCTGAACCAGCTTGTCAGCGCGGAAAGCTGTGCGGCGGTCTCCGATGATCTTGGTCTGCACCGCTTCATCCGCACCGGCGCGGACGTCAAGAAACTCACCGGAAAAGCCATGCTGAATGTGCGGGCCGATGTGGTAGAGTCGCTGATCGCCGCGATCTATCTCGATGGCGGGCTGGAAGCGGCGCGCGGCTTCATCCTCGCCAACTGGCAGGGCAGGGCGGCGCGTGCGGAAGGCGCGCGGCGCGACGCCAAGACCGAACTGCAGGAATGGGCGCATGCCAGGTTCGGCCTGACGCCGAACTATAGGGTGGACGAGCGTTCGGGACCGGACCACGACCCCCGCTTCACCGTGACGGTGGAGATCAGGGGCGTCGCACCGGAAACCGGCATCGACCGCTCGAAACGGGCCGCCGAACAGGTGGCCGCGACGAAGATTTTGGAACGCGAAGGCGTCTGGCCCAAGGGTCAAACCGCGGATTGACGGATATCATGAACGAAGAAAACACAAACCCCGCCGAAGGCAGCACGAACGGCGAGGGCCCGACCCATTCGGGCTTCGTCGCGCTCATCGGCGCGACCAATGCCGGCAAGTCGACGCTGGTCAACCGCCTCGTCGGTGCCAAGGTGTCGATCGTCAGCCACAAGGTCCAGACGACGCGTGCCATCGTGCGCGGCATCGCCATCCACAACAACGCCCAGATCGTCTTCATGGACACGCCCGGCATCTTCAAGCCGCGCCGCCGGCTCGACCGCGCCATGGTGACGACCGCCTGGGGTGGGGCGAAGGATGCCGATTTCATCATGTTCCTGATCGACAGCGAGCGGGGCCTCAAGGGCGATGCCGAGACGATCCTGGAGGGCCTGAAAGAGGTTCATCAGCCGAAGATCCTTGTCCTCAACAAGGTCGACCGGGTCAATCCGGAGGACCTTCTGAAGCTGACGGCAGCGGTGAACGCCGTGGTTCCGTTCGAACGCACCTTCATGATCTCGGCGCTGAACGGTTCGGGCTGCGACGACGTGATGAACTATCTCGCGGGCGCTTTGCCGGAAGGCCCCTGGTACTATCCGGAGGACCAGATTTCCGACCTGCCGATGCGCCAGCTCGCCGCCGAAATCACCCGCGAAAAACTCTTCCTGCGCCTGCACCAGGAGCTTCCCTATTCCTCGCATGTCGAGACGGAGAAGTGGGAGGAGCGCAAGGACGGCTCGGTGCGCATCGAGCAGGTCATCTATGTCGAGCGCGACAGCCAGAAGAAGATCGCGCTCGGCAAGAACGGCGACGCCATCAAGGCGATCTCCATGGCCTCGCGCAAGGAGCTGTCGGAAATCCTCGAACAGCCCGTGCATCTCTTCCTCTTCGTGAAGGTGCGCGAGAACTGGGGCGACGACCCGGCCCGCTTCCGCGAAATGGGCCTCGACTTCCCGACCTCGTAAGGGCCTACGGCCGCGCCTTGATGGCGGGGCCGACCTCCAGGATGCGGTTGGTCCAGACATAGCCGGGGAAGGGCTCCGGCAGGTCTTCCACCTGTTCGGCCGTATCGATGCCGACCGTACCGCCGCCGGAATAGGGGCCGATGAGGACCACATCGCTGCCGGCATCCTCCATGCGCGTCAGGAAGCGGTTCGGCCAGCCCCAGAGCAGGAACGCATAGTTGCTCGGTACCGGCACCAGCGTGTTTCGGCAGGCCTCCGGCACATAGCCGATCCAGCCTGTGCCGAGATAACGCAGCAGGCAGCTCTTCACCGAGGTCTTTGTGTAACCCTTGAGGCCGGGTATGGCGGCAAGCGCCGCATCCGTCGGCTCCGCGCCGCCGTAGATACCGAAGATCTTGTCCTTCCAGGCTGGATTTGCCGCCAGCAGCGTGGCAAACGCCGCGCCTTCCTCCGCCCGCCGGCTCTTGAAGTTGATCAGCAGCTTGCCCGCCGGGTTGGCGGCGAAGATCTCTTCCAGCATCGGCATCTGCCCGACACCCTTGCCGCGGAACGGATAGGTCTTGCCGCCATCGGGCGTATAGCCGTAGCCGATGTCGAGCGTCTTCAGCGTGGCGCTGTCCGTCTCCTCGGTCACGCCCTTGCCGTCCGTCCGGCAGTCGAGCGTCCAGTCGTGGAAGACGGCGAACTTCTTGTCGGGCGTCAGGTGCACGTCGATCTCGACGACCTCGGCGCCCGCCGCAAAGGCTGCCTGCATACCGGCGACCGTGTTTTCCAGGAAATCGTGTTTGGGCGGGTCGATGAGGCTTGCCGTGCAGGTGTCGTCGTCGACCGCCTCATGGCTGAAGGTCTGGTGGGCGCCGCGATGGGCCATCAGCTTCGTCGCGCCATCCGGCGTGCTCGCGATCAGCGAGCTGTTGAACGACCAGATGAGCAGGGCGAGGCCCAGCGTGAAGATCGGCGCGTTTCGCATAAAAGTCCTCCTGCGGCCCCGGGCATAGGGATAGGGGCTCGCCGGAGAGACGGCAAGTCGTGGAAAGTATCAGGCGCGGGCGCGGCGGTCGGGGCTCTGGGCGGCCTCGCGGGCCTTTTCGACAAGCCGCTGCATCGCCCAGATGCCGATCTCCTCGAGGGTGAGGGGGCGGCTGATCAGATAACCCTGATAGAGGTCGCAGCCGGCCGCGGCGAGCAGCGCCATCTTCTCGGTCGTGTCGACGCCTTCCGCGATCACCGACATGTCCTGTGCATGGCAAAGCGCGACGAGAGCCCGCAGCGTCGGCAGCGCCGCCGAACGGGTGAGGCTCTCGACCAGCTCGCGGTCGAGCTTGATGGTCTCGGCCGGGTACTCGATGATCTGCTGCACGGACGTGTAGCCTGCGCCGAAATCGTCGATGGAAATGCGGAAGCCGCGGGCGCGCAGGATCTCGATGTTGCGGCGGGACTGCTCGCCGAGCTTGACGGCGAAGGTCTCGGTCAGCTCGATCTCGATCAGGCGGGCATCGATGCCGTGCCGGTCGGCGCTGTCGCAGAAATGGTCGCTGATCGACTTCGTGTAGAGCTCGGCGGACGAGATGTTGATGCACAGGATCGTCTCGGTGCCGAACAGCTTGCGGATCTGGCCGTATTCGGCCATCGCCCGGTCGATCACCCACCAGTCGATCTTGCTGAAGAGGCCGGTCGTCTCGGCGATCGGGATGAATTCGTCGGGCGTCACGCGGCCAAGCACCGGCGAGGTCCAGCGCAACAGCGCCTCGCAACCCGTCACCTTGCCGTGGCCATCGACGATCGGCATGTAGACGAGGTGGAATTCGCGGTCCGGGTCGAGGACGCGCAACTCCTCTTCGATGCGGCGCTGGCGGTTGCGTTTTTCGTGCAGCGAGCGGGAATAGCGGGCCGAGCCGTTCTTGCCCTGGGATTTCGCCTGGTACATGGCGGCATCGGCATTGGCGACGAGTTCGGGCAGCGTGCGGGCATCCTCCGGATAGACGGCGATGCCGATACTGGCGGTGACCGGATAGGCCTTGTCGAGCACCTCGAACCCCTCGGCAAAGAGGGCGAGGATCTTTTCGGAGATCTCCGTGATCGTGCCGCTGCCCGGCTGGCAGCGCAGCATGATGGCGAATTCGTCACCGGAAAGGCGGGCGAACAGGCCGTCTGGCAGGCCGCGCTCGGAAACGACGCAGGCGACGATGGTCGAGATGCGGTCGGCCAGCGTCTTCAGCAACTCGTCGCCGATCTTGTGGCCGTGCTTGTCGTTGACGAACTTGAAGTTGTCGACGTCGATGAAGAGCAGCGTGCAGCCGATATCCTCGGCCTCCGCCTCCTGCAGGATCTGCGTGGAGCGGATATTGAAATATTCGCGGTTCGAAATGCCCGTCAGCGTGTCCGTCCACGAGGCGTTCTGAACGAGGTCGAAGGACTGCATGGAGTGGTCGTGCAGCCGCTTGACGTTGGCCGACAGGCGGCCGATCTCGCCGATCTCGTTCATTTCGGGCAGGGCACTGCGGTTGCCGGTCATCACGTCGGTGAGCTGGCGGTCGAGCTTGGCGATCGGGTTGGTGATGTAGCGGCGCACCAGGCCGAGTACGAGGACGATCGTGCACAGGCTGAGCGCAATGGCGCCGAGCGCGAGCAGCGATTTCAGCGTCGAAAGCCGGTTGTCGAGGAAGGTGGGTTCCGGCGTCAGCCGCGCAAAGAGCGATGGGCTGAGCGTCGCGGTCGCGGAAAGCCCGCCCTGCGCCAGAAGCTGGTGCTGGCCGATCTCGATCGTCGTGCCATATTCCTTTTCCAGCGCCCGCTTCATGTCGAGGAAGAGTTTGGGCCGAACCGCGGTCTGCACCAGGATCGCGCCGTTCTTGGCGCTGGCGACTGGGCGGTTGAAGGTCAAGGGATCGATGAACTCCGAATGCACGATCAGCGGCTCGATGCCGGCCGTGTTGAGATAGCTCCAGGAGGAGAGCCGCGGGCTCTCGATCACCTGCCTTGCATGCTGGATCTGCTGCGGCGTGATCTCCGCGAACGGATCGTCGCTGTCCTCGAAGTAATAATCGACGGTCAGCGGCGGGCGGATGATCGCCACGGAGATGAAGCGCTTGCGGTCGTCGGAGAGCGAGGTGATGCTCTGCTGCAGGCGCACGCCGAGCGCGGTGTTGCGATAGGCGGCATCGGGCTCGTTGACGAAGAGGCGAACCGCGCCGCCCTCGACGAGCGAGTAGATGAAGCTGCGGTTCTGCGTCACCTCGTTCTGGAAGACGGCGGTGAGCAGGCCCATCTGCTGCCACAGGCGGGCGCGTTCCAGCGCGAGGATGGACGAGCTCTGCACGTAGTAGATCAGCGAGGCGGCAAGTACATAGCCTGCGAGCACGACCGGGAAGATGAGGGAAAGGGCGCGTTTACCGAGCGTCACTGATCTGGGCCAGACTGCTGATGATGCGGCGGCGGGCCTGGACCGATTGCACGGTCAGTTCCTCCTGAAACTGGCTTTTGGCCAGGATTTCCGGTGCTGCATAGATTTCGGGATTGGAGCGTATGTCTTCCGGAAGCAGCGCCAGTGCGGCGGTGCTTGCGGTGGGCATGTTGAGCTTGACGGCGTTGCGGGCGCCGTTCCTGGCGTTGCTGATATAGTCGATCAGCTTCAGCGCCAGGGCCTTGTTGTTCGAGCGTTCGCTGACGGAGACGCAGTCGAGCCAGGAAAGCGTGCCTTCCTTCGGCACGACGTAGCGCCAGAGGCCCGGTGAGGAGACCTTGTCGTTCAGCGTGTACTGGTCGCCGCTGTAACCGAGCGCCATGTAGATGTTCGGACCCTTGTCCGGGCTCTGCACCGAGGTGACGACATAGTCGTAGGTGAGCACATAGGGCGCCTGTGCCTTCATCAGCTCGTAGGCCGCCTTCAGCGTCTCGTTGTCATTGGCGTTGACCGATTTGCCGAGCAGGGCGAGCGGCGCGACGAAGGCTTCGGCGTGGTCGCCGTACATGGCGATATGGCCGCGTAGGCTTTCGGCCGGCTTCATCATGTCCGCCCAGGAGGTCGGCGGCGTCGTGATCTTGTCGGAGCGGTAGAGGATGCCCATCGTGCCCCACAGATAGGGCACGCCGTAGCCGCCGCAGCGGCCCGACCAGCTTTCCGCATAGTCCTTCAGCGATGGGACGTTGTCGGCACTCAGCGTGGCGATGACGCCGCGTTTGCCGTAGAGCCGTGCGCCGTTCTCATTGGTCACGACGACGTCGACATTGGCGTTCGGATCGGCAAGGATCTTGTCCCGCACGTCGCCGCTGTCATAGAAGGTCTGGCGCACCTCGATGCCGGTTTCGGCAGTCCAGTCGGCAAGGATCTGCTCGTCGATATAGGCTTCCCAGATCAACAGGTTAAGCGTGGTCGCATGCGCCGGGCACGTGGTGCCGAAGGCCGCCAGTGAGACTGCTGCAAGAAAAGCGCCGCGCATGCCGAAGGCCCCGTTGCCGTTACGTGCGGTGAGGATAGTCGGCAAGACTTTATGAAGCGTTACAACCTCTAAGCCTGTATTCGCTGGTGTTCAACCGTGGCGCAGTCCTGCCGCTTTTGCCGGTCGTGATATATATATTGTGGACGTGGCCGCGGGCTGCCGGGCCTGTGGTTGGCCTATAGCCGGCCGCACACTATGGTCGCCGACCGCGCCAACCCAGAGGAATTCGACATGGCCCCGACACCGCTCAAGATCGCGAACCTGATCGCCGCCGAGATCAAGGCGACCTCCGCGCAGGTTTCCGCCGCCGTGGCGCTCATCGACGAGGGGGCGACGGTGCCCTTCATCGCGCGCTACCGCAAGGAAGTGACCGGCGGTCTCGACGATACGCAGCTGCGCACGCTGTCCGAACGGTTGACCTATCTGCGCGAGCTGGAGGCGCGCCGTGCCTCGATCCTCGAATCGATTGCGGGGCAGGGCAAGCTGACGGACGAGCTTGCGGCGAAGATCGCCACGGTTGCGACCAAGGCGGAGCTCGAGGACATCTATCTGCCCTACAAGCCCAAGCGCCGCACCAAGGCGGAGATCGCCCGCGAGCGCGGCCTCGGGCCGCTTGCCGAACAGATCCTCACGGACCGTGCACTGGTGCCGGCGGAGCTTGCCGAAAAATTCCTGTCGGCCGAGGTGCCCGACGTCAAGACGGCGCTGGAAGGCGCGCGTGACATCGTCGCCGAGCAGTTCACGGAAAATGCCGATCTCCTGAAGCGCCTGCGCGAATACATGAAGGACAACGCCTTCCTGCGCTCGCGGGTCGTTGAGGGGAAAAAGGAGGCCGGGGCGAAGTTCTCCGACTACTTCGACCATACCGAACGCTGGGCGGCGGTGCCGGGGCACCGGGCGCTCGCCATGCTGCGCGGCTGGAACGAGGAGTTCCTGTCGGTCGACATCGTCGTCGACCAGGACAGCACCGAGGCCGTCAAGCCGGTGGAACGCATCATCGCTTCCTTCTATGCCATCGGCACGAAGCCGGGCGACAAGTGGCTGGCCGAGGTGATCGGCTGGACCTGGCGGGTGAAACTCTCCATGTCGCTGTCGCTCGACCTGATGCGCGAGATGCGCGAACGCTCCGAGGAGGAAGCGATCCGCGTCTTTGCCCGCAATCTCAAGGACCTGTTGCTCGCCGCTCCTGCCGGCACGCGCGCCACGATGGGCCTCGACCCGGGCATCCGCACCGGCGTCAAGGTCGCCATCATCGACAACACCGGCAAGGTGCTCGAGACGACGACCGTCTACCCGTTCCCGCCGAGGAACGATGTGCGCGGCACACAGGCTGAGCTAGCGTCGCTCATCCGCAAGCACAAGATCGAGCTGATCGCCATCGGCAATGGCACCGGCAGCCGCGAGACGGAAAAGCTCGTCGCCGATCTGCTCGACCAGCTGCCGGCACCCAAGCCCACCAAGGTCATCGTCTCGGAAGCCGGTGCCTCCGTCTATTCCGCCTCGGAAACGGCGGCCGCCGAATTTCCGAACCTCGACGTCTCGCTGCGCGGCGCCGTTTCCATCGCCCGCCGTCTGCAGGATCCGCTTGCCGAACTGGTGAAGATCGAGCCGAAGTCGATCGGCGTCGGCCAGTACCAGCACGATGTCGACCAGGGAAAGCTCTCCCGCTCGCTGGATGCGGTTGTGGAAGACGCGGTGAACGCCGTCGGCGTCGATCTCAACACCGCCTCCGCGCCGCTTCTCGCGCGCGTCTCCGGCCTCGGCAAATCCTCCGCCGAAGCGATCGTCGCGCATCGCGATGCCAATGGCCCGTTCGAAAGCCGCAAGGAGCTGATGAAGGTCTCGCGCCTTGGTGCGCGCACCTTCGAGCAATGCGCCGGGTTCCTGCGCATTCCGAACGGCAAGGAGCCGCTTGACGCGTCCTCGGTGCATCCCGAAGCCTATGGCGTCGCCAAGAAGATCGTCGCGGCCTGCGGGCGGGACGTGCGCGCGCTGATGGGCGACAGCGCGGCGCTGAAGCAACTTGACCCGAAGGTGTTCGTCGACGAGCGCTTCGGCCTGCCGACGGTCAAGGACATCCTTGCTGAACTGGAAAAACCCGGCCGCGACCCGCGTCCGGAATTCCGGACCGCGACCTTTGCCGACGGCATCGATGACATCAAGGACCTCAAGGTCGGCATGCTCCTGGAGGGCACGGTGACGAACGTCGCCGCCTTCGGCGCCTTCGTCGACATCGGTGTGCATCAGGACGGCCTCGTGCATGTGTCCCAGCTCGCCGACCGCTTCGTCAAGGACCCGCACGAGGTGGTCAAGGCCGGCGACGTGGTGAAGGTGCGCGTCACCGAGGTGGATGTGCCGCGCAAGCGCATCGGTCTCACCATGCGCAAGGACGGCGGCGCGCCAGCTGCCCGCGACAATGCTCCGCGGGGCGACAAGAATGCCCAGATGCAGCCGAAGTTCAGCCAGGCGGCCCCCAAGCAGCAGGCGCCCTCGCAAGGCGCTTTCGGTGCAGCGCTCGCCGAGGCGATGAAGCGAAAATAAGGCAAAGCCCTAGTTTTCCTAATGGCTGTCGGCAGAAATCGTCGTTTGTCTTGAATCGCCTCACCGCCCATAGTCGCGGTGTGGGCGGGCTCAAGCGGGCCGGGTGTTGCAAAGCGCGCCCGGTGTCCGGCAAACAGGAAACAAGACATGACGATGACGATTTCACGCCGCCAGGCCATGGCCGGCGCTCTCCTTGCTATTCCCGCGGTTTCCGCGCTGACGGCCGGCACCAGCCGCGCCGCCGGCGAGGATCTCGCGCAACGGCTTGCCGCGCTGGAGGCGCGTCACGGCGGGCGCATCGGCGTTGCCATACATAATCTTTCGACGGGCGCGCGGCTCGGCCACAACACGGATGAACGCTTCCTGATGTGCAGCACCTTCAAGGCGCTGCTGGCGGGCCATATCCTCGCCCGGGTGGATCGGGGCGAAGAGACGCTGGACCGGCGCATCGTCGTGAAGAAGGCGGACCTCGTGGACTGGTCGCCGGTGGTGGAAACGCGTGTCGGCGGGAAGGGCATCTCGATCGCCGAACTCTGCGAGGCGACCATCACGTTCAGCGACAATGCCGCCGCCAACCTGCTGCTTGCCGCATCGGGCGGGCCGGAGGCCGTCACGGCGTTCCTGCGCGGCCTTGGCGATGCGGTAACGCGGCTCGACCGCACGGAGCCGACGCTCAACTACCATGAGACGCCGGACGACGTGCGCGACACGACGACGCCGACCGCCATGGTGGAGACGCTGCGCAGGCTGGTTTTTGCCGACGTGCTGTCGGCGCGTTCGAAGGCGCAGCTTGCCGCCTGGCTGGTGATGAACAAGACGGGCGATGCGCGGCTGCGCGCGGGTTTTCCGGCGGACTGGATGACCGGCGACAAGACCGGCACCAACGGTGACAAGGCTGGCAATGCCAACGACGTCGCCATCGCCTGGTCGCCGGACCGCGGCGCCATCATCGTTGCAGCCTTCTGCGAAATCCCCGGCATTTCCGGCGACGAGCGCAATGCCGTCATTGCCGAGATCGGGCGCATCGCGGCCGAGGTCTGAGACGTTACGGTTCAAGCCGAGGCGCCGCCCTTGCGACGGTGCCTCAGTCCTCCAGGTCGCCCTTGAGCGCTGAAAGAACGTTCATCGCATGGCCGGCATACTGGCTGATCCAGCGGTCATGGATTGCCTGGATCGGCAGGGCATTGAGGTGGTTCCAGCGTTCGCGGCCCTCACGGCGGGCGACGATCAGCTCCGCCTCTTCCAGCACCTTGAGGTGCTGCATGACCGTGCAGCGATCCATTTCCCCGAAACGCTCGCACAGTGCGCCCGTCGTCAGCGGCGCATCCTTGATTGCATCCAGCATCTGCCGCCGTTTGCCATTGGCCAGCGCCTTGAAAACGGCGTCCTGTTTCGATTCGCTTGACATGTTATATTTTTATAACATATTTTGACGGCAGACAAGATCGAAAGGGGCGCTTCTGCCCCGGAAGGAGGACGGCATGACGCTGGAATTTCGTGTGAACGGGCGTATCGGCAAGCCGGTTGCCGAGGTGTTCGATGCGGTGGTCAATCCGAAGAAGCTCAGCGGCTACTTCACCACCATCGGCGGGGCGAGCGCCCCGCTGGTCGAGGGCACGACGGTCACCTGGTGGGGCATGGCCCCGGTCGTCGTCGACGAGGTGGAGGAGAACGCCCTGATCGTCTTCCGCTGGGATGCCATGGTGGACGAGGGGGAGGCGCCCTACAGGACGCGCGTCGAGATGCGCTTCAAGCCGCTGGAGGACGGCGGCACGATGGTGACCATCGCCGAGACCGGCTGGCGCGACAACGCCCGCGGCCAGAAAGCATCCTACATGAACTGCGAGGGCTGGTCGCAGATGCTGGCCTGCATGAAGGCCTATGTCGAATACGGCATCAACCTGCGCGAGGGCTATTACCCGAGCGAGCTCAAGGGCGTCGTCGCCTCCGAGCAGCAGGATTTCACTTGAAACGGGAGGTTTGCAATGACAGCTGACATCAAGGGCGGCATCAACATCGCCATGAAGGTTCCCTCGCACCAGTACGAGGCGACACTCGCCTTCTACCGCGACGTCGTCGGGCTTGAGCCCTTCGACGACAAAGCCCCGGCAAGGGGGTTCCTGCTCGGCCCGAACCGGTTGTGGATCGACGAGGCGCCGGGCTACAGCCAGGCGGAGGTCTGGCTCGAACTTTCCACGCCCGACCACACGGTCGCTCTCGGCCATCTCGAGCAGAACGGCGTCGTGCGCTGCGATCCGATCGAGGATCTGGGCGCAGGCTTTCGCGGCGGCTGGGTGATGAACCCGGCCAATATCGTGCACATGGTGCGCGAGCCCGACGCCTGGTGATGAAACGGTTCGGGGACGGGCGCAAGGCCGTCCCCGAACGAGGCCTCAGATGGCGGCGGCCGCCATCGGCACCGGCTGGTCGACCGGTGCCTGGTGCTGCAGCACGACGACGCGGCTGCCGGTCGGCACGCGGCCGTAGAGGTCGATGATGTCCTGGTTGAAGAGGCGGATGCAGCCGCTCGATACCGCCTTGCCGATCGACCAGGGCTCGGACGTGCCGTGGATGCGGAAGAGCGTGTCCTTGCCGTCCTTGTGCAGATAGAGCGCGCGGGGCCCCAGCGGGTTGGTAAGGCCCGGCTCCATGCCGCCGGCCCATTTCAGGTTCCGTTCCGGCTCGCGCTCGATCATGTTCTGGGTGGGCGTCCAGCGCGGCCATTCCGCCTTGCGGCCGATGCGTGCGCCGCCCTCGAATTCCAGCCCCGCCTTGCCGACGCCAATGCCGTAGCGCATTGCCATGCCTTCGCCCTGCACGAGGTAGAGGAAGCGGTTCTGCGTGTCGATGACGATGGTGCCGGCCGGCTCGGCCGTCTGGTAGGCGACCAACTGGCGGAAATATTTCGGGTTCACCTTGCTGATGTCCATCGCCGGCAGGGGAAAACGCTCTTCCGGATGCGGTCCGTACATGGCGACATGTATCGGGTCCGGTCCCTTCTTCACCGGCTTTGCGGTGGTGGCGCAGCTTGCGAGCGTTGCCGCAAGGGCGAGGAGGGCGAGGGGGCGGAGAGCCGCGAAAGCGCGGGCACGGGACACACACATGAGGGGGGCACCTGTCGTTTTTCAATTCCGAAATCTGGCTTGAAAGCCTTGCGCGGGTTCTTTGTCGGCAAAGCGGGCATCGGCGCGGCGAGAAAAAAGCGAAACTGTGGCAAGGGCTTGGGTGTGTCCTTGCGGCCACGCGTCGTTCCGTCGCACATGCCGTGCCGCTTGCTCCCGCGCGGGCGAGGGCGTAAGGCTTTTGCCATGCAATGGAGTGAGGAAGCCATCGTTCTCGGCGTGCGGCGCCACGGCGAAAGCTCTGTCATCGTCGAGGTGATGACGCGCAGCCGTGGCCGGCACCTCGGCATGGTGCGCGGCGGGCGCTCGCGGGCCATGCAGCCGGTGCTCCAGCCCGGCAATTCCGTCGATGTCACCTGGCGGGCGCGGCTCGACGAGCATCTCGGCGAGTTCCGCATCGAGCCGCTGGAGCTGCGCGCCGGGCGGCTGATGGAGACGGCGACCGCCGTCTACGGCGTGCAGGCCATGGCGGCGCTGCTGCGCTTCCTGCCGGAGCGCGACCCGCATCCCCATCTCTACGAGGCGCTTTCCGTCATCCTCGATCACCTGCACGAGCCGGCCGATGCCGGCGAACTCTTCGTGCGCTTCGAACTCGCCGTGCTCAACGATCTCGGCTTCGGCCTCGATCTTTTCGAATGTGTCGCAACGGGCAGCCGCGAAAACCTCTGTTACGTGTCGCCGAAATCCGGCCGTGCCGTTTCGCGCGAAGCCGGCGCACCCTGGGCGGACAAGATGCTGGCACTGCCGGCCTTTCTTGGCGACGAGCGCCGGCACGCCGCCGATGCCGCCGCCCTCGCGGACGGCTTCCGGCTGACCGCCTTCTTCCTCAACCGGCATGTCTGCGAACCGCGCGGGCTGGAACTCGCCAGCGCCCGCGACGGCTTCATCCAGGCGGCCCTGAAGGCGCTCGGCACGCCGAGGCACGATCAACCCCGAGAGGCGCATGCATGACGGTCGAAATCTACCCCGGGCTGACGGTTTCTGGCGTCGGTACGCTGCCGCTCGACGTGGTGAAGCGCGACGGCGGGCTGAAGGTACTGCAGGCGATGCTGGTCGGCGACCTGCCGGCCCCGCCGATGGCGAAGACGCTCGCCTTCAGCATGACGGAGGTGGAGGACGGCCGCGTCGTCTTTGCCGGCCTGCCGTCTGTCGACCATCTCAATCCGCTCGGCACGGTGCACGGCGGCTGGACGGCAACGGTGATGGATTCGGCGCTCGGCTGCGCCGTTTTCTCCGTCATCAAGCCGGGCGAAGCCTATACGACGATCGAGTTCAAGCTGAATCTCGTGCGCCCCGTCCTGCCCGGCATGGGTGAGGTGTTCTGCGAAGGCAGGATCGTGCATCGCGGCCGTACCATTGCGACATCCGAAGCCTGGCTGCGCGACGGAAACGGCAAGCTGCTCGCCCATGGCACTGAAACCTGCGCCATCTTCCCGATCGAAAACCTGATGCGTTAGTGTCTCCAGCCGAAGCGGCGCCGGATGCGGCGGCCAGAAGGCATATGGGGCAATTCCACTGAACCGGGGGCTGCGAAGTTGCTCCAGACAGGCCGCAGGCATCGGTCCTGCTGCCGATGGCTCAATGGCCGTTACAGGTCGAAAGCACTTCCCAGTGCGCGTGCAGCGCAGCGAAATCGCCACCGGCTTCGATGATCTCGACGATATGGCTGAACCGGTCGCGGGCGCCGGTCTTTTCGCCAGCCAGCCGGAGGCGGGCCGTGCCGGCCGCAGGATCCCCGGTCACATCCGCAATTCCATCGAGGCGGGTGGCGCGCAGGAGGGCGGCGGCGCGGCGCGTTTCGTTCTGCACGTTGATCGGTGTGGCATAGCCATAAGCGGTGGTCAGCGGGCTCTTTCCGGCAGCGACCGGCATCCATGTCAGCGTGCCGTTTTCCATCACCAGCGGCGCCGCGTCGAAGGTGACCGGCATCCAGTCCTCTTCCGCGTCGGCGGAAAAATGCGCGACATGGAGCGTGCCGTCGTCGAGGAGGTCCGGGCCGTCGGCGCGGCTACCGGACTGCCAGGTGCGGTTTGTGACGAACTTGTAGAGATGCCCGGATTCGCCGGCATCGCCGCAATAGACGACCACGCGGCCATCCCGGTTGACGAGGCAGGCGAGGGCGCCATGCCGCAAGCGGCCGAGGGCGGGCCGTTTTTTCGGGGCGGCGTCCGGATTCCGCGGATCGACCTCGACGACCCAGCCCGCAGGGGCGCCGGATCCCTCATCGAAGCAACGGGCGTCGCCATGAAAATCCGCCTCCGCCATCAGCCGCGTGCCCCAGGGGGTAAGGCAGCCGGCGGTGGCGATGCGCTGGCTTGAAGCCAAGCGGAGCGCGGCGGGGGCCAGGCGTTTTGCCGGGGCCTCGCCGGCGGCTGGCGTTATAGGCTGCCCGTCCGTGCGGGCGGCGGTGCATCGACCGAGAAGATTGCCGAGGCTGCGAACGATGGCATGCGCATAGCCGTCCCGGGGCTGCCGGCCCGCCTGCGTGGCGGTGGCATTGCGAAGGGTCTGGGTCATGGCGGGCTCCGGTTGCTCCTGGAAATAGGTCATTGTGCCCGCCTTGCATGAAAACCATGCGACAGCTCGAAGAGAATACCGGCTTCAAACGTAACCCCGTTTAGTCTTTGGAAAAAACCGGGTAGTCTCCGCGCCCGGACAATGCCCGCGTTGGAGTCGCAATGCTCGAAATCCTCTCCCTGGTCGCGATCGGCCTGGCGCTCTATACCCTCAATGCATCGCGAAACAGCGCGCAGAAACTCGGCGAGGAGGTGATGCGGCTGAAGCGCGAAGTCGAGGCGCTGAAGGCCGGAGATTTGACGGCGCCAGTGGAGACAGTGGCTGTGGAAGCGACCGAGGCCATCTCCGAAGAGGCGGCCGAGGAGCCGGTGCCGGCCGATTTCGCAAGCCCCTGGGCTGCGTTGCAGGCGGCGGGGGTGGACGAGGCCGAGAAGGGCCGGGCGATCTTTGGCGGCACGCCCGCCGGTCCCGCCGAAACGGTTGCTGCGAGCGAGGGGCTGGACGAAGCCGTTGCGGCGGCCTCTGCCACTCCCGCGGCCGCGGCAAAGCCGAAGGAAAGCTTCGAAAGCCGCATCGGCGCGCGCTGGGCCGTCTGGGTGGGCGGCATCGCGCTCGCGCTCGGCGGCATCTTCATGGTCAAGTATTCCATCGAGGCAGGGCTGCTCAGCCCGGCGGTGCGGCTGTCGCTGGCCGCCGTCTTCGGCCTCGTGCTCATGGCCGTCGGCGAGTTCGTGCGCCGCCGCACGCTGCCGGTCATCGCGAATGCCTTCCAGAACGCGATGATCCCCGGCGTGCTGACCGCTGCCGGCGCCATAACACTGTTTGCCGTCACCTATGTCTCCTACGAATTCTACGGCTATTTCGGCCCGCTGACGGCCTTCGTGCTGCTCGCCGCCGTGGCCTTCGCGACGATCGGCCTGTCGCTCCTGCACGGGCAGGCGCTGGCCGGCCTCGGCCTGCTGGCCTCTCTCGTGACGCCTGCGCTGGTCGCGACCGAGGAGCCGAGTGCCTGGGGCCTTTTCGGTTTCCTCTCCGTCGCCTGGCTTGCCACCTTCGCCGCCGCGCGCATCCGTCGCTGGCTGGTCGTGCCGGCGCTGGCCAGTGCCGGCATGGCGCTCTGGGCGGTGCTCTATCTTTCGGAGGCGAGCACGGTCGAGGTCGTGCCGATGCTTCTCGCCCTGCTCGTGATGGCGCTTGGCCTGGGGCTGATCTGGCCGGGCAACATTACGGCGGACGACCTGCCGCCCGCAACGGGCGCCGCCGCCGCCGATCCGCTGGACCGCCTGCTTGCCCCGCCCGCGGTCGCCGTATCGCTGACCGGCGCGCTGGCCTTGACCTTCCCGGCGCTGATCCTCGCCAATGCCGTCCCGGCGCTCGCCCGGGCGGACTATGGCTTTGCGGCGATCGTGATGGCGCTTGCCCTGCTCGGCGCGCTGCGCGGCTGGGCGATCTATCCCGCGCTCTTTTCCGCCATCACGGCCGTGGTCGGCGTCGGGGCGATGGTGATCCGGCCCGGCGGCCTGCTGTTCGACGATTTCTCCTCGCTGGCCCCGCCGATACTGGACAACGCCTCGGTGCTGCCGCCGCCAGCATCGTTGCCGGTACCGATGATCGCCGTCGTGCCGGTCAATCTGCTGCTGCTCCTTGCCGTGGCCTATGCGGCGGTCGGTCTTGCGGCGGTGCGCCTGCGCATGACGGGGTCCTCCGCCTTTTCCGCGCTCTGGAGCCTCATCGCTCCGGCCGTGCCCTTCGTTGTTGTCGCTCTGAGCTTCCTCCATTTCGGCAACCTCTCCTTTGACCTCAAGCACGGTCTTCTCGCCGTGGCGCTCGGTCTCGCCTTCTTCGCTGCGGCAGAGGTCTTTTCGCGCGGACGGGCGGAGGAGGGTCTGTTCATTCCGCAATGGACGCTCGTTGCCGGCGGCTTTGCTTTCCTCGTGCTGGCGCTGCACGCCATGACGGACGGCCTTGCCACCACGCTCGGCATCGCGATCCTCGGCGCTGCCGCCGTCTTCGCGACGCGCCTTCGCCGCTGGCCGGTCCTGCCCTGGCTGATGGCAGGGGCGGCGGCCGTGGTTGCCGGCCGCATCGGCTGGGAGCCGACCATCGTCGGCGCGGCCAACCTTTCGAAGACGCCGGTCTTCAACCAGCTGCTTGCCGGCTACGGCATTCCGGCTGCTCTTCTCGCGCTCTCGGCCTTCGAACTGCGCCGCTGGCCGGGCGAGAAAATCCGCAACCTGCTGCAGGCGCTGGCCAGCCTGTTCGTGCTGCTGACGGCGGCGATCCTCGTGCGCCACGGCATGAATGGCGGGGTGCTGGACAGCTCCGTGCCGACGCTCGGCGAGCAGTCGATCTACACGCTGCTGGTCATCGGCGCCGCGGGTATCCTGATGTCGCTCGACCTGAAATCGCCGAGCCCGGTCTTCCGCTACGGTTCCATGGTGGTCGGCGGGCTCTCGGTCCTGTCCATCCTCAGCGCCCATTTCGTTGGCCTCAACCCCTATTTCACCGGCGAACTGCTCGGTAAATGGCCGTTCCTGGATCTGCTTTTCGTCGGCTATCTCCTGCCTGGCATCGCCTATGGCGGGCTTGCCCTCTATGCGCGCGGCCGGCGGCCGATGCCCTATGTGATCATGCTGGCGCTGACCGGCGTGGCGCTCGCCTTCGCCTGGGTCACGCTCAGCGTGCGTCGCTACTGGCATGGCGAGGGCATTGCCGACTGGAAGGGGTTCCTCCAGCCGGAGACCTACACCTATTCGGTCGTCTGGCTGCTGCTCGGCGTTCTGCTGCTGGTGGTCGGCTCGAAGTTCGATTCCAAGAGCATCCGCCTTGCCTCCGCCGGTCTCGTGCTGATCGCGGTGGTCAAGGTCTTCCTGATCGACATGGCCAATCTCGAAGGCATCCTCAGGGCGCTCTCCTTCATCGGGCTCGGCGCGGTGCTGATCGGTATCGGGCTGTTCTACCAGAAGATCCTGTCGGGAAAGTCCGGGACCGGCGAAAAGGCGGAATTGAACGCCGAGGCGTGACAGGATAGTCAGGGCAACCAATGATGGATTGCCCATGACCTTCGCCTGTCTCGCCGCCGCCTTCTCGCCCCTCGGGGCCCTTGCCGAACGCCTGCTGCCGCAGGCCTTCTCTGCCGATGACGGCTCGCACGATGCCGCGCATCTCATCCGTGTGTGGAAGAGCGCGCGCCGCATCCAGGCGGAGGAGGGCGGTGACATACGGTTGCTGGCCGCCGCCGTGCTGCTGCATGATTGCGTGGCGGTGGAAAAGAACTCGCCGCTGCGCGCCGAAGCGTCACGCCTTGCAGCCGAAAAGGCGGCCGACCTGCTTGCCGCCGAAGGCTGGAGCGAAGCGGACGTGGCCTCCGTCGCCCATGCCATCCTGACGCACAGTTTCTCCGCCAATCTCGCTCCCAAGACACTGGAGGCGAAGATCCTGCAGGACGCCGACCGGCTCGACGCGATCGGTATGATCGGTGCTGCGCGCTGCTTCTACATTGCCGGCCGCATGGGCAGCGGCCTCTACGATCCGCTGGACCCGCTCGGCGAAAACCGCCCGCTCGACGACAAGGCCTTCGCCATCGACCATTTCGAGGTCAAGCTCTTCAAACTGGCTGACGGGTTCCAGACGGCGGCGGGTGCGCGCATGGCCGGCGAGCGGACGGAGCGCCTGCGGGCGATCCGCGCCATGCTGCTGGATGAAATCTGAAGAAAAACATGCTTTTGTGCCGCCGCATTGAATCCGATCGGCAGGCCGTTGAATCAAAGTTTTAGGAAAGGTCGCCCGCATGAAGGTCGAAGGTCTCAACATCCACCCGCTGAAGAGCGGCCGGGCCATTCCCGTCGAAAGCGCTGCCGTGCGTCTCGACGGCCTTGCCGGCGACCGGCGTTTCATGGTCGTCGAGCCGGACGGCCGCTTCATCACCCAGCGCGAGCTGCAGGCGCTGGCCCGCGTCGAGGCGACGGCCGTCGGCGACAGCCTGCATCTCGAAATGGAAGGCCGCCAGCTTTTTGCGAGCTTCGATCCGGAGGACCGCCTCGACGTGACCGTCTGGGACAGCCCGGTCAACGCTGCCGTCGCTGACGAGGCCGTCAACGAGGTCCTGTCGGACTGGCTCGCCCGTCCGGTCAGGCTCGTGCACATGGACGCGCGGGCCGAGCGACTGGAGGGCGAGGAGTGGGCCGGCAGCCCGGCGCCTGTGGGTTTTGCCGACGGCTTCCCCGTTCTCGTGACGACCACCGGCTCGCTTTCCGACCTCAACCGTACCCTCGTCGCCAAGGGCCAGGAGCCTGTCGGCATGGAGCGCTTCCGCACCAACATCCTCGTCTCCTGTGACGATCCCTGGGTGGAGGACCTGTGGGAAGTGATCGAGATCAACGGCATCACCTTCGATTTCGTCAAACCCTGCGCCCGCTGCATCATGACCACGCAGGACCAGAGGACCGGCGAGCGCATCGGCGGCAACCCGATCCAGGGCCTTGCCGAAAAGCGCATGTCCGCCGACCGCCGCGTGCCCGGCGTGCTCTTCGGCTGGAACGCCGTGCCCCGCAGCGAGGGCGAGATCCGCCTCGGCGATACGGTGCGCGTGACGAAGACGCGCACCGAGCGCTGGCCGATGAAGGTGCGGGCTTGAAGTCAGGCTAACGTGTTTTCCGCGCGAAACCGCGCCCCCCATTCCCGGCTGGTTTCGTCGGCCAACTTCCTCACGCCGGGAGCAACGCGATCGGCGGCTGCCGGATCCAGCCCCAGGTGGAGGAGGACGGTCCGTAAGGTGGCGCGCGGATCGTCGGATAGATCGTTATAAGAAAGGCGAAGCGGTGCTATCGCCTCGCGTTCGAACCACGTCTCCCACGCGCGGTCATAGGCCGTCATCGTCTCGACGTGGGCTCGGATGGCGTCTCGGTCGTAGACGGGCGCGCGATTCGGCGCGGTCCGCTCCAGTTCCGTGCCGTCCGGGGCGAGATGCCACAATCCGGTCTGTTCTGCTTTAAGGTAGGAAACCGCCTGCGCGAGCTTGTCGGTGCGCGTCAGGTGAATGAAGAGCGTCGTGCCGAAGATCCGTTGGATGCGTTCGCAATCGCTGAGATTGCCGGGGTGGAGGATCGCGAGCTTCTCGCAGAGGAAATCGAAGCCGTGCCTCTGCTGGCGAAGTCCGAAAATTGCTGTATCCCCGCGTCCCTTGCGGTTCGCAGCCTCGAAGATCGTTTCGAGCAATTCGCGCTCCGCCACTGTTTCCACCAGTATGAGACCAAGCCTCGTCAGCCAGTCGGGCAAGGTCGGACGGTAGAAGAGTGAGGCCGGGTTTCCGGCGATGCCAGTCGCCGCCAGGAGTTTGCACAGCAGGGTGCTTCCGCTGCGCGGAGAGGTGCAGATGATATACGAGTTGTATCGTGCCATGTCGGCCCGACTATCGTCGGCGTGTGACAGCCTGATGTCGGGCCGGCGTGCTCATGCTGCCTTTCAAACCCAGCCGCGTCGCTTGAAATAGAGGAACGGCATCAAAGCCGAGATGATCATCAGGCCGACCGCATAGGGATAGCCGAAGCGCCATTGGAGCTCCGGCATCAGCTCGAAGTTCATGCCGTATGCCGAGGCGACCAGCGTCGGGGGCAGGAAGACGACCGAGGCGACGGTGAAGATCTTGATGATCTGGTTCTGCTCTAGATTGATCAGGCCGAGCGTCGCGTCGAGCAGGAAATTGATCTTGCCCGAGAGGAACGCCGCATGGTCGCCGAGCGATGCTGCATCGCGCTGCACGAGCTTGACGAGCTGGCGGATGTCCTTCGACGGCCGTCGCGCCGGGCTCTCCACCGCCGCGTGATAGGCGACGAGACGCGAGATGCTGACGAGGCTTTCGCGCACGCCGGAGAGGAAATCGCCCTTGCGGCCGAGCTGCTCGATCAGTGCCTCGAGGTCGCGCGTCTTCTTGGTGGACGAGCCCTTCTTGCTGCGGAAGACCTCGCGGGAGATGCCGTCGATCTCGTTGCCGAGCCGCTCCAGCACGTCCGCCATGCGGTCGATGACCGCCTCGATGACGCCGAGCATCACGTCCTCGCCGGTCTCGTAGCTGTGGCCGTTGCCGCGCAGCGCCCGATTGCAGAAGGTCACGAAGGGCTTTGCATCCGCATGGCGCACCGTCACCAGCGTCGGGCCGGTGAGGATGAAGGTTACCGGCATCTTCATCGGTTCGTCGCCGTCGAGATTGGTGAGCGCCGTCATCGTCATGAATTCCGCGCCGTCCTCCTGGTAGAGGCGGGCCGACAGCTCGATATCCTCCATTTCCTCCCGCGTCGGGATCGAAATGCGGAGCGCCGCCTCCACGTCCGCCACCTCTTCGGGTGTCGGGCTCAGGAGATCGTACCAGAGGGCAGGGGCGATCGCCTGCTCGATGGCCGGGTTGGAAATTTCGCGCAGGCAGAAGCGGTCCGCCCTGCGGGCATAGATTTGCAGCATGCTTTACTCCTTGGAGGCATTCTCGCCGTCCGGAGCAAAGCCTTTTCGGGGGCTCTTACCGGATCGGTCGCTCGATTGCTCTCGATAGTCGACTGTCGGGGTCCATGATCTTATCCGGGTTCGGTTGGCGCCGTGTGACGCCTGGAGGGGACATGCGCTCAAAATACCGTGGCGTCAAGCACATCCGGCGCCATGCCCGGTGCCGGGATTTCATCAATCCGGCTGATCGTCCGGTCAATTAAATTCGCTTTTGTTAATGCATGGCGCCGCGTAGTGTCCGGCCACACACTCCCGGAGACCCACCATGTCCACCCCATCCGTCGTTGCGGCGCCTGCCGCGAGCCGGCCCATGCCGTGGCTCATCATTCTTGCCGGCTCGCTGATCGCCGTGCTCACCTTCGGCCCGCGCTCGGCGATGGGCTTTTTCCAGCTGCCCATGCTGCAGGATACCGGCTGGGACCGCACCACGTTCGGCCTCGCCATGGCGCTGCAAAACCTTGCCTGGGGCGTCAGCCAGCCGTTCTTCGGCGCGATTGCCGACAAGTTCGGCACCTGGCGGGTCTTGCTTGTCTCGGGTCTCGTCTATGCGCTTGGCCTGGTCCTCATGTCGTTCGGCACGTCGCCGCTCTGGCTGCATGTCGGCGGCGGCGTGCTGGTTGGGCTTGGTGTCGGGGCCGGCTCCTTCGGCATCCTGCTGTCGGCCTTCGCGCGCAATGTGACGCCGGACCAGCGCTCCATGGCCTTCGGCATCTGCACGGCCGCAGGCTCTGCCGGCATGTTCCTCTTCGCGCCGCTGTCGCAGGGCCTCATCAGCGCCTATGGCTGGTCGGACAGTCTCGTCTATCTCGGCATGCTGATGCTCATCGTGCCGTTGCTCGGTATTCCGCTGCGCGGCAATTCCTCCTCCGGCATCACGTCGGCAAACGAATACAAGCAGACCATCGGCGAGGCGCTGCGCGAGGCACTCGGCCATCGCAGCTACCTGCTGCTGGTCGCCGGCTTCTTCGTCTGCGGCTATCAGGTCGCCTTCATCACCGCGCATTTCCCGGCCTATCTCGGCGATATCGGCATCGATGCGCGTTATGCGGTCATCGCACTGGCGCTGATCGGCTTCTTCAACATCATCGGTTCGCTCGCCGCCGGCTTCATCGGTCAGCGTTACTCGAAGCCTTATTTCCTCGCCTATATCTATCTCGCACGCTCGGTCGCGGTGGCGGCCTTCATCCTTCTGCCCAAGTCGCCGGCCTCGGTCATCGTCTTCGCCATCGTCATGGGCCTGCTTTGGCTCTCCACCGTGCCGCCGACCAACGGTCTCGTCGCCATCATGTTCGGCACGAAACATCTCGGCCTGCTCGGCGGCATCGTCTTTCTCTCGCACCAGGTCGGCTCGTTCCTCGGCGTGTGGATGGGCGGCTATCTCTACGATCATTTCGGCACCTACGATCCGGTCTGGTGGCTCGGCGCGGCGCTCGGTGTCTTCGCGGCGATCGTGCACTGGCCGATCGAGGAAAGGGGCGTCGTACGCCCGGCCGTCGCCTGACCTAAAACGGTACCGCCGCCCGAAGGAATTCGGGCGGCGGTTCTTGCAAACCGTCACAAAAGTTTCTAGATCTGAACCACCGGCAATGCCGGTTTTGTTTTGGAGCTATTATGCTCAAACTGAGCAAAATAGCCTTTCCGCCGGAGGATGGCGGGAGAAAGGGAGGGTTCCATGACCGTTCTGGCCCAGCATGCGGGGATGGCCGAAGCCGCTCGTCCGCTGACTGCCGCGGAGCGCTTCGGCGTCGTCGAGAAACCGGATCTGACCTTCACGCCCGAGATCGCCCGCGAGACGGAACACCTCTACGAGAAGGTGAAACAGTTCATTCCCGCCTTCGAATGGCCGGTCTACGCGCCCTATGTCGCCGCCATCAACCGGTTGAAGAAGGAGCGCGGCGCGGTCATCCTCGCGCACAATTACCAGACGCCGGAAATCTTCCACTGCGTCGCCGATATCGTCGGCGATTCGCTGCAGCTCGCCCGTGACGCCACGAAGGTGGATGCCGAGATCATCATCCAGTGCGGCGTGCATTTCATGGCCGAGACCTCGAAGCTGCTGAACCCGGAAAAGACGGTGCTCATCCCCGATGCCCGGGCCGGCTGCTCGCTGTCGGATTCGATCACCGGGGAAGATGTACGCCTGCTCAAGCAGCGTTATCCCGGCGTGCCGGTCGTCACCTATGTCAACACCTCGGCCGATGTGAAGGCGGAGACGGACATCTGCTGCACCTCTTCCAACGTGCTTGCCGTGATCGAGAGCCTGGAGAGCGACACCGTGCTCTGCATCCCGGATGAGTACCTGGCGATGAACGTCGCCAAGCAGACGAACAAGAAGATCCTGACCTGGAAAGGGCACTGCGAGGTGCACGAGCGCTTCACGGCGGCTGAGCTGCTTTCCTACAAGGAGGCCCATCCCGGTATCGAGATCATCGGCCATCCGGAGTGCCATCCCGACGTCATCGCCGTCTGCGATTTCGCCGGCTCCACCTCCGGCATGATCAACTACGTGAAGGACAATCGTCCCTCGCGCGTGCTGCTCGTCACCGAATGCTCCATGGCCTCCAACATCCAGGCCGAGCTGCCGGGCGTCGATTTCGTCAAGCCGTGCAATCTCTGTCCGCACATGAAGCGTATCACGCTGCCGAAGATCCTCGACAGCCTGGTCAACATGACGGAAGAGGTCGTGGTCGATCCGGCGATCGCCGATCGCGCCCGCCTTGCCGTCGAGCGGATGGTGAACCTGAAGCAGTAGAGGCGCAGGAGGCCCTGCGGCCCCTCATCCCCCTGCCGGGACCTTCTCCCCGTAAACGGGGAGAAGGGGAAAACGGCGAGCCCAGCGCTCCTCGCCCCGCTCGCGGGGAGAGGATGCCGGCAGGCAGGTGAGGGGCGCAGTTCGGCGGCGCGTCGGAGGAGTAAGACATGCCCATTGATAGTTTTCGTCCGCAATCCTGGAACGGCATCGACGATATCGTCATCGTCGGCGGCGGGCTTGCCGGCCTGTTCTGCGCGCTGAAACTCGCGCCGCGTCCCGTCACCATTCTCGCGGCTGCGCCGATCGGCCAGGGTGCGTCCTCCGCTTGGGCGCAGGGCGGCATCGCGGCGGCGATGAGCCCCGGCGATACGTTCGAAAAGCACGTCGCCGACACGCTCGAAGCCGGTGCCGGCATCGTCGATGAGAAGATGGCGCGCTTCATGGTTTCCGAAGGCCCGGCGCGCATCCACGACCTGCTCGAATACGGCGTGCCCTTCGATCGCGATCTCGAGGGCAAGCTGCTGCTCTCCCGGGAGGCTGCCCATTCGGAACGCCGCATCGTGCGCGTCAAGGGCGACATGGCCGGCAAGGCGATCATGGAGGCGCTGATTGCTGCGGTTCGCAAGACGCCGTCGATCCGGGTGCTCGAAGGCTATGTCGTCGAGGAGCTGGTGCGCGAGGGCCGCTTCATCTCGGGCGTCGTTGCCCGCCCCGATGCCGGCCAGTCGAAGAACCGCGTTCATTTCCCGGCCCGCGCCGTCGTGCTCTGCTCGGGTGGCGTCGGACATCTCTATGCCGTCACCACCAATCCGTGGGAGGCCTGCGGTCAGGGGGTCGGCATGGCCGCGCGCGCCGGGGCGATCATCGCCGATCCGGAGTTCGTGCAGTTCCACCCGACCGCCATCAATATCGGCCGCGATCCTGCACCGCTCGCCACCGAGGCGCTGCGCGGCGACGGTGCGCACCTCATTAATTCCGCCGGCCACCGCTTCATGCTCGATATCCACGCGGACGGCGAACTCGCCCCGCGTGATATCGTTTCGCGCGGCGTCTTTGCGGAGGTGCAGGCCGGCCGCGGCGCCTTCCTCGATTGCACCAAGGCGGTCGGTGCGCATTTCCCGGAAATGTTCCCGACGGTCTATGCCTCCTGCATCGCCGCCGGCATCGACCCCGTCACCCAGCCGATCCCCGTCGTGCCCGCCGTGCACTACCACATGGGCGGCGTCTTGACGGATGCGGAAGGCCGCACCTCGATCGACGGCCTGTGGGCCGCCGGCGAAGTCACCTCCACCGGCGTGCACGGTGCAAACCGCCTTGCCTCGAATTCGCTGCTTGAAGCGGTGGTCTTCGCCGCCCGCATCGCGGAAAACATCAAGGGCATGCTGCCGGAGCCGAAGATCAACGACTGGGGCAAGAATGCCGGCGAGAGCGACGACCTCGTCACCATCGAGGACAGCCCGGCGCTGAAGCGCCTGCGCCGCATCATGAGCGACCATGTCGGCGTCATCCGCAGCCGCGACGGCCTGAAGACGGCAATCCGCGAGATCGCTGCGCTGGAGCGCGAAAACAGCCGCATGCGCTTCCACAACATCGTCACCACGGCAAAGCTCATCGCGACGGGTGCGTATCTGCGCGAGGAAAGCCGCGGCGGCCACTTCCGCTCCGATTTCTCCGAGCAGAAGGCCGGCTGGAAGCACCGTACCTTCCTTACCCTTGCCGATGCCGAGAAGGTGGTTGCGGACCTTGCGGAAACGGCGGCGGCGTGAAGTTTGGCAAAAATTGACAATCGCTCTTTGCGCACTAGAATCGGGCGAAAGGATCGCGCCATGCCGACGCTGAATGTCAGTCTCACCCCGGAGTTCACCGACTTTATCGAGGACGCCGTCGCAAGCGGCTCCTACGTCTCTGCAAGCGAGGTCGTTCGTGATGCGTTGCGTTTGATGCGTCAGGAACAGGAAAACGAGGCGGCCAAACTCGCGCTCCTGCGCAAGGCGGTCGATGCCGGGCTGGCGCAGTCGGAGCGGGGCGAGTTTTCCCGGCGCTCCGTCACGGACATTTTTACGGCTTCAATCGGCGAAAAATGATCGTTCGGCTGACGGTTGAGGCCGAACGGGATCTTACCGAGATCGCGCGCTACACGGCGACGGCCTTCGGCGTTGTCCAGGCCATGCACTATGCCGCGTTGATCGGGCATGCCATGAGCCTTCTCGCCGAAAACCCGCTCCGACCGGCGTCGCGGGCACGCGACGAGCTCCGCCCCGGCGTGCGCTCCATGCATTTTTCCCGTGCGGCAGCCCGGCGCCATGCTGCTGCGCACGTTCTTTACTATCACCTCGTAGCAGGCGCGGACGAGGCACAGGAAATCGTCATTCTCCGCGTTCTGCATGAACGCATGGAGCCGTTGAAGCGGCTCGTCGATGCCAACAGTCCAGAGAAGGATTCTCCGCCATGACCACCCCCCATCTCCCCGTCCTCTCCCCGCTGATGGTCGAGGATCAGGTGCGCGCCGCGCTGTCGGAAGATCTCGGGCGCGCCGGCGACATCACCAGTCAGGCGACGATCGCACCGGGCAGTCTGGCGCGGGCGGAGCTGAATGCGCGGGAGGAGGGGGTTGTCGCCGGCCTCGATCTCGCCCGCGCGGCCTTCCGGCTGATGGATCCTGCGATCCGCTTCGAGGCCTTCGTGAAGGATGGCGACCGGCTTTCGCCGGGTATGGTGATCGCGCAGGTTTCCGGCCCCGCCCGCGCCGTGCTGTCGGCCGAACGCGTGGCACTGAATTTTCTCATGCACCTTTGCGGCGTGGCGAGCTACACGGCGCGGTTCGCCGCCGAGATCGCCCACACGCAGGCGAGGGTCTGCTGCACGCGGAAAACCATCCCGGGCCTGCGGGCGCTGGAAAAATATGCCGTGCGCATGGGCGGCGGCTCGTCGCACCGCTACGGCCTCGATGATGCGATCCTCATCAAGGACAACCATATCGCCGTGTCCCGCGGTGTTGCGGGCGCCATTGCGGCCGCCCGCGCCTTTGCCGGACATCTCGTCAAGGTGGAGGTCGAGGTGACGACGCTGGAGGAGCTGGAGGAGGCGCTGGAGGCGCAGCCCGACGTCATCCTGCTCGACAATATGGGGCTGGAGCTCCTGCGCCGCGCCGTCGAGATCAACCGCGACTGTGCGGGGTTGACCGAGGCGACCTACGCCGCCGACCCGCGCCGCGTGAAGCTGGAAGCCTCCGGCAACGTGAATCTGAAGACGATCCGCGCCATTGCCGAAACCGGTGTCGACTATATTTCGACCTCCAAGATCACCATGGCTGCGCCGACGCTCGACATCGGCCTCGACGTGGTTGTGAGCTGATCGGGCCGGAACACCCCGGCGGACGATGCGTTCCGGTTCCATGGACAATGGCAATCGGAAGGACGCATCCATGTGGAAGATCGTTGCACGCGCCGTGCTGGCCGCCCCGCTCATCAGCCTGCCCGCCGCCGCCCAGCAGGCGGCGGATACGGCCCGGGCGGATTTCGTCGATCGCGCAGGCAAGGAAACCGGCCGTGCACAGGTGACCGCAGGGCGCGACGGCGTGCTGTTCGAAGTGGAGATCTCCGGCCTCGAGCCGCGCAAATGGGTGGCGCTGCACATCCACGAAAGCGGGAGCTGCGATCCGGCTGGCGGCCACGCATCGGCGGGCGGGCATTTCAACCCGGATGAAAAGAGCCACGGCTTCATCTCGGCGGACGGTCCCCATGCCGGCGACCTGCCGAACCAGTATATCGCCGAGGACGGCGTGCTGCGCGCGCAGGTCTATTCGACGCTGGTCCGTCTCGACGATGCCGAGCGCGGTATCCGCGGCCGGGCGCTCATCGTCCATGCCGGTTCGGACGACTACCGCACCGATCCGACGGGCGGCGCGGGCGACCGGCTCGCCTGCGCCGTGATCGAATAGGCCTATTCGGCCGGGGCCGCATCCGGCTCCGGTGCGGCGAGCTTCTGCCCGAAGGCGACGCGCACACGCCGGTTCATCTCCCGCGTCGTTCTGAACCATTGCGGCGTCGCCACCCAGTAGCGCAGCGTCAGGGTGGCGGCGCTTTCCTCCAGGCTGTCGACGAAGACCTGCGGCGGCGGCACGGATTCGATCGTGGGATCGGTCCGCGCAATCGACAGCAAGCGGTCGATCTCGTCGTCGATGTCGCGATCGTCGGGCACCTTCACCTGGAGATCGTGCTTGCGGGTGCGCTCGCGGCTGTAGTTGGTGACGGGCGTGTTCCAGAGAGTCGCGTTCGGTGCCAGGCGATAGAGCCCGTCGCTGGTCTTGAGTTCGGTGGCAAACAGCCCGACCTCGGTGATCTCGCCGGAAACGTCCTTCGTCTCGATGTACTCGCCGACCCGGAAGGGCCGCAGCACCAGAAGCATGATGCCGGCCGCGATGTTCTGCAACGTGCCCTGCAGGGCGAGGCCGATGGCAAGGCCTGCGGCACCGAGGGCGGCGATGATCGAGGCGGTCTGCACGCCGAACTGGCCGAGCACCGTGACGAAGACCAGCACGAGGACCGCATAGCGCAGGATGTTCGCGAAGAAATGCGCGAGCGTCGCATCAATGCCGCGCACACGCGAAAGCCCCGTCAGCGCCCAGCGGTGCAGCAGCCGTGAGAGAAACCAGCCGAGCACGAGCAGCACGAGCGCGCCGAGGATCGAGAAGGAATATTGCACGGCAAGCGCGCTCGCCTGAGCCAGCGCCGCCCGTGTTGCGACGATGATGTCGGTTGCCTGTTGTTCCATGAAAGCTTTCCCCATTGATATCAAAGGGGGAATGGCAGGATGCAGGATAAGTTCCGGCGAGAGCATTTCCAGCCGAAGCGGGGCCGCTTCGGCGTCGGGCAATGCGGAAGAAACAAAATGCTTTAGCGCATGCCCACCTTGAGCCCCGGGGCCGGGCGCTCCTCGAGAATGCGGCGGCGGAAGCGGAAGAGCGCGGCGGGGCGCCCGCCGGTGGCGGCGGTGGAGCCGCCGGTCGCCTCGACCAGCTCGGCACCTTCGACCAGGCGGCGGAAGTTCTGCTTGTGCAGGTGTCGTCCGGAGATCGCCTCCACCGTCGCCTGCAATTCGGTGAGCGTGAATTCCGGCGCCATCAGCTCGAAGATCACCGGACGGTATTTTATCTTGCCGCGCAGCCGCGCCATCGCGGTCGCAAGAATCCGGCGGTGGTCGTGGCGCATGGCGATGCCGGGCACGGGATGGCACGATCCGGTGCGCCCGTCCGTCACCGCCTCCTCGGCAAGGCCCGCTTCATAGAGCAGCTCGTAGCGCTCCAGCACGCGCTCCTCGTCCCAGGGAAAATCGTCGAGGCCGAAGGCGAGGCGCAGGCGCGTGCGCATCGAAGGCAGGGCGCTTACCCGCTCCTCGCGCGTGGTATCGGCAGCGAAGGCCTTCAGGGCGGGGAGAATGATCTGGTCGATGAGGGCCGGCCGGCCCTGCCGCCAATCCTCCCAGGGAAGGTAGGTGTACCAGTCGCGCCAGGCGGCGCCGGCTTCCGCCAGCCGCTCGTTCGCCTCCGCATCTGTACGGGTGAGCGCGATATAGCCGACGGAGACCATGTGCGTGCCGGCCTCGTCCGGCAGCTTCTGGCGGCCGCGGTCGCCGAAGGTGTAGAGCTGTTCGATATAGCCGAGCTTCAGCGCGGTCTGCGCCTCGACGCTGGCGCGCAGGCTCGTCTCGAAGGTGCGGTGCTGGTGGGGATCGAAGGGGCCGAAGGGCAGGGCATCCCGGCCGCCCGCGCCGCCGCCGATGGCGAGGATACAGGGGGTGCGGCCGGAAATCGCGACGACCGCCGCGTTGAGGCCGATCTCGACGGGCGGACGGACGCGGCTCTCCGTCATGGCTGAACCGTCTCCGGCGCTGCGGAAAAGGCGAAGGGGCTGTCGCCGACATAGTCCGCCCCGCGGCCGATGGCCTTGACGGCGGCGACGAGCCGCCCGCCGCGCGACAGCACATGATCGCCGATTTCGACCAGCCGGGCGTTCGGCGTCGCCTGCACGGAGGCGTGGCGAAGGCGGGTGGTAAGCTCGTGTTCGTCCTGGTCCGGTTCCACGGCGAGCGCGGCGATCAGCGCGGCGGCGGGTGAGCGGGAAACGCCCATCATGCAATGGACAAGCAGCGGCGCCTGCCGGTCCCAGCCGCGGGCGAACCCGATGATCGCAGCCACATGCTCTTCGCCGGGCGCGACAAGGTTGCCGGTGCCGGCAAAGGCGATGTCGTTGACACCGAGGATCAGGTGGCGATCGGCGGCGATGACGGCCGGGCGGTGGAAACTCTGCTTCGGTGCGACGAGGCTCAGCATGTCGCGGCAACGGTGCCGCACGGCGAGCTCCGCGATCTTTCCGATGGGCGCGACGACGATCGTGCCCATCGTCAAACCGCCGCGGCGAGCGGGCCGCGCTCCCGTTCCAGCGCTTCGAAGCGATCCGCAAAGCGCTGCTGCGCAAGGGGCGCGGTGAGCGGGGCGATCTCGATTATGTCGAGTGTGATGCCGCGCGGCGCGCCGAAGAACTTGACCGCCTCGGCATGGGAGAAGCCGGCAAGCTCCGTCGCCTCGAAGAAGGCGGCGACCTGGTCGGCCTTCTTGATCTTCGCCTTCAGGCTCGCGGGCGTGGCGGACGGCAGGCCGAAGCGCAAATGCACGGCCGCCTCCAGCCGCTTCTCCACCGTCTTGTAGCCGCCGCCGACCACCGCCTTGAAGGGCGAGATCATGTCGCCGATCACATATTCCGGTGCATCGTGCAGCAATGCCATCAGGCACTCGTCGGCATTGCAACGGTTCTGCTGGCGGAAGATCGCCTCGACGACAAGCGAATGTTGCGCCACCGAAAAGGCGTGGTCGCCGTTGGTCTGGCCGTTCCAGCGCGCGACGCGGGCAAGCCCGTGTGCGATGTCGGACAGCTCGATGTCGAGCGGCGACGGATTGAGCAGGTCGAGGCGGCGGCCCGACAGCATGCGCTGCCAGGCGCGGGGTTCCGTCTTGGCGCGGGCGGCTCCGCTCATTGCGCCGGCACCTCGGCGGTTTCCTGCGGGAAGGCAAGGCCCGTCCATTGCGGCAGGGCGACGGTGACAGGCATGCCGTCGGCGGTGATCGGCGTGCCGCCATGCATGGCGTCGGCCGCGCGGTCGATGCGCACGATGGCAAGGCCGCGCGTGCCGGACACGCTGCCGAGCGTGCCGATCGGCTTGCCGCCGGCCAGAAGCTCGGTGCCGGTCGCGGGAAGGTCGGCCTCGGCGCTGACGATGACGGGACGGCGGCGCGCGGTGCCGCGGTGCTGCATGCGGGAGACGACTTCCTGCCCGACATAGCAGCCCTGGCGGAAGGAAAGGCCGCCGGTGAGGTCGAGCAGCACATCGTGCGGAAAGGCATCGCCGAGCGCATAGTCCTGGCCGGCTTCGACAAGGCCGGTGCCGATGCGCAGGGCGTCATAGAGCGCCGGGTCGTCGTCGCCGCCGGTGCCTGGGCGGCGCGAGAGGAGAAGGCCGGCCTTGGCGAAGCGGCCGTCCTGCGGCGCGCCGGCCTCGGGCGCGTCCCAGGCGATCGCCACCGTGTCGCCCTCGACGGTTGCAAGGTCGACCGCGGCGCGCAGCTTGTACATGGTCAGGCGCTTCAGGAGTGCATCGCGCTGTGCGTCCGTCGTCTCGATCAGGAAGGCGCCGTCGCCGTCGCGGCATATT
Source organism: Shinella sp. 838 (assembly GCF_029623935.1). NCBI lineage: Bacteria > Pseudomonadati > Pseudomonadota > Alphaproteobacteria > Hyphomicrobiales > Rhizobiaceae > Shinella > Shinella sp. 838. Next base: position 489,933 of record NZ_JARSBQ010000002.1, read on the forward strand.
AGAAAGTCGAACAGAATCTTGCCCTGCGGCGTCAGCAGGGCACCGGGACGAATCTCGCCGGTCGCAAGGTCGGGCAGGTTGGTGGTGATGAGCGATTGCAGGAAGGTCTCGGCATCGGCACCGGAAATGCGGAGGAAGGCGCGGCCGGAAAGTGTGACGGAAGGCATGATTCGATCCAGATTGTGCGCCCGCCGGCACCATGCGGCAGCGGGCGGTGCATGATCGCACCCGTTGAAACAGAGGTAGAACGGCCGGGCGCCTTTCGCAAGGTCGTGCCGCCTTGCGCTGTACGTCCGGATGGCGGAGAAGGACGCCGCGCGAAGAAAGGTGATCCATGATGACGGCAACGCCGACACTTCCCCACGATGCATGGGCCGCCTGGCACCCGCAGGAGCTCGCCCACCGGCTAGCCGGCGTCACACGGCCCTGGTGCATCGTCGGCGGCTGGGCGCTCGATCTCTGGCACGGGGAGCAGATGCGGCCGCACGACGACCTCGAATTCACCATTCTGCGCACCGATTTTGCGGATTTCCGCGCAGCCTTGCCGGGCCTGCGTCTCCATACGGTCGGCGACGGCCATGTCGAGCCGCTCGGCGCGGAGGACATGCTGCCTTCAGGCATCGCGCAGGTCTGGTGCGAGGATGTAGCGGCGGGCTGCTGGCGTGTCGACATGATGCTGGAGGACGGCACGCCCGAGACCTGGGTCTACAAGCGCGATCCGTCGATCCGCCTGCCGCGCGCCGATGCCGTGCGCAGGACGGGCGGTGGCATCGCCTATCTCGCGCCGGAGATCGTCCTGCTGTTCAAGGCAAAATACCGGCGCGACAAGGACGAGGCGGATTTCGCCAAGGCGTTGCCGCGGCTCGACGCAAAGCAAAGGTGCTGGTTGCAGGCGTGCCTCGCGCAGGCCTATCCGGATCATGCCTGGAGCGCGGTCTTGTAAGGCTCAGTCGCCGGTGACGAAGAATTTCCACTGGCCGTCCGGCGTGATGCCGACGCGATAGAAATTGTAGCTGCCGAATTCCTTCATGTCGGCGAAGTCGCCGGCGGTGACGATGCGCAGCAGCTCCACCTTTTCCGGCGGTGTCAGCGTGGCGAGCGACTTTTCGGCGAAATAGGGCCAGACATACATTTCGTCCGCGGTGCCCTTGCCGACATGCACGAAGCCGGTCGCCAGCACGTCGAGCAGGATCGCCAGAACCTCGATGCCTTCCTCGTCGCCCGACTGGCCCTTGAGGGTTTCGACGGGCCCTTCGTCGGTCTCGACGATGGAGACCTGCGTTTCCGTCATGCCCTTGCCGAGCAGGGGGCGCAGGCGCTCGATATCGCCGGAGGCGGCAGCCTCAACGATGAGTTCGCGCATGCGGCGCACGGGTTCCGGCGCCTTGGCGATGTCGGAGAAGAACTCGACCGGAACCTCCGGTTCGTCGTCAGCCTTGTCGTCGGTGGCGGGCGCGTCGTCGGAGGGTTCTGTCACCGCCTGGTTACGGCGAATCAGCGGATCGGGCAGCGGCAGTTCGAGAGGGCCGGTTTCTTCCTGCTCCTCCTCGACGGGCGGCGTCTGGCCGTCCTCGGCCGGCTTCTGCGGCACCTGACCCTGTTCGTTCTTCAACTCGCTGAGCGCAAAGGCGGGACGGACGGGTGCCACCAGTGCCGTCGTCGTGAAAAGCACGGACAAGACGATGAGGCTGCTGCGAAACAGCGTTTTGCCGTCAGGCGACGTCTGCATGACTTGTCTTTCCAGCCTATTGCAGGATGCGCTCGGGGGAGAATTCTCCAGCCAGCATGCGCTCGCGCAGCGATTCGAGCATCGCCTCCGCGCCACGTTCGCCGTGAATGCGAATCGTCTCGCGCATGGCGAGCGCGATGGCGGCATCGGCGATGATTTCCGGTTCGATGCCATCAGCCATGCCGTCGGCCCAGGCCTCGTTCTGGTATTCCAGAGCGGCCTGCATCTTCTCGTGCACGATCATCTCGTCGATATCGTTGAGAGTAGGTTCCATTGATCGGTCCATGCGGGGCATTCAGTTCTTACTTGACTGTTAACGACCTTAGCAGCCTTTTCCCAAAACGGCACTGGGTCCTGTAAAAAGAGGTTAATTAACCGCTAATTTCCGAAGCGTGCGGTAATTTCTGTGGCAAGTGTTGCACCTTCGTTACGGTATCTCTCTTCTGCGACAACAGCCGAGTCGGTGCAAGCGGTATAGATGGCGGCAAAGGAACGATATCCACGGTTGAATGCCGCGGTCAGTTTCTCCTGTCTTTTCGGCTCGTTAGCGGCTTCCAGCTCGATGAGGCGCTGCATCGAGGCCCGCCAGCCGTCCTCCGGCTTGTCCATGCAGAGATTGCGCAGGTAGTGCACGGCGCCGAGGATTTCCGAGAGCCGTTCCAGCCGTTCGTCATAGGGTGCGGGCTTTTCCTCGATGGCCGCCGCGGGCGGTGTTTCCTTCGCGTCACCTTTTGCCTTCTGGGCGAAGGCGGGCGCGGAAAGCGTCAGGGTGAGAAGGAGGGCGAGCCGAATCACCGTCATGCGGTCTGCCCCGTGCGTTCCGCCTCGAGGCGCCGGATGCATTCGCGCACGCTGTCCGGCGCCGGCAGCTTTTCGATCTCCCCGGCCGTGTACCAACCGACGGCCGCCGCATCGTCCGAGGCGACGGCGATGGCCGTGGCATCCGCCTTCACCTTGAAGACGGAGAGGCGGAACGACGGGCTGCCGGGGCCGTCTTCCCGGCCGGGCAGGTCGTAGGTCGCGAAAAGCAGTGGTTTTTCGGCGCTGATGCCGGTTTCCTCGAAGAGTTCGCGCAGCGCCGTCTCGGCCGGCGTCTCGCCCGGCTCGCCGCGCCCGCCGGGAAAGGCATACATGTCCGCCGAGGGCGGGTTGCTGCGCAGGACCAGGAGATAGCGCCCGTCGCGTTCGATGATGGCGGAGGAGGCGGGCTGGGGCGTCTTGGATTTCTTCATCGCGGTCCGGTTCGGTTGCGCTCGATTGACCCCTTATAGGCAAAGTGCGATGACGATGCCATGTGTGGACGATTTGCATTGCTGGCCAAGCGGGATCTTGCGCGCGACTATCTCGATCTCGCCGAGCTGGACGACCTGACCGAGCGCTACAACATCGCCCCGACGCAGCCGATCCTGGTCGTCGTCGCGGGGGAAAGGCAGGAGCCCGGCAGCAACCTGCCGGAGCGTAAGGCCATGCTGGTGCGCTGGGGTTTCATGCCCGGCTGGGTGAAGGACCCGCGCGACTTTCCGCTGCTCATCAATGCGCGCGCCGAGACGGCGATCGGCAAGGCCTCGTTCCGCGCCGCCATGCGCCATCGCCGCGTCCTCGTGCCGGCCTCCGGTTTTTTCGAATGGCGCCGGCCGGAAGGGAAGGGCGCCAAGGCGCAGGCCTACTGGATCCGCCCGAAGAAGGGCGAGATTCTCGCCTTTGCCGGACTGGTGGAGACGTGGTCTTCCGCCGACGGTTCGGAGGTCGACACCGGCGCGATCCTGACGACCGCGGCCAACAACGACATTGCCCGCATCCACGACCGCATGCCCGTCGTCATCCGCAGGCAGGACTTTTCGCGCTGGCTCGACTGCAAGACGCAGGAGCCGCGTGAGGTGGCTGATCTGATGAAGCCGATCGACGACGGTTTCTTCGAGGCGATCCCGGTCTCCGACAAGGTGGGCAAGGTCGCCAATATGGGGCCGGATATCCTGGAGCCGGTGGAAGAGCGGGCCGACGAAGCGCCGGCGGAAAAGAAAAAGGGCGCGGAAGCGCCCCCATCACCGTCCGACCAGCTGTCGCTGTTCTGAAATCGCGCCGGCGAGGCCGCCTTGGAGCGGCTCAATCGTAGAGCGGCTGGAGCACGGCCGGAATATCGCGCTTGGAGCGCTTGTCCTCTGTCTTCGCCTCGGGCTTGCAGCGCGTGGCGGCCACGACGGCGGGCAGGCCGAGCGGCTTGTAGCGCGCCTGGAGGTTTTCGTTTGCCGCATGGTTCTGCGGCGGCTGTTTTCGTGCGGTCGACATTGTCTTTCTCCTGAATTGTCAGGCAGCCCCGTTTCGATCCCCCGGTTGCTACCCCCGATGCGTTATGCATTTACGCGACCCATTCGGCCAAATTCTGCTCAAATTTTGATCGATCTGCGGCAAGCGACTGAAAACACAGGTTTTCGAGATCAACTATTGTGACGGCCGCAAACATTCATTTCCTCGGAACCTGCCGCACCTTGATCATCAGAAAGGCCGCGATGACGGCGCGGATGCCGATCGGATTGTAGCGGCTGGCAAGATCGGTCTCGGGGCGTGTCTCTGTCTTCCGGGTCGTCATGATGCTGTCCCTTCGGTTTGCCGGCGGGCACTGCCGGTCTCACCCCTTCTTTTTCCCATGCGGGCAGGGGCGGCCGTGTCACCGCGGGAACAGGAGGCCTGGCGAGAATTTCGTCCGGGAACGGGCCGCGCCCGCTTGACCGGACGCCCGCACGGCGCGATAAAGCAGGCCATGAAAACGGTACTCTGCATTCGCCGGAGCATTATTCGCTAGCGCACGCGCTGGCCCGGCCGTTTTCGTCCCTCAAAATCCCCGGATGACAACGACCCGGCCAGCCGGGTTTACGCCTTTTGGGGAGATTTCTATGGCCGAAAAGCCGGTCCTGACGCTGTACAACACGCTCACGCGCTCGAAGGAGCCCTTCGCTCCCATCGATCCCGACAATGTGCGCATGTATGTCTGCGGCCCGACGGTCTACGACTTCGCCCATATCGGCAATGCGCGGCCGGTCATCGTCTTTGATGTGCTGTACCGCCTGCTGCGCCATGTCTACGGCGAAGACCACGTCACCTATGCCCGCAACATCACCGACGTCGACGACAAGATCAACGCCCGGGCACTGCGCGATTTCGGAAAGGAGATCGGCGACGGCACGCTTTCGCTCAACGAGGCGATCCGCCGGGTGACGGAGAAGACGGCGAACCAGTTCCACGCGGATATCGCCGCGCTCGGCACCATGGAGCCGACGCACGAGCCCCGCGCCACGGAGTTCGTCCAGCCGCGCGGCGACGGCAAGGTCGACATGATCACGCTGATCGAACGCCTCATCGAGCGCGGCCATGCCTATCAGGCGGGCGGCGAGGTGCTGTTCGACACGCAGTCCATGGCCGACTACGGCCAGCTTTCCAAGCGCAACCTCGACGAACAGCAGGCCGGCGCCCGCGTCGCCGTCGACGTGCACAAGAAGAACCCCGGCGATTTCGTGCTCTGGAAGCTCTCCTCGCCGGAAGAGCCCGGCTGGGAAAGCCCCTGGGGCCGCGGTCGTCCGGGCTGGCACATCGAGTGCTCCGCCATGTCTGCCGCCTATCTCGGCGAGACCTTCGACATCCATGGCGGCGGCCTCGACCTCATCTTCCCGCACCACGAGAACGAGATCGCCCAGTCGCGCTGCGCGCATGGCACGCCGGTCATGTCGAATGTCTGGATGCACAACGGCTTCCTGCAGGTCGAAGGCCGCAAGATGTCGAAGTCCGAGGGCAATTTCTTCACGATCGCAGAACTCTTGCACGAGGAGAAGTTCGGCGGCCGCAAGTGGCCGGGCGAGGTGCTGCGCCTCGCCATGCTGATGACGCATTACCGCGAACCGATCGACTTCTCCGTCAAGCGGCTGGAAGAGGCGGAGCGCCTGCTTGCCAAATGGCCCGCCGGTGGCAATCCGGCCGAGGGCCGGGTGGATGAAAGCGTGCGTGCGCCGCTTTTCGACGATCTCAACACCGTCGCGGCCGTGCAGGCGCTGCATGCGCTCGCCCAGTGCGCCAATGCCGATCCGCTGATGCTGCCGGTCTTCGCTGCCAGCGCCGAACTTCTTGGCGTCCTGCCGAAGAAGGCCGAGATCTCCAAGGCGCTCGAGGATAGCATCGAAACGCTGATCCAACTTCGCCTGGAAATGCTCAAGGCGAAGAACTTCGCCGAAGCCGACAAGATTCGCGACGACCTCGCCGCCAGGGGAGTCCAGCTGAAGGACGGCAAGGACGCCCAGACGGGCGAGCGCGTGACGACATGGGAGGTGAAAAGGTGACCACCCCCTTCTACACCGGCGGGTGCCAGTGCGGTGCCGTGCGCTTTCATGTCGAAGGGGCGCTCGGCGATGCGTCGGTCTGTCATTGCCGCATGTGCCAGAAGGCGAGCGGCAATTTCTATCTGCCGCTGGTCTCCGTGCGGCAGGCCAAGCTGACCTGGACGCGGGGAGAGCCGAAGCGCTTCCAGTCGTCGAACCACGGCTATCGCGGCTTCTGTGCCGATTGCGGCACGCCGCTGACCTATGAAGCGCCGGACGGCGTGGCGCTGACCATCGCCGCTTTTGACGACCCGGCGGAGATCGCCCCGCGCATCCAGTGGGGCGTCGAGGCGAAGCTGCCCTATGTGGACGCGATTTGCGACCTGCCGGGGGAAGAGACAATGGCGGACCAGGAGGCGGCGTCCTTCCTCGCCGACCTTGTCTCCTACCAGCATCCGGACCACGACACGGACGCATGGCCGCCGGAGCGCAAGCCATGAGCATTTCCCGCATCTATACCGGCGGGTGCCAGTGCGGCGCGGTGCGCTATCGGGTGGAAGGGACACTCGGCGATCCGCATCTGTGTCATTGCCGCATGTGCCAGAAGGCGGCCGGCAACTATTTCCTGCCGCTTGCCAATGCGCCACGCGACCGTTTCACCATGACCCGCGGCGAGGCCGGCTGGTTCCAGTCCTCGGAGATCGTGCGCCGCGGTTTCTGCCGCGATTGCGGCACGCCGCTGTTCTACGACGCGCTCGCCGCCGACCATATCAATGTGACACTCGGCTCGCTCGACGATCCCGACGATGTCCGCCCGGTCGCTCAGGCGGGCGTCGAATCGCGGCTCGTCTGGTTCGCGCAGCTGGCGAAACTGCCGGAAAGCGAGAGCGAGGACGGCGAGTTCGGCGCGGCGCGGCACATCGTGGTCCGCGCCTCCAACCGCCAGCACCCGGACTATGACACGGACCATTGGCCGCCGGAGGACATTCCATGACCGAGACCCGGCCGGAGCTCGGTTTTCCGCGCAAGTGGCTCTATCTCATCGCCGGCAAGCTGATCCTGATCACCGCCGTGGTGGTCGCCGTCGTCGTCTATTCCGCCTATCGTTGAAGGAGCTGCCATGAGCGTCGAACAGGAAGAGACAAGAACCGGGGGCTGCCAGTGCGGCGCCGTGCGTTTCCGTATCAAGGGCGGGCTCGGCCGCCCGTCGATCTGCCATTGCCGCATGTGCCAGAAGCAGTTCGGCGGTTTTTTCGGCCCGCTCGTCACGGTCGAGGGCGAGGTGGAGTGGCCGCGCGGCGAGCCGGCCTATTTCCAGTCCTCGATCAACATCGCCCGCGGCTTCTGCCAGCAATGCGGCACGCCGCTGGCCTACAAGCATCCCGGCGGGCTGGAGATCGCCATCGGCGCCTTCGACAGGCGCGATGACCTCGCGCCGCAGATCCAGGTCAATTTCGACGCACGGCTTCCCTGGGTCGAGGCGATCTTTTCCGCGCCCGCCCACAAGGACCCCGATTATTACAGCCAGCAGGAGAAGATCATCTCCTTCCAGCACCCCGACCACGAAACCGAAAACTGGCCTGCCCACGGAATGAAATTATGAGCGAGACCCTGCGTACCCTCTATCCCGAAATCGAACCCTATGCCTCCGGCCATCTCGACGTCGGCGATGGGCATGTCATCTACTGGGAGCGCGCCGGAACGCCCGGTGCGAAGCCGGCGGTGTTCCTGCATGGCGGCCCCGGCGGCGGGTTCTCGCCCGCCCACCGCCGCCTGTTCGATCCCGCCCTCTACGACGTGACGCTGTTCGACCAGCGCGGTTGCGGCAAGTCCACGCCGCATGCGGAGCTGGAGGCCAACACGACCTGGCATCTCGTTGCCGACATCGAACGCCTGCGGAAAATGGCCGGCGCCGAAAAATGGCTGGTCTTCGGCGGCTCCTGGGGCTCGACGCTGGCGCTTGCCTATGCGGAAAAATATCCCGAGCGCGTCTCCGAGCTCGTGGTGCGCGGCATCTACATGCTCACCAAGGGCGAGCTCGACTGGTACTACCAGTTCGGCGTCTCGGAAATGTTCCCCGACAAGTGGGAGCGTTTCATCGCGCCCATTCCCCCGGAAGAGCGGCACGAGATGATGCATGCCTATCACCGCCGCCTGACGAGCGATGACAAGGCGACGCGTATCGCCGCGGCGCTTGCCTGGAGCCTGTGGGAAGGCGAGACGATCACGTTGCTGCCGGAGCCCTCGACGAGCGACAAGTTCGGCGAGGACGAGTTCGCCCACGCCTTTGCCCGCATCGAGAACCACTTCTTCGTCAATGCCGGCTGGCTGGACGAGGGGCAGCTCCTGCGCGACGCGCACAAGCTGCAGGGCATTCCCGGCCTCATCGTGCACGGGCGCTACGACATGCCGTGCCCGGCAAAACAGGCCTGGGCCCTGCACAAGGCGTGGCCTGAGGCGGAATTCTACCTCGTTGAGGGGGCGGGCCACGCCTATTCCGAGCCGGGCATTCTCGACCGGCTGATCTACGCGACGGACAAGTTCGCGGGGAAAGTTTGAGAGACTGCCCCTCACCCAAACCCTCTGCCCGCATGCGGGGAGAGGGGGCCCGTCGAATGCAGGATTCGGGTTCGAGGTTTTCGGCGCGGCATATTCCTTCTCCTCACCTGCGGGGAGAGGGTGGCGGCAGCCGGATGAGGGGCGGATTGAAGTGTTCAATGAGTTCCCAGGGAGGGAACAGATGAAAAAAGACCGTATCTACCTTTTCGACACCACGCTGCGTGACGGCCAGCAGACGCCCGGCATCGACTTTTCCGTCGAGGACAAGATCGCCATTGCCGGCATGCTGGACGCGTTCGGCCTGGACTATGTCGAGGGCGGCTATCCCGGGGCCAACCCGACGGATACGGCTTTCTTCTCGAAGAAGCGCACCGGCCGTGCGAAATTCGTCGCCTTCGGCATGACGAAACGCGCCGGCATTTCCGCCTCCAACGATCCGGGCCTTGCCGCGCTTCTCGACTCGAAGAGCGACGCGATCTGTCTTGTCGCCAAGAGCTGGGACTATCATGTGCGCGTGGCGCTCGGCTGTTCCAACGAGGAGAACCTCGAGAGCATTGCCGAATCGGTCAAGGCCGTCGCCGCCTCCGGTCGCGAAGCCATGGTCGACTGCGAGCATTTCTTCGACGGCTACAAGGCCAATCCGGCCTATGCGCTGGCCTGTGCCGCCACGGCCTATGCCTCCGGCGCCCGCTGGGTGGTGCTGTGCGACACCAATGGCGGCACGCAGCCGTCGGAGGTGCAGGCGATCGTCCGGGCGGTGATCGCCGCCGGTGTGCCCGGCGACAATCTCGGCATCCACGCCCACAACGACACGGGGCAGGCCGTCGCCAATTCGCTCGCCGCCATCGAGGCCGGCGTGCGCCAGATCCAGGGTACGCTGAACGGCATCGGCGAGCGCTGCGGCAATGCCAATCTGGTGACGCTCATCCCGACGCTGGCGCTGAAGGAGACCTATGCGACGCGCTTTTCGATCGGCATCGACACGGAGGACCTGACGGGCCTCACCAAGCTTGCCCATACCTTCGACGAATTGCTGAACCGTTCGCCGGACCATCAGGCGCCCTATGTCGGGGCTTCCGCCTTCGCCACCAAGGCCGGCATCCATGCCTCGGCGCTCCTGAAAGACCCGCGCACCTACGAACATGTGACGCCGGAAAGCGTCGGCAACCTGCGCAAGGTCATGGTGTCCGACCAGGGCGGCAAGGCGAACTTCATCAATGCGCTCAAGCTGCGCGGCATCACCGTCAGCAAGGATGACCCGAAGCTCGATCGTCTCATCCAGATCGTCAAGGAACGCGAGGCGACCGGGTATGCCTATGAGGGCGCGGATGCGAGCTTCGCGCTGCTGGCCTACCGCACGCTCGGCACGGTGCCGGAGTTTTTCCACGTCGAAAGCTTCCGCGTGATGGTGGAGCGCCGCTACGACGCCAACGGCCAGCTCAAGACCGTCTCGGAGGCCGTGGTGCGCGTCGTCGTTGATGGCGAGACGATGATGTCCGTTGCCGAAGGTCACGGCCCGGTCAACGCGCTCGATCTCGCGCTGCGCAAGGACCTTGGCAAGTATCAGGCCGAGATCGCCGACCTGGAGCTGGCGGATTACAAGGTGCGTATCCTCAACGGCGGCACCGAGGCCATCACCCGCGTCCTGATCGAATCCACCGATGCCAGCGGCGCGCGCTGGTGGACGGTCGGGGTTTCCGACAACATCATCGACGCGTCCTTCCAGGCCTTGATGGATTCCATCATCTACAAGCTCCTGAAGAACCGCGGGGAGGCGGGGCGGGTGGCCGCGGAGTAACGGGGCGAGGTTCAGCGCCGCTCATCGTCCCTTCACCGGAATGAATTGGTGCATAACCTTCCTTTGGAGTATCCCGTCGAAAAATCCATGAAATGACGGGATACCACGCCATGGCCGACGCTAAATCCACCAGCGGCCCCGAAACCGGCGATTCGCCGCGCGGTTTCGCCTTCGCCTTGACGGCCTACGTGTTCTGGGGGTTCCTGCCCTTCTTCATGAAGGCCGTCGCCCACATTCCCGCTGCCGAGGTGGTGGCGCACCGGATCGTCTGGTCGGTGCCGCTCGCCGGGCTGGTGCTGATCTGGCTCGGCCGCACCGCCGATATCAAGGTGGCGTTGCGCTCGCCGCGCATGCTCGCCATGGCGACGCTGACGGCGGTGCTGATCACCATCAACTGGGGCATCTATGTCTGGGCCATCGGCGCCGGCCGGGCCATCGAGACGGCCCTCGGTTATTACATCAACCCGCTTTTCTCGATCTTCCTCGGCGCCGTCCTCCTGAAGGAAAAACTCGACCGGACGCAGATTCTGGCGATCGGGCTTGCGGCCTTGGCGGTGGGGATCCTTGCCTTCGACGCCGGCGGGCTGCCGTGGGTGTCCATCAGCCTCTGCATCTCCTGGGGCTTCTATGCCTTCTTCCGCAAGACGCTGCCGATCGGTCCGAATCAGGGTTTCTTCCTGGAGGTTCTGCTGTTGAGCGTGCCGGCGCTCGGCTATATTTTCTGGCTCGAATCCTCGGGGCAGGGCCATTTCGGTGATACCGGTGCCGCCGATGTTCTCTGGCTGCTCGCCTGCGGCGTCGTCACTGCCATCCCGCTGATGATCTATGCCAATGGCGCCAAGCTGCTGCGCCTGTCCACCATCGGCATCATGCAGTACATCGCGCCGACGATGATCTTCTTCATCGCCGTCTTCGCCTTCAACGAACCTTTCGGCACGACGAAGCTCATCGCCTTCGCCTTCATCTGGGCCGCGCTTCTCCTCTATTCCAGCTCCATGCTACGGACGGCGCGGACAAAGCGTCTTGCGGCCATGGAGCTCAAGCCGGCGGAATAGACGATGGCCGTTTTGCAGACGGCGCGTCTGACGCTCAGCCCTTGCCGGCCAGGCGACCGTGCGGACTTCATCGATCTGGAGCGTGATCCGGAGGTGATGCGCTTTCTGAACGGGGGATATGCCGTCGATCGGGAGACGGTCGCGCCGAACGCGACCTTTCTGATGCCGACCGGCACGGAGCCCTATGTCTGGACAGCCCGTCGGACGGCCGATGGCGTCTTTGTCGGCTGGTTCTGCCTCTGGCCGGAAAGCGAGACGCTGGCTGAACTCGGCTATCGCCTGCATCGCGTGAACTGGGGCCAGGGGTTGGCCGCAGAGGGGGCGGAGGCTCTCGTCGACTGGGGTTTTGAAACCGCCGGATACGAAAAGATCGTGGCGACGACGATGACCGTGAACCAGGCTTCGCGCCGCGTCATGGAAAAGATCGGCATGAGGCATGCGCGGACGGTGTCCGGCGATTTTCCCGATCCGATCGCGGGCAGTGAGCACGGCGAAGTGTGGTACGAACTCGACCGCCTGTAAGGCGAGCTTCCGTTTCTCTTGAGAAGATCAGAGCCTGGCGATGATGTCGGCTTCGCCTTCGCGGTCGACCTGGCCGGCCCAATGGTCAACGAGCGCCGCGACGATCTCTTCCGGTTCGTCGATCACCATCGGCTGCACGAGATGGGCCGTGTGGATGAAGCCTTCGTCCGCCATGTGGCGGATGAGCTTGAGCATCGGGTCCCAGAAGCCGCCGATATTGGCGAAGACCATTGGCTTGCGGTGGCGGCCGAGTTGTGCCCAGGTCATCACCTCGACGATCTCCTCCAGCGTGCCGATGCCGCCCGGCAGCGCCACGAAAGCGTCGGCGCGCTCGAACATCTTGTGTTTGCGCTCGTGCATGTCGGGCGTGATGATCAGCTCGGAGAGCTGGCCGAGCGAATGGCGGGTGGCCTCCATATCCACGAGAAATTGCGGTATGATGCCGGTGACGCGGCCGCCATGCGAGAGCACGCCGCTGGCCACCGCCCCCATGATGCCTTTCGTGCCGCCGCCATAGACGAGGCGGAGATGGTTTTCGGCCATCGCCTTGCCGAGGCGTCGCCCGGCGGAGACATAGGTGGTTTCGCGGCCCGGCTGGGAGCCGCAGTAGACGCAGACGGATCGAATCGGCAGGGTTTGTTCGCTCATGACGGGATTCAGCCACCCGGCTGGCAGCCCGTCAAGGATAATGACGAAAAAGCGCGGGGCGGCGGCTCCGGAACGTCCCGGGAACCTTGTGCAAAACATTGGGAATCGATAGCAATTTCAGGAGGGGACCCCCGGGAAACCGGGACAGAGAGAGAGTTGATGATGAAGAACAAGACCGGTCTGGTGGCCTTGATCGTGCTGGCGGCGGCAACGCTGCTCATGGTTTTCTTCGTGCTGCCCAACATGAACAAGGACAAGCCGGCCGAAACCCCGGTCGCGAGCCTTACCAATACGACGACGCAAGGCGGCGGCGAGACCACGACGGCCGAGGGCAAGCAGGCCCGTCCGACGACGGGAACCGGCGAGGCAGCGACGGGTGGAGAAGCGACCGGCACGGGCTCTGCTGCCGGAAGCGAGAAGCCGGCCGATGCGACGATAGGCGAGGCTGCGACCGCGACCCAGGAGGTCGCCAAGGCGGAAACGACGCCGGCCGATCCGGCCGCCGGCTGGGTCACGCCTGCCTTCGATCTCCTGCGCGTCGAGCCCGATGGTTCGACGGTGATCGCCGGCCGCGGCCAGCCGAACACCAAGCTGGAGATCAAGAATGGCGAGACCGTCGTCGCGACGGCCGATATCGGCCCGTCCGGCGATTTCGCGGCCGTCTTCGATCAGCCGCTCTCGGCCGGCGACTATCAGCTCACCCTGAACACCAAGGACGACAAGGGCGTCTCGAAGACCTCGGACGAGGTGGCGACCGTCTCCGTGCCGAAGGATGCCGGCGGCGAGCTCCTGGCCATGGTCTCCAAGCCCGGCGAGGCGAGCCGCCTGATCACGGTGCCGGACACCGCGGACAAGGCCGCCGCTACCGCGGAAAAGACCATCGACCAGCCAGCCGGCGAAACCGCCGCTGCCACCGATGCAGGCGCAGCCGGCACCGCGGGCGAACAGCCTGCCGGGACGGAAACGGCCGGGACGAGCGGCGGCAATGCGGCAGCCACGGGCGAAACCGCCACGGCCGCTGCGACGGAGACGGCGGGTGCAGCCGGCAGCGCGGCGACGGAAACGGCGGCCAAGCCCCAGGCCCGTGTTTCGGCCGTCGAGCTGGAAGGCGAGCGCATGTTCATTGCCGGCACGGCCAAGCCGGGTGCGCTTGTGCGTATCTATGCCGACGACACGCTCGTCGGCGAGGCGAAGGCGGATGATCAGGGCCGCTACGTGGCCGATGGCACGATCGACCTGTCGGTCGGCCGCCACACCGTCCGCGCCGACGTGATGAGCCCGGATGGCAGCAAGGTCGAATTCCGCGCTTCCGTTCCGTTCGATCGGCCGGAAGGCGAACAGGTCGCCGTTGTCGCGCAGGAGAATGCCACCGGCGATACCGCCCCGGCGCTCGGCCTCATCGGCGGCGGCACGTTCGACAAGCTGCGCACCGAGGCCGACAAGGCGCTGGCGCTGCTCAAGGGCCTCTATGCCGATGGCCGCCTGCCGACCGTCGAGGAGCTGGCGGCTGCCCGGTCCGCGACGGAGATCGCGCTGAAGTCGCTATCGGAGTTCAAGCCCGGCCCGGAAGAGGGCGATGCGGCCCGCGACATGGCCGCCAAGGCCTCGGCCGCTGCGGCCACGGCGCTCGCCCGCCTCCAGGCCCTGCCGAAGGACGCTGCCGCTGTCGGCGGTGCTCTCGGCTCGATCGAGACGGCCGTTGCCGATGCGCTGGCTCCGGCCATCGAGAAGGCGGAGGCCGTGGTCGGCGCGGCGTCGGCCGCGGCGGACAGCTCCATCGAGGCGCTGGCCGGCCAGGCGACGGCGCTCCAGCAGCAGTTCGTTGCGCTGTTCTCCGACGGCCGCAATGCGACGTCGGCGGAAATCCAGACCGCCCGCACCGCGCTTGAAGGCGCCCTCAAGGGCATCACCGGCTTCACGCCCCCGGCGGGCACGGCCGCGGATGTGACGGCGGCCATCGAAAAGCTGAAGGGCTGGGCCTCGACCGCGCTCGACCGCTTCGCCGCGGTTCCGGCCGGCGCCGGCAAGGAGGCCTATCAGCAGGCGCTTGTGGCGCTGGAAGGCATGCCCTCGCTGACGGCCGCCGCCAACGCCGTTGCGTCGGGCAGCGAAGCGGTGGGCGGTGCGCCGGTTGCCGACGCTGCGAGCCCGGCGGAGGAAACCACGACGGCCGGCGGCACCGCGGCTGCGACCGGCAGCGAGAGCGGCACCGCCACCTCGGGCGAAGCCGCCGCAACGGGCAGCGGACAGGCGGTTGCCGAGGAGCCGGAAACGGTCGAGCAGGCGCCGCTGCAGCAGAGCAAGACCTCGGTCATCATCCGCCGCGGCGACACGCTCTGGCAGATCTCCCGCCGCATCTACGGCAAGGGTGTACGCTACACGACGATCTACCTCGCCAACGAGGACCAGATCGCCGATCCGGACCGCATCATCCCCGGCCAGGTCTTCGGCGTGCCGGACAAGACGGTGGAAAGCGATGCGGAGGCGGAAGAGCTGCACCGCAAGCGCGTTCGCGGCAATTGATCCCTCGCAGGTCCGGCAGTGCGGAGTTTGCCGGACTTGCACAAGGACAATTTCCCGCCGGCCGTTGCGAAGCGGCCGGCAAGGACCTATCTCCCCGATGCGGCGCCCCTACCGGGCGCCGCATTTTCATTCGGCAAGTCCGGCAAGAAACGAAGACCGGGGCGTGACGGCGACCCGGCGGAGGCCAGCGTGGCGAGAACGACGAAAAAGACGGTTTCGGCCGACAGCAGCAATCCCCTCCACACGCTGGTGAACCTCTGGCCCTATATGTGGCCTTCCGACCGGCCCGACCTGAAGATGCGCGTCGTCTGGGCGTCCGTCTTCCTGCTCGCCTCGAAAATCGTGCTGCTGCTGGTGCCCTATTTCTTCAAGTGGGCAACGGATGCGCTGAACGGCAAGGCGGATGCCGTCTCGCTTCTGCCGACCTTCCTGCTTGGCGCCGTCATGCTGGTGCTTGCCTACAACGGTGCGCGCATCCTGCAGGCCGGCCTCAACCAGCTGCGCGACGCGCTGTTTGCCAGCGTCGGGCAATATGCCGTGCGCCAGCTCGCCTACCGCACCTTCGTGCACCTGCACCGCCTGTCGCTGCGCTTCCATCTGGAGCGGCGCACCGGCGGCCTGTCGCGCGTCATCGAGCGCGGCACCAAGGGCATCGAGACGATCGTGCGCTTCACGATCCTCAACAGCGTGCCGACCTTCATCGAGTTCCTGCTCACCGCCGCCATCTTCTGGTGGGGTTACGGGCTGCAGTATCTTCTCGTCACGGCCGTCACTGTCTGTCTCTACATCTGGTTCACGGTGCGTGCGAGCGACTGGCGCATCTCGATCCGCCGCTCGATGAACGACAGCGACACCGAAGCCAACACCAAGGCGATCGACTCGCTGCTCAACTTCGAGACGGTCAAGTATTTCGGCAACGAGGAGATGGAGGCGCGCCGCTTCGACCAGTCCATGGCGCGCTACGAGAAGGCGGCGACCCAGGTCTGGACCTCGCTCGGCTGGCTCAACTTCGGTCAGGCGCTGATCTTCGGCGTCGGCATGGCGGTCATGATGGCGATGTCGGCGCTTGCCGTGCAGCGCGGCGAGCAGACGGTCGGCGATTTCGTCTTCATCAACGCCATGCTGATCCAGCTCGCCATCCCGCTCAACTTCATCGGCTTCGTCTACCGCGAAATCCGCCAGGGCCTGACGGATATCGAACAGATGTTCGATCTGCTCGAAGTGGAGGAAGAGGTACAGGACAAGCCCGGTGCCAAGGACCTCATCATCGCCGACGGCGCGATCTCCTTCAGGGACGTGCACTTTTCCTATGATCCGGCGCGGCCGATCCTCAAGGGCGTCTCCTTCGATGTTCCCGCCGGCAAGACCGTCGCCGTCGTCGGCCCGTCCGGCGCAGGGAAGTCGACGCTTTCGCGGCTGCTCTATCGTTTCTACGACGTGCAGGAGGGCGCGATCACCATCGACGGGCAGGATGTACGCGATGTCACGCAGAAGAGCCTGCGCTCGGTGATCGGCATGGTGCCGCAGGATACCGTGCTCTTTAATGACACGATCGCTTACAACATCCGCTACGGCCGACCTGGCGCCAGCGACGAGGAGGTCACCGCCGCCGCTGAGGCGGCGCAGATCGGCCCCTTCATCCGCCACTTGCCGGAAGGCTTCAAGGCGATGGTCGGTGAGCGTGGCCTGAAACTCTCCGGCGGTGAGAAGCAGCGCGTCGCCATCGCCCGCACCATCCTGAAGAGCCCGCCGATCCTCATTCTCGACGAGGCGACCTCGGCGCTCGACACCCGCACGGAGCAGGAAATCCAGGCGGCACTCGACGTCGTCTCGAAGAACCGCACCACGCTCGTCATCGCACACCGCCTCTCCACCGTCATCGCGGCGGACGAGATCATCGTGCTGAAGGACGGCGGCATTGCCGAGCGCGGCACGCATGGCGAATTGATGCAGCGCGACGACGGCCTCTACGCCTCCATGTGGAACCGCCAGCGCGAGGCCGTGCAGGCCGAGGAGCGCCTGAAGCAGGTGCGCGAAAGCGATGAGCTCGGTATTGTCGTGCGCGGTGCGCCCGCCGCGGAGTGATCACGCTCCCGGCGCGGCGAAGAGGATCAGGTTGCCGTCCGGATCGAGGAGGATGAAGGTCCGCGCCCCCCAGGGCTCCGTCCGGAGCGTTTTGTGGAACGCGACGCCGGCCGCCTGATAGCCGAGGAAAAGCGCCTTGATCTCCGCCGCGCTGTCGAGCGTGATCGAGGCCGAAAGCAGTTCTTCCCGTTGGCGGATGTCTCCGACGAAGACGGGCTCGTGCACCAGTCGCAGGCAGAGCCGTGCCCGGTCACGCACAACGACCCCGTAGAATGGCGGGTCGCCATAGGCGAAATCGACGGCAAAGCCGAGTTTTTCCGTGAAGAAGGCGAGGGAGGCGGCGAAATCGGCGACGTAGAGGATCGGCTCCGCTCCGCTGAGGATCGGGCCTTGCTGCATGCTTTCGGTCGTGCTGTTCATGATGGGGGCTCCTGTTCTGAGCGCCTGCCAGTCCGCAAACCCGTTCTGACGGGCGACGAGCGCCTGCGCATCGGCAAGCGAGAATGCGGCGTCGAGCACCTCCCGATCGGTCAGATCCCGGAAAGCGGGCAGACCGGCGCGGATGATCGCCGCCACCGGATGGTGTCGTTCACGATGCCAGCGCAGGAACTGCTTGGCCTGCTTGCGGAGGTTTTCGATGTTCGGCATGGGCGCTGCTACGGTTTCGGTCGTAGGTGGGCATTGCCCCTTCGGCTCCCGCCGATGCGCCCTACAGCAACACGGAAAGTGTGCCCGCACCGCTCGGCGGTTGTCAACCGCAGGGCGGGAAAGCACGGTATCGGACGGTTGAGAACCGCACTTGCACCTGGTGGGTCGGGCACCGGAGAGGGCCGTGCGCCTGGGGGCTAATCGCCACGCCGCATTGCCCCCATCGCCATTTCACGCTAGGTCGATGGCGTGAAATCATCAGGAGATGTCGGAAGATGAGTTTGGTCGATACGATACGCAGCACCCTGGTGCCGATTCATCGGGAGGGCTGGAAGTTCGTGGCCGGCTTCTTCGTCGCCTCGCTGCTCCTCGGCGCAGCCTGGGAACCGCTGATGTGGATCGGCTTCGTGCTCACGGCCTGGTGCGCCTACTTCTTCCGCGATCCCGAGCGCCTGACGCCGCAGGATGACGATCTTGTGATCAGCCCGGCCGATGGCCGCGTCTCGGCCGTCGCCATGGTGACGCCGCCGGCCGAACTGGAACTCGGTGACCAGCCGATGATGCGCATCTCGGTCTTCATGAACGTCTTCAATTGCCATGTGAACCGCGCGCCGATGCGTGGCCGCGTCACGCGCGTCGCCTATCGTGCGGGAAAATTCCTCAATGCCGATCTCGACAAGGCGAGCCAGGAGAACGAGCGCAACGGCCTCGTCATCGAGAGCGCGCACGGGCCGATCGGCGTCGTGCAGATCGCCGGCCTCGTCGCCCGCCGCATCCTGTGCTGGACCAACATGAACGACAGCCTGGAGGCCGGCGAACGCTTCGGCCTCATCCGCTTCGGCTCGCGCCTCGACGTCTTCCTTCCGGCAGGCGTGCAGCCGCGCGTCAGCGTTGGTCAGACGGCGATCGCCGGTGAGACGGTGCTGGCAGAATTCGGCTCGGCCAAGGGGCCGGTCATCAGCCGTCGCGGCTGAGGAAACGAGAAGAGAGGCAACAGGCAGTCGCCAACAGGGTTTCGCAACATCGACCCTTTCTGCCTGCCGCCCGAAAACAGCAAAGCGAAAAGCGATGGACACACCCTTTCCGCCCTATGAGCCGAATGGACCGAACGACGAAGCGCGCGGTCCGCGCCTGCGGGAAATCCCGCTGCGCATCATCATCCCGAACCTCATCACGGTGCTTGCCATCTGCGCGGGTCTCACCGGTATCAGGCTCGCCTTCGAAAACCGGTACGAGCTCGCCGTCGGCATGGTGCTGCTCGCCGCCTTCCTCGATGGCATCGATGGGCGTATCGCGCGCCTCCTGAAGGCCACCTCGAAGTTCGGCGGCCAGATGGATTCGCTCGCCGACATCGTCAATTTCGGCGTGGCGCCGGCACTCGTGCTCTACGTCTTCATCCTCGACCAGGCGCGCTCCTTCGGTTGGATCGCGGCGCTGATCTATGCTATCGCCGCCGGCCTCAGGCTGGCGCGTTTCAACGTCATGGCCGAGCGTGAGACCAAGGCGAAGTGGCAATCGGAATATTTTGTCGGGGTGCCGGCACCGGCCGGCGCCATGCTGGTGCTGTTGCCGGTCTATCTCGGTTTCCTTGGTCTCGCGCCGAGCCCGCTCTTTGCCTATCTCGCGTCCGGCTACACCGTGCTGATCGGCTTCCTGCTGGTCAGCCGCCTGCCGGTCTGGTCCGGCAAGTCGGAAGGCAGCCGCATCCGTCGTGACCTCGTGCTGCCGGGCATTCTGCTCGTCGTGCTCTATGTCGCAACGCTGATGAGCTTCACCTGGGAAACCATGGTGGTGACGGTCGTCGCCTATCTGGCGACCCTGCCGTTCGGCGCCCGCTCCTGGCAGCGTAAATATGGCGGCTGGACGGCGCCAGTGACACCGGGGGCCAGCGAGTTCCCCGAGGATCCCGACGGGCAGTAGCAACGCCCATCACATCCATGTGAATTTTCAGAAAGCCCTGTCCACATGCTGTGGGCAGGGCTTGATTTTTTATTGCAGGTCGATTAACTAGCAATCAAATAGATAGTAAGCTAATTGTATTTGGACTACTGAGATGAACACACCCGATCCGCGCGAGCGTATCCTGGACGACCTTTCCCGCGTGCAGCGCAAGATGCGCGCCTTGTTCGACGCCCGTGTGAAGGAGCGGGGGCTGACGCTGCCCCGCGCCCGCGCACTTCTGATCCTCGGCCGTGGCGTTAATCTCAACCAGCGTGAGCTCGCCGACGAACTCGACATCGAGACGCCGACGCTCGTGCGCCTGCTCGACGGCATGGAGAAGCAGGGTTTCATCCAGCGCCAGTCGGTGGAGGGCGACCGCCGCGCCAAGCAGATCGCCATGACGCCGCGCGGCGCCAAGGTCGCCGGAGAGGTGCTGGAGCTCGCCCGCTCGCTGCGCGCCGACGTGCTGAAGAGCATTTCGGCGCAGGACATGTCGACCACCGTCAAGGTGTTCGCCGCCATGTCCGACAATATCGCGCAGAGCTGTCGGGAGTGCGTCGAGGCATGAGCGCCGTTCCCGCTGCCGACGGGCGCGGAGGGGAGGGCGAGCCGCCGCGATCCGGGGCGCAGGAGCCGGCCGAGGAAAAACCCGCCGCCCCGCCACCGCCGCCGCCCATGGCGCCGCCAAGGGCTGCCGCCTACATGATCGCCTCCACCCTGCTCGCCATGACGCAGGGCTTCGGCCTGAACCTCGTCGCCGCCAACATCCCGCAGCTCCAGGGCCCATTCGGCGCCACCGCTGCCGAGGCGACCTGGCTGATGGCCGCCTACATGGCGCCGAACGCCTCGCTCTCGCTGGCGCTCATCAAGATCCGCAACCAGTTTGGCCTGCGCCCCTTCGCCGAACTCGGCATCGCCGCCTTTCTCCTCGTGTCGGTGGCGCATATCTTCATCACGGACCTGCAGTCCGCCCTCGTGCTGCGCTTCTTCGCCGGCATCGCGGCGGCACCGCTTTCCTCGCTCGGCTTCCTCTACATGCTGGAGGCCTTCAGCCCGGCGCGCAAGCTGACGATCGGCATCTCGCTCGCGCTGACCAATATCGGTCTTGCCGCCCCGCTCACCCGGTTCATCTCGCCGGCGCTCATCGATCTCGGCGGTGTGCGGGCGCTGCTGCGTTTCGAGCTGGCGCTTGCCATGCTCTCCTTCGCAGCGATCTATCTCCTGCCGCTGGCGCCGCCACCGCGGGCAAAGGTCATCGAGAAGCTCGATATCGTCAGCTACTTGTTCATCGCCGTCGGTTTCGGCTCGGGTGCCGTCGTGCTGGTGCTCGGCCGGCAATATTGGTGGCTGGAGGCCCCCTGGATCGGCACCCTGCTCGTTGTCATGGTCGGCGCGCTCACCATCGCCGCCGTCATCGAGCTTAACCGTGAAAGGCCGTTGATCGACCTGCGCTGGCTGTTCAGCCGCGAGATGCTGCACTTTGCCGCCGTGCTGGTGCTGTTCCGGCTGATGCTGGCCGAACAGACCGCCGTCGCCGGCAATTTCTTCCAGATCACCGGTCTGCAGAACGATCAGCTGGCCGGGCTCTACGGCATGGTGGCGCTCGCCACCGCCGCGGGCGGCCTTCTCTGTGCGGCCATCCTGAAGCCCGGCCGGGAGCCGGGTATCCATATGGTGGCGCTGCTTTTGATCGGCGCCGGCGCCTTTCTCGACAGCCGGGCGACGAACCTGACGCGGCCGGAGCAGATGTATGTCAGCCAGGCGATGATCGCCGCCGGCGGCAGCCTGTTCCTGCCGCCGGCCATTGCTTCCGGTTTCACGCTGGCGCTGCGCAAGGGGCCGCAATACATCCTTAGCTTCATCGTCGTCTTCCTGGTCACGCAGAGCCTCGGCGGCCTTGCCGGCTCGGCGCTGTTCGGCTCCTTCATCACGCTGCGCGAGAAGTTCCACTCGAACATCCTCGCCGAGGCGATGACGCTTGCCGATCCGCTCGTTGCCGGCCGTGTGGCGCAGCTTTCCGCCGCCTATGGCCGCACGATCATCGATCCGGCCGTGCTGAAGGCGGAGGGCGTCGCGCTGCTCGGCCAACAGGTGACGCGGGAGGCCAATGTGCTCGCCCACAACGATGCCTTCCTCGTCATCGCGCTGCTTGCCGTCGGCGCCGCCGCGGCGCTCGCCATCCACATGCTCTACATCCGCATCAGAGAGGCCAGCGCTCGCAATGGCGAGCCGGCGGCCGTTGAAGGTTGACCGAAATGAAGACTTACATCCGCAATACCGCCACGGCGCTCGCCCTCGTCCTCGGCGTGACCGGCATCGGCGCAGTGCTCTACGCCTGGCAGCTGCCGCCCTTTGCCAGCGACGTCCAGACGACGGACAATGCCTATGTGCGCGGCTACGTGACGCTGATCAGCCCGCAGCTCGCCGGCTACGTCACCGAGGTGTCCGTGAAGGACTACGAGACGGTCAAGGTCGGCGCGGTGCTCGCCCGGCTCGACGACCGCATCTTCCGCCAGAAGGTCGAGCAGGCCAATGCCACGCTCGCCAGCCAGAAGGCGGCGCTCGCCAATTCCGAGCAGCAGGAGAACGCCGCCAAGGCGCGCATCGGCGCCAGCGAGGCGGCGCTCGACAGCGCGACCTACGCCAAGCGCCGGGCGGAGGAGAACTGGAACCGCATCGAGGAGCTGTCGAACAAGGGCATCGCCACCCAGAGCGATCGCGAGCAGAGCCGCACCACGCTTGACCAGGCGGAAGCGTCCATTGCGCAGGCGCAGGCGAATCTTGAAGTCTCCCGGCAGGACCTGCAGACGATCATCGTCGGCCGTGATTCCCTGCGCGCCGCGGTGGCGGGTGCGGAGGCCTCGGTGGAGCTCGCCAGGATCGATCTTTCCAACACGGTCATCACCGCCCCGCGTGACGGTGCCGTGGGCGAGGTGGGCGTCAAGCTCGGCCAGTATGTCGCCGCCGGCACACAGCTGATGGCCGTCGTGCCGCATGACACCTGGGTCATCGCCAACTTCAAGGAAACCCAGCTCGCCTATATCCAGCCCGGCCAGAAGGTCGAGGTCAGCGTCGATGCGCTGAAGCACGCGACGCTGACCGGCCATGTCGAGCGCTTCTCGCCTGCCGCCGGCTCGGAGTTCAGCGTGATCAAGCCCGACAACGCCACCGGCAATTTTACAAAGATCGCCCAACGCGTGCCCGTGCGCATCAGCATCGACCAGGGGCAGGACATGGCGAAGCGCCTCGCACCGGGGCTTTCGGTGGTGGTGAAGACGGTGGTGGGGGAGTAGGGATGGGCTTGGCGGGCTGAACACCCCCTCTGCCCTGCCGGGCAGAGGGGGTGTTCAGCCCGAACCGGATCACTCCGGCAGGCGATAGTCCAGCAAACGCCCCTGGCGCATGTCGAAGAGCTTGCCCGTTTCGGCATAGTCGGGTGCGACGAGCGACAGGATGACCTTGGCGACCTCCGAGGGATGCTGCAGGGTCGAAGGGTCCTCGCCGGGGATGGCCTGTGCGCGCATGGCGGTGCGGGTGGCGCCGGGGTCGAGCGAGGTGATGCGCAGGGCGGTGCGCTGCGTCTCGCCGGCCCAGGTGCGCGCCAGCGCCTCCACAGCGGCCTTGGAGGCCGAGTAGGGGCCCCAGAAGGGCTTGCATTTGTGTGCGGCGCTGGACGAGAGGATGACGGCGCGGCCGGCATCCGATTTCAGGAGCAGCGGCTCAAGCGAGCGGATCAGCCGCCAGGTGGCGGTGACGTTGATCGCCATCACCTTGTCGAACACCTTCGCTTCGATATGGCCGATCGGCGAGATCGTGCCGAGCACGCCGGCGTTCGCGACGAGAATGTCCAGCTTGCCCCAGCGCTCGAAGATCGAGCCGCCGAGCTTGTCGATCGCCGGCATGTCGGCGAGGTCGAAGGGCACCAGCGTTGCCGCGCCGCCGGCGGCCTTGATGGCATCGTCCAGTTCTTCGAGGCCACCGATCGTGCGGGCGCAGGCGATGACATGCGCGCCGGCCTTTGCGAGTTCGAGGGCGGTGAAATAGCCGATACCGCGCGACGCGCCGGTGACCAGCGCGAGGCGGCCTTTCAGGTCGATGCTCATACTATCTTCGATTATCCGTTGCTTGCCATTACCGAGACCTTCCGTCCCATCGTCTCGCCTTCCTTGTCAAGGAGGCGCGTCGGATAGTCGCCGGTGAAGTAATGGTCGGTGAACTGCGGGCGGGCCGGGTTGCGGCCCTCGCCGCCGACGGCGCGGTAGAGCCCGTCGATGGAGAGGAACTCCAGCGAATCCGCCCCGATATACTTCGCCATCGCCTTGACGTCGTTGTACTGGTTGGCGAGCAGCTTGTCCCGGTCGGGCGTGTCGATGCCGTAGAAGTCGGGGTAGAAGATCATCGGGCTGGCGA
This sequence comes from Shinella sp. 838, assembly GCF_029623935.1. NCBI lineage: Bacteria > Pseudomonadati > Pseudomonadota > Alphaproteobacteria > Hyphomicrobiales > Rhizobiaceae > Shinella > Shinella sp. 838. Next base: position 514,155 of record NZ_JARSBQ010000002.1, read on the forward strand.
CGCGGATATGCACTTCCTTGGCGCCTGCATCGCGGATCATCTGCACGATCTTCAGCGACGTCGTGCCGCGCACGATCGAATCGTCGACGAGGATGACGCGCTTGCCGGCGATCATCGCGCGGTTGGCGGAATGCTTCAGCTTCACGCCGAAGGCACGGATCTGCTGTGTCGGCTCGATGAAGGTGCGGCCGACATAGTGGTTGCGGATGATGCCGTATTCGAACGGGATGCCGCTTTCCTGCGCGTAGCCGAGTGCCGCGGGCGTGCCGCCATCCGGGACGGGAACGACGACGTCGCCCTCGACCGGGTGTTCCTTGGCAAGGTTCATGCCCATGTTCTTGCGTGCGACATAGACCGAACGGCCACCGACAACGGAATCGGGGCGGGCGAAATAGACGTATTCAAAGAGGCAGAGGCGTTCCGGCTGCGGATTGCCCGATTTCTTCGCCTCGATGGTGATCGAGCCGTCCGGCTGGATTTCGCAAACGATGATCTCGCCGTTCTCGACGTCGCGGATGTACTTCGCGCCGATGATGTCGAGCGCGCAGGTTTCCGAGCAGAAGATCGGCTTGCCGTCGAGCTCGCCCATGACGAGCGGACGGATGCCCGTGGGGTCGCGCGCGGCGATCAGCTTGGTGCGGGTGATGCCGAGCATCGAGTAGCCGCCTTCCATCTGGCGGATCGCATCGATGAAGCGGTCGGTCGTGGAGGTGTAGCGCGAGCGGGCGATGAGGTGGAGCACCACTTCCGTGTCCGATGTCGACTGACAGATGGCGCCGCCCGCGATGATCTGCCGGCGCAGCGTCAGGCCGTTGGTGAAGTTGCCGTTATGGGCGACGGCGATGCCGCCGACTTCCAGTTCCGCAAAGAGCGGCTGTACATTGCGCAGCGCCACTTCTCCCGTCGTGGAGTAGCGCGTGTGTCCGATCGCCATGTTGCCGGGCAGCTTGGCGAGCGTCACCGGGTTCGTATAGTGGTCGCCGACGAGGCCCATATGCTTTTCCGTATGGAACTGCTTGCCGTCGAAGGAGACGATACCGGCGGCTTCCTGGCCGCGGTGCTGGAGCGCGTGCAGGCCGAGCGCCGTCAGCGTTGCGGCTTCCGGATGACCGAGAATGCCGAAGACGCCGCACTCTTCGTGAAGCGTGTCGCCATCGAGATCGTCGTCGTGGCGGCCGGGGAACTGGAAGTCGCTCATTGCTGCAAGCCTTTGCTCGGGACCGTAAGAGGTTGCACGGGGTTCTGGGTCATTCGGCAAGGCCCATATGGGTATTGCCTAAAGCATTTGCCACCGAGGCCCGGAAGCGTCAGTGGCTGATGGTCTATCCTACCAAAAAATCGGGGAGCCTGCCTTCGCCATTTCTCGCGAGTATCAGCTCCCCTGATCGATTTATCCGTTTGTGGCGGGCGTCTCTTCGGCGGGCGCCTGGTTCGTGCCGCCGGAGGCGCCATCCGGATCCTCCGTGCCGCCTTCGGTGGGCGCGCCTTCGGCGGATTTGCCGCGCAGGCGGTCGAGGATCGTCGCGTCGGCATCTTCCGGCAGGAGCGCCACGAGGCGCGAGCCGAGATTGTCGAGCAGCGGCTTGGATTTTGCCGTGGTGACCCAGGACGGCTGCTGCTGCGGCGCGACCAGCCAGTTGAAGAACAGCATGGCGACGACGACGAGCAGGATGCCGCGCGCTGCACCGAACAGGAAGCCAAGCGTACGGTCCAGCGCGCCGATGCGGCTGTCGATGATGAAATCGGCCATGCGCATGGTGATGAAGGAGATCACGATGAGCGCGACGAGGAAGACGGCAGCAGCCGAGCCGACCATGGCGACCGTATCGCTCGTCGTATAGTCCTTCGCATAGGGCACGAGGACCGGATAGAGGAAGTAGGCGGCTGCCGCGGCACCCACCCAGCTGGCGACGGAGAGCACCTCACGCGAAAAACCGCGCACCATCGCCAGTACGGCGGAGAACAGCGCGACGCCGATGACGATACCGTCGAGAATTGTGATGGGCATGTTCGTCCTACTCCAAACCCGAAATGTCGCCGGGCCCCGCCTCGTTCAAGCGGGGGCACCTTAGCGGAAGGCGTCTTCGCCGTCTCAGTTCGGCACGCCGGCGACCGATGTTTCCCACAGGCCATTGCCGTTTGCCGGAGGGCGTCAAACGTCCTCGTCTTCCCGCTTCAGGGCGCTCTTCGAACCGGCAATGCGCGCCACCAGATCCGGCAGGCTGTCGATCTCGCTCCAGCGGCCGCCATTGCCCTTGGGCAGATCGGCGGAACCGGCGGGCAGGACGGCCTGCGAAAAACCCAGCTTTTCCGCCTCCTTGAGGCGCTGGGCGGTGTGCGCCACCGGGCGGATTGCGCCCGACAGGCTGACTTCGCCGAAATAGACGCAATCGGCAGGAAGGGCAAGACCGGCAAGCGACGAAACGAGCGCCGAGGCGACCGCAAGGTCTGCAGCCGGTTCCGAGATACGGTAGCCGCCCGCCACATTGAGGTAGACGTCGTGTTGACCGAGGCGCACGCCGCAATGGGCCTCCAGCACGGCGAGGATCATCGAAAGCCGCGCCGAATCCCAGCCGACGACCGCACGGCGCGGCGTGCCGAGCGAGGTGGGGGCGACGAGGGCCTGCACCTCGACCAGCACTGGCCGCGTGCCCTCCATGCCGGCAAAGACCGCCGCGCCCGGCGATTTCGCATTGCGCTCGCCGAGGAAGAGTTCGGACGGGTTTGAGACTTCGCGAAGGCCCTTGTCGGACATCTCGAAGACACCGATCTCGTCCGTCGGGCCGAAACGGTTCTTGACGGTGCGCAGGATGCGGTAGTGGTGGCCGCGGTCGCCTTCGAAATAGAGCACGGCATCGACCATGTGCTCGACGACACGCGGGCCGGCGATCTGGCCTTCCTTGGTGACATGGCCGACGAGCACCATGGCGGCGCCCGTCTGCTTGGCGAAGCGGATCATCGCCTGCACGCCGGTGCGCACCTGCGTCACCGTCCCGGGCGCGGCCTCGGCGGTGTCGCTCCACAGGGTCTGGATCGAATCGATGATCACGAGATCGGGCCGCTTGCCTTCGCCGACGGTGGCGAGGATGTCCTCGACATTGGTCTCGGCGGCGAGCAGCACGTCGGTCTCGGCGGCCTGCAGGCGCTGGGCGCGCAGGCGCACCTGCGCCACGGCCTCTTCGCCCGAGACATAGATGATGCGGTGGCCGCGGCGGGAGAGGGCGGCGGCGGCCTGCATAAGAAGGGTGGATTTGCCGATGCCGGGATCGCCGCCGATCAGCACGGCCGAGCCCCGCACGAAGCCGCCACCTGTGGCACGGTCGAGCTCGCCGATGCCGGTGTGGATGCGCGGGGCTTCCTCGATCTCGCCGGAGAGAGCGGTCAGCGCAACGGGGCGGCCCTTCTTCGGTACCTTGCCGGGGCCGGAGCCGATGCCGCCCATCGGATCTTCCTCGACGACGGTGTTCCACTCGCCGCAGCCCTCGCATTTCCCGACCCAGCGGGAATGGGCGGTGCCGCAGTTCTGGCAGACGAATTGGGTGCGGGCTTTCGCCATAAAATCTCGCTTTCCGGAATCGTTCCGGAAGTCCCTAGCACAAAAGGGGAACGTGTCCTATTTTTTCGCCGCTTCGTAGCGTCGTTCGTAACGCCTTCCGAGGCTGGTCAGGAGCTCGTAGTCGATCGTGCCGCCGGCGCGGGCCACATCCTCGATGGGCATATTACGGCCGAAGAGCTCGATGAAGTCGCCGGGCCGGACGCTTCCCTCCGGCAGGTCCGTCACGTCGAAATGGGTGAGATCCATGGTGACGCGGCCGATCAGCGGTACCGCGCGGCCGTGCAGCACGCCGCTGGCACCCGGGACGTTCGTCTTGCGCAGCGGCACGCCTGAGCCAGAAAGGGCGCGCATGTAGCCATCCGCATAGCCGACCGCGGCGACGGCGATGCGCGTGTCGCGGGTGAAGACGGTGGTGGCGCCGTAGCTGACGCTTTCGCCGGCTTTCGCCTCGCGCACCTGGAGGATACGGGCTTCGGCGGTGACGACCGGCTTCATCGGGTTCGGCGCGTCGTTGACGGCCGCGCCGCCATAGAGCGAGATGCCCGGGCGGGTGAGGGTGAAGTGATACTCTTCGCCGAGGAAGATGCCGGCCGAATTGGCCAGCGTCGCATCGATGCCGTCGAAGGCATCGACGGCGGTGCGGAACCGCTGGAGCTGCTGGCGGTTGAGCGGGTGGTTCGGATCATCCGCGCAGGCGAGATGGCTGAGCAGCATGATCGGCGAGAAGCTCGCCGGCCGCGCCACGTCGCCGGCAAGCGCCAGGGCATCTTCGACGCGCAGGCCGAGCCGGCTCATACCCGTGTCGACATGCAGCACGCAGGGGTGGTCGCTTCCGTCGGAGACCGCGGCCATGAAGACGGCGAGCTGTTCCTCCGAGGCAATGACCGGCACGAGGTCGAACTCGAAGAACAGCCGCTCGGAGCCGGCCCACATGCCGGACAGAACGTAGATGCGGGCATCCGGCAGCGTCGCGCGCAACGCAGCGCCTTCCGCCGGGGTGGCGACGAAGAAATCGCGCGCACCTGCCAGATGAAAGGTCCTTGCCGCCGGTTCGAGGCCGATGCCGTAGGCGTCGGCCTTCAGCACCGCGGCGGTGCGCGCCGCGCCGGAGCGCCGCGCCATGGCGCGCCAGTTGTCGGCAAGCGCAGAAAGATCGATCGTCAGACGAGCATGGTCCTCGCCGGCGACGGGCAGGGTGGAGCGGGTGGGCGTGTGGTGCGTGCTCATTTCAGTGAGATACAGCCTGTGGACCATGGCGGCAATACGGCCGCCGGCTGCATTGCCGGTACGAAACGCGGCCTCTATGGTGCCGCGCCGAAAGGGAGAGACGATGCGGGCAGGAATGAGAACGGCCGTTGGGGCGATGGCCCTCGCCCTTTCGGGCGAGGCGGCGGTTGCGGAGAGCGTGCCGACGGATGCCGCGATGCGCGAGGCGCATGCGGTGCTGCTCGGCCTTGCCCAGGACGGTGCGGTGCCGGTGCGCGAGGCGGGCGCGGACATCTACTATTCCATCGTCGACAATCCCGAGGCGCCCCGGCTGGTGACCCGGCTGGAAGTCTCCGGAGCGCCCTGCCGTGCCCGCACGACCGCAGCCCTGCAGTTCCCGGAAAAGTGGGCGACGCTGACGCTCGGCCTGGTCGATCTCAGCCGCGTGACGGCGGTCACGGCCTATGCCTCTGCCGATGACATGATCGCGGAGGCAAAACCCATTCCGCTCGCCTCTCCCGACGTGGAGCAGATCGTTCTGACGGGCGAGGGGCTCTATTGTTCGAGCCGCATGGCGCTTTCAGGGGAGAGTGGGGCCTCTGACGGCACCTGCTCCGACAGGCTGGACCTGTCGATGATGGACGAGGAGCAAAAGGCGCGCGGCCGGCGGGCGCTTGCCATCGTGGGCGATTTCTGCAAGGCCCCGGCTTTCGGGAAGCGGTGAGCGTGCAAGAGGAGGATTGCCCCTCATCTGGCCTGCCGGCCACCTTCTCCCCGCAAGCGGGGCGAAGGGGATGTGCGGCACCGGCTTCCCCAACCAATGATGGTTCGTGACGCAAGTTCCCTCTCCTCGCTTGCGGAGAGAGGGTGAGGGGCGAATCCCGGCTCCCGTCAATGCTCGTACTGGGTGAACGACGGATCGGCGAGGTCGGTGAAGCGGGTGTATTCCGACTGGAAGGCCAGTTTCACCGTGCCGGTCGGTCCGTGGCGCTGCTTGGCGATGATGACGTCCGCCGTGCCCTTCACGGCCTCGAACTTCATCTTCCACTCTTCGTATTTCGGGTCGAACTCGTCGCGCGGCTCGAGGTTCTTCACGTAGTATTCCTCGCGGAACACGAAGAGCACCACGTCGGCGTCCTGTTCGATCGAGCCCGATTCGCGAAGGTCGGAAAGCTGCGGGCGCTTGTCCTCGCGGCTTTCCACCTGACGGGAGAGCTGGGAGAGCGCGATGATCGGCACGTTCAGCTCCTTGCCGAGCGCCTTGAGGCCGGTGGTGATCTGGGTGATTTCCTGCACGCGGTTGTCGCTGGATTTTCCCGAGCCGGTCATCAGCTGGATATAGTCCACCACGAGGCAATCGAGGCCGCGCTGGCGCTTGAGGCGGCGGGCGCGGGCGGAAAGCTGGGCGATCGAGATACCACCGGTCTGGTCGATATAGAGCGGCACCTTCTGCATCATCTGGCTGCAGGCGACCAGCTTTTCGAAATCGGCCTCGGAAATGTCACCACGACGGATTTTTGACGAGGAAACTTCCGTCTGCTCGGAAATGATACGCGTTGCGAGCTGTTCGGACGACATTTCGAGCGAATAGAAGCCGACGACGCCGCCGTTCTTCGCCTTGAAGGAACCGTCCGCCTGCACTTCCGGCTCGTAGGAGGCGGCGATGTTGTAGGCGATGTTGGTGGCAAGCGAGGTCTTGCCCATGCCGGGGCGCCCGGCGAGCACGATCAAGTCCGAGCGCTGCAGGCCGCCCATGCGGCCATCGAGCGAGTGGATGCCGGTGGAAATGCCCGATAGCGAGCCGTCGCGCTCGAAGGCGGCGCCGGCCATGTCAATCGCCAGCGCAACGGCATCGTTGAACGACTGGAAGCCGCCATCGTAGCGGCCGGTTTCGGCCAGTTCGAACAGGCGCCGTTCGGCATCCTCGATCTGGTTCTGCGGCGGCATATCGAGCGGCGCGTCATAGGCGATGTTGACCATGTCCTCGCCGATGGTGATCAGCGAGCGGCGCAGCGCCAGGTCATAGATGGCGCGGCCGTAATCCTCCGCGTTGATGATCGTCACGGCTTCGGCGGCAAGGCGCGCGAGGTACTGCGGGATCGTCAGGTCGCCGACCTTGCCGTCGGCGGGCAGGTGGGTCTTCAGCGTGATCGTCGTCGCGATCTTGCCCATGCGAATCGTGTCGCCGGCAAGCTCGTAGATCTTGCGGTGCAGCGGCTCGTTGAAGTGCATGGGCTTCAGGAAATCCGAGACGCGGTAATAGGCATCGTTGTTGACCAGGATCGCGCCGAGCAGCGCCTGTTCGGCCTCGACGTTGTTCGGTGCCTCGCGATGATGCAGCTCCGCATTGTCGCGGCCCGCCTGGCTGAGTTTGCGCACGGCGTCGTTCATCGTCCCGAATCTCCCCATCCCTTTTTGCGAAGGCCGCTGGTTTGGTTTCTTTGCTGTCGGGGGTCAAGCGCTTCCGACTCGGCCCGACCATTAAGCCCGTTGTTAGACTTTTCCACAGGCGTGCGGGACACAGCAAGCCCGGATTGCGCCGGGCCTGCTGGCTTTCGGTTGACACCGCTTTCGAATCTCAGAGCGAGGCTTCCTGCGGAAACTGCCGCGCACCGCGGCGTTCGCCCTTGGGATTGCCCTCGTGCGCCTTGAGACAATCCTCGCCCCGGCCGATATATTCGCGCGTCAGCGGCGCGGCCTTCTGGTCATGCGCCAGCTGAAGCTGGAAGACGACGAGGTTCTGCCAGCGAAAGGCACTCTCGGAGGCCGCGAGGTAGAACTCCCAGATCCGGCAGAATTTCTCGTCGTAGAGCGCCTTGGCCTCGTCGCGCCGGGCCATGAAGCGTTCCCGCCAGTGGCGCAACGTTTCGGCATAGTGCAGGCGCAGGATTTCCACATCCGTCACGGCAAGCCCGCTCTTCTCCACCGCCTGCATGACCTCCGAAAGGGCAGGGATATAGCCGCCCGGGAAGATGTACTTCTCGATGAACGGGTTGTTGGCGGAGGGACGGTCCGTGCGGCCGATCGTGTGCAGCAGCATCACCCCGTCCTGCTTCAGGAGCGACGCGCTCTTGCGGAAGAAGGTCAGGTAGTTCGGGCGGCCGACATGTTCGAACATGCCGACCGAGACGATGCGGTCGAACGGGCCGTCCGTGTTGCGATAGTCCTGCAGCAGGAACCTGACCTCTTCCGAGAGTCCGGCTTCGCTCGCCCGCGTCACGGAAAGGGCGTGCTGCTCGTCGGAGAGCGTCACGCCCGTGACCTTGGCGCCGAGCTGCCGGGCGAGGTAGAGCGCCATGCCGCCCCAGCCGCTGCCGATGTCGAGCACGCTCTGACCTGGCCGGATGATGTTGAGCTTTGCCGCGATGTGGCGCTTCTTGGCAAGCTGCGCGTCGTCGAGCGTCTGGTCCGGCCGTTCGAAATAGGCGCAGGAATATTGCCGGTCCTGGTCGAGGAAGAGATCGTAGAGCGCACCCGTCAGGTCATAGTGGTGCTGCACGTTCTTGCGCGAGCGTACGATGCTGTTCTTCTCCCGTATCCAGCGGAAGAGGTAGCGCGCCCGTTCGAGCAGGTGGTTCCAGCGACTGTCGTAATATTTGAAATCGGGATTGCCGGTAAAGATGGTCGTCAGGAGGTCGTAGATATCGCCCTCCACGATCTCGATATCCCCCGTGCCATAGTGATGCCCGAGATAGTAGGCAGGGTCGAGGGCGAGGCCCCAGACCGCTTTCTTCGTGTTGAGACGCATGTGGACGGGATTTCCGGTGCCGTCGCCGAAGCTCTGGCGGGTGCCGTCCGGGTAGGTGATCGTCAGATTTCCGGTCTCGACGAGGCGGGAAACGAGAGCCTGTACAATGAATTTCATTCGCTAAACTCCGTCGCGCTTAAAAAATCTGGCGGAACGGGTCTGGTCGCAAACCGGCCTAAAAAAAGCGGCCCGACCGCCAATCCAGTCTAACGACATATAAATATTGATGCGAAAATCCGGATTTCAAGCCGTGCCTTTCGGCTGCCGCAAAAGCAAAGGGCCGGCAAAGCCGGCCCCAAAAAGCAGATGAGCCGGCAAAGCCGGCTCACTGTTGTTCTCAGGCTTCGTCTTCGTCTACGCCGTCGGCTTCCGGATCGAAGAAGTCGGCTGCCGTCAGGGCGTCTTCGTCAACGCCGTAGATGGCGTCGGCAGAGGTCAGGCTTTCGCCCTTCGACTGACGTTCGGCTTCTTCGACGGAGCGGGCAACGTTGACTTCGACCGAGATCTCGACTTCGGCGTGCAGGTGCAGGACGACCTTGTGCAGGCCGATCGCCTTGATCGGGGTGTTGAGCTCGACCTGGTTGCGGCCGATGTTGAAGCCTTCGGCAGCCAGCGCCTCGATGACGTCGCGGGCAGCGACCGAGCCGTAGAGCTGGCCGGTTTCGCCGGCGGAGCGGACGATGATGAAGGACTTGCCGTCGAGCTTCTCGGCGACGGCCTGGGCTTCCGACTTGCGCTCGAGGTTGCGGGCTTCGAGCGTCGCACGCTCGGATTCGAAGCGCTTCTTGTTGGCTTCGTTGGCGCGCAGCGCCTTGCCGAGCGGCAGCAGGTAGTTACGGGCAAAGCCGTCGCGAACCTTTACGGTTTCGCCCATCTGGCCGAGCTTGGCGATGCGTTCGAGGAGAATGACGTCCATTTTAGAGTTCCTTTCTGAATGTCAGGTGTTCTGGTTTTTCTTCTCTGCCGGGCCGGCTGGCGTCAGCGCGATGGTGCGCCGCGTGTCCATCAGGCCCAGAATGAGGATGGCGAAGATCGGTATGGTGAAGAGCAGTACCGAGATATAGGCGAACCACAGGGCGAACAGCCGCCACGGCTTGCCGCGCGTCCTGAAATGCAGGCTCGCAAAGCCGGCAAGCACGAAACCGGCCCCGAAGGTGCCGCAGACGAGCGCGCCGATGATCGCCGGCACGCCGCCCATGAAGGCGAGAACGAGACCGGCGAGGAAGAAGAAGATCGCGTTGCGGTGCATGCGCAGCGTCGAGGGCATATCCTCGCGCGGGCGAAGGCCGCGGCCGGACAGGCGCACGATGAAGGTCGCAACGTAGTATGCGGCGAACAGCAGGAACACCCAGAGAGCGCCCTGCACCAGCGGCAGCGCCAGCGCGAAAACGGCCTTGAGCTGCGCGACGGCGGTCGCATCGGGATTGTAGAGCGGTTCCTGCGCTTTCAGCGTCGCGATGACGATATCGACGAGCTGGCTCGCCATGGCGCTGTCGTAGCCGACGATCGCGCCGACGGCGACCATGCCGAGCGTCACCATGACGGCGAGATGTGCGAGGATGTTGGACAGCGGATACCAGGCGAGTGCATTGTCCGGGCCGCCGAGTTCGGAGGCGGGGCGGGCAAGATTCGCGAGATTGGAGAGCCAGCCGGCCGGGATCAGCGTGATGATGACGATCAGCAGCGCGAAATGCGAGGAGACCAGCATGGAGGCGGTCGCGCCGCCGGCGACGACGGCGATCAGCGCGCTGGCATTGCCCCAGCCGAGGCCGGCAATCAGAATCGGAAGAGCGGACGCGGCGTAAAGCACGATCGCGAGAGTCGACTGCGCGTTCGCGCTCAGCGAAAGCAGAGCGGCGGTCACACCGGCAATCAGGCCGGTCGCAATCGAGGTCGGCGTCAAGGTCTTCAAAGGTTCGCTGTCCTGTCTCATCAGACAGTTAGAGGAGCTTCCTGACAAACTTGTTCAGGACTGTTTCCCCAACATGGGATTAGGCTTCAGATTTTTCGCAATCCCGGACGCAAAACCGTTTCACACTTTTGCTGGAATTTCTCTGAAAGCCGGCGGCTCCGATCCGCGCCCAACGCGGAAGGGAAAGGGGGAAGGCGGCAGAACCGTCTTCCCCGGAGTCATGCATCCCGGCCCGACGTCGAGTCAGGCCGCAGAGTCAGTATGCTTACGCTACGACGTAGGGCAGCAGGCCGAGGAAGCGGGCGCGCTTGATCGCCTTGGCGAGTTCGCGCTGCTTCTTCTGGGAAACGGCCGTGATGCGGGACGGAACGATCTTGCCACGCTCGGAAATGTAGCGCGACAGGAGACGGACGTCCTTGTAGTCGATCTTCGGTGCGTTTGCGCCCGAGAAGGGGCAGGTCTTGCGGCGGCGGTGGAACGGACGGCGTGCCGGAGCGGAAGAAACATCAGCCATAGTCAAAATCTCCTTCTGCTTCGATTACGCGCGGTCTTCACGGGCCGGACGGTCGCCACGCGGCGGGCGGTCGCCGAAGTCGCGGCGCGGACGGTCACCGAAATCGCGGCGCGGGCCACGATCGTCGCCATCACGGCGCGGACGGTCGTCGCGGTCACGCTTCTGCATCATGGCCGACGGGCCTTCTTCGTGGGCTTCCACGGCGATGGTCATGTAACGAAGAACGTCTTCGTTGATGCGCATCTGGCGTTCCATCTCGTGGATGGCGGCGGCCGGAGCGTCGATGTCCATCAGCGCGTAATGCGCCTTTCGGTTCTTCTTGATGCGGTAGGTGAGGGACTTGAGGCCCCAGTTCTCAACCCGGCCGACCTTGCCGCCGAGCGATTCGATCACACCCTTGTACTGTTCGACGAGAGCGTCGACCTGCTGGGCGGACACGTCCTGGCGGGCCAGGAATACATGTTCGTAAAGAGCCATGTGGCTTTGCCTTTCTTGCGTTTACACCCGAAACCGGCGCCAAGCCTCAACGACAGTTCTCAAGGGCGGAAAGCCCGAAGCAAGAAAAGCGTTAATCCAGACGGTCGAGAGCGGAGACACGGGAGGCCGGAGCCCTTGGCTCCAACGGCGGTCTTTTGGGATCGCCGGCCCTCCGTTCAGCCACCAGCCGATTGACCGGGTGTGTTGAACAGCGCGCCTTATACGGATTTTCCGGCGGAAAGCAAGTCTTGCACTCCAGAAGCGTGCTGACCCGTTTTGCAACAGGGCGGGAACCAAATGGAAGACGCCGCGTTGTTCATTCCGATCCAACCAGATGGAGTGACAGACATGCAAGACCCGAACCTTGTCAATCGTCCCCCGGAAGATCGCACGACGCGTCCGGTGGATGACCGCGGACCGACCGTCGTGAACCAGAGCAGCGGGAGTGGCACGGGCGGCTGGGCAGTGGCCGTGATTCTCGCAGTGCTCGTTGCCGTGGGCATCTTCTATTTCGTCGGCAGCGGAACGCCGGGTGACGGCGTCGACCCGAACGCCAACACCTCGGCCATCGGCACGACGGACACGGCGCCGGCCGGCGGCACGGCAACGGATGGCCAGACGGGCGGTGCTACCGGCACGCAGCCGCTGGAAGGCCAGCCGAGCGGCGGCCAGCAGCCCGCCGAAGGTGGTGGCGCGACCACGACCACGCCGTAACGTCACCCCGCAAAGAGCAGGGCGAAAGGAAACCCGTCGGCAACGGCGGGTTTCTTTCGTCGTCGCGGTTTTTTTGAAGCCCGGTGTCGGGTCGCGGCCGCGCCGAACGTCTACACTGCATGGGCCGCGATCGATGGCCTCGTAACCGGATGGAGGATGCACCAATGCCGAAGAACACGATCTGCCTGTGGTTTGACAAGGATGCCGAAGCGGCCGCCCGCTTTTATGCCGCGACGTTTCCCGACAGCGCCGTGGGCGATGTCACCCGCGCGCCGGGCGATTACCCCGATGGCAAGCAGGGAGAAGTGCTGGTCGTCGGCTTCACGGTCGCCGGCATTCCGTGCATCGGCCTGAACGGCGGGCCGACCTTCAAGCACAACGAAGCCTTCTCCTTCCAGATATCCACGGAGGATCAGGAAGAGACCGACCGTTACTGGAATGCGATCGTCGGCAATGGCGGGCAGGAAAGCGAGTGCGGCTGGTGCAAGGACAAATGGGGTATCTCTTGGCAGATCACGCCGCGCGTCCTCATGGATGCGCTTGCCGCCGGTGGCGACGAGGCGAAACGCGCCTTCAACGTGATGATGACGATGAAGAAGATCGACGTCGCCGCCATCGAGGCGGCCCGGCGCGGCTGAGTCGCGAACCCTTTCGGAAGATAAGAGACGGGCGGCCAATGGCCGCCCGCTTCTTGTCAGATCGGCGCGGGATAGAGCCGGTGGATGCGGCGGATGCCATTCGTCACGTCGGCCGAGAGAGTTACGTCGACGGCGCCGATATCCGTCTTCAGCTGCTCCATCGACGTCGCGCCGATGATGACGGAGGCCATGAAGGGCCGCGCCAGGCAGAAGGCGAGGGCCATCTGGCCGGCGTCCAGCCCGTGCTCCTTGGCAAGGTCCACATAGGCGCGCACGGCCGGCTCCTGAAGCGGCTGGTAGCGGCCGCCGAGGTCGCCGTTCTTCGTCAGGCGCGACCCCTCGGGGCGGGCGCCGTCGAGATACTTGCCCGTCAGAAGCCCGGCAGCGAGCGGCGAATAGGCGAGCAGGCCGATATCCTCGTGGTGCGAGACTTCGGCAAGATCGAGGTCATAGGCCCGGTAGAGCAGATTGTATTCGTTCTGGATCGAGGCGACGCGCGGCAGGCCCCTGGCCTCGGCGTGGCGCAGGAACTGCATTGTGCCCCAGGCCGTCTCGTTGGAAAGGCCGAGGGCCCGCACCTTGCCGGCCTTGACGAGTTCCCCGACGGTTTCGAGGGCTTCCGCCAGCTCGGCGGCAACCGCCTCGCGATCCTGCTTCGACGGGTCGTAGCTCCAGGCGTTGCGGAAGTGATAGTGCCCGCGGTTCGGCCAGTGCAGCTGGTAGAGGTCGACATAGTCGGTCTTAAGGCGCTGGAGACTGCCGTCGATGGCGTCAAGGATGCCGGCACGGTTCATCGGCGCGCCGCCGCGGATATAGGGGCGGCCGGGGCCGGCGACCTTGGTGGCGAGGATGACCTTCTCGCGGTTGCCGCGCGCCTGCATCCACGTGCCGATGAACCGTTCGGTGTCGCCGTAGGTTTCTGCGGAAAGCGGTGTCGTCGGATAGAGTTCGGCAGTATCGATAAAGTTCACACCGTGGGCGAACGCATAGTCGAGCTGGTCGTGCGCGTCCTTCTCGCTGTTCTGCGAGCCCCAGGTCATCGTGCCAAGGCAGATTTCCGACACGCTGATGCCGGTCCGGCCAAGCGGATTATACTTCATGGGAGGAGAAATCCTGTTGTGGAAACGGCGCGACTGTAGGCGGCTCCTCGTGAATCGCAAGACGGAAAGCGCCTTTTCCCTGTGTGAAGGCCTTGGAAATGCCGGCTTTGAGGTGCCGGAAGCCTGCCGCACGCCTTGACTCGCCGGGTCGGAATGTGAATGGAAAAGAAAACATGAGACGGGAGAGACCCCTATGAGCGTAGCATTCACCTTCCCCGGCCAGGGCAGCCAGGCCGTCGGCATGGGCAAGGATCTCGCGGAAGCCTTCCCGGAGGCGCGCGCCGTTTTCGCGGAAGTCGACGAGGCGCTCGGCCAGAACCTTTCCGCCATCATGTTCGAAGGACCGGAAGAAACGCTGACGCTGACGGCCAACGCCCAGCCGGCGCTGATGGCGGTGTCGATCGCCGTCATGCGCGTGCTCGAGGCGCGCGGCCTGTCGCTGAAGGATCAGGTCTCCTATGTCGCCGGACACTCGCTCGGCGAATATTCGGCGCTCTGTGCCGCCGGAACCTTCACGCTGGCCGATACGGCACGCCTTCTGCGCATCCGAGGCAATGCCATGCAGTCCGCGGTCCCGGTCGGCGAAGGCGCGATGGCTGCCATCATCGGCCTGGAACAGGCGGATGTCGAAGCCATCTGCAAGGAAGCCTCCACCGGCGGCAGCTGCCAGATCGCCAACGACAACGGCGGTGGCCAGCTCGTCATTTCCGGCTCCAAGCCGGCCGTCGAGGTCGCGGCCCGGCTTGCGACGGAAAAGGGTGCCAAGCGTGCGCTGATGCTGTCCGTCTCCGCCCCTTTCCATTCCGCCCTGATGGGCCCGGCCGCCGACGCCATGCGCGAGGCACTGGCAGGCGTTTCGGTCAAGGCGCCGGTCGTGCCCGTCATTGCCAATGTACGCGCGGCTCCGGTCAGTGAGCCGCAGGAGATCGCCCGCCTGCTCGTCGAGCAGGTCACCGGCCAGGTGCGCTGGCGCGAGACGGTCGAATGGTTCGCGGCAAACAATGTCACCACGCTTTATGAGGTCGGCTCCGGCAAGGTGCTGACGGGCCTTGCCCGCCGCATCGACAAGTCCGTCACCGGCATCGCCATCAACACGCCCGCCGATATCGACAGCGCGCTCGCAGCCCTCATCGGTTGATCTAATCTTAAAGGAACGGAACCATGTTTGATCTTTCCGGCCGCAAGGCTCTCGTTACCGGCGCTTCCGGTGGCATCGGCGAAGAGATCGCCCGCATCCTCCATGCCCAGGGCGCCATCGTCGGCCTGCATGGCACGCGCGTCGAAAAGCTCGAAACGCTTGCCAATGAGCTTGGCGAGCGCGTCCACATCTTCCCGGCAAACCTCTCCGACCGCGCCGAAGTCAAGGCGCTGGGCGAGAAGGCGGAAGCCGATCTCGGCGGCGTTGACATCCTCGTCAACAATGCCGGCATCACCAAGGACGGTCTCTTCGTGCGCATGAGCGACGACGACTGGGATGCGGTTCTGGAAGTCAACCTCACGGCCGTGTTCCGCCTGACGCGCGAGCTCACCCATCCGATGATGCGCCGCCGCTACGGCCGCATCATCAACATCACCTCCGTCGTCGGCGTCACCGGCAATCCGGGCCAGGCGAACTATTGCGCCTCCAAGGCCGGCATGATCGGCTTCACCAAGTCGCTCGCGCAGGAGATCGCCACCCGCAACGTCACGGTCAACTGCGTCGCGCCCGGCTTCATCGAAAGCGCGATGACCGGCAAGCTGAACGACAAGCAGAAGGAAGCCATCATGGGCGCCATTCCGATGAAGCGCATGGGCACCGGCGCGGAAGTTGCATCCGCCGTCGCCTATCTCGCCTCGTCGGAAGCGTCCTACATGACAGGCCAGACGCTGCATGTGAACGGCGGCATGGCGATGATCTGATACAGGGCCAAGTGCCCGGCGTTGCAGCACGAATAGCATGTTGACCGCTGGCGCGCCGGGCATTTTCGGACTTTGCGGCAGACTTAAACCGTGTTAATCGGGCCATGACTGTCAGCAGTCGATCGGCAAATGCCTCGCGCGTTCAGGCGGTACGCAACAGTATCGTCAATGCCGCATTGCCAGTTGAAGGGATTGCCGGATGTGTTCTTGAGGCACATCGGGCGTGTTGAGTGTCCGGTGCCGTGACAGGCGCCGATCAAAAACAAAGGTCGAGGAATCCGACATGAGCGACGTAGCAGAACGCGTAAAGAAAATTGTCATTGATCATCTGGGTGTTGACGCCGAAAAGGTCAGCGAAGGCGCAAGCTTCATCGATGATCTTGGCGCGGACTCGCTCGACACCGTCGAACTGGTCATGGCGTTCGAAGAAGAATTCGGCGTCGAGATCCCGGACGATGCGGCTGACTCGATCCTGACGGTCGGCGACGCCGTCAAGTTCATCGAGAAGGCCCAGGCCTGATCGAACATTCCGGCGGGCCTCCTTCGGGTGGCCCGTCCCGGCCTTCCCGGGCCGCACCTCCTCTTGGGGCAATAGACATAGAATACATAAGGGTGGATCACGGACGATGAGGCGTGTCGTTATCACGGGTACCGGCATGGTATCCCCGCTTGGCTGTGGCACCGAAGTTACCTGGAGCCGGCTTCTCGAAGGCCGCAGCGGCGCTGCCAGGGTAACCACCTTCGAGGTCGATGACCTCCCTGCAAAGATAGCCTGCTCCATTCCCCTCGGCGACGGTACCGGCGGTACCTACAATGCCGACCAGTGGATGGAACCGAAGGAGCAGCGCAAGGTCGATCCTTTCATCGTCTACGCCGTCGCTGCCGCCGACATGGCGCTGGCAGACGCCGGCTGGCATCCGAAGACCGACGAGGACCAGATCGCGACCGGTGTGCTCATCGGCTCGGGTATCGGCGGCCTCGATGGCATCGTCGAGGCCGGCTACACGCTGCGCGACAAGGGTCCGCGCCGCGTCTCGCCCTTCTTCATTCCCGGCCGCCTGATCAACCTCGCCTCCGGCCAGGTCTCCATCAAGCACAAGCTGCGCGGCCCGAACCATTCCGTCGTCACCGCCTGCTCGACCGGCGCGCACGCCATTGGCGATGCCAGCCGCCTGATCGCGCTGGGCGATGCTGACGTCATGGTGGCGGGCGGTGCCGAATCGCCGATCTGCCGCATCGCGCTCGCCGGCTTTGCCGCCTGCAAGGCGCTCTCCACCGACCGCAACGACGACCCGACCGCCGCCTCGCGGCCCTATGACCGCGACCGCGACGGCTTCGTCATGGGCGAGGGCGCCGGCGTCGTCATCTTGGAAGAGCTGGAGCACGCGAAGGCGCGCGGCGCGAAGATCTACGCCGAAGTCGTCGGTTACGGTCTTTCGGGCGATGCCTACCACATCACCGCGCCGTCGGAAGACGGCGATGGCGCCTATCGCTGCATGCAGATGGCGCTGAAGCGCGCTGGCATTCCGGCAAGCGAGCTCGACTATATCAACGCACACGGCACCTCCACCATGGCCGACACGATCGAGCTTGGTGCGGTGGAGCGTCTGGTCGGCGATGCCGCATCGCGCGTCTCCATGTCGTCCACCAAGTCGGCGATCGGCCATCTGCTCGGCGCCGCCGGCGCCGTCGAGGCGATCTTCACGGCGCTGGCGATCCGTGACAATATCGCTCCGCCGACGCTGAACCTCGACAATCCCGACGTCGAGACGGCGATCGACCTGGTGCCGCACAAGGCGCGCAAGCGCGAGATCAACGTGGCGCTGTCCAATTCGTTCGGCTTCGGCGGAACGAATGCGTCGCTGGTTCTCAAGCGCTACGCCTGAACCGGGACTTCTGCCCCGGCACGCTACACACCCGAATGCGCAGGGCAGGCCCATCCTGCTTTTGCCGTATTGCTCTGCTGGAAGACAGTCGAGCAATGCCCGAACATGAGGACAGTCCGTGAGCGACACGAACGAACCCGGCGAGACGCAGTTTGGCCGCGGCAAGGCCTCCGGCCAGTCGCGCATCATTCCCAAGTCCGCCAATGAGGCCCTCCGGCCGGAACAGGTGCCGCAGCCGCCGAGCAAGCGCCGCTCGCGCAAGGCGCGCAGCCAGATCGTCATCTTCCTGAATTTCGTCATGACCGTGGTTGTCTTCGCCACGATCATCGGCATCGGCATCTTCTATTACGGCGTGAAGAGCTACGAGGAACAGGGCCCGCTGACGGCCAACACGAACTTCATCGTGCGTGGCGGCGCCGGCACGAACGAGATCGCGGCCAATCTCGAGCGCAACAACATCATCACGGACAGCCGCGTCTTCCGTGTGCTTTCGCGCATCTATCTCGACGGCGAGACGCTGAAGGCCGGCGAATACGAGATCAAGTCCGGTGCGACGATGCGCGAGATCGTCGAACTCCTGAAGTCGGGCAAGTCGATCCTCTACAGCGTCTCCGTGCCGGAGGGGCTGA
Organism: Shinella sp. 838; assembly: GCF_029623935.1. Lineage (NCBI taxonomy): Bacteria > Pseudomonadati > Pseudomonadota > Alphaproteobacteria > Hyphomicrobiales > Rhizobiaceae > Shinella > Shinella sp. 838. The sequence goes on from NZ_JARSBQ010000002.1 coordinate 532,434, forward strand.
CGGTCAAGCAGATCTTCAAGCGCCTGTCCGACGATCCGGTACTCGAAGGCGATCTGCCGGCCGACCTACCGGCCGAAGGCTCGCTGATGCCCGATACCTACAAGTTCTCCCGCGGTACGAAGCGTGGCGACATCCTGCACCAGATGCAGGATGCGCAGAAGGCGCTGATCGACCAGATCTGGGAGCGCCGCGACGACAACCTGCCGATCGCCACGCGCGAGGAGTTCGTCACGCTCGCCTCGATCGTCGAGAAGGAGACGGGCCGGGCCGACGAGCGGCCGCGCGTCGCCTCGGTCTTCCTCAACCGCCTGGACAAGGGCATGCGCCTGCAGTCCGATCCGACGATCATCTACGGCATCTTCGGTGGCGACGGTAAGCCGGCTGACCGCCCGATCTACCAGTCGGATCTTGAGAAGCAGACGCCGTTCAACACCTATATCATCAAGGGCCTGCCGCCGACGCCGATCGCCAATCCGGGCCGTGCCGCCCTCGAGGCGGTCGCCAATCCGTCGCGCACGCCGGATCTCTACTTCGTCGCCGACGGCACGGGCGGTCACGTCTTCGCCGAGACGCTGGACGAGCACAACCAGAATGTCCGCCGCTGGCGCAAGCTGGAAGCGGAAAAGGCGGCCGAAGCCGCCAAAGAGGCGGAAGCGGCAGGCTCGCAGTAAGAACGCCTTTTTTCATGCTGAAGGCCCCGGCAAATCCGGGGCCTTTTCGTATTCCGGGGCATGCTTTCCGGTTCATCCCCACCTTTGATGTGGATCGCGTATCGTTCCCGGCGCTCCCCCGTTTCCAACCCCGTGAAACTGCTCCACTTTGGGGGATGGTTTTCGCGCCTGCCGCGCGTTTCGGCTGCCCCGCCTTCCGGCTTGACCTGCCGTCGCCGGGCGCCACAGGAGGACGACATGACATTGCAATCGATGACCGGCTTTGCGCGGGTCGAGGGAACCAGCGGGCGCACGCGCTGGGTCTGGGAGCTTCGCTCGGTCAACGGCAAGGGTCTCGACATCAGGCTGCGCCTGCCACCCGGCTTCGAGGCGCTGGAGAGCGATGTGCGGCGCCTTGCAGGTGAGACCCTCGCGCGCGGCAATCTCCAGATCGGCCTCTCCGTCAGCGTCAGCGAAGCCCAGGTCGAGGCGGTGGTGAACCAGGGTGCGCTTGCGGCCGTGCTGGCGCTGCGCGAGCAGCTGGCCGGCATGATCGATCCGGCGCCGCTCAAGCTCGACACGCTGCTCGCCATGCGCGGCGTCGTCGATTTCCGCGAGGCTGACGAGAGCGAGGCCGAGCGCGTGGCGCGCGATGCCGATATCCGCACGGGGCTCCTGGAGGCGATCCGCTGTCTTGCCGAGATGCGCTGCAAGGAGGGCGTGGCGCTTGCCGGGGTGTTGCTCGGCCAGGTCGCCCGCGTCGAGACGTTGACGGCGACCGTCGAGGCCGATCCCTCACGCAGCGTTTCGGCCATTGCCGAGCGGCTTTCGGCCCAGGTCGCCGTGCTCCTGCAGGGAACGACGGCGCTCGACCGCGACCGCTTGCACCAGGAGGCGGCGCTGCTTGCCACCAAGGCGGACCTGCGCGAGGAGATCGACCGGCTGAAGGGACACGTCGCTGCGGCGCGGGAGCTGATCACCGAAGGCGGGCCGATCGGCCGCAAGCTCGATTTTCTCGCACAGGAATTTAACCGGGAATCGAATACGATCTGTTCCAAGTCGAACGCCGCTGCTGTAACGGCTGCGGGTATCGAACTGAAGGTCGTCATCGATCAGTTCAGGGAACAGGTCCAGAATCTGGAGTAGGCCATGGCCGAGCCGTCGAAGCATATCCAAATCGAACGCCGCGGGCTCATGCTCGTCATCTCCTCGCCGTCGGGCGCCGGCAAGTCGACCATCGCCCGCAATCTCCTGGAGGCCGATCCCGGACTCAGCCTGTCGGTCAGCGTCACGACCCGCCAGCGCCGGGCCAGCGAGATCGCCGGGCGCCACTACCATTTCATCAACCACAAGGAGTTCGAGCGGCTGCGCGACAGCGATGCGCTGCTCGAATGGGCCGAGGTGCACGGCAACTTCTACGGCACGCCGCGCGAGCCGGTGGAGGAGGCGATGTCCGCCGGCCGCGACATGCTGTTCGACATCGACTGGCAGGGCGCCCAGCAGCTGCAGGAGAAGATGCCGGCCGACGTGGTCTCGATCTTCATCCTGCCGCCCTCGATGACGGAGCTGCAATCGCGACTGCACCGGAGAGCCGAGGATACGGAAGAGGTCATCCAGACCCGTCTCGCCAATTCCCGTGCCGAGATCGAGCACTGGCGGGAATACGACTACGTCATCCTCAACGACGACCTCTCCGTCGCCTTCGACGCCGTGCAGAGCATCGTCAAGGCCGAACGCCTGCGCCGCGACCGGCGGCATGGCCTGTTCGAGTTCGTGACGAAGCTGGTGACGGAAAAGCCGGCTTTGTAGGCGTTCGTTCGCATCCTCTTTCCGTGGGATTGCCCCTCAGCCTAACTCTCTCCCCACAAGCCAGGAGAGGGGACCTGCCCTGCAAACGGGCCTTGGTTGAGGAAAACGGATCGGCCTATCCCTTCGCCCCGCTTGCGGGGAGAAGGTGGCCGGCAGGCCGGATGAGGGGCTGTTTAAAGCCTACAACGCGTTCGCCAGCCGTACGAACTCTTCCACGCTCAGCGTCTCGGCCCGTCGCTGCGGGTCTATCTCCGCGCGCGCCAAGAGGGCCTCGCCGCCGAGCGACTTGACGCTCTGGCGCAGCATCTTGCGGCGCTGGCCGAAAGCGGCATGGGTGGTGCGCTCCAGCGCGGCCACATCGCAGGGCAAGGGGTTGGGCACCGGTTCCAGATGCACGACCGACGAGGTGACCTTCGGTGGCGGGGTAAAAGCCTGGGGCGGAACGTCGAAGGCCATGTGGGCATGGGTGCGCCAGCCTGAGAGCACGCCGAGCCGACCGTAGTGGTCGTCGTTCTCTTCCGCCACGATGCGCAGGCCCACCTCACGCTGGAACATCAGCGTCAGCGATTCCCAGAAGGGCGGCCAGGCTTTCGGCAGCAGCCAGTTGACGAGGAGCTGCGTGCCGACATTGTAGGGCAGGTTCGCGATGATGCGCACCGGTTCGCCCGGCGCCAGCGCCTCGAAATCCGTCTTCAGCGCGTCCCCTTCGATGACCGTCAGACGGCCCGGATAGTGCTCCGAGATTTCAGCGAGCGCGGGCAGGCAGCGCGCGTCGCGCTCGATGGCGATCACGCGCTTTGCGCCGAGCGCCAGGATGGCGCGCGTCAGGCCGCCCGGGCCGGGACCGACCTCGATCACCGTATGGTTTTCGATCGGGCCGGCGGTGCGGGCGATTTTCTGGGTGAGGTTGAGGTCGAGCAGGAAGTTCTGGCCAAGCGCCTTCTTCGCATCCAGCCCGTGGCGCTGGATGACGTCGCGAAGCGGCGGCAGCCCGTCGAGTGCAGCCATCAGGCGGTCTCCTTTGCGGCCCGTTCATGTAGGGCGAGGTCGTGGGCGAGGCGAAGGGCGGCGAGCAGGCTGTCGGGCTTGGCGATGCCCTTGCCGGCCAGCGAAAAGGCCGTTCCATGATCCGGCGAGGTGCGGATGAAGGGCAGGCCAAGCGTAGCATTGACGGAATCGTCGAAGCCGAGCGCCTTGGCAGGGATCAGCGCCTGGTCGTGATACATGCAGAGCGCGACGTCATAGGTGGCGCGTGCGGCGTCGTGGAACATCGTGTCGGCCGGCAGCGGGCCGACCGCGTCGATGCCGGCTGCCTGCAGCCGCTCCACGGCCGGGCGCACGATGGCATCGTCTTCAAGGCCCAGCGCACCGCCTTCGCCGGCATGCGGGTTGAGCCCGGCAAGCGCTAGGCGCGGACGCGCGATGCCGAAGCGCTGACGCAGGTCGCGCTCGGTGATGGTCGCCGTCTCCACGATCAACTCTTCCGTCAGCATGTCCGGCACATCCTTCAGGGGAATGTGGATGGTGACGGGCACGCTGCGCAGCTTCGGCCCGGCCAGCAGCATGACGGGCAGGGCCTGTCGTCCCGTTTTCCGCGCAGCGAGGTCGGCGAGGAATTCCGTATGGCCGGGAAAGCCGAAGCCGGCATCGTAGAGCACGGCCTTGGCGATCGGGTTCGTCACCACGGCGGCGGTGCGGCCGGCGAATGTCAGCGTGACCGCGGTCTCGATCGCGCCGGTGATGGCGGCGGCGTTGCGGGAATCGGGCGAGCCGGCGACAGCCGGCACGGCGCAGTCGCAGGCAAGCACCGGCAGGGCGTCCGGGAAGAGGGCGGTTGCCGTTTCCGGCTCCGCCAGCGCGACGGTGACATCGATCCCGAGAGCTGCGGCGCGTGTGCGCAACACGGCGGCATCGCCGATGAAAAGGAAGGGCGGCAGGGAGAGCGCCCTGCGGGCCGACCACAAGGCGAGCGTGATATCCGGCCCGATCCCCGCCGGATCGCCCATGGTGAGCGCCAGCGGAGGAAAACTTGTCGTCGTCATGGGGACCCTGCCGGTCAGCGGGTTGAAAGGGGAACGCCTCTGCAGCAGCGCTTCATGGGAAGCGCCGGGCGGAGCTCCGGGTATCAACGTTCGGTGATCGTCGCCTTCTTGCGCAGTTCGGCGATGTACTTCTCGCTGTTCTCGTCGCCTTCGTTGCTCTTGGCCTTGCTGAGGTCCTCAGCGCGGAAGACCATTTCGGCCGCCACGTCGTCGTTGACCTCGCGCTTCTTGCAGATAGCGAGGTATTCGACGCCGCGCTCGGTGACGCGCGTGCCCGTCGTCATGCCGTTCGCCTTCTCGATGAACGGCTTCCAGTCTTCCGGCATCTCCGGCGCCAGGACACGGCCGAGATCGCGGATCGAGACGTCACGCATGGTTGCGGCGAAGACCTTGGCCTGTTCGCAGCCGGGGAATTTCGAACGCGAGGCTTCGGCTTCCTGCTTGCGCTTGCCGAGAATGGCGTTGCGGCGCTTTTCCGGCACGACGAAGATGACCTGCTTGAGGAAATATTCGGTGGTGACCGGCTTCTTGCCGCCGTTCTCCTGCATGCGCTGGACCAGGGTCTTGCTGTCCTTGGCGGCGCCATAGCGGGCATTGACGACGCGCGGCCAGCTCATCTGGATGGCGATATACTGCTTGAAGTGATCCGAACCGACGCCGGCGCGGTTCAGGATCTCGCCGAGCTGCTGTGTCGACATCTTGTTGGAGGCGGCAAAGCGGGCATAGGCGGCCTCCACCTCGGAACTGCTGACGGACATCTTGAGACGCAGGATCTCCGTGCGCTTGAGCACTTCGTCGATCATCTGCTCGCGAGCCTTGGCGCGCAGGTTCCCGCCGGCGCGCTGCAGGCGCAGGAAGGCGGCGCGGCGCTCGATCTCGCCCGAGGTGACCGGCGTGTTGTTGACGACGGCCACGATGCCGCTTGCGGCCTGGACCGTGCCGGCCGGAACCGCGATCGTCGCCGCAGCGGCAAGTGCCACGCCCATCATCATGGAGCGAACCAGAGAGTGTCTGCCCGTCATGCCAGTCCCTTTCCCAAACCCATTTCGCGCGCACCGGTGTCGTTCGTGCGGGAATGCCGTCCACGCAGGAGGCCTTCACCGGCGGGCGTTTCTCCCGGATGTGCATAATACATGCGGCCAAACGATGACAAGAGCGCGGCGACGCTTACTCGAAGCCGGTCAGCGTCGTGTCGCCGACATTGATGTCGCCGAGCGTGCGGAACATCAGCCGCGCACCGATCGACCAGTCGTTCGCCGTCGTGCCGGATTTGTCGCGCGTCTGCTCGTAGACGATCGAGAACACGGTGTCGCGATCGTCATAGGAGAAGCCGATGCCGTTGCGCGACAGGCTCTGGCGCTTGATGTCGTAGGTCAGCGACCCGAACACCGACCAGTAGTCCTGGAACTTGAAGGCCGCGGCGCTCTGGATTTCGCTGGAATCGTCCGCCAGACCATAGGCCGGTTGCGCGGCGATGCGCGTATAGGTGATTTCCGTCTCGAAGCGGGCACCGTCGAAGCGCACCGAGGTGTCGGCACGACGCATCGAGAAGTCATCCTTGTCGAGGCGCGCACTGTGGGCAATCGACAGGCCGTTCGGCAGATCGATGCCGGCCATGCCGACATAGTCGGACGAATCCGTCTCCAGGCCCGAATTGGCGCCGACATTGACGAGATCGGGCGTTGCGAAGGAGTTCACGCCGCCTAGATGGAAAGACTGGCCGATGATCGAGCGCAGGCGAAGGCCGTTGTCGAAGGTGCCGGTATAACGCAGGCCCAGATTGGCGCGCGAACCGCCCTCGATCCGGTCGAAGCCGGAAAACTTGTCGCGCTCGAAGAGGTTGGTGGCGTCGAAGACGAAGCTCTGGGCGTCCTCGTTCGGCAGGCCGCCGGCATGGTCTTCGTCCGGACGCAGGTAGATCTGTGCGATCGGCTCGAAGAGATGCGTGCTGTAGTCGGTCGTCGCCAGGATCGGATAACGGGCTTCGAGGCCGGCGGTCAGCATCGTGCGGGTCGTGCTGTTGTCGTCGACATAGTTGCCGGCATAGCCGAGGCCCGGGTCGGTCATGTCGAGGCGGTGGATATCGCCGCGCGCCGCGAGCAGGGGGGTCAGAACAAGGCCGCCCGGCACGACGAACTGGCGCCGCCATTCGACCTCGCTGGTCAGCCGCGTCGTGCCGCCGGCAAGGCCGCGGAAGCGGTCGTTGCCGCGCACGCTGTAGGCGTCGCGCAGGTCGCGTTCGACATTGGTGATGTTCGTGGTGATCGACAGCTCGCCGCCAAGCACCGGCTGCGGCACGATATATTCGTGGTCGAGCGTCTGGGCGATCGCCTGCTTGCGCTCCAGACGGTCCTGCGGATCGGCGTCCTGCACGTCGAAATAGAACGAGCGCAGGTCGAAGACGTTCCGGTCGCCAAGGCCGGTCAGGTAGATCTGGTTGACGTGGATACGGTCTTCCAGGCCATCGAGATCGTAGGTGCGCGAGAAGTTGTTGTCGGTCTGCGCCATGACATCCCAGCCGAAGGACCAGCGGGGATTGATCTTGAAGCGGCCTTCGGAGGCAACCATGCCGCGGAAGTCGTCGCGCCGGTCACTCGTGCCGGCGGTGAACACACCGGGGTTCCACTGGTCGATGCCGGCAGCACGCAGCGTGATCTGGCCGTTGTGGAAGCGCTTGCGGAATTCACCCTCGACGAGGAAGCCCTGACGGGTCAGGACGGTCGGCGAGAGGGTCGCGTCCATGTCCGGCGCGATGGCGAAATAATAGGGCGTCGTGATGCCGAGGCCGAGCTTCTGCTCGTAGCTGAATTGCGGGAAGAGGAAACCGCTCTTCCGCTTGACCGTATGGTCCGGCACTTCCAGCACGGGAATATAGGCGATCGGCTTGCCGAACATCTCGAAGCGCGCGCGCTCCATGCGGATGGTCTTGGTGCGGCCGTTCTGCACGACGCGCTCGGCCTTGACCTGCCAGAGCGAGCGGTGCGTGGGGTTGGTGGCACAGGGCGTGCAGGCGGTGTAGACGGCGTGGTTGAGGATCATCTCCTCGCCGTTGACGCGCTCGCCGCTGGTTGCCGCCAGCTTGGTAAGGTCCGTGGTCTCGATGCGCAGCGCATTGACGAAACCGTTGGCGAAATCGTCCGACAGGTCCATCTCGTCGCCATAGACGCGATTGCCGGTCGGCTCGATGAGCTCGATATTGCCATGCGCCGTCAGGCGGCCGGTCTGCTGGTTGTACTCGACTTGGCGCGCGACGAGCTTGTAGCCGCCATAGTTGATCTGCACCGCGCCGCGGGCGATCACCTTTTCCGTATCCTTGTTATAGACGAGCTCGTTGGCCGCCAGCAGCAGCTTGGCGTCGTCGGAAATCTTCGGTTCCATCGACTGGATGTCGGGTGCCTGCGCCCGGGCGGGGAGCGCGGACACGATGGCGCACATGGCCGCACCTGCAAGCAGGGCGGCTTTCAACCACCGATTCGTTTTGCGGTCGCCTGCCGCCACTAGCCATCCTCCTGATGGAGAAGAATCGTCGCGCCCAAGGACATTGCGACGACCACTGGGAGCCAGGCCGCAACGAACGGAGGTACAACACCGCTGCTTCCGAATGCTTTCACAAGCACGGTGACGACATAAAGCATGAAGCCCGACAGGATGCCACCCAGAATCACCGCACGCGATTGATTAAACCGGCTAAATTTCAATGATACACAGGCTGCGATCAGCGTCATGGCAACCAGAAGCAGCGGCAGGGACAGCATGGAATGGAACTGGGTTTCCATTGCATCCGTGGGGAAGCCGAAGGACTTGGCCGCCTCGATCTTGCGTCCAAGGCTCAAAAACGGAATGGATTCAGGCTTTTCGAGGCTCTCCTGAACGAATTCCCGTTTCAGGTTGGTACGAAGCTGTACCTCGTCGAGACGGACCGGCAATTCGCCGTTGCGCGTCTCGTGCACGTTCTTAAGCAACCAGTAACCATCTTCCAAGGTCGCCGAATCGGCGTCCTGCCGCAGGACGATGCGGCCGTCGGGATCGAAGTGGATAACGGTGACGTTCACAAGGCGCGTACCGCCGTCGAGAACGGCCTTGGCGCCGATGATCGCCTGGTCGTTGCCGTAGATCTGGCGCAGCCACGGTACGGAGGTCTCGGTGCGTGCAGCGTTGCTGGCGCCCCAGCCCGCTTCCAGCTCCGCGGCCTTCTTCGAGCCCCAGGCGGCGATCGGATTGATGGCGAGTACGGCGGTGATGCCGAACAGGAAGGCGCCGATGATGAAGGGGCGCAGGAACTGCCAGACCGAAATGCCCGCCGCGCGCGTGACGACGAGTTCGTAGCGCCGGTTGAGCGAGATCAGCGCTGCCATGCCGGCAAAGAGCGCGACGAAGGGCACGGTCTGCATCAGGATGGTCGGGATGCGCAGCGCCGTCACCAGGAGGCCGCTGGTGATGGTATAGCCCGGCAGCACGCCGACACGGTTCGACATCTCGCTGAAATCGATGATGAAGATCAGCGAGAAGATGCCGAGCAGGAACCAGACGGTGGTGATGATGTAGCGGCGGAAGAAATAGAAGCCGAGCGTCGGGATCATGGCGTGCCGCTCCCGCCGGCGGGGGTGGAGCCTGCCCGCGAAAAGCGGGTCATGAGCCGGTCGCGCAGGTCCGTCAGCCGCTCGCCCAGCGTCACGGGAATGTCGAGGCTCTTGTTGCGCCCGAGATAGCGGATCGCCAGCGCCGCGGTGATGGCCGGAATGAGATACATGATGGGAATATAAAAGGCGGAATCGTCCGCGTTGTTCGATGCGTAGAAGCTCGTCCAGCGCACGAAGAGGGCGGTCAGCAGCGCCGTGATCATCGGATGGACGCGCGCCTCGCGGTGCGAGCGGGCATCGCCGCTGACGACGAGCGCGATGAGGCCGAAGACCGCCGGGAAGAGCCATTCGGTGAAGCGGCGGTGGATCTCGGCGGTGAAGGCGCCGGGGTTCTTCTTGTATTGCGGATCGTTGGGATCCGGGTCGAAGAGATAGATGAGATCGCGATCCTTGGCCCTGATGTTGGATTTGCCGACGCTCTGGGTGAGGTCGGCAAGGTCGAAGGCATAGGAATCGAACTTGATGATCGAGACGTTGCCGTCCGGCAGCTTGCGGTGCACCTCGCCGTCCTTCATGACGAGCGCCGAGCTGTTCTCGTCCACCGCGCCCTCCCGGGCATAGTAGACGAGCTCGAAGCGCGGGTCGCGCGTATCGGCGACGAAGAGGCCGGAGAGCACGCCGCCATTGCGCCGCTCCGCCACCTGCACATAGAGGCCGTCGGTGATCTTGCGGAAGGTGTTTTCCTGCACGACGGCGGACAGCATGTCGGCGTGGGCCGTGGCGATCATCTTGCGCACGGCGGTGCGCGAATAGGGTTCGACGAAGTTGTCGACGGCGAAGGAGACGAAACTCATCGCCACGGCGAGGATCATCACGGGCCGGATGATCGTCATGCGCGAGGCGCCGGCCGAATTCAGCACGGTCAGCTCCGAATCGGAGTTCATTACGGTCAGCGTCTGCGACACGCCGATAACGAGTGCGAAGGGCAGGATGATCGGGATGACCGAAGGCAGGACCAGCGACGCCAGCTTCAGGAAGGCGAAGATCGACTGGCCGCTGTCGGTGACGAGATTGATGCTGCCGAGCGCCTGCGTGACCCAGACGATGCCGAGCAGGGGCACAAGCGTGGCGACGAACATGAGCGACGCCCGCCGCAGGATATAGCGCTCGATCAGTTTCATCGTTTCGTCCGCGTTTCCGACAAGCGGCTCCGGCCTCGTGCGGGGGCACCCATCGGAACAGCCATGGGCATATAAGCTTTCTTCAGGCTGATGCCATAGGCGGGAGTCTCTCCGGCCAAGGAAAATTTATGGCGAACAAGCATGCCTAACCATCTGTAAACAAGGTGTCGCATCTTGCCAAGCGCCGCAAAAGCGACAAGGAATTGATGAGATTGGCGGCCTCCCTGGCGGGATGACAGGCCTGCCGGCATTCATTCGGAGTAAGTCATGGCTTCCAGATTCGACATCGGTTTCGCAAAGACGGCACGCGCTTCGGGCGGCCTTGCGATCCTCCTGCAGATTGCGAACGAGACCCCGGCCGGTCTCGGCGAGGTCGATCCGGAAGGTGTCGTCACCCGCGCGGCGGGTGTTGCGAAATTTTCGGGCAAGGCGCTGAAGACGCTCGACGTTCTGGCGCCGCACGGCGCCCCTGTCGACCGCATCCTCGTGCTGGGCCTCGGCGAGGCGGAAAAGCTGGTGGCTCACGACTGGCTGAAGGCCGGCGGCGCCGCTGCCGGCAGGATTGGCCGCGCCGAGAAGGTGACGATCTATCTCGATGCGCCCGGCGCCACCGTGACGGCAAAGAACGCCGCCGATTTCGCCCTCGGCATGCAGCTCGGCGCCTACAGCTTCGACACCTACAAGACGAAGAAGAGCGACGACGACGAGGCGAAGAACGGCAAGGCCGTCAAGGTGACGGTCGTCACCGCCGTGGCGAGCGCAGCCAAGAAGGCGAACGAGGTGTCCGATGCCGTCGCCGAGGGCGTGATTCTCGCCCGCAACCTCGTCAACGAGCCGGCCAACGTGCTTGGCCCCGTCGAGTTCGCCGACAAGGCCAAGGCGCTCGAAAAACTCGGCGTCGAGGTGGATATTCTCACCGAGCGCGAGATGAAGAAGCTCGGCATGGCGGCGCTGCTCGGCGTCGCGCAGGGCTCCGTGCGCCCGCCGCGCCTTGCCGTCATGCAGTGGAAGGGCGGCAAGGACAAGGATCGGCCGATTGCCTTCATCGGCAAGGGCGTCGTCTTCGATACGGGCGGCATCTCGATCAAGCCGGCCGCCGGCATGGAGGACATGAAGGGCGACATGGGCGGCGCTGCCGCCGTCATCGGCCTGATGCACACGCTTGCCGCCCGCAAGGCGAAAGCGAACGTCGTCGGCATTCTGGGCCTTGTGGAAAACATGCCCGACGGCAACGCCCAGCGCCCGGGCGACATCGTCAAGTCGATGTCCGGCCAGACGATCGAGGTCATCAACACCGATGCCGAAGGCCGCCTCGTGCTGTGCGATGCGCTCTGGTACTGCAACGAGACCTTCAAGCCGCAGTTCATGGTGAACCTCGCAACGCTGACCGGCGCGGTCATGGTTGCGCTCGGCAGCCACCATGCCGGCCTGTTCTCCAACGACGACACGCTCTCCGCGCGCCTCACCGCCGCCGGCCTTTCGACGAATGAGCGCCTGTGGCGCATGCCGCTCGGCCGCGAATACGACAAGATGATCGACAGCAAGTTCGCCGACATGAAGAACACCGGCGGCCGCTATGCCGGCTCGATCACCGCCGCGCAGTTCCTGCACCGCTTCGTCAAGGACACGCCCTGGGCGCATCTCGACATCGCCGGCACCGCCATGGGCTCGCCGACCGACGAGATCAACCAGTCCTGGGGTTCGGGCTTCGGCGTGCGCCTGCTGGATGAGCTGGTGCGCGCGAACTACGAAGGGTGAGGAGAGGGTGAGCGAAGTCCTCTTCTACCACCTGACCGAATCGAAGCTCGAGGATGCGCTGCCGCCGCTCGTCGACAAGAGCCTCGAGCGCGGCTGGCGCGTCGTCGTGCAGACCGGCGACGCGGAGCGCCGCGATGCGCTCGACACGCATCTGTGGACCTTCCGCGAGGACAGTTTCCTGCCGCATGGCACCGACGAGCAGGCCTTTCCCGCCGAGCAGCCGGTGCTGCTGACCACCGCATTCGACAATGCGAACGGCGCGACGGTGCGCTTCCTCGTCGCCGGTGCCGCGCCGCCGCCGCTCGATGCCTATGAACGCGTCATCTTCATGTTCGACGGCTACGACCAGGCCGAGGTGGAAACGGCGCGCGAACACTGGAAACGCCTGAAAGGCGAGGGGCACCAGCTCACCTACTGGCAGCAGAACAGCGACGGCCGCTGGATGAAGAAGGCCTGACCGCGTTGCGGCAGGCCTTGCTTCCGGGAGTTTGTGGGTATATACCCGAAAAAATGTCCAGGGATCTCTGTCACTGCATCGTGCTGCGCAAGGCCTCGCGACGGGTCTCGTCCTACTATGACGAGGCGCTGGCGCCGCTGGGGGTGAACATCGCGCAGTTCAGCCTGCTCCGAAACATCCATCGCATGGCACCCGTCTCGCTGACGGATCTCGGCGCGCGCGTCGAGCTCGACCGGTCGACGGTCGGCCGCAACGCCAAGGTGCTGGAGCGCATGGGGCTGATTGCGATCCAGCCTGGCAAGGACCAGCGCGAGGCGGTTCTGACCATCGCAGAACCCGGCCACGCGGTGCTGCGTGAAGGCTCGCAGCTATGGGATGGCGTGCAGGACGCGATCGAAGCCCGCTTGGGTCCCGACGGTACGGAACGGCTGCGGGAACTGCTCGCGGCGCTCTGAGTTTTTGGCTTGAAAGGGGTATATGCCCGCTAATGCGGGCATATACCCGAAAATTGCGCTGCATAGCGCAGGTGGGAAGGGATTTACGGATGTTCTCGACAGGCGTCGCCCGCTGGATGGCCGGCCGCAATCTTCACTACGGCTGGATGGTGGCCGCGACCACCTTCCTCACCATGCTGGCCACCGCCGGCGCGATGGGCTCGGCCGGTGTCATGATCCAGCCTCTGCACGAGGAGTTCGGCTGGGATATTGCCGACATCTCCTCGGCCATGGCCGTGCGGCTGGTGCTCTTCGGCCTGCTCGGCCCGTTCGCCGCCGCCTTCATGAACCATTTCGGCATCCGCCAGGTGGTGTCGACGGCGCTCGCCCTCATCATGGGCGGCATCGTCGCCTCCTTCTTCATGACGGAGGTCTGGCAGCTACTGCTGCTCTGGGGCGTCGTCGTCGGGTTCGGCACTGGCATGACGGCGCTGGTGCTGGGAGCGACTGTCGCCGCGCGCTGGTTCGCGAAACGCCGCGGCCTCGTCGTCGGCCTGATGACGGCAAGCAGCGCCACCGGTCAGCTCGTTTTCCTGCCGCTGCTCGCGGCGCTTACGGACGCCTATGGCTGGCGCGCGGCCCTGACGCTCGCCGTCGCCGTCATCGCCGCGGCCATGGTGCTCGTCCTTCTCCTGATGCGCGATCATCCCGCCGATCTCGGCCTGCCCGCCTATGGCGAGACGGCGGTCGTCCGTCCGCCGAAGCAGGATCACAATCTTCGCGCCACGCTGCTTGCGCCGCTCGTCACGCTGAAGAGCGTTTCCGGCAACGCGGTGTTCTGGGTGCTGTTCGGCACGTTTTTCGTCTGCGGCCTCTCGACCAATGGCCTCATCCAGACGCACTGGATTTCGATCTGCGGCGATTTCGGCATGGCGGCGGTCACGGCGGCCGGCACGCTTGCTGTCATCGGCATCTTCGATTTCTTCGGCACCGTCTTTGCCGGCTGGCTCTCCGACCGCTACGACAACCGCCTTCTGCTCTTCTGGTTCTACGGGCTGCGCGGCCTCTCGCTGCTCTACCTGTCCTTTTCCGGTTTCAGTGTGGTGGAGCTGTCGGTCTTCGCCGTCTTCTACGGCCTCGACTGGGTTGCCACCGTGCCGCCGACCGTCAAGCTCGCCGCGGAGAATTTCGGCCGCGAAAAGGCCGGCCTCGTTTTCGGTTGGGTCTTTGCCGGCCACCAACTCGGTGCGGCAACGGCGGCTTTCGGTGCCGGCTATCTCAAGAGCGACTACGACACCTACATGCCCGCGCTGCAGATCGCCGGCCTGATGTGCCTTCTTGCGGCGCTTTCTGTCCTGTTCCTCAAGCGTCCCGATCCGGCCCCGCTCGCCACGCAGGCGGGGTGAACGAAGCCCTGACGGAGAAGGCCCGCCGGGAGGCGGGCCTTTGCATGCAGGCTAATCGTAGAACATGTCGACGAACTTGCGCCGCCCGAGCATGAAGGCGTCGGCGACGTGGCGCAGCGGCGCGAGATCGACGTCCGATTGCCCGGTCTTCACCAGGTCGGCGAAGCGCCTGTAGAGCGTCGGATATTCCTGTTCCGGCTCGTCATGCACCAGCTTGCCGTCGACGGAGAGCTTTGCGCCGCCCTCCGACAGGACCATCTCGCCCGCCTCGGTCTGCGCAATGATGTCCCAGCTCTGCTTGCCGGTCTGCCGCCAGTCGAACTCGGCGGCGAGGTCGAGACCCCTGGCGTCGGTGAAGGTCATCGCGGCGGCGATCGGCGCATCGCGATTCTCCGGGAACTCCAGCGTGGCCGCGGTGACGAAGACCGGGCGCGGCAGGATATGGGTGACGATGGAGAGCGCGTTGATGCCCGGATCGAAGACGCCGAGGCCGCCGGCCTGCCAGATCCATTCCTGGTTCGGATGCCAGTGGCGCACGTCCTCCTTCCAGATCACCCGCATGGAACGGATCGTCGTGCCGGCGAGGAAGGCCCTGGCCGCCTCGACGGCCGGTGCGTAACGCGAATGCCAGCTGGCAAAGAGTGACAGGCCCTTCGATGCCGCCAGTGCCTCAAGGTCGGCGACTTCGGAGAGCGTCGCGCCCGGCGGCTTTTCCAGGAAGACGTGTTTTCCGGCCGAAAGTGCCTTTTCCGCCGCCTCGTAGCGATATTGCGGCGGCATGCAAAGCGAGACGGCATCGATGGCGGGCACTTTGGCCAGCATCTCGTCGATCGACTTGAAATTGTCGATTCCATCGACCGTGCCGTGGCGGCTCGCCGCCGCGATCAGCTTGTAGTCGGCATTCTTCGCGACGGCCGGAAGATGCTGGTCGCGCACGATCTTGCCGACGCCGACGATTGCGAGATTGATCGGGGACATGGCTCCGCCCTCATTTGTATGATGATTTGGCGCTGTTGTAGCAGAACCGCCGAAGGGGGCAAGGGCGCGGTTGCGCCCATATCTGCCTATCGTTTGTGCAATGCGGCCGAAGCCGTATTCGCCTTTCGTCTAATGCAGGCCCTCAGGCCGGGAAAACCGGGCCGCGGACTTGAAACGAGCCTTGAAATCGGCACTCTGGCTGTGCTTGGCACCAAAGCAATAACATACCAAGCGGGGAGGAGTTCTCATGAAAGCGCTGCTGGCCTTCAGCCGGCTCATCGACGTGATCACGGAAAATATCGGGAAGGCCGTTGGCTGGCTAATCCTGATCGCCGTGCTCGTCAGTGCCGGAAATGCCATCGTTCGAAAGGTCTTCAACACATCGTCCAACGCCTGGCTCGAGGCGCAATGGTATCTGTTCGGCGGCGCCTTCATGCTCGCCGCCGCCTACACACTTTCCCAGAACGAGCACATCCGCATCGACGTGGTTTACGGCAAGTTCTCGCGCCGGGTGCAGCACTGGATCGACCTGCTCGGCCATTGCCTCTTCCTGATGCCCTTCGTGCTGCTGATGGTCTATTTCCTCGTGCCCTATGTGCTGATGTCCTATCGCTCTGGCGAGGGCTCTTCCAGCGCCGGCGGCCTCATCGTCTGGCCGGCGAAGGCGATTCTCCTCGGCGGCTTCCTGCTGCTGGCCTTCCAGGGTGTCTCCGAGATCATCAAGAAGATCGCCATCATGCGCGGCGACATGGAGGACCCGACGCCCTACGTGCCGACGCACGCGCCGCTCGATACGCCCGTCGCAGGGGAGAAGGGCGCATGATCGAGTTCATTGCGGAAAATCTCGCGCCGATCATGTTCATGTCGCTGATCGTGTTCCTGCTGCTTGGCTACCCGGTGGCATTCGCGCTCGCGGCGAACGGCCTGCTCTTCTTCGTCATCGGCGTGGAACTCGCGCCGTTTTCCGACACGATCAACCTCTCCTGGCCGCTTCTCAACGCGATGCCGGAGCGGCTCTGGGGGGTGATGTCGAACGACACGTTGCTCGCCATCCCCTTCTTCACCTTCATGGGGATCGTGCTGGAGAAATCCGGCATGGCCGAGGACCTGCTCGACACGATCGGCCAGCTCTTCGGGCCGATCCGCGGCGGTCTTGCCTATGCGGTCATCTTCGTGGGCGCGCTGCTTGCCGCCACCACCGGCGTCGTCGCCGCCTCGGTCATCGCGATGGGCCTCATCTCGCTGCCGATCATGCTGCGCTACGGCTATGACCGGTCCATCGCCTCGGGCGTCATCGCGGCCTCCGGCACGCTGGCGCAGATCATCCCGCCGTCGCTCGTCCTCATCGTGCTCGCCGACCAGCTCGGCCGCTCGGTCGGTGACATGTATGCCGGCGCGCTCATTCCGGGTCTGGTGCTGACAGGGCTCTATATGGGCTACATCCTGCTGATGACCTTCCTGAAGCGGGACTCGATGCCGGCGCTGCCGCTGGAGGCGCGTTCTCTCGGTTCGGGCGTGACGTCGCTCGCCATCGCGCTCGCCGTCGCGGCCGGTTTTGCCTATGCGGCGCATATCTATCTCTATCCGACGCAGGGCGAGAACGCGGACATTCTCGGCGGCACCGTCGGCGTCATCTTCATCTACATCGTGGCGGTGGCGGACAAGACGCTCAACATCAACATGATGTCGCGGCTGGCCCAGCAGGTCATCATCGTGCTGATCCCGCCGCTGGCGTTGATCTTCCTCGTGCTCGGCACGATCTTCCTCGGCATTGCGACGCCGACGGAAGGCGGCGCCATGGGCGCTGTCGGCGCCCTCGCCATGGCGGCGGCCAAGGGCCGGCTTTCCCTGGAGGTCATCCGCTCGGCGCTGACGGCCACAACCCGGCTTTCGGCCTTCGTCTTGTTCATCCTCATCGGTGCGCGCGTCTTCTCGCTCACCTTTTACGGCGTGAACGGGCACCTGTGGGTCGAGCACCTGCTGGTCTCGATGCCGGGCGGCGAGACGGGCTTCCTGATCGCGGTGAACGTGCTGGTCTTCTTCCTGGCGTTCTTCCTCGATTTCTTCGAGCTCGCCTTCATCATCGTGCCGCTGCTCGCGCCGGCCGCCGACAAGCTCGGCATCGACCTCATCTGGTTCGGCGTGCTGCTCGGCATCAACATGCAGACGAGCTTCATGCATCCGCCCTTCGGCTTTGCGCTGTTCTACCTGCGCTCGGTCGCGGCCAAGGTGCCCTATCTCGACAAGGTGACCGGCAAGGTGACCCAGCCGGTGACGACGGGGCAGATCTACTGGGGCGCCGTGCCCTTCGTCGGTATCCAGATCCTCATGGTGGCGCTCACCATCCTCTTCCCGGGCATGGTCATGCACTACAAGGGCGAGGGCAGCGGCGTCGATCCGGCGACCATCAAGATCGAGGTGCCCGGTTTCGGTGGCAGCGACGGCGGCCTGCCCGGCCTGACACTGCCCGACAATGGCGGCGGCCTCGGCCTGCCGGGCGGCCTGCAGCTTCCCGCCGGCAATCCGCTGGAAGGCGGCGAACAGAAGCCGGCCGAGCAGGGCGGAGAGCAGAAGCCCGCCACGGACCTGTCGAGCCCGCCGTCCTTCAACTGACGGGAACGACCGGGAGACGGACATGGGAACCGCCTGCAGCCGACGGGTTGCAGGCGGTTTTTCTTTTCCGCATTCTGCTACCGCGGATGCCACGGGAGGAGTGTCGATGCGCTTTGTGAACCCCATCCTCTTCGTCCGCGATATCGCGCGTTCGAAGGCGTTCTACCGGGACAAACTCGGGCTCGTGGTGCGGGAGGATTTCGGAAGCTTCGTGCTCTTCGAGACGGGGTTTTCCCTCCATGAGGGGCCGGCATTGGAAGAGACGATCTGGCAGGAGGCCTTGCCGGGAGACGAGCCCTACGGGCGACGGAACCTGCTGCTCTACTTCGAACACGAGGATGTCGACGCGGCCTTCGACGTCATCGCGCCGCATGTGGACCTGATCCATCCGGTCGAGCGGCAGGCCTGGGGACAGCGCGTCTTCCGCTTCTACGACCCCGACGGGCATGCGGTCGAGATCGGCGAGCCCCAGGCCCTGTGAGGTTATGGCCATGGTCTTGTGGCAAAGAAAAACCCCGGAGCATCGCTGCTCCGGGGTTTCTGCATCCCTATTCCGGCAGGCTTACAGCTTGTTGCTGCGCTGCTGGATCATCATGAAGGTGTCGTAGTTGTATTCGGCGATCTGGGCGTTGAGGTAGTACTCGCCGCGGAAGGCCTTGATCGATTCCCAGATCTTCTTGAAGGTCGGGTTCGAGGCTTCCATCTCGGCATAGACCTCGTTGGCGGCGTCGAAGCAGGCCGAGAGGATTTCCTGGCTGAACGGGCTGAGCTTCGCGCCGGCGGCGACGAGGCGCTTGATGGCCGAGGGGTTCAGGTAGTCGTATTTCTGCAGCATGTTCGCGTCAGTCGCCTGGCAGGCCGTGCGCAGCAGCGACTGGTAGGCCTTCGGCAGGCCGTCGAAGGCCGCCTTGTTGAACATGGCATGCACCGTCGGGCCACCTTCCCACCAGCCGGGATAGTAGTAGTAGGGCGCGACCTTGTAGAAGCCGAGCTTCTCGTCGTCATAGGGGCCGACCCATTCTGCGGCGTCGATCGTGCCCTTTTCGAGCGAGGGATAGATGTCGCCGCCAGCGATCTGCTGCGGCACGACGCCGAGCTTCTCGACGACCTTGCCGGCAAAACCGCCGATGCGCATCTTCAGGCCCTGCATGTCGGCGACAGTCTTGATTTCCTTGCGGAACCAGCCGCCCATCTGCACGCCGGTATTGCCGCCGGGGAAGCCGACGAGGCCCTGGGTGGCGAGGAATTCGTTGAAGAGGTCGATACCGCCGCCGTGGTACTGCCAGGCGTTCATGCCGCGGGCGTTGAGCGCGAAGGGCACGGCCGCGCCAAGCGCCCAGACCGGGTCCTTGCCCCAGTAATAGTAGGAAACGGTGTGTGCGGCCTCGACGGTGCCGGCGGACGCAGCATCGGCGGCCTGCAGGCCGGGCACGATTTCACCGGCGGCGAAAACCTGGATCTGGAAGTTGCCGTCCGTCGCTTCGGAGACGTATTTCGACAGCACTTCGGCGCCGCCATAGATCGTGTCGAGCGATTTGGGGAACGAGGAGGCGAGGCGCCAGTTGATCTTGGGATTGCTCTGCGCGATGGCCGGGGCCGCAAGCACGGTGGCGGCCGCACCGCCCACGCCGGCAACACCGGCCTTCTTCATGAATGAACGACGATCCATAGTTTTCCTCCCAATGGCGAGCGGTGGTTTTTCCGCCCTTTGTCATCGTCGGAAACCTAACCATGTCGGCAAGGGGGTTTCAAGCCGAGGTGGGGAAGAAGGTGAAAGCCTCTTCTACAACTTTCGTCTTAGACGGTGATTCTCCGCTATCTGCCTGTTTTTTGAGCTTTTCCGGCTGTTTTCCGCTAGGTTGACAGCCTCTCGCGCGGTTGAAAGATTGAGCGCGGAGTATGGGATGGAAGGCACGGCATGGATATCGAGATTCGCAGGGCCTATCGCGACGAGCTGGTCGACATCCTGGAGCGGGCTGCCGCAGAAGGGTGGAACCCGGGCCTTGGCGACGCAGCGCCGTTCTGGGCGGCGGACCCCGAAGGCTATCTCGTCGCCGAAGCGGACAAGTGCGTCGTGGGTACGATCTCGCTCGTGCGCTACGGTGCGGACTATGCCTTTCTCGGCTTTTACATCGTGGATCCGCAGGTGCGCGGGCAGGGCGTCGGCCTGCGCCTCTGGAATGCGGCGATGGATCTGGCCGGCGGCCGCCTGGTCGGCCTCGATGGGGTCGTCACCCAGCAGGAGAACTACCGCCGCTCCGGCTTTGCCTACGCCCACGCCAATATCCGCCACGGGGGCCGGGTGGAGAGCGCCATGCCGACGGATTCGCGGCTGACGCCGGTCTCGCCCGTCCATATGCCGCTGATCGTCGACTACGATGCGCGCTTTACTCCGGCGCGCCGCGAGGCATTCCTGCGCGAATGGCTGAAGGAGCAGGAGACGCGCCAGAGCGTGGCGCTGCTGCACGGCACTGGCATTTCCGGCTACGGCACGATCCGCGCCAGCCGGGAGGGCTTCAAGATCGGCCCGCTGTTCTCCGACACCGATGTTGGCGCCGAGGTGATCTTCCGGGCGCTGGTCGCAAGCGTCGGCGGCGGGGAGATTTTTCTCGACATCCCCGCGCCCAATGCCGAGGCCAAGGCGCTTTGCGTGCGCCATGGTCTTTCGCCGGTCTTCGAGACCGCGCGCATGTACCGGGGCGCGGCGCCGGACCTGCCGCTCGGACACATCTACGGGATCACGAGCTTCGAGCTCGGCTGAGCGGCCTTACCGGTCTGCCAGGGCGAGCAGTTGCGGTTCCGTGCCGCCCCTGTGGCGCAGCGTCACCACCGAATAGCCTTCCGCCTTCAGCTGCGCGAGCAGCGAGGGCAGCACGGCAGCGGTCCGCTTGTGGATGTCGTGCATCAGGATGATACCGCGGCCGCGCTTGCGCAGGCCCTGCATGGTGCGGCTGGCGACGGAGGCGGGCGTCACCTTGAAGTAGTCCTTCGAATCGACATCCATGTCCATGATGATGGTGCCGCGACGGGATACGGCGCTGCGCAGCGCGGACGTATCCGCGAGATAGGGGAAGCGGAAGAAATCCGGCTGGCGCGCGGTGGCGCGTTCCACGGCCTTCTCGCCCTTGCGGATTTCCGCCATGGCCGCCTCGAAGGCGAGATAGCGCAGATTGGCATGGCGATAGGTATGGCTGCCGACGGTATGGCCGCGCGCCACAACCTTGCGGGCGATTGCCGGATAGGCGTCGGCCATCTGGCCGACCATCAGGAAGGTCGCCTTCACACCGTAGCTGTCGAGCGTGTCGAGGATCGCTTCGGTGCGGCCGGGCACGGGGCCGTCGTCGAAGGTCAGCACGACCTCCTTGTGCTTCAGCTTCAGGTCGCCGAGCGAGGCGACAGCGAGCGTGCGACCGGCAAGGCCTGTTCGCCCGGCCCAGCGAGCCGGCGACATCGGCACGGGATCATCCGCGTCGAGCTTCTTCGCCGTCTCGGCCTCGGCAAAGGCGGTCTGGGTGGACGAGCGCGGCTTGGCCGTGTTGCAGCCGGCAAGAACGGAGAGGGCCGCCAGGGCGGCAAGAAGCAGGCGGCAACGCATCGGGAGCACTCGCAAGGCAATGATCTTGCGAGAACTTTTGTCAAATCATGGTTAATGAAGCGTTGCGCGGCCGGAAGGAAGACGCGTTACCCGGCCATCGCCTCCTCATATTCCGCCGAAAGTTCCAGCCACTGTTCCTCGGCATCGTTGAGCTTGTCGGCTGCCATCGAGCGCAGCTTGGCCTTCTCCGCGGCCTTGGCCGGGCTCTTCTCGTAGAGCGCGGGATCTGCAAGCTCCACGTCAAGAAGCTGAATCTGCTTCTGCAGCTTTGCCGTCAGCGATTCGATTTCATTGATCTTTTTCTTCAGCGGGGCGAACTGCGCGCGCCGGTCCGCATTCGCCTTGCGCAGATCCGCCTTGCTGGTCTCGCCGCCGTTCGGGGTGGACTTGTCCTTGTCGTCCCTCTTGCCGGACTGGACGATGAGGCTGCGATATTCCTCCATGTCGCCGTCGAAGGTTTTTACCGTGCCGTTGTTGACCAGCCAGAGCCGGTCGACGGTCGCCTCGATGAGATGCCGGTCATGCGAGATGAGGATGACGGCGCCCTCATAGCCGTTCAGCGCCTCGATCAGCGCGCGACGGCTGTCGATGTCGAGATGGTTGGTCGGCTCGTCGAGGATGAGCAGGTTCGGCGCGTCGAAGGCCGCAAGCCCCATCAGAAGGCGCGCCTTCTCGCCGCCCGAGAGATCCTTGGCGGCGGTCGACATCTTTTCCGTCGCAAGCCCCATCTGGGCAACGCGGGCGCGCACCTTCGCTTCCGGTGCCTCCGGCATCAGCCGGCGCACATGTTCGACCGGCGACTGGTCCGGAATGAGGTCGTCGAGCTGGTGCTGCGCGAAGAAGCCGATCTTCAGGCCCGGCGCGCGCTTCACCGCGCCCGATTCGGCCTCCAGCCGGCCGGAAATGAACTTGGCGAAGGTCGACTTGCCGTTGCCGTTCGAGCCGAGCAGGGCGATGCGATCGTCGTTGTCGATGCGAAGGTTGATCTGCTTGAGGATCGGCTTGCCCGGCACATAACCGACCGTGCCGCCCTCGATTGCGACGATCGGCGAGGCCGGCTGTTTCTCCGGCTCGGGGAAGGTGATCGGCTGTACATGCGTCTCGACGACGGCGGCGACCGTGCCCATGCGCTCCAGCGCCTTGACGCGGCTCTGCGCCTGCTTGGCCTTGGTCGCCTTGGCCTTGAAGCGGTCGATGAAACTCTGCAGGTGTTTGCGCGCGGCCTCGTTCTTGGTCTTGGCCTTCATCTGCAGTTCGTCGGCCTCGGCCTTCTGGCGCTCGAACTGGTCGTAGGAGCCGCGGTAGAAGGTCAGCTTCTGCTGGTCGAGATGCACGATGGCGTTGACGGCGGTGTTGAGCAGGTCCCGGTCGTGGCTGATGATGATGACCGTGTGCGGGTAACGCCGCACATAGTCCTCCAGCCAGAGCGTGCCTTCGAGGTCGAGATAGTTGGTCGGTTCGTCGAGCAGCAGGAGGTCCGGCTCGGAGAACAGCACAGCCGCCAGCGCCACGCGCATGCGCCAGCCGCCGGAAAAGCTCTTTGCCGGGCGCTGCTGCGCCTCATGGTCGAAGCCGAGGCCTGCGAGGATGCTCGCTGCGCGCGCTTCCGCCGAATGGGCGCCGATATCGCCGAGGCGCGTCTGGATTTCGGCGATGCGGTGCGGGTCGGTCGCGGTTTCCGCTTCCTTCAGGAGGCTCGCGCGCTCCTTGTCGGCGGCGAGCACGATTTCGATCAGCGAATCGTCCGTGCCCGGCGCCTCCTGGGCCACCTGGCCGATGCGCGCGTTCTTCGGCAGCGAAATGCTGCCGGCCTCGGAGGCGAGCTGGCCGGTGATGACGCGGAACAGCGTCGACTTGCCGGTGCCGTTGCGGCCGACAAGACCCACCTTCACCCCGCTCGGCAGCGAAAGGGAGGCGTTGTCGATGAGGAGACGCCCGGCAACGCGGGCGGTGAGGCCGGAAATCGTGATCATGCCGGGTCTATAGAGCAATTTCCGCAAAAGTGCGAAGCGGTTTTGTGCCCGGAATTGCACCAAAAGGGACAGGCTGTTGGGGAACGATGCTCGCGTGCCTTCGGTATCAGGCGGCCGCGCCGCCGCGATAGCCCCGGCCGGCCCGGTCGGAGACCTCCGCCGAGTAGATTCTCAGCGCAATGCCGGCGTCGCCCGCATAAGCGAGTGCCTGCTCCGCCTGATCGTAGAACACGGCTGGCGTCGCAGCCGCATCGCTCATCGAGACGCCGGCCGTCAGCGTCAGGAAGCCGGCGGGCAGTTCGCGGTCCATGAAGGGGAAGGGCTTTTCCGCGACGCGCACGGCAATGCGCCGGGCGATCGTCACGGCGATCTCGCGGCTGACATCCGGCAGCAGCAGGCAGAAGACATCCGGCCCGGTGCGCGCGACGAAATCACCCTTCTTGACCGAGCGGCGGAAGATGGCGGCAAGCCGCTTCAGCGTCTTTTCCGCAGCGCCCGCGGGATGGGTCTCGGCAAATTCCTTGAGCTGCTCGACGCGGAACATCAGCAGGCCGGCGGTCCCGCTCGCCGCCTCGGTCTGGTAGAAGACCTTCAGCCGGCCGAGCAGGGCGGCATGATTGCCAAGGCCGGTCACGGGATCGTGGGTCAGCGCCTCGCGGCTGACGGAAAGACCCGAGCGTAGTCCGTCGAGATGGGCCTGCAGGTCCTCTATGCGCGCGGTAGCCGAACGATCGGCGCCGAGGATGTCGCGCAGGATCGACAGGAGCCGGACCGTATCGCTGGAGAAATCGGAAATGCCGAGCACCGGGTCCTTGCGCATGCGGGCGGCGATTTCCTCCAGCTCCTGCAGGGCGACCGCGCGGTTGCGCCGGCTGGCTTCCGCCGCCGCCGAGATTTCGGTGAGCACCCGCACGGCCTCGCCTGCCGCCTGGCCAGCGGCGAGCACGTTGTGGCTGGGCAGGGAGTGGCGCAGCGCGATCGAATCGAGCGCCGCCTGTTCCGGTGCCTTGCCGAGCGCCGCGATCTCGCGCGCCACGCTCGCATTGCCGTTCAGCGCCTCGAACAGCAGCTCATAGTTCCGCGGCAGGCCGGCGATGCCGAGATTGGCCATCACATGTGCGATGCGCGCCGTGATCGGCGGAACGGCGGGCTGCGTGTTCGGGGTGGTGCTGTCTTTGCTGCTCATGAAACGCCGTCGGGTGCTGCGCGGGCGGGCGCCGGCGCGGGAAGGGATCGATCGGCGTAACTATCGGATTGCGCGGTTAATTTTGCGTGTGCTGAAAAAAGATTCAGGCCAAAGTTGATAATGCGCAAGACGGAAGGGGCGGTGTGCGGCGGCATCCTGTGGACGCCGCCGCACGAGGGTATGGTTCAGAACCTCATGCCGTTCGGCGGGTAAGCGGGATCACCCGCATCACCTGTCCGATCACGGTCGAGCGGGCCGGTTCCTTGGTGCGGGGCGCGCGATTTTGCTGGAGTTCGCGCATCGCCGCCGCATATCCCTCCGCGCGCGCTTCCTGCAGCGCCACGTCAAGGGTCTTCTCGATCACCGGATAGCACTCCTCCGGCAGATAGGCATTCGGGGCGTCCGTGCCGTAAACCCGTGCCATCTTGCAAAGCGTACTGCCGAGCAGGGCTGCCCACTCTTCGGTCGTTCTTGCCATTTTTCTTCCCTCTTTCAGGAGAGGCCTGTGCCGTCCCGCATCAGCCTCAATGGCAGCGACTATCCCATTACCGATCGCCCGTGCCTGTCACTTAGGTGACAGGACGAAGCAGCCCCCTTAATCGATGCCGAGCGCTCCCATACACCCCAAGTGTATCACCACTATTGCAGGAACAGGAAGGGTCACTCGCCCTAAAATTTATAGGAATTCCTTTCCTTCGGTGCGCGCGAAGTAGATGAGATCGAGCGTAATGCTCGGCCCGCCGACCGCTGTCAGCATGCCGTGGCACTGGCCACGGTGGTGGGTCTGGTGGTTGAACATGTGGGTGAGGGCGGGGCGAAGCGGATGGGTGATGACCGTCGGATTGGTGAGCGGGCTATAGGTGAAATCGGCGGCGATCGTCTCTTCCGAAAGCGAATCGGCATAGGCGACCAGCCGGGCGTCCTCCGCCTGTCGCGCCGCCCAGAGGCCGGAAAAATCCTCGTGGAGGATCGTATCGAGGCGCGTCGGGGCATCGCCTATGCCGGTGAAGCGTTTCATCCAGATGCGGTCGGCCGTGAGCAAATGGTTCAGCGTGCGGTGCAGCGAGCCGAAGAAAGTGCCGGTATCCCGACGAAACGCGTCGTCGTCGAGCTTGCCGACTTCGGTGTAGAGCGTACGGTTGGCCCAGGCATTGTAGGCGGCGAACATGCGGTAGTGGTCGAGCATTGCAGTCTCCATGATCTGACCGAACTATAACCGAAGCGCGGATGGGCCGCGTGAATGCCACCCATGAAATTATGTGATTTGCGTAAGGCGTCATCCTGCGGTCCTATGGCGGGAAACCGAACGAAGAGGCTTTGATGACCCGACTGCTCTATGCGCTTTCCGGTGCCGACCGGACCCGCCAGTTTTCGCCCCATGTCTGGAAGACGGTGATGTCGCTCGCCCACAAGGGCCTTGCCTATGAGACGGTGCCGGTCGGCTTTACCGAGATCCCGGCCATCGAGGGCGGCAGCACGGCGACGGTGCCGCTCCTGCGCGACGGTGACCGGCTGGTGCGCGACAGTTTCGACATCGCGCTCTATCTCGACGAAGCCTATCCCGACCGTCCGTCGCTGTTCGGCGGGGAGGGCGGAAAGGCGATGGCCCGCTTCATCGAGAGCTGGTCGCAATCGATCCTGCACATGGCCGTCACCCGCATCGCCATCCTTGACATCCACAATCTCCTGGAGCCGGCCGACCAGACCTATTTCCGCCGCAGCCGCGAGGAACGCCTCGGCGCCTCGCTTGAGGAGATCGCGGCGGCCGGCAAGGCGGAGGTCGAGGGCTTTTCCCGAAAACTGCAGCCGCTGCGCAACATGCTAAAGATCCAGCCCTTCATCGGCGGCGAAGGCCCGCTCTTTCCTGATTATATCGTCTTCGGCGCGCTGCAATGGCTACGCACGACGGCGGGCACGAAGGTGCTGGAGGAGGGCGATCCCGTTGCCGACTGGTTTGCCCGCTGCCTTGATCTGCATGGCGGCGTCGGCCACCGTGTGACGGCGGCGTGAAACTTTGCCGCTGGCGGCGCCAATCGCGGCGCCCCTCTTGTTTTGCCGGTCGTTGGCGGCTATGGAACCGGCCACTTTCACCGGAAAACCAAGGGAAACGGGAAAATGGCGATTGAACGCACCTTTTCGATGATCAAGCCGGACGCGACGAAGCGCAACCTGACCGGCGCGATCACCAAGATGCTCGAAGACGCGGGCCTGCGCGTCGTTGCTTCCAAGCGCGTCTGGATGAGCAAGCGCGAAGCCGAAGGCTTCTACGCCGTTCACAAGGAGCGTCCGTTCTTCGGCGAGCTCGTTGAAGGCATGACCTCCGGCCCGACGATCGTCCAGGTTCTGGAAGGCGAAAACGCCATCCTGAAGAACCGCGAAGTCATGGGCGCCACCAACCCGGCCAATGCCGACGAAGGCACGATCCGCAAGACGCACGCCCTGTCGATCGGCGAAAACTCGGTTCACGGTTCGGATGCTCCGGAAACCGCTGCCCAGGAAATCAAGTACTGGTTCTCCGACACCGAAATCGTCGGCTGAATCGGTTTCTCCGGCTCCGGCCGGAAACCTTTGACGGAACTTGAAAACCGGGGCCGAAAGGCCCCGGTTTTTATTGTGCCGGGTCGAACTTGAAGAGCGGCTGGCCGGCCAGGAGCAGTGCTTCGGCCGGGTGGTGCATGTAGCTCTGGCAGCCGCGATCGAGGCGCATTGCAAAATCGGTGGCGATGGCAAGCTTCGTTTCGGCTGGCTCGACGGCAAGGACGAAATCGGCAAGACGGGCATGATCGCCGGCGGCAAACAGCAGCTCTGCGACGATCGGCGCCTTTACAGGGTCTTTTGCAAGCGGCGTCAGCGGTACGGATGTCAGGGATTTTGAAAGCTCCGCCCACAACGGCCATTCCGCCTGGAATTTCAGGCTGACATCCGTCGGCGCCTCCGGGAGGACATCGGACTTGCCGGTGAGGTAGGGAGCAAGCGCGTCGATGGCCACGATCCGGTCGATGAGGTCCCGTATCGAGACATTGCTGGTCGGGGGAACGACGCGGCGCGTATTGATAGGCATGCTTTCGAGCGTCGTATCGACCACGGCGGGATCGGGCACGGCAGCGCGAAGGGTCCGATAGGCCAGCAGCCATGCAGGATCCAGAAGGCCTTCCGGCTTGATCCGCCCGGCCGTGATCTCGGCCAGAACCGCCGTCGCCGCCTTTTCCGCGGAGGCGACATCGCCGGTCTGGTTCAGATAGGTCATCAGGAAATCGCGCTCCGGCTCCTTCGCGGCCATAATCCAGATGGCATGCAGGCTTTTCTGCGTCGCCTGCATTGCGGCATCAGGCACCGGGATTCGCGGCAAGGCCGGGTTGCCGACCAGCGCCGGCGCCCAGCTCCACATGCGCGTCAGGTCCGCGAGCATCGCTGCCTCGGGAAAGCCGGCAACGAAGACCGGCCAGGCATTCGGGTCGCGCTGGCTCGCGACGAGCCCCGCCTGAAGGAAGAACAGCTTGTGGCGGCCTGCCGATGCGGCGAGCTTGGCCTTCTCCTCGTCGGGCCGGTCTGCAATGGCGGGCACGATCCGCCCGCTTATCGGGATCTGCCGTTCCGGCGGTAGGCTGGCGATGGCGGCCAGCAATTTGTCGCCATCGCCATGCACCAGGATTGCCCGCACGGTGGAGATCAGCCCGTTCAGTTGAACCGGATCGGCGTTGCCCAGCGCGTCGAACCCGTCTCGCGCTCCATCGATGGCGCCTGCAAGATCGATGGCTTCGCGCACGCCGGCATCGCGCAGTCCGTGGGCGAGCTTGGTCGCCTCGTCCATGGAAAGGCGGCCGTAGCGGATTTTCAGATAGGCGGCTTCCGCCCCGAAACCGCGCGCTTTCAATCGCGGCAGTTTTTCCCGGTCGGCCAGCACCGTATCAGAAAATGCAAGGATGACGGGCTTTGCTGGACAGGTCGCGGCTTCCTCGGCATAGGCCGCAGGAGAGAAAACGGACAGGCCGAGAACCAGGGCAGGCAGGAATCGCATCGGTCCGATCCTCCGGGAAGCAGCTTTGGAGGGAACGCACGAACCCTGGCGAATATTCGTCAGTCGGTGGGGCAGGTCGCCATTTCGAAATGCGCCGGCGCCTTGCCGTCCTTGAACACCTCCGGGTTCTTGTCGTAGCCGGGGCCGACGACCAGCGCCTTTGCCGGCAGGATGCTCTGGTCGACATTGGACGTAACCTGGGTTTCCAGGCTTTGCAGCACCGCGCCGTCTGGCCCGACGACCCGGATGGTCACCTTGTAGGGAACGCCCTTCTTCACGCAGGAGATGTCCGGACTCTCCAGCGCGACGCGGGTGAGGTTGGCAAACAGCTTGCGCTCCAGCGTCAGCGGCGCGCCGCCCGCCGGGTTTTCGAACTCGGCCCGGACCACGGAGCCTTCCGGCACCGGTTCTGTCCGGTCGAGCGTCACCATGTAGGTGGCGTAGGCGAGGCGGTAGTTGAAGACGAACATCTTGCCCGTCAGCTTGAGCGGATCCGGTCCCGTCTCGCGCTGGCAGGCGGCAAGCGAAAGCAGGAGCGGCAGAAGGATCAGCCAGGACGTTCTCATGGCCCTTTCTCCTCGCGGTTGCGGTGATAGTGGCGGCTGGCCTTTGCCCGGTTGCCGCAGACCGCCATGTCGCACCAGGCGCGCGAACGGTTGCGGCTGCGATCGAGGAAGAGCCAATGGCAGTTCGGGCAGATTTTCAGGCGCTCCGGCTCGGGCTGCGCGAGCAGGAGCAGGGCGGAGCGCGCCGTCGCGGTATCGAGCGCCTGCGGCCTTGTCCCCGAGCGACGCAGCGTGGCGGCGATGGCCTCCAGGAGACCGGCAAGCAGCGCCGGCGTTCCCTGGTCCAGCACTTCGGCACGAAAATGCCGGTCGATCGCCTCGCGCAGCTCTAACAGTCCCGCGCGTGCATCCTCGCGCACCGGTTCGAGCGGGCCGAAAAGCACGCGTTCCGCCCCGTGCCGGCCTGCTCCGGCGGGGAAGGCGTCCATGACGACAGGATCTGCGAAACGGTCGATCCGCCGCTCGGGATCACCGCGCAGCACGACCGAATTGGCGACATCGAGGGCGAGTGCGCCGCCGGAGAAACGATGCGGGGTCCAGGAAAAGGTCATGCGATATTCTAACTGGTAAAAGTATTTTTGCCAGTTATAATTCCGTATGGATCCAGGAGGACGGGGAGCGCCCTTCCGGGCGGCGTGCGTGACAATGCGGGAAACCTGGAACCGCCATGGCCTATTTCCTCCAGCAGATCGCCAATGCCGCGCCCGTGGCCGCGCTCTATGCGGCGCTCGCCTTCGGCTATTCGATCGCCTTTGCCGTAACGCGCCGGGCGGATATCGGCTATGGCGCGCTCTTCGCCTTCGCCGCGCAGATGTTCATCCTGTTTTCCGGGTACGGCTGGGATCGGCTCTGGCTGGTGTTGCCGGCAGCGCTCGGTTTCGGTGCGGTCGTCGCGCTGCTTTACGGTGTCGGAGCAGGCCTCGTCATCGGGCGCCATGTCATGCGCCCGCTCGCCTTCTCCTCGGACAACACGGTGGTGGTCGCCGCGCTCGGCATCGTTCTGGTGCTGATGGAGACGGCGCGGCTCGCCTCGGACACGCGCAGCCTCTGGCTGCCGCCCTTTCTCAACACGCCGGTCGTCCTGTGGAGTGATCCGGCCTTTCCCGTCGCGCTGACGGTGCTGCAAATGGCCAACACCCTTGCCATGGCCGCTATCGTTCTTGCCGGCCACGTCTTCCTCGCGTGGTCCGCCTGGGGCCGGCGCTGGCGGGCTGTTTCGCAGGATCGGCGGGCGGCGGAGCTCTGCGGCGTCGATGCTGCGGGCGTCTACCTTTCGGCCTATGCGCTGGCGGCGCTGATCGCCAGCCTCACCGGCATCCTTGCCGTCTCCTATTACGGCAACATGGATTTCGGCGGCGGCCTCGTCTTTGGGGTGAAGGTGCTGTTCATCGCCGCCATCGGCGGGGCGGGTACGCCGCTGCTCTCCGCCCTCGGCGGTGCGGCCATGGGCCTCGCCGAAACGCTCTGGAGCGCCTATGGCGATTTCCTGTGGCGGGATCTGGTGATCTTTTCCGCGCTGGTGCTGCTGCTGGTGATCTTCAGGCGCGAGCGGCCGTTGCCGTGAGGGACGTTACGACCACTTGTCCCGCGCCCGGTCGTCGCTTTCCTTGGCATCCACCCAGCCGCCCTCGCGGCCGTCGGCAAAGTGCTCCTTCTTCCAGAAGGGTGCGGAGGTCTTCAGATAGTCCATGACGAAGGAGGCGCCGTTGAAGGCGGCATGCCGGTGCGGGGCGAGCGCGATGACGAGCACGATGTTCTCGCCCGGTGCAATCTTGCCGACGCGGTGGATGGTGGTGATGCCGAGAAGCGCGAAGCGCTCGACGGCCTCGCGGCAGATGCGGCCGATTTCGGCTTCGGCCATGCCGGGATAATGTTCGAGCTCAAGGGCGGACAGTCTGCCGCCCTCGTCGCGACAGAGGCCGGTGAAGGTGACGATGGCACCGGTATCGCGCCGGCCGGCAGTCATGCGCGCAGCTTCCGCGGCGGCGTCGAAATCCGCCGGCTGGACGCGCACGGTGACCGGGACGCCGGCCACCGCTCAGCCTCCTGTCATCGGCGGGAAGAGGGCGATCTCGCGGGCGCCGAGAATGGGCTCGTCATGCTCGACATGCTCCTGGTTGATCGCGATTCGGATAACCGTCTCATGCTCCAGCGCGTGGGCATAATCCTCGCCGAGCGTCTTCAGATAGGCGAGCAGGTCGCCGCCGGTCCTGACGGAGGCGGGCAGGTCGATCTCTTCCTCACCCTTGCCGATCCGTTCGCGCACCCAGGCGAAGTAGACGAGCTTCGTCATCTCACTCGTCCACGATGTGCTTCAGGCCGACGCGGAAATAGTCGTAGCCGGTATACATGGTGATGAGGGCGGCGGCCCAGAGCAGGGTGATGCCGATCTCCGTCGTGTATGGCAGGATCTTGTCGCCGGCGGGGCCTGCCAGAAGGAAGGCGATGGCGAACATCTGGATCGCCGTCTTCCACTTGGCGATGCGCGTGACGGGTACGCTGACCTTGAGGTCGGCGAGATATTCGCGCAGGCCCGAGACGAGGATCTCGCGGCATAGGATGATGATCGCGGCCCAGATCGTCCAGCCGGCGATGGTGCCGTCGGCGGCCATCAGCAGCAGCACCGAGGCGACCAGCAGCTTGTCTGCGATCGGGTCCAGCATGCGGCCGATGTTCGACGTCTGGTTCCAGATGCGGGCGAGGTAGCCGTCAAGATAGTCGGTGATCGAGGCGACGACGAACAGCCAGAAGGCCGCCCAGCGTGCAAAGTCCGACGATTCCAGCCGCCCTTCGACGAAGAAGCAGAGAACGATCAGGGGCACGGCCACGATGCGGGCGTAGGTGAGGAGGTTCGGTATGCTGTATGCGCGGGAAGCCATGGATTCTTCAGTCTCGACAGGTTTGCGGCTAGATGAGGTCTTTGTGACATCGCCGTCAACCTTTGTTTCCGGCAATTCTTGGCGATTTTACGGAGCGTGGACGAATGTCGCAGCCATTGTCGCAAAACGCTGCGGATTCTCCTGTTCTGGCGGGTTCACGTCGGAGGTTTTCCGTCCGTCGTGAAGGCGGCGGAAAAGCGCTTGCCATCCGGTAGCGTGCCCTCGCAGGCAATCGTCGCCGGTCCCTTCATCGGGTTGCCGAAACCGCAGGTGCCCGTCGCCGAAAAGACGTCCGGCTGGTCCGGCGTGTCCTTGCGGCTGACGATCACCTTGTCGAGCTTGACCACGTCCGTCTCCGGTGTCGGATTGTCGCCGTCCATGCCGGTGAAGGTAATGATGCGGCTGTCGTCGAGAACGAAATAGAAGCCGACGCGGCCGTCCGGATAGGTAACGTTGAGCAGCTTTTGCGAACAGGCCTTGCTGAATTCCAGGTCGCCGACGATGAGTTCGCTACAGGTTCCGCTGACACCCAGCATCTGCGCATCGCCGACCTGCGTCTGCGCGGCGGCGGCTGTCGCGAGAAGACAGAGGCCGAAGGGCGTTATCCGGCGGAAGGCGGTCATGATGTCGCTCCGGGTGAAGGAATGCCGTGGAGGCACCCTAGCACCCACCGGCAGGGCGGGCCAGCTATCCCGCGGCGTCGTCGTGGAAATGGTTGTAGACGATACGGGCGACGCTTTCGGAAATGCCGGCGACCGCCATGAGGTCGGCCATCGCCGCGCGGGAAACGGCCTTGGCGGTGCCGAAATGCTGGAGCAGGGCACGCTTGCGCGTCGGGCCGATGCCGCCGATCTCGTCGAGCGGGTTCTTCACCATTTCCTTCTTGCGCCGTGCCCGGTGCGAGCCGATGGCGAAGCGGTGCGCCTCGTCGCGCAGGCGCTGCACGAAATAGAGCACGGGATCGCGCGGCGGCAGGGAGAAGTCGGCAAGGCCCTTCATGAAGAAGCGTTCGCGCCCGGCCTCGCGGTCGGCGCCCTTGGCGACGCCGATGGCGACGACCTGGTCGGTGATGCCAAGGTCTTCGAGGATGGCGCGCACCGCCGTCATCTGGCCCTGGCCGCCGTCGATGAGAATGACGTCGGGCCAGGCGGGGAAGGGCAGGTCCGCCGCGTCCGCACTCTGGTCGGCGGTGCGGTCCGGCAGTCCTTCTTCCTTGATGAGGCGGGAGAAGCGCCGGGTCATCACTTCCTTCATCATGCCGAAATCGTCGCCGGGCGTGATGTCGGTCGATTTGATGTTGAACTTGCGGTACTGCCCCTTCACGAAGCCTTCCGGCCCCGCCACCACCATGCCGCCGACGGCATTGGTGCCCATGATGTGCGAGTTGTCGTAGATCTCGATGCGGCGCGGTACGGAGGAAAGCTTAAACGTTGCGGCGAAGCCATCGAGCAGGCGGGACTGCGAGGCCGTCTCCGCCAGCTTGCGGCCATGGGCCTCGCGGGCATTGGCGACGACATGGTCGACGAGGTCCTTCTTCTCGCCGCGCTGCGGCACGGAGATGGCGACCTTGTAGTTCGAGCGTTCGGAAAGAGCCTGGCTGAGCAGGTCCATTTCCTCGACGGATTCGGAGAGAAGAATCTGCCGGGGACAGGGTTTGTCGTCGTAGAACTGGGCGAGAAACGCGTTCAGCACTTCGGCGCCTGAAAGCTGCGGGTCGGCCTTCGGGAAATAGGCGCGGTTGCCCCAGTTCTGCCCGGTGCGGAAGAAGAACACCTGGATGCAGGAGACGCCGCCCTCGTGGTGGATGGCGAAGATATCGGCTTCCTCGACGCCGGCCGGGTTGATGCCCTGGTGGCTCTGGACGTGGCTCAGCGCCGCCAGCCTGTCGCGATAGACGGCGGCGCGCTCGAAATCGAGGTCTTCGGCAGCGGCATTCATGGCCTCGGCCATGTGCGCCTTCACCTTCTGGCTCTTGCCGGAAAGAAAGTCCTTCGCCTCCTGCACCAGCTCCGCATAGTCGGCATCGCGGACCTCATGGGTACAGGGGCCGGAACAGCGCTTGATCTGGTAGAGCAGGCAGGGCCGCGTGCGCGTCTCGAAGACACTGTCCGTGCAGGTGCGCAGGAGGAAGGCGCGTTGCAGCGAGTTGATCGTGCGCCCCACCGCGCCGGCGGAAGCGAAGGGGCCGAAATAGTCCCCCTTCCGGCTGCGCGCACCGCGATGTTTGAAGATTGCCGGCGCACGCGTATCGCCCGTCACGAGAATGTAGGGGAAGGACTTGTCGTCACGCAGGAGCACGTTGAAGCGCGGGCGCAGGCGCTTGATGAGGTTCGCCTCCAGCAGCAGCGCCTCGGTTTCGGTGCGCGTGGTGACGAACTCCATGTTCGCCGTCTGGCGGATCATCTGGGTGATGCGGTTGGAATGGCCGCGGCCCTGCGCATAGTTCGTCACGCGCTTCTTCAGGCTGCGCGCCTTGCCGACATAGAGCACGTCGCCGGCCGTGTTGAACATGCGATAGACGCCGGGGCTGTTCGGCAGGCGCTTGACGAAGTGCTGGATCAGCTCGGCGCCGATGATGCCCTCGGGCGTATCACCGCCTTCGTTCCAATCGATTCCGGGAGTGGCGATGCCGGGCGTGACGGCGCCGGTCGCCGCGGGGGATTCCTGCAGCTCGTCCTCGTCGTCCGTCTCGTTCTCGTCATAGAGGATGCCGCCATCCTCCACCTTCCGGCCATTCATTCGGTTATTCCCCCGACATCGGGTGTTTCCCAGGCGAGATGCTGCCCGCCGTCGAGCGCTATCATTTGCCCCGTAATGGACGGCGTGTCGAACAAAAAGCGAACCGTGCGGCCAAATTCGTCAAGGCCGGGGCCGCGGCGCAGGAGCAGGCCCTCCACCTGCGCCTGGAAGGCGGCGTCGTCCTGCCGCTCGTTCGGCAGCGACGGGCCGGGGCCGATGGCATTGACGCGCACCCGCGGCGCAAAACCCTGCGCCATGGTGCGGGTCGCCATCCACAGCGCCGATTTGGAGAGCGTATAGGAATAGTAGCGCGGCGTCGGGTTCCAGACGCGCTGGTCGATGATGTTGACGATCGACCCCGCTGTGCCCTCGGGAAGCTGGCGAACGAAGTCGCGAGCAAGGATCGACGGCGCCTTCACATGCACGGCGAAATGCCGGTCCCACAAGGGATCGTCGAACGCCTCGACCGTGTCGGGCTTGAAGAGGGAGGCGTTGTTGACAAGGAGGTCGATGGGGCCGAGCGCCGCTGCCGCAGTGCCGATCAGTCGCCCGGTCGCCGCCCCGTCCGCGAGGTCGCATTGCACGGCGACGGCCCTTCCACTGCCGGCATTGACGGCACGGGCCATCGCCTCGGCGTCTTCCAGAGATGTGTTGGCATGGATGGCGACGGCGAAACCGTTCGCGATGAGGTCTTCCACGATGGCCTTGCCGATGCGTTTCGCGCCGCCCGTCACGAGGGCTGTCCTGAGGGGCTTGTTCACGAAAATCCATCCTGCCGATTCATTTGATTAACCGGCCCAAGATATAGACATCCCAGCGCAGGCTTAAACTCCCCCTGACAATTGGTTGCAGAAAAATTAACTGCAAAAGCGACTTCAAAGTAATTTGAAGTATATTTTATTGATTTTTCCGCTTACTGAAATCGTGGTTAACAAATACCCTGGTGCGCAAAAGTCACATCCCATTTGTGCCGCGCCGTTGCCACAATCATTTCACATTTTGGCTCTTTCAATTCCTCAATCTTTATTCAATTTCCGCTCAACCGGGCGGGACTGAATTGGAAATGACGATGCCCGATCGCCTCCCAGAGAGGGCGTCGTTTAGTAAAGGAGAATATCATGCGTACACTTATCGCCACCCTCATCGCTTCGACCGTTTCCATGGTCGCTTTCCAGGCTGCTCACGCTGCTGACGCCATCGACGAAATTCCGCAGGCTCCGGCCGCCGAATATTCCGAGCCGGTTGCCAGCGGCAACTGGGCTG
This sequence comes from Shinella sp. 838, assembly GCF_029623935.1. Taxonomy (NCBI): domain Bacteria; kingdom Pseudomonadati; phylum Pseudomonadota; class Alphaproteobacteria; order Hyphomicrobiales; family Rhizobiaceae; genus Shinella; species Shinella sp. 838. The sequence continues at coordinate 568,561 of NZ_JARSBQ010000002.1, forward strand.
GCGCTTATGCCGGTGGTACGGCAAGCTGGCAGCGCGGTGACTTCAACCGTCAGGGCGACGCCAAGGCGAACGGCCTCGGCGGCGGCGTCTACGGCGGCTACAACATGCAGAGCGGCCAGCTCGTTTACGGCGGTGAAACTGACCTGAACTACTCGGGCGTCGATGCCGAGCGCAACGGCCTCAAGGGCAAGCAGGGCGTCAACGGCTCGATCCGCGGCCGCGTCGGTATCGACCTGAACCCGGTCCTCGTCTACGGCACGGCCGGTATCGCCGGTACCAACGTCGAGATGAAGAACGCCAACGGCAAGGACGACCGCAACATGGTCGGCTGGACCGCCGGTGCCGGTGCCGAAGCCTTCGTGACCAACAACGTCACGGCGCGTATCGAGTACCGCTACAGCGACTACCAGAAGAAGAGCTTCAACCTCGGCGGCGACAAGGTCAAGTCGGGCTTCGAAGACCACAGCGTTCGCGTCGGTCTCGGCGTGAAGTTCTAAGCCTCACGGCTCCAGCAAGACGAAAAGGCCGGGCGAAAGCCCGGCCTTTTCTGTTTTGGAGGGATGGGATTGCCCCTCACCCTAACCCTCTCCCCGCAAGCGGGGAGAGGGGATGTGCCCTGCAAATGGTCATTGCCTGGGGAAATCGGCGCGGTATATCCCCTTCGCCCCGTTTACGGGGAGAAGGTGGCCGGCAGGCCGGATGAGGGGCCTTGCAATCGAGCCGTCAGTCTTTGAACTGCGCATAGTCAGGGAAAACCGCCTCGAAGCGGGAGAGGAAGCGCTTCAGCTTCGGCCGGCCACGCTGCCATTTGCCGGCAAAGCGCAGCTCGATGTAGCGCAGCATGGCGGCGAGCGCGAAATGGCCGGCATTCGGCTTCTTGCCGAGGCGCGGCATGTTCTCTTCGAGATGGTCGAGCGCACGCTCCACCTTCTGCCACTGCCGGTCGATCCAGGGCTGGTGGACCTTCTCTTCCGGTCGCGAGCGGCGCTCGTAGACGATGGCGAGCAGGCTGTCGCAGATACCGTCGGCCGTCGCCTCCAGTATATCCACTTCCGTGCGTTTTGCCGCATTGCGGGGGTAGAGCGTACCCTTCGTCTGGCGGTCGATGTAGTTCATGATCGCACGGCTGTCATAGACAGCAAGGCCCTCGTCGGTCACGAGCGTCGGGATCTTCCCGAGGGGATTGGCGGCCAGCAGCTCCGCCGGGTCGGCATTGGTGTCGGCTGCGACCGACTGCGCGGCAAGGCCTGCGAAATGCGCGGCCATGCGCACCTTGGTGGAATAGGGCGAGGCACTCGAATAGAAGATCTTCATCAGCGGCATCCTGTTCTAGCGAATGGGCGGTTGTTCGATGGATTTGGCGCGGCAGCCCGCGCGGTCGACGGCAGGGCAGGTGCGGAAGGAAAGGTCCGTCGTCATGCAGATGCGGATCTCCTCCAGCCGCCCGTCCTCGCAGGTCACGGCGATGCCCTTGCGATCAAGCCCGGGATTGGCCGCGATGAAGGCGGCCTCCGCCGCATCGGGGGAAAACCGGGCACCGCCGCGCTGTGGCGCGAGGTCGGCGGGAATGTCGATGCGCTCGAAGGCCGCGCGGGTCACGGCAAAATAGTCCTTCTGGCTGAGGCCAGAGCAGGAGCCGTGCTTGCGCCACTGGTGGCCGACCAGCCCCATGGAGGGAATGATGTCGAGCACGGTGCGGCCGAGCTTCTCCGGCACGCGGTCCGGCTGGCGCGTCGGGCAGAATTCCGGGTAGCCGCGGTCGTTCTGCGGCCAGAGCCCGTGCACGATGAAGCCGTTGTTCTCGCCGCGCCGGCACTGTTGCGTCCGGCCGCCTGCATCGTTGTCCGCGCACCAGGTCGGTGACCAGGAGAGCGACAGCACGTAGAAATCGAAGCCCGTGCCGAGCGGCACGGCCGCGCGCGTTTCCGGTGCCTTGCGGCTCGCCTCGGTCTTCTGTTTTTCGGCCGGCTTGTCCTCGCTGCAGCCGGCAAGCGCGGCCAGCCCGGCGAGGAGCAGACACAGGGGGCGGGCGAGGGGGAAGGAAGGCGGGCGGCTCATCGTTCGGCGGCGGCAGGCAAAGGCGTCATTGAGGTCTCCCGGTTCGGCGCGCGATTGTTGCCGCCGGACGGCAAAGGTCAAGAGGCCTTCGTCTCCCCGGCGATCCAGAAGGCGCGGGCCGAGGCGAAGCGGTCCTGCGCCAGCCGTTCCTTGAGGAAGGGCAGCAGAACGTCGAGTTCCTGCTTCAGCGTATAGGGTGGATTGACGACGATGAGGCCGGAGCCCGTCAGTCCCGTCGTCTCGCGGTCGCTCTTCACCGAAAGCTCCGCGCAGAGCATCTTGGGGATGCCTGTCTCCTTCAGCGCCTTGTGGAAGGCGGCGATGGGAGCGTTCTTTTTCAGAGGATACCACAGGCAATAGACCCCGCCGGGAAAGCGGCGCACGGCCTTTTGCAGCCCGTCGACCAGCCGCTCGTACTCGCCCTCGATCTCGAAGGGCGGATCGACCAGCACGATGCCGCGCTTTTCCTTCGGCGGCAGGTGCGCGCCGAGCGACAGCCAGCCGTCGAGCCGGGTGATGCGGCTCTGGAAGTCGCCATCGAACAGGCGATGCAGCGTCTCGTAGTCGTCCGGATGCAGTTCCATGGCGGAGAGCCGGTCCTGCGGGCGGAAGAGCAGGCGCGCCAGTTTTGGCGAGCCTGGATAATAGGTTAGCCCGCCTTGCGGATTCAACTCGTGAACAGCCTTCAGGTAGGGCGCGAGAATTTCCGCAACCGCCGCCGGCAGGTCGCCGTCGAGTAGCCGGCCGATGCCATCGCGCCATTCGCCTGTCTTCTGCGCTTCCCCGCTCGAAAGATCGTAGAGGCCGATGCCGGCATGGGTGTCGAGCACGCGGAACGCCTTGTCCTTGCCCTGCATGTAGAGGACGAGGCGAGCGAGCACGGCGTGTTTGAGCACATCCGCGAAATTGCCGGCGTGATAGATGTGGCGGTAGTTCATTTGAGGCCCCGTGCGACGCCCACGATCATCCGCGCTGATGCGACGATGAATTGTTGCAATGGTAGAATGATTTGCCTTTTGGCACTTCGTGCTCTGCAATATAGAAAAGCCATGAACGTTGCGACCCCCCATCTCGGAAAACCGCGTATCGGCCACTCGGCCTGTCCGCATGACTGTCCCTCCACCTGCGCTCTCGATGTCGAGATCGGCGCAGACGGACGCATCGGCCGCGTCAAGGGCAGCGCCGACAACAGCTACACGGCCGGCGTCATCTGCGCCAAGGTCGCCCGCTATGCCGATCGCCTCTACCATCCGGACCGGTTGATGAAGCCGCTGGTGCGCAGGGGCGAGAAGGGCGGCGGCGAATGGGCCGACATTTCCTGGGAGGCGGCGCTCGACGCCATTGCGGAAAGCTTCGTCAAGGCCGAGCAGGCCCATGGCAGCGAGGCGGTCTGGCCCTATTATTATGCCGGAACGATGGGTCTGGTGCAGCGCGATTCCATCGAGCGCCTGCGTCATGCGAAACGCTATTCCGGCTTCTTCGATTCGATTTGCACCAATCCCGCCTGGACCGGCTTTTCCATGGGCGCCGGAACGCTGCGCGGACCCGATCCGCGCGAGATGGCAAAATCGGACTGCGTGGTGATCTGGGGCACAAACGCCGTCTCCACCCAGGTCAACGTGATGACCCATGCGGTGAAGGCGCGCAAGGAGCGCGGAGCGAAGATCGTCGTTGTCGACATTTACGACAACCCCACGATGAAGCAGGCCGACCTTGCATTAAAACTTCGGCCCGGCACCGATGCCGCGCTCGCCTGCGCCGTCATGCATGTCGCCTTCCGCGACGGTTATGCCGACCGTGCCTATATGGAGGCATTCGCCGATGACCCGGCCGGTCTCGAAACGCATCTTGCCAGCCGCAATCCAGCCTGGGCGGCCGGAATCACCGGTCTGACGGTGGAAGAAATCGAGGCCTTCGCCGCTCTCGTTGGGCAAACAAAACGAAGTTTTTTCCGCCTCGGCTATGGTTTTACCCGCAGCCGCAACGGTGCCGTCTCCATGCATGCGGCGCTCTCCATCGCCACCGTGCTCGGTTCCTGGCAGTATGAGGGCGGCGGTGCGTTCCACAGCAATTCCGCGATCTTCCATCTGCGCAAGGGCGAGTTGACGGGCGCGAAGCTCGTCGATCCCGATATCCGCATGCTCGACCAGTCGCAGATCGGTCGCATCCTGACAGGCGATGCCGTCGCGTTGCGCGGGCGCGGCCCGGTCAACGCCATGCTGATCCAGAACACCAATCCGGCGAATGTCGCGCCGGAGCAACGCCTGGTGAAGCAGGGCTTTCTGCGTGACGACCTTTTCGTGGCGGTGCACGAGCATTTCATGACCGATACGGCGAAGCTTGCCGATATCGTGCTGCCGGCCACCATGTTCGTCGAGCATGACGACATCTATCGCGGCGGTGGCCACCAGCACATCCTGCTTGGGCCGAAGCTCGTCGAGCCGCCCGAAACGGTACGCACCAATCTTTTCGTCATCGAAGAGCTCGCCAGGCGTCTCGGCGTCGGCGACATGCCGGGCTTCGGGCTTTCCGAGCAGGAGCACATCACCCGCATGCTGCCCTACTATGAACGGGATTTCGACGGCCTGAAGGAGGAGAAGTGGATCGACTGTCAGCCGGATTTCGAAACCGCGCATTTTTCCAAGGGCTTCGGCTTTCCTGATGGCAAGTTCCGCTTCCGGCCGAACTGGACGAACACGCCCGCGCCCAACCGGCCGCCGAAGGTGCTTGGCGCCTTCGGTCCGCATGAGGCGCTGCCGACCTTCCCGGATCATGTGGCGATCATCGAGACGCCGGATGCGGATCACCCCTTCCGTCTCGCCACGTCGCCCGCCCGAACCTTCCTCAACTCGACCTTCACGGAGACAAAGGGCTCGCGCGAACGCGAGGGCCGGCCGGAGGTGATGATCCATCCTGAGGATGCGGCGGCGCGCGGTGTAGCCGAGGGCGATATCGTGCAGCTCGGCAATGTCCGCGGCGACATCCGCCTGCACGCCAAGGTGACAGACAGCGTGAAGCCGGGTGTACTGATCGCCGAAGGGATCTGGCCGAATTCCGCCCATCTCGACGGGGAGGGCATCAATGTCCTGACCGGCGCCGACCCGGTCGCGCCCTATGGCGGCGCTGCCTTCCACGACAACCGCGTCTGGCTGCGCAAGGCCTGAACGTCACGCAAGGATTTTTCATGACGTCCGACATGTCCTCCGCCGTCCGTATCGTCGATCAGCAGACGGTCTGGAAGCGCTTCATCCATCTTCGCACTGTCGTGGTCGAGCAGAGGCGGGCGGACGGCCGGGTGGAGCAGCTGGATCGCGAGGTGCACGACCATGGCCCGGCGGCCTGCGTGCTGCTGGTCGATCCGGTCCGCCAGTCGGTCATCCTGGTGCGGCAGTTCCGCCCCGGCGCCTTCTTCGGCGGCCATCCGGACGGTTTCCTTGCGGAAGTGCCGGCGGGTCTGCTCGACGACGATGCGCCCGAGGCGGCCGTCGCTCGCGAGGCGATGGAGGAGACCGGCTATGCGGTGCGCGACGTGCGCCATCTCTTCGACATCTATTCCAGCCCCGGCACGCTGACGGAGCGCGTCGGCTGCTTCGTTGCCCGTATCGACGCGACGGCGCGTGACGGCGAGGGCGGCGGCGTCGACGGGGAGGGCGAGGATATCGAGGTCGTCGAACTGCCGATCGACGAAGCCTACAGCCTCATCGCCACGGGTGGTATCCAGGATGCGAAGACCATCGTCATGCTGCAATGGCTGATGCTGCACCGTGGGGAGTTCGGCTGATTCTTCGCCGGGATTATGTTCGCGGTCGGGATGCAGAACGTTTCCGGGGCGCGGCTGGAAGCAAGGCGTAGCCCCTCACCCTGACCCTCTCCCCGCAAGCGGGGAGAGGGGACGTGCCCCACGAACCGGTGATGACGAAGGAAAACGGTGCGGCATATCCCCTTCGCCCCGCTTGCGGGGAGAAGGTGGCGGCAGCCGGATGAGGGGCGGGGACACGCGGCACCCTCCCGGCAAAAGACCCGCAAGCCTTGACAAACAGCGTCGGCCATGCGCTTTTCCGCGCGATTTTTCTTGGTCGCCGCGCCGGGTTCTTCCCGCGCGGCCTATCAGCATTTCAGGATACCACGATGCACCGTTACCGCAGCCACACCTGCGCCGCCCTCCGCAAGTCCGATGTCGGCCAGACCGTCCGTCTTTCCGGCTGGGTTCACCGCGTTCGAGATCATGGCGGCGTGCTCTTCATCGACCTGCGCGACCATTACGGCATCACCCAGGTCGTCGCCGATCCCGATTCGCCGGCCTTCAAGAAAGCCGAGACCGTGCGCGGCGAATGGGTGATCCGCATCGACGGTCTCGTCAAGGCGCGCACCGAGGATACCGTCAACAAGGGCATGCCGACCGGTGAGATCGAGCTCTACGCGCAGGACATCGAAGTCCTCTCGGCCGCCAAGGAACTGCCTCTGCCGGTCTTCGGCGAGCCGGACTATCCGGAAGACGTGCGCCTGAAGTACCGCTTCATCGACCTGCGCCGCGAGACGCTGCACAAGAACATCGTCAAGCGCACGCAGATCATTTCCTCCATGCGCAAGGGCATGGGTGAGGCGGGTTTTGCCGAATACACGACGCCGATCCTGACCGCCTCCTCGCCCGAGGGCGCGCGCGACTTCCTCGTGCCCTCGCGCATCCACGAAGGCAAGTTCTTCGCGCTGCCGCAGGCCCCACAGCAGTACAAGCAGCTGCTGATGGTTGCCGGTTTCGACCGCTACTTCCAGATCGCGCCGTGCTTCCGCGACGAAGATCCGCGTGCCGACCGCCTGCCGGGCGAATTCTATCAGCTCGACGTCGAGATGAGCTTCGTCACCCAGGAAGACGTCTGGGAAACGATGGAGCCGATGATGACGGCCGTCTTCGAAGAATTCGCCGAGGGCAAGCCCGTCACCAAGAAGTGGCCGCGCATCCCCTATGACGAGGCGATCCGCAAGTATGGCTCCGACAAGCCGGACCTTCGCAACCCGATCGTCATGCAGGCCGTCACCGATCATTTCGCCGGTTCCGGTTTCAAGGTCTTCGCGAACATGATCGCCTCCAACCCGAAGGTCCAGGTCTGGGCGATCCCGGCCAAGACCGGCGGTTCCCGTGCCTTCTGCGATCGCATGAACGCCTGGGCACAGTCGATGGGCCAGCCCGGCCTCGGCTACATCTTCTGGCGCAAGGAGGGCGAGAAGCTCGAAGGCGCCGGCCCGCTGGCGAAAAACATCGGCGAGGAGCGCACGGAAGCCATCCGCATGCAGCTCGGTCTCGATGACGGCGATGCCTGCTTCTTCGTCGCCGGCGATCCCGCGAAGTTCTACAAGTTCGCCGGCGAAGCCCGCACGCGCGCCGGCGAGGAGCTGAACCTCGTCGACCGCGATCGCTTCGAAATGTGCTGGATCGTCGACTTTCCGTTCTACGAATACAACGAAGACGAAAAGAAGATCGACTTCGCGCACAACCCCTTCTCCATGCCGCAGGGTGGCCTCGAGGCCTTCGACAGCAAGGATCCGCTGGAGCTGAAGGCCTACCAGTATGACGCGGTCTGCAACGGCTTCGAAATCGCCTCGGGCTCGATCCGTAACCAGTCGCCGGAACTGATGGTCAAGGCCTTCGAGAAGGTCGGCCTCTCGCAGGGCGACGTGGAAGAGCGCTTCGGCGGCCTCTACCGCGCCTTCCAGTACGGTGCTCCGCCGCATGGCGGTTGCGCCTTCGGCATCGACCGCGTGGTCATGCTGCTCGTCGGCGCGAAGAACCTGCGCGAGATCTCGCTGTTCCCGATGAACCAGCAGGCACAGGACCTCCTCATGAACGCCCCGTCGCCGGCCGCCCCGGCGCAGCTGCGGGAACTGGCGCTGCGCGTCGTTCCCTCGCAGAAGAAGGACTGAGCCTTCGCGGCTGTCTCCTGTGAAAGGGCCGGTGGAAACACCGGCCCTTTCCTTTTGCGCGGACGCCACAATGCCGTGAATTCGCCGCCAGTCGATCCCAATTCCGCGCACAATCAGTCGAAATGCACCCCTAGCGTGAAGATGCGCCCGAAAGAGGCGATTCACGACTGGAGGGACTTTTCATGACATCGACGGAAGCGGACGATCCCATTCCCGTATCGAGCACGCAGATGCCGCCCATCGAGCCGCGCGGCAATCTTGCCACGTTCCTGCGCTCGCCCGGCGTCAAGTTCATCATGATCGGCATCATTTCGGTGGCGCTGCTGGTGCCACTACTTCTGGTCTGGGGCCTGACGGAGGAGCGCGCACAGCGCGCGGCCGATGTCTCGCGGCGCATCGCCAACGGCTGGGGCGGCGACCAGGCGATCAACGGCCCCTATCTTGCGGTACCCTTCGAGGTCGAGCGCAGCCGCACGATGGATGCGCGCACGGTCGTCGAGCGGGTGACCGAATGGGTGCTCGTCATGCCGGAAACACTCGACGTGACGGCCGACCTGAAGGCGGAGGAGCGCAAGCTCTCCATCTACACGCTGCCGGTCTACAACGGCGCGCTGACTCTGAAGGGCCGCTTTGCCGGCAACATCCTGCAGGACCTTGCGCAATTCGACGGCGCGCCGCAGCTCGACCGGGCGGTTCTGGTGCTCAACATCAACGACATCACCGGCATCCGCTCCGATGCCGGTGTGAGGATCGACAACGGGGTCGCGCGTCCGTTCGATCCCGGCATGCGGCAGATTTCCGCGATGGCGAGCACGGGCGTGGAGGGCTATGCCACACCGCAAACGAGTCCAGGCGTGCACCGGTTCATCGAACGCTCGCTCATCGAAAACGGTTTCGTCTTCGAGATCGCCCTGTCGCTCAACGGTTCGCGCAGCTTCGCCGTCGCGCCCGCCGGCCAGACGACGACCTTTTCGGCCAAGGCGAACTGGCCGCATCCCGGTTTCGAAGGCCTCTTCCTGCCGGAGGAGAAGACCGTCACCGCGTCGGATTTTTCGGCCAAGTGGACGATCCCCTATCTCGCCCGTGGCATCGATCGCGTCGCTGCCGGCCCGACCCTGCCGTTGTCGGGCAGCATGATGAGCATCAACCTCGTGGAGCCCGTGCAGTTCTATCAGGTGGTGTCGCGGACGCTGAAATACTCGATCGGCTTCATTTCGCTCGTCTTTCTCGCCGTCTTCGTCGTGGAGCTGAAGGGCGGGCGCATGGTGCACTGGATCCAGTATGTGCTGACGGGGCTTGCGCTCATCGTGTTCTACGTGCTGCTTCTGGCGCTTGCCGAACACACCGGTTTCACCATCGCGTATGCCGCAGCCTCGCTCGCCACGACCCTGTTGATCGCCGCCTATCTCGGCAGCGCGACGGGCAGCCGCAGGAACGGCCTGTCGCTCGGCGCGGTGCTGCTCTCGGCCTATGGCGTCATGTATCTGGTGCTGCGCGAGGACGAATACGCGCTGCTCGCCGGCGCGCTGATCTCCTTCGTCACCATCGCAGCGACGATGTACGCGACGCGCCGCGTCGAATGGTCGGTGCCGCAGGCGGCCCCGGCTCACTGAGGCAAGTCTCTCAACGCAAAAGGCCCGGAGCGTCAGCTCCGGGCCTTTCCTTTTCGGTCGATCAACCGAATGTCTTACATCTCGTCGTTGGCCGTAACCGTGACGCCGAGAACCTGCGGGATGGTCTGCGGTGCACCCATGGCGGCGCCCATGATCATCGGGAACGGTACCGGCTCCTTCGGCTCGGCGCTGATCGTGATGCTCTTGGGATCGTCGAGATAGGCGTTGGCGGCTTCCGCGATCTGGTTCTGCAGATCCGGCATGTTCAGCTGGGCGAGCATGATCGGGATGAGGCCCTTCAGCGACTGGGCCATCTGGTCGCCGGAAACGCCCTGCTCGCTGCCGGCATAGTCAAGCAGCTTCTTGGTGATCGAGGCGTCTTCGAAGGAGATGGAGGCGCTGTTGAAGGTCAGCTGCTGCACGAGGCCCATCATGGACATGCCCATGGCGGCGTTGGCCTCTTCCTTGTTCGGATTGGCTTCGGCGGCCTTGATGGCCTCCTGCATGCTCTTCAGGAAGTCGAGCGTGTAGCCGGAGAACTCCAGCGCCAGGTTGAGACGGCCGACATCCTTGAAGTCGAAGGCGTATTCGTCGACGGCGAGCTTGCCGCTGGCAAGTTCCCAGCTGCCCGACATCGAGACCTTGCCTTCCAGTGTCTGCATGTTCAGCTTGGCGAGCGTGTCCTTGGCCTTCGGGTCTTCGACCGAGGTGAGGTCGGCCTTCAGGTCCGACAGCGTGGCGTCGAATTCGAGGCCGGCATCGGCGTCCATGCGCTTGATGTTCGCCTCCATGCCGGACATGGAGAAGACTTCCTTGCCCTTGGAGGTGACGGAGACCGGGCCGGCGGTGGCCGATTCGTACATCAGCAGCGATTCCAGCGTGCCGGGAACGACCGTGCCGGGAATGATGACGCCGTTGATGGCGATGTCCTTGGCCGAAACCGTGGCATCCGCTTCGGTGACGTTGATGTCCTGGAACGAAACGGTCTCGACGGTGTAGCCGCCTTCGCCGTCTTCCTCGACGCCATCCATGGTGATGGTGCCGAGCTTGACCGGGGCTTCCGAGCCGGTGGCCTTCAGTTCGGCGCTGTCCAGCGTCACGGTCGAGCCGTCGACGGCGACGTTCGAGGAGCTGATGGTGACGCCGCTCGTGGCATAGGTGGCATTCAGCTTGGCCAGCAGATCCGCGCCATCGAGCGCGAAGGCGGGGCTTGCCAGGGAGGCGAGCGCGGCGCCGGCGAGGAGGGTGCGGAAATGGGAGGTGCGCATCATGTTAGGCTCTCTTTCTGGATTTTTGGACGGCTGCCTTGCCGTTACCGCATCTATACGTGCGGCGCGGCGACTATATTCGGGCCGTTGGAACTTTCCATGGAAATCTCTGCCGCCGGCCGGATTTCCGACTTAGGCTTTACAAAGCGCTATCCACAGGCTGAACGCCCGGTTTCCTTGCCGCGAATCGGCAGGAACGCTAGTCAAGACCCATGGGACAGAACACTTTGCCGCCGGATGGCGGAGACGACAATATCCTGCCGGTCGACCTCAAGGCGGCGCTGGAAGAGCGCTACCTTGCCTATGCGTTGTCGACCATCACGCAGCGCGCGCTGCCGGATGTGCGCGACGGCCTGAAGCCGGTACACCGCCGCATCATCCATGCGATGAGCGAAATGGGCCTCAGGTCCAATTCCTCGTTCAAGAAATGCGCGCGTATCGTCGGCGACGTCATCGGTAAGTTCCACCCGCACGGCGACCAGTCGGTCTATGACGCGCTGGTGCGCCTCGCGCAGGATTTTTCGCAGCGCTACCCGATCGTCGACGGCCAGGGGAATTTCGGCAATATCGACGGCGACAACGCCGCCGCCTACCGATACACAGAAGCGCGTATGACCGAGGTCGCGACGCTGCTGCTCGAAGGCATCGACCAGGACGCCGTCGATTTCCGCAAGACCTACAACGAGGAGGACGAGGAGCCGATCGTCCTGCCGGGCGCCTTCCCGAACCTGCTTGCAAACGGTTCCTCCGGCATCGCCGTCGGCATGGCGACGTCGATCCCTTCGCACAACGTGCATGAACTGTGCGACGCGGCGCTGCATCTCATCCGTCATCCGGATGCCGATGTCGAAAAGCTCACCGAGTTCGTGCTCGGCCCCGATCTCCCGACCGGCGGCATCATCATCGACAGCCGCGAAAGCATCATCGAGGCCTACAAGACGGGACGCGGCGGTTTTCGTGTGCGTTCGAAGTGGGAGACGGAAGATCTCGGCCGCGGCGGCTACCAGATCGTCGTCACCGAAATTCCCTACCAGGTGCAGAAGTCGCGGCTGATCGAGAAGATCGCCGAGCTGCTCATCGCCCGCAAGCTGCCGCTGCTCGAGGATATCAGGGACGAATCGGCCGAAGACGTGCGCATCGTGCTGGTGCCGAAGAGCCGCACCGTCGATCCGACGATCCTGATGGAATCGCTCTTCAAGCTGTCGGAGCTGGAAAACCGCATTCCGCTCAACATGAACGTGCTCTCGATGGGACGCGTGCCGAAGGTCATGGGCCTGAAGGACGTGCTCGTCGAGTGGCTCGCCCATCGGCGCGAGGTGCTCCAGCGCCGTTCGCGCCATCGTCTTGCCGCCATCGACCGCCGCCTCGAAATCCTCGGCGGTTACCTCGTTGCCTATCTCAACCTCGACGAGGTGATCCGCATCATCCGCGAGGAGGACGAGCCGAAGACCTCCCTGATGGAGACCTTCTCGCTCACCGACGTGCAGGCCGAGGCGATCCTCAACATGCGCCTGCGCTCGCTGCGCAAGCTGGAAGAATTCGAGATCCGCACCGAATTCGACACGCTGTCGAAGGAGAAGGCGGAGATCGAGGCGCTGCTTGCCTCCGACGAGAAGCAGTGGCAGACCGTCGCCTGGGAAATCGGCGAGGTCCGCAAGAAATTCGCCAAGGCCACCGAGATCGGCCGCCGCCGCACCCAGTTCGCCAGCGCTCCGGAGGCCGATGTCGAGGCCATCCAGCAGGCGATGATCGAGAAGGAGCCGGTTACGGTCGTCATCTCGGAAAAGGGCTGGATCCGCGCGTTGAAGGGACATATCGCCGATACGTCCGGCCTCCAGTTCAAGGAGGGCGACGCCCTGAAGGTGGCTTTCCCGGCGCAGACGACCGACAAGGTGCTGATCATGACGACGGGCGGCAAGGTCTTCACGCTCGGCGCGGACAAGTTGCCCGGCGGTCGCGGCCATGGCGAGCCCTTGCGCATCATGGTCGACATGGAGAACGACCAGGACGTGCTGACCGCCTTTGTGCATGACGCCTCGCGCAAGGTCATCGTCGCCTCGCAGGCCGGCAACGGTTTTGTCGTCGCCGAAACCGAGATGGTCGCCAACACCCGCAAGGGCAAGCAGGTGATGAATGTGGGCATGCCCGACGAGGCCAAGCTGGTTGTGCCGGTGCGCGGCGATCACGTCGCCGTCGTCGGCGAGAACCGCAAGATGCTGGTCTTCCCGCTGGCGCAGCTTCCCGAGATGTCGCGCGGCAAGGGCGTCCGCCTGCAGCGCTACAAGGACGGCGGCGTGTCGGATCTGCGTTGCTTCGCCATCGCCGACGGCCTCACCTGGGACGACAGCGCCGGCCGCAACTTCGTGCGCAGCAAGGACGAACTCGCCGAGTGGCTCGCCGACCGCGCCGGCGCCGGCCGCACTGTTCCCAAGGGTTTCCCGCGCAGCGGAAAGTTCAGTGGCTGATCAAACGGAATAGGGAAGGCTGACGTCGCGCAGGAAGCGCGTCGCGCCTTCCTCATCGATCTCGCCGGCTGCGACGGCGAGGACGAACGCGATGACATCGGCTTGTGATGTTTCGATCAAGAAACCGTTCAGCATCAGAAATGTGAACGCGGCGAGGAAGCCGGTTCGCTTGTTCCCGTCTGAAAATGGACGGTTTTGTACAATACCGTACAGGTAGGCCGCGGCGAGTTCAAAAACATCGGGCTGACTATAGATGGCCTTGTTGATCGGGCAAGCTAACGCGGCTTCGAGGGCGTTCTCGTCCTTGAGGCCAGCCAGCCCGCCATGCTCGCGAAGCTGCTCATCACGCATGACCTCGACGGTTTGGCGCGAAAGCCATTTGATGTCCCTCATTTGGCGAGTTCGCGCAGGGCGACGCGATATTTCTCCATGCCAAGGCGAGCGGCCTTCAACTGTTCCGCAAGGTCGGTATTTTGCGGGACCAGCTTGATCTTGCCGTCCTCCTCAGAAAGGATCAGTTCATCGCCAGCCTTGACACCCATACGGTCAAGGACGTCTTTCGGGATGATTATGCCCTCGGAATTGCCGATCTTGCGAATAGTGATGTTCATGGTGCACCTTGTTATAACCGAGTTATAACACGGCTCGCCCCTCACTTCAATTTACCCCGCAGACGGAAGCTCAACCGCGGCATCCCTCTCCGCAGCGCGGGCCCTGGAGCGCAGCTGCCACAGCGAGTGGGCGAGCAGTGCGAGGATGAGGATCGAGCCGCCGATCAGGGTTTGCGTGGTGGGGGTTTCGGCAAAGGCGACCCAGACCCAGATGGGGGCGAGCACCGTTTCGACGAGATAGAACATGCCGACTTCCGGGGCGGAAAGGTAGCGCGGGCCGGTTGCAAGACACCAGAAGGCGAGGGGGAGGAGCACGAGGCCGTTGAGGAGGATATAGACCGGCTCGGCGATCGAAAGGCCGCCGGGCGGCAGAAAGAACAGCGCAACGACGCCCGAGAGCACGGCGGCAACGAGCGGAACGAAGCCCATGTCGGCCTTGCTCCTGCGGCTGAGTGTCAAGGAGGTCGCCAGCACCAGCGCCGAGCAGAGGGCCATGGCGTCGCCGAAGAGGTTTCCGCTCGAAAGCCCGTCATGCACGATCAAAAGCACGCCCGCGACCATGGCGGCCATGGTGAGCAGCGTGGCGTTGCTCGGGCGCTCGCCGAGGAAGATCCAGGAGAGGATGGCGGCGAACATCGACGTGAAGGCGAGGATGAAGACGACATTGGCCGTCGTCGTGTTGAACACCGCCAGCATGAAGGTCAGCCCGTTGATGCCGTAGCACAGGCCGATCAGCAGGCCGATGCGCCCGGGAACGAGCACCGTCCTGCGGCGCAGGACGAAGTTCAGACCGGCCCAGAGCGCGATCGCCACAACAAAAACCGAGATGTTCCGCACGGCGACCATTGACCAGACGTCGCCGCCGGCAGCGCGGATCAGCGGAATGTCGAAGGAGAGGGCGAGGCCGCCGATGGCGGTGATGAGAAGACCCTTGCGGTGAAGGGCGGGATCGCTTGTCGAGGGCACGGCGGAACCGGTTTTGGAAGCTGGAAAGGCGTTGAATACAATGTTTCTGGAGCAGGTCGGGCTCTCGCCGATATGGCTTCAGGTATCGTTGGTCTCGCCGTCATAGCGCTCCCAGCCGCGTGGCATCAGGTGTTCCTGCGGCAGAAACTTCGTCTTGTAGTCCATCTTGCGCGATCCCTTGACCCAGTAGCCGAGATAGACATGCGGCAGGCCGAGCATTCTGGCGCGGCGGATGTGGTCGAGAATCATGAAGGTGCCGAGGGAGCGGTCTGCCACCTCGGGATTGTAGAAGGAATAGACCATGGACAGGCCGTCGCCCATGCGGTCCGTCAGCGCCACGGCGAGCAATTCGCCCTGCGGCCGTTCCTTCAGACCCGAGCCTTCCTCGCGCAGGCGGTATTCGATGATCTTGGTGTGCACATGGGTGTCTTCCACCATCATCGCATAATCGAGCACCGACATGTCGGACATGCCGCCCTTCTGGTGGCGGGCATCGAGATAATGACGGAAGAGGGAGTATTGCTCGCTGGAGGGCTCGGCCGGATATTCGTGCGAAATGAGATCGGCGTTGGCGGCCAGCACCTTGCGCATCGAGCGGCGCGGTTCGAACTCATTGACGAGGATGCGCACGGAAATACAGGCGCGGCAGGTCTCGCAGGCAGGTCTATAGGCGATGTTCTGCGAGCGGCGGAACCCGCCCTGCGTCAGGAGGTCGTTCAGTTCCGGCGCACGCTCGCCCACCAGATGGGTAAACACCTTCCTCTCCATCTCCTGCGGCAGATAGGGACAGGCCGCCGGCGCGGTGAGATAGAATTGCGGAGAGGGTGTTGCCTGCGTATTCATCGGCCGTGGGGCGACTCCGTCGCTGTGTGACACTTCTATGCCAATACCATGGCCTAGTTCAAAAAAAGGTCAACTGGGGCGCGACCCTTCCGGCCGGAATCGACCGGGACAACGGATCGCGCGCGCGGTGAGGGCGCCCCGTCCTCAGTAACGGTCCCGGCGCACCACCACGGTGCCAAGCAGGAGGTCGTGCAACAGGCGGCCACGGTCGGTGAAGAGGCCGACGAGCACGATGAACGGCGTCAGAAGCGCGTTGCCGATCCAGAACAGCACGAGATGCACGATCGCCGTCAGGAAGTCGATTGGGCGCCCATCCACACGGGCAAGTGCGAGGCCCATCACGTTCATGCCGGCGCTCGCCTGGCTCGGGCCGCCCATCGTCAGGCCGAAATAGAGCATGGCGACAATGGCGAAGAGCGCCGGATAGAGGAAGAAGCCCAGGCCGAGTGTCAGGATGCCGAGGAAGAACACGATCACGGCGGCCGGGATCCAGAGCAGGGCGACGATCGCATAGTCGATCAGAAACGCAAAAATCCGGCGCGACAGCACGCCGCGATAGGCCTGCCAGTCCGTCGTCGGAACCCGCGTTTCGTTGAAGTCGGCGCTCATCTCATTGTCTCCCGAATGGAACATGCCTGTTATATGGGGAGGCTCTTGGGGGAAAACAACGGTGATTGGGGTTGGGGGCGTATGCCCTTCATCCGGCCTGCCGGCCACCTTCTGCCCGCAAGCGGGGCGAGGGGGGTATGCCGCGCCGTTTTCCGAACTCTCTGCCGTAGAGTTGGGCACGCCCCTCTCCCCGCTTGCGGGGAGGGAGCTAGGGGGAGGGGCAAATCGGATTTCAGCCCTTGCGGGCGAGATGCCGCGCCACGTCCATCGCAAAGTACGTCAGGATGCCGTCACACCCCGCGCGCTTGAACGCCAGGAGGGTCTCCAGCATCACGCGTTCGCCGTCGATCCAGCCGTTCATCGCGGCGGCCTTGATCTGGCTGTACTCGCCCGAGACCTGATAGGCGAAGACCGGAAGACCGAAGGCCTCCTTCATGCGCCAACAGATATCGAGATAGGGAAGGCCGGGCTTGACCATCAGCATGTCGGCGCCTTCCTCCACGTCGAGCGCCGCATCGCGGATCGCCTCCGTGCCGTTGGCCGGGTCGATATAGTAGGTCTTCTTGTCGCCCTTCAGGAGGCCGCCGGTGCCGATCGCGTCGCGGTACGGGCCGTAGAAGGCGGAAGCGAACTTCGTTGCATAGGACATGACGCCGACATCCTGGTGGCCGGCGGCGTCGAGCGCCTGGCGGATGACGCCGATGCGGCCGTCCATCATTTCCGACGGCGCGATGATGTCGGAGCCCGCATCGGCCTGGATGACCGCGGCGCGCGCCACAAGTTCGACCGTCTCGTCGTTGACGATGACGTCGCCGCGCAGCACGCCGTCATGGCCGTGGCTGGTGAAGGGGTCGAGCGCGACGTCGGTGATGACGCCGATATTGGGCACGGCCTTCTTGATGGCGCGCGTCGCGGCGTTGATGAGGTTGTCGGCCGCAAGGCTGTTCGAGCCGGTCTCGTCGCGCAGGTGCATCTCGATGTTCGGGAAGGTGGCGATGGCGGGAATGCCGAGATCTGCGGCTTCCTTTGCCGCTTCCACCAGCCTGTCGACGCTCATGCGGTTGACGCCGGGCATGGCGGTGACGGGGTCGATGACATTCTCGCCGGGTACCACGAAGACCGGCCAGATGAGGTCGTCGACCGTCAGACGGTTTTCCTGGACCAGCCGGCGCGTCCAGTCGGCCTTCCGGTTGCGCCGCATGCGGCGGTGGCCGGTGATCTCGTCGACGATGTTCCTGCTGCCGGTCATGATGCCATTTCCTTGCGTGGGCCCGTTTTCGCCTCCTTATCATGCTGCATGCGTCAATCAAATCGCCAGCGATACGGGGACGTGCGGCATATGGCCGTGCATGATCGCGGTTACGGGCTTTATGCCGGCCGGCCTTGCCCTTACTGTCCGCGCCATGGTTGCTGATTCTGCAAAGGGCCCGAGGCCCAGCCTGACCGAGACGCTGTTCGCGCTGTTCCTGCGGCTGGTGGCGGTCGGCTCGTTGTGGTTCGCGCTGCAGTACTGGGCGATGCTGACGGGCTTCTCCTTCGGCGGGCAGGGGCGTTTCGACCTGCTGCCGCCGGCCTGGAAGGCGGCCTATACGGCGCTCGCCGTGCTGTTTCCCGTCGCGGCCGTCGGCCTCTGGCTCCTCGTCTCCTGGGGGCCGGTGATCTGGCTCATCGCGGCCGCCACCGAGATCGCCATGCACGAGGTCTATCCCTCGACCTTCGGCGTCAACCGGCTGCTGGTTCTGACCCACGGTGCCATCGCGCTTGTCTTCGTTCTTTTCCGCGTCGCGCTCTTCGTCCAGCGCCGCCGGCAGGCCCGCACGGTAAGAACTGATTCACCCTGAGACAGAGTCGCCTTCCGGTAAGGCGCTGTTAAGGCTGCGGTTTAAGTAGAATTTTAGATGCATTCGTTAGGTTCTCACTCAAGGCGGGAAAACAAACCACACCGCCAAACAAAACAGTGAGGCAGAAACCATGAACACCAAGATGAAGCCGCAGCAGGCCCCCGTCGTCGACCCGCAGGAAGACGCGATCCGCAATCTCTACCTGGAATCCCTCCACCTCGTCGAGCGTCTGCACCGTCGTCTGCTCGACGTCATCAAGGACGAGTTCGACCGCGCCGGCCGCTCGGATGTCAACGCCGTCCAGGCGCTGCTCCTCTTCAACATCGGCAATTCGGAACTGACGGCAGGCGAGCTGCGCAGCCGCGGCTATTATCTCGGCTCGAACGTTTCCTACAACGTCAAGAAGCTGGTCGACCTCGGCTTCATCAATCACCAGCGTTCGCGCATCGATCGTCGCTCCGTCCGTATCAGCCTGACGGAAAGCGGCCAGGAAATCGCCGAGACCGTGGCAAAGCTCTATGAGCGCCATATCGGTTCGATCCAGAAGGTCGGCGGTATCGGCGAAGGCGAGTTCAACCAGATGAACAAGCTGCTCCAGCGCCTCGATCGCTTCTGGAACGACTCGATCCTCTATCGCCTGTAAGTCCGGGCGCCGTTTTCGACCTCCTCCATAAAAGCCGGCCGCGTCCCCTGCGCGTCCGGCTTTTCACGTTTTCGTGCGGGGGGTTAGGGTGACGTGTGCCTGCCGAGACACGAATTGGCCATATTGCTGTGACACCCGGAAACTGGGCTAAGGTATGCGCGGGCGGCAGGGCCGGTTTGCGTTTGTTAACCCTGTTCGTGATAGCTGCATCGGGTATGGACCCTTGAGGTCACCGTGCCGCGTGCACCTCGCCGCCTTCAGCGGCGCTCAGGAGATGGTAGGATAAATGTCTCGCAAAACCGGATTTGATGTGTTCTCGCGCCGCGCATTCCTGCGCTCTGCCGCAACCTTCGGCGCCGCCGCCGTGGCCGGTCAGGCGCTCGCCCAGACAGCGCTCGACGACATCCTCAATGCTCCGCGCCGCGGCAACTGGGACGACCAGTTTGACGCAGAGGCATCGCGCACCGCGACCGCCGTCGTCTCCAACAATCCGATCTTCGGCTCCGGCACCACGGGCTATCTCCAGCAGGCGATCGTCGATTACCAGAACATCGTCTCGAACGGCGGCTGGCCGACGGTCAACACGCAGCAGAAGATGGAGATGGGCGTCGCCGATCCCGCCGTGCAGCAGTTGCGTCAGCGCCTGATCATCTCCGGCGACCTGCCGCGTTCCGCCGGCACGAACGGTGCATTCGATTCCTATGTGGACGGCGCCGTCAAGCGCTTCCAGGCGCGCCATGGCCTGCCGGCCGACGGTGCCGTCGGCGAGTACACGCTGAAGGCACTGAATGTCCCGGCCGTCACGCGCCTCGGCCAGCTTCAGACCAACCTCGTGCGCCTGCAGGCCATGTCGGGCGACCTCGGCCGCCGCTATGTCATGGTCAATATCCCGGCCGCCTATATCGAGGCTGTCGAAAACGGCCGCGTTGCCTCGCGCCACACCGCCATCGTCGGCAAGATCGACCGCCAGTCGCCGGTGCTGAACTCCAAGATCTATGAAGTGATCCTCAACCCCTACTGGACCGCGCCGCGCTCGATCATCCAGAAGGATATCATGCCGCTGATGCGCAAGGATCCGACGTACCTCTCGCGCAACTCGATCCGCCTCTTCGACGGCAATGGCGGCGAAGTCTCGCCGGAAACGGTCGACTGGAACGCCGAGAAGGCGCCGAACCTGATGTTCCGTCAGGACCCGGGCAAGATCAACGCGATGTCCTCGACGAAGATCAATTTCCACAACGAGCATCAGGTCTACATGCACGACACGCCGCAGCAGGGGCTGTTCAACAAGCTGATGCGCTTCGAATCGTCGGGCTGCGTGCGCGTGCAGAACGTGCGTGACCTTTCTGTCTGGCTGCTCAAGGATACGCCCGGCTGGTCGCGCTCGCAGATGGAGGCGACGATCAAGAGCGGCGTCAACACGCCGATCAAGCTGGCGGAAGAAGTGCCTGTCTTCTTCACCTACATCACCGCCTGGTCGGCCAAGGACCGTGTCGTGCAGTTCCGCGACGACATCTACCAGAAGGACGGCGCCACCGAGCTTGCCCTCCAGACCAACTACAACCAGGAAGGCGGCCAGGCCGTCGACAGCGACCTTCTGCCGCAATAAGGCAATTTGTCTGACTTTTGCGAGGCCCCGTTTCCCTTTGGAATGCGGGGCCTTTCTGTTTTGCGGCTTTTTGCGTCTGTCGTTTTTATCGCAGAACACGCGCGGAAATGGCGCAAACCGTGGAGCGGATATTGCCCTTGCCATGCGAGGACGTTAAACACCGTGCCACCCACCCTTAAGGAGCCTCGAGGATGAGCAATTCTTCCGCTACCGACGTTTTCTTCACGCGTTCCCTTGCCGACACCGACCCGGAGATTTTCGGCTCGATCCAGAAGGAACTCGGTCGCCAGCGCCATGAGATCGAACTGATCGCCTCGGAAAACATCGTTTCGCGCGCCGTGCTCGAAGCCCAGGGCTCGATCATGACGAACAAGTATGCCGAAGGCTATCCGGGCAAGCGCTACTACGGTGGCTGCCAGTTCGTCGACATTGCCGAAGAACTCGCCATCGAGCGCGCGAAGAAACTGTTCGGCGTCGACTTCGCCAACGTGCAGCCGAATTCCGGTTCGCAGATGAACCAGGCCGTCTTCCTCGCGCTGCTCCAGCCGGGCGACACCTTCATGGGCCTCGACCTCAACTCGGGCGGCCACCTGACGCACGGCTCGCCGGTCAACATGTCCGGCAAGTGGTTCAACGTCGTCTCCTACGGCGTGCGTGAAGAAGACCACCTGCTCGACATGGACGACGTCGCCGAAAAGGCCCGCGCCAACAAGCCGAAGCTGATCATTGCCGGCGGTACCGCCTATTCCCGCATCTGGGACTGGAAGCGCTTCCGCGAGATTGCCGATGAAGTCGGCGCCTATCTCATGGTCGACATGGCGCACATTGCCGGCCTCGTTGCCGGCGGCCAGCACCCGTCGCCGTTCCCGCATTGCCATGTTGCCACGACCACCACGCACAAGTCGCTGCGCGGCCCGCGCGGCGGCATCGTGCTTACCAATGACGAGACGATCGCCAAGAAGGTCAACTCGGCGGTCTTCCCGGGCCTGCAGGGCGGTCCGCTGATGCACATCATCGCCGCCAAGGCGGTCGCCTTCGGCGAGGCGCTGCAGCCGGAGTTCAAGGACTATGCCGCGCAGATCGTCAAGAACGCCAAGGCGCTTGCCGAGACGCTGAAGGCCGGCGGCCTCGATATCGTCTCGGGCGGCACCGACAACCATCTGATGCTGGTCGACCTGCGCAAGAAGAACGCCACCGGCAAGCGTGCGGAAGCCGCTCTCGGCCGCGCCTATGTCACCTGCAACAAGAACGGCATCCCGTTCGACCCCGAAAAGCCGTTCGTCACCTCGGGCGTCCGCCTCGGTACCCCGGCAGGCACGACCCGCGGCTTCAAGGAAGCCGAGTTCAAGGAAATCGGCAACCTGATCGTCGAGGTTCTCGACGGCCTGAAGATCGCCAATTCCGACGAGGGCAATGCGGCTGTCGAAGCTGGCGTTCGGGAGAAGGTCGTCGCGCTGACGGACCGCTTCCCGATGTACTCGTATATGTAAGACAGCAGTACCAGGAAAAGTGCCGCGCGGTTTTCCGTCCGGAACCGCGTAAAGCAAGGAGACTTCATGCGCTGCCCCTATTGCGGTTCGGAAGATTCGCAGGTGAAGGATTCCCGTCCTGCAGAGGACGGGGCCGCCATTCGCCGCCGGCGCATCTGCCCGGATTGCGGTGGCCGGTTCACGACCTTCGAACGGGTGCAGCTGCGTGAGCTGATGGTCGCCAAGAAGACGGGCCGCAAGGCCCCCTTCGACCGCGACAAGCTCCTTCGCTCCTTCGAGATCGCGCTTCGCAAGCGACCCGTCGACCGGGACCGCATCGAACGCGCGGTCTCGGGCATCGTCCGCCGGCTTGAAAGTTCCGGCGAGACGGAAATATCTTCCGAGGAAATCGGCCTCCAGGTGCTGGAGGCGCTGAAGGCGCTCGATGACGTCGGCTTCGTGCGCTACGCCTCGGTCTACCGTGATTTCTCCCATGTCGATGATTTCGAGAAGATCCTTTCCGAAGTCGCCGCCAAGATCGCCCGGGATCCGGGCGCCGACGGCTAGATGTCCGGCGCGGCGACAGACGACGCACGCTTCATGGCAGCGGCCATCCGCCTCTGCCGCCGTCATCTCGGCCTGACTGCCACAAACCCCTCCGTTGCCTGCCTGATCGTCAAGCACGGTGTGGTCCTCGCCGCCGCCGTGACCGCGCGCGGCGGGCGGCCGCATGCCGAAACGCAGGCGCTCGCCGAGGCGGGGGAAGCCGCGCGCGGCGCGACGGCCTATGTCACGCTCGAACCGTGCTCGCACCACGGCAAGACGCCGCCCTGCGCCGATGCGCTGATCGCCGCTGGCATCGCCCGCGTCGTGGTCTCGGTGACGGATCCGGACGAGCGCGTGGCGGGCAGGGGGCTTTCGATGCTGCGCGATGCCGGCATCGTGGTCGAGACGGGCGTTCTGGAAGCGGAAGGCCGCGCGGCGCTCGCTGCCTATCTCACACGCCAGATGAAGAAGCGCCCCTATGTGACTCTCAAGCTTGCCGTTTCCGCCGATGGCATGCTTGGCCGCCTCGGTGCGGGGCAGGTGGCGATCACGGGGCCGGTTTCGCGCGGGCAGGTGCATGGTCTGCGTGCCGAGACAGATGCGATCCTCATTGGCATCGGCACGGCGCTGGCCGATGATCCGGAGCTGACCTGCCGTCTTCCGGGGCTCGAAGCCCGCTCGCCCGTGCGCATCGTGCTCGATCCTCGGCTGGAACTGTCGCCGGCCTCGAAGCTGGCGCGGACGGCGAAGGATGTGCCTGTTATCGTTGTGACGACCAAGGGGACGGAGATACCCCCCTCTGGCCTGCCGGCCGACGACGCGCGCGCCGGCGCCCTCGAAGCCGCGGGCGTCGAAATCCTGACCTGCGACCCGCGCCGGCTCGACGATCTCCTGACGGCGCTCGCCACCCGCGGCGTCTCCTCGCTGCTCGTCGAAGGCGGCGCGCGCACGGCGCAATCCTTCATCGAAGCCGGCCTCGTCGATCGCATCCTGCTGTTTGCGGGCACCGGTACCATTGGCAAAGACGGGGTCGCATCCCCATGTGTGTCCGGGCGCATGCCGGATGGCTTTTCGCTCCGGAACACGGCGCGCCTCGGCGCGGACAGTTTGCACGAATACGAAAGAGACGATTGATGTTTACCGGCATTGTCACTGACATCGGAACGGTCGAGAAGGTCGAGCCCATGAACGAGGGCGTACGCCTGCGCGTGCGCACGGCCTACGACCCGGCCACCATCGACATGGGGGCCTCCATCGCCCATTCCGGCACCTGCCTCACCGTCACGGCGCTGCCCGAAGAGGGCTCGAACGCCCGTTGGTTCGAGGTTGAAGCCTGGGAAGAGGCGCTGCGGCTGACGACCATCGCCGGCTGGACGGCCGGCACCCGCATCAACCTCGAACGCTCGTTGAAGATCGGCGACGAGCTCGGCGGCCACATCGTTTCCGGCCATGTCGACGGCAAGGCCGAGATCCTCTCCGTCGAGGCCGAGGGCGACGCGACGCGTTTCCGCATCCGCGCGCCCGCGGGGCTGGAGCGCTTCGTGGCGCCAAAAGGATCGGTCGCGCTCGACGGCACATCCCTCACCGTCAACGCCGTCGATGGCGCCGTCTTCGACGTGCTTCTCATCCGCCACACGCTCGACGTCACCACCTGGGGCGAGCGCAAGGCGGGCGACTTCGTCAACTTCGAGGTCGACACCATGGCACGGTATGCGGCGCGGCTTGCCGAGTTTCCCGCCCGCAAGGCGTGACGGCAGCGTGACTTTCGCGGGCACCGTCACGGATCGGCACAAACCGGCGTGACGGCCAGCCTGCAAGGTAACGATATCGATACTTCTTGCTCCCTAGTGTGCGCGCATCGGACCGCTGGAGACCGTTGCCGCATGGCGCCTGATTACCAAACCCTTCTGCTGGCGATCGGGCTCGCGGGTTTTTGCCTGTCGGCCACGCTGTTCGCCTCGTGGATGTCCGCCCGCGTCGAGCGCTTCCTTCTCAGCTGGTCCATCGGTATCGGCTGCATCGTGCCCGCGGTTGCGGTCTACAGCCTCTATATCGATCAGGCGAATGTCGCGATCGGGTGCCTCGCCTTCACGCTGCAGTTCCTCGGCTTCGCCTTCATCTATGGCGCAGCCTACAGGTTCCGCTCCGGCGCCTCCGCCCGCCGGCGCATCGCCATCGTCTTTGCGGCCTGCCTCGCCATCGCTCTGCCGCCGCTGGTCGCCGGCTATGACGGCATCGCCTTCATTGCGCTCAACCTGCTTATCACGGCCTGCCTCGCCGCGACGGCCCGAGAGTACTGGCGCGGCCGCGCGGAAGCGCCGCTGCCGCTGACCGGCATCGTCACCCTCTACCTCCTGACCGCCGTTTCCTTCCTGCTCTGCGCCGGCGTGCTGATTCACGACGGCCGCTGGGTGATGGGACACGCGCCGGACAACTGGGCGGAAAATCTCAATCTGGTCGCGGCAATCATGGGCATCACCGGTATCGGGGCCATGTCGCTCGCGCTCAACCAGTGGCGCGTTGCCGGCAGCCACCGCCACGCCGCCATGACCGATGCCCTGACCGGCTTACTCAACCGTCGCGCCCTTTTCGATCGCTACGGGGCGTTTCCCGTCGGTGAGCACCAGGCGGCAATCGCCTTCGACCTCGACAACTTCAAGGCGGTCAACGACAGGCACGGTCATGCGGCGGGCGACGCGGTGCTCATGGTCTTCGCCGATATCCTGCGCGATTCCTGCGGGGTGGCGGCCTGCCTCGCCCGCCTTGGCGGCGAAGAGTTCGTCGTCGTTCTGGAGCGAACCTTGCCGGAACGCGCGCAGCGCATCGCCGAACGCGTCCGCGAAGATTTCGCTGCCAAACTCATCCCGATCGGGGGCCGGTCCATCACGTGCACCGTCAGTGCCGGCATCGCTCTTGCCGGAGAAAACGGCACGAGTTTCGATTCCCTCCTCAGCAATGCCGACGAGGCGCTCTACATGTCCAAGCGCAACGGCCGCAACCGTGTGTCGCTCGCCGCCTGAGGGGATGTCAGGCGCCGGGCTCGCCCTCCCAATAGTCGACGGTCTCGCCCGCGCGGCCGATGGTGCGGAACTCCGTCCGCCCGCCCGTGGCAAGGCGCGTCTTGGCGAGGAATTTTCCGGAATCCGGATATTCGCAGATCTCGGTCGCCGCCATGGACGAAATGGACAGGTATTTCAGCGGCACGGTGCCGGTGTTGAGGATCTGGTGCGCCGTCTCCGGTCCGCCGGCCGGCGCGCCCAGCACGTCGCCGGGACCAACGAGATGCCGTTCGCTGCCGTAGCGATAGGTGCCGTGGCCCTCCAGGATGACGAAGAGCTCGTCTTCGACATGGTGGCTGTGGAAGGGACAGCCGGACTTGCCGGGCGGCACCTCGCCATAGCCGATGCCGAGATCCTTCAGGCCGAGGCGGGCGCCGAAGGATGTGTCGCGGGATTCGTAGAGCGTTCCCTGCGTCCAGTGCTCCAGCGCCAGCCTCGCGAGATTGACGATCGGCGGTTTCTGGGCGTCCATTCGCATCTCCTTTATGACTCTTGACATATTGTTCGCACTTTGTTCCATTGTGTCAATCCCGTTCGGTCGAAGCGGCTCCCGCCGGGGCGCCGAAATCGACGCGGGGGGTGGAAAATGCTTGCCAAGCTTCGCCCGTCGTGGTTTGACCGCCGCCTCTGCCCGCTGATGCGTGGCCTGCCTCCAATGTTCAGGTGATTTATGGCCAACACCGATAATCCCCATCTCCTCATCGTCGAGGCGCGCTTCTACGACGACATGGCCGACGCGATGCTCGACGGCGCCAAGCATGCGCTCGATGCCGCGGGCGCAACCTACGACATCGTGACCGTCATGGGCGCGCTCGAAATTCCCGCCGCCATCTCCATGGCCCTCGACGGCATGGAAAATGCCGGCACCTGGTATGACGGCTTCGTCGCCCTCGGCATGGTCATCCGCGGCGAGACCTACCATTTCGATATCGTCGCCAACGAATCGAGCCGTGCGCTGATGGACCTTTCGGTCAGCGAAGGCCTGCCGATCGGCAACGGCATCCTGACCGTCGAGAACGATGCGCAGGGCTGGGCCCGCGCCCGCCGTTCGGAAGGCGACAAGGGCGGCTTTGCGGCCCGCGCGGCGCTCACCATGATTGATCTGAAGAAGAAACTGGGCGGCGAACAGTGACGACGGACAGGGATCAGCAGCCGGTGAAACCGGCCAACCAGCGCGGCGCGGCGCGCCTTGCCGCCGTTCAGGCGCTTTATCAGATGGATATCGGCGGCAGCGGTGTTCTCGAAGTCGTCGCCGAATACGAAGCGCATCGTCTCGGCCAGGAGGTCGACGGCGATACTTATCTCAAGGCGGATGCCTCCTGGTTCCGTTCCATCGTCTCGGGCGTCGTGCGCGATCAGCGCCTGCTCGACCCGATGATCGGCGCGGCGCTGCAGGACGACTGGGCCTTGTCCAGGGTCGATTCCACCGTGCGTGCCATCCTGCGTGCCGGTACCTTCGAGCTGAAGGAGCGCAGGGACGTGCCGGTCGCCGTGATCGTCACGGAATATGTCGAGATCGCCAAGGCGTTCTTCGAGGACGAGGAGCCGAAGCTGGTGAATGCGGTGCTTGACCGCATCGCCAAGCAGCTTCGGCCGGACACACGCAAGTAAACGGTAGGCGACATGAGCACGGGTACGGTCGAAGGTCTTGAACAGGAACTTTCGGCCGCGCGCCGCAATGTCTTCCTCCTGACGATTGCACAGGCCCTGCTCGCCTCGGCCGGGCCGATTGTCTTCTCTGTCGGTGG
Source organism: Shinella sp. 838 (assembly GCF_029623935.1). Classification (NCBI taxonomy): domain Bacteria; kingdom Pseudomonadati; phylum Pseudomonadota; class Alphaproteobacteria; order Hyphomicrobiales; family Rhizobiaceae; genus Shinella; species Shinella sp. 838. Next base: position 595,828 of record NZ_JARSBQ010000002.1, read on the forward strand.
CCTTGCCGGCTACAACCTGCTCGGCGCGGACAAGTCGCTCGCCACCGCGCCGCTGACCGGCTTCAATGTCGGCGTGGCGCTCGGCGCCGTGCTCGTCGCCATCGCGGCCCGCATGCTCGGTCGCACCTACGGCTTTATCGTCGGGGCGCTCATTGGCGCCGGGGGCGGCCTTCTGGCTGCCATTGCGCTGTTCCGCGGCGATTTCTGGCTCTTTGCCCTCGGCTTCGTGCTCGTCGGCATTTCCAGCGGCTTTGCCCAGAAGATCCGCTTTGCCGCGGCCGATGCCTCGCCGTCCTTCTACAAGCCGCGCGCCATTTCCTGGATCCTTGCTGGCGGCGTCATTTCCGCCGTGCTCGGCCCCCAGGTGGTCATCCTCACCAAGGACCTGTTCGAGCCGGTGCTGTTTGCCGGTGCCTTCGTGGCGCTCGCGCCGCTTTGCCTTGCCGCCATCGGGCTCTTCCTCTTCCTGCGTCTGCCTGACCACAAGGCGGCGGCTGTCGCGACGGGGGAGGCGGCGCGGCCGCTCCGCGAGATCGTGCTGACCCAGCGGTTCATGACGGGCATGATCTGCGGCATCTCCTCCTACGCCCTGATGACCTTCATGATGACCGGCGCGCCGCTGGCCATGGTCATCGGCTGCGGTTTCTCGCCGGAGATGGCGACGCTCGGCATCCAGTGGCACGTGCTCGCCATGTTCGCGCCGAGCTTCTTCACGGGCATGCTGATCCAGCGCTTCGGCACGGAAAGGGTCGTCGCTGCCGGTCTCCTCATCCTCATGGCCTGCGCCGCGGTCGCCCATGCCGGCATCGCGCTGTGGAATTTCTGGGGCGCGCTGATCCTGCTCGGCGTCGGCTGGAATTTCGGCTTCATCGGAGCAACCGCCATCGTCGCCTCCAGCTACAAGCCGCATGAGGCGGACAAGGTGCAGGGCTTCCACGACATCATCCTGTTCGGCACGGTGGCACTTGCCTCCTTCTCCTCGGGCAAGGTGTTCAACACCTATGGCTGGCAGGCGATCAACCTCCTGTTCTGGCCGATCACCGGGGTGAGCCTCGTTCTCGTTCTCCTCCTGCTTTTGCGCGGCCGCCGACCGGCTGCCTGAGCCCGCCCGCAGACCGACGTCGAAAAATCCAGCGCAGCGCACGGCTTGCCGCAGTGCGGCGGCTTGACGCAACCGATTCGCAAACGCACTCTGGCCCCGCGCCGGCCCCCGTCTTGTGAGGAGGCAAACGGGAGCGGGCGCGTATCGGCTGCGGGGAGAGGACCCCGCGGCCTCCAAGGAGGACAGAGCGAAATGACCATATTGTTGGGCGTTATCGCATGCGGGTTGCTTTCGGTGGTCTATGCCATCTGGGCGACACGGTCGGTGCTTGCCGCCGATCAGGGGAATGCCCGCATGCAGGAAATTGCAGGTTATATCCGGGAAGGGGCGCAGGCCTATCTCACCCGGCAGTACAAGACCATTGCCATCGTTGGGGTCGTCGTCTTCGTCGGCACCTGGCTACTGCTTTCCGCGACGGCTGCCATCGGGTTCCTGATCGGCGCCGTCCTGTCGGGTGCTGCCGGTTTTATCGGCATGTATGTGTCCGTCCGCGCCAATGTGCGCACGGCACAGGCCGCATCCGTCAGCCTGTCCTCCGGCCTCGACATCGCTTTCAAGTCGGGTGCGATCACCGGCATGCTTGTCGCCGGCCTCGCATTGCTCGGCGTCTCGATCTACTACTGGATTCTCACCGGCCTGCTCGGTCAGGAGCCGGCCTCTCGTGAGGTCATCGACGCGCTCGTCGCGCTCGGTTTCGGTGCCTCGCTGATTTCCATCTTTGCCCGCCTCGGCGGCGGCATCTTCACCAAGGGTGCGGATGTCGGCGGCGATCTTGTCGGCAAGGTGGAAGCCGGCATTCCTGAAGACGATCCGCGCAATCCGGCCACCATCGCCGACAATGTCGGCGACAATGTCGGCGACTGCGCCGGCATGGCCGCCGATCTCTTCGAGACCTATGCGGTGACCGTCGTCGCCACCATGGTGCTCGCGGCGATCTTCTTTGCCGGCACGCCGGTTCTCTCCAGCGTGATGATCTATCCGCTCGCGATCTGCGGCGCCTGCATCATCACTTCGATCGTCGGCGCGTTCTTCGTCAAGCTCGGCACGAACGGCTCCATCATGGGCGCCCTCTACAAGGGCCTTATCGTCACGGGCCTGTTGTCGATCGTCGGCCTCGCTGTCGCCACGTCGCTCACCATCGGCTGGGGCGTTGTCGGCACCGTCGCGGGCAGGGAGATCACCGGGACGAACCTGTTCATCTGCGGCCTGCTGGGGCTTGTGGTGACAGCGCTCATCGTGGTGATCACCGAGTATTACACCGGCACCAACAAGCGCCCGGTGAACTCCATCGCCCAGGCATCCGTCACCGGTCACGGCACCAACGTCATCCAGGGCCTTGCGGTCTCGCTGGAATCGACCGCGCTGCCGGCCATCGTCATCGTCGGCGGCATCATCGCGACCTACCAGCTTGCCGGCCTGTTCGGCACCGGTATCGCGGTCACTGCCATGCTCGGCATTGCCGGCATGATCGTGGCGCTCGACGCGTTCGGCCCGGTCACCGACAATGCCGGTGGCATCGCCGAGATGTCGCACCTGCCGCCGGAAGTGCGCAAGTCGACGGACGCGCTCGACGCGGTCGGCAACACGACCAAGGCCGTCACCAAGGGGTATGCGATCGGTTCGGCGGGCCTCGGCGCGCTGGTGCTCTTCGCCGCTTACTCGAACGACCTTGCCTATTTCGCGGCGAACGGGGACAAGTATCCCTATTTCGCCGGCATCGGCACGATCTCCTTCGACCTCTCCAACCCCTACGTCGTGGCCGGCCTCATCTTCGGCGGCCTCATCCCCTATCTCTTCGGTGGCATCGCCATGACGGCCGTCGGCCGTGCAGCGGGCTCCATCGTCGAGGAAGTGCGCAAGCAGTTCCGCGACAAGCCGGGCATCATGGCGGGCACCGAGCGACCGGACTACGGGCGCGCGGTGGACATTCTTACCAAGGCGGCAATCCGCGAAATGGTCGTGCCCTCGCTGTTGCCGGTGCTGGCGCCGCTCGTCGTCTATTTCGGCGTGCTGCTCCTCTCCGGCTCCAAGGCCTCGGCCTTTGCGGCGCTCGGCGCCTCGCTGCTCGGCGTCATCGTCAACGGCCTCTTCGTGGCGATTTCCATGACGTCGGGTGGCGGCGCATGGGACAATGCCAAGAAGAGCTTTGAAGATGGCTTCGTCGACAAGGACGGCACGCGCCACCTGAAGGGATCGGAAGCGCACAAGGCCTCCGTCACCGGCGACACGGTCGGCGACCCCTACAAGGATACGGCAGGCCCGGCGGTCAATCCGGCGATCAAGATCACCAACATCGTGGCGCTCCTGCTGCTGGCCGTTCTCGCCTGACCGGCATCGCCGTTCATGCTGCAAAAAAAAGAAACCGCGGGGAGCGATCCCCGCGGTTTCTTGATTCCCGGAAGGGCCGAAGCGTCTTACTTCGGGCCGCCGCCGCCAAAGATGTTCTGGATCGCCGCGCCCGGTGCACCGCCGGTGCCGCGCAGCAGCTGGCCGAGGAAGGTGAGCTCGACGCCGCCGGTCGGTGTGACGCGCGAGATCATGTCGAAGACGCGACCGTCCTTCAGCGTATAGTGGGCGAGGCGCTCGACCACGCCCTCCTTGTCGAAATAGATGGCGAGCACGCTCTGCTCGACGACCTTCGGCTTCATGAAGGCAACGGGGCGCGTGCGCTTCTGCGAAACGTAGTAGAAGACCTCGTTGTCGAAGGTCGCTGTCGCGGACGGCGAGCCGAGCGAGAGCATGACCTGCTCGCGCGAGGAGCCGGCCGGGGCCAGCGCCAGCGTCTCCTGGTCGACGACGTAGCCCTGGTGCAGCACTTCGCCGGGACCCTGGCAGCCTGCGAGAACGGACGAGGAAAGCGCGATGGCAATGGCGGCGTTACGCAACAGCTTCATGTTCAGAGCATCTCTCTTCAACAACATCCCCGGGACTGTGATGGCCGCGCAGCCATTGCAATTCATGCCTGCTTCGGTAAACCAGCTTCGACCGTCATGCAACATGACTTGCGACGGCTCCATGGTTTGAATCGGGCAAAACTAGGCTTTATGATGATTTTCGGCCTGTTCGGCAAAAAAAACGGCAACCGGCGTATCGTTGAAAAGCAGTACGCAACGCTGACAAAGGCGGCGCGCCATCCCTATCTCTATGAAGTGCTTGATGTTCCCGACACGGTTATGGGCCGTTTCGAGATGCTCTCGGCCATGCTGATCCTTTACTTCCGGCGCACCCGTGCAAGCGGCACGTCGGGCCAGGAGATCGCCCAGGAGATCGTCGATGCCTTCTTCGAGGATGTCGATCATTCGATTCGCGAGCTCGGAGTCGGCGATGTCGGCGTGCCCAAGCGCATGAAGAAGTTCGCCGGCATGTTCTACGGCCGGCTGGAATCCTACGCCGGGGCGCTCGATTCCGACGATCATGACGGTCTTGCTGCTGCGCTACGGCGCAACATCCATCCGGAGGCGGGCGAGGGCGCGCCGTCGATGGCGGGGCTCGCCCTCTATCTCTTTGCGGCTGAAAGGGCGATGATGGCCGTCAGCGAGGACGATATCAGGGTCGGTGCGCTCGGCGTTGTGGAGCCGGGCCCGCAAGGACATGCCGCCTGAAGGCGGCCCAAAGGGAATAGAATGAAGACAGACGACGACACGCCGTTCTCCTACCTGGTCAAGGTGGGGCACATTTCCGCCAACCCGGTCGAGGTGACGATCAGCGCCAATGCCGAGGAGTGCGCCGGCCTTGCCGAGCTCTGGTCCGTGCTGGAGGTGAAGGCGCTTTCCGCCACCTTCCAGCTGCAGCGCTGGAAGCGCGACGGCGTGCGCCTCAAGGGCCGCGTCGTGGCGGATGTCGTGCAGGCCTGCGTCGTCACGCTCGACCCCGTCGAGGCGCATATCGACGAGCCGGTCGAGGTGGTCTTCGTGCCCGAGGGCTCGAAGCTGGCGCGGCTTCCGGTTGCAAGCGAGACCGGCGAAATGCTGCTTGATCCCGATGGGCCGGATGCTCCGGAAATCTTCACGGGCGATACGATCGATGCCGGCGTGGTCGCTGCCGAACATGCCGCGCTTGCCATCGATCCTTATCCGCGCAAGTCCGACGTGGACTTTTCCGGCCATATCGAGAGCACGGACAAGGATGACAAAAAACCGTCGCCTTTTGCCGTTCTGAAGGACTGGAAAAAAGACTGAACGGCTCCTGAGGCGCCTGATAATTCAGTTGTGCCCCCGGCGAAAAGCGGTATTTTGACCGAATTCCGCCGCGGCAGCCCTCTGTCCCTGGAAAACAAGAATTAAGGCAAGACACGCGTGGTCAGAATTTCCGTCGACGTCATGGGTGGCGATTTCGGCCCCAAGGTCGCTATCCCGGGCGCAGCCAAGGCTCTCGAGCGCCATCCCGAGATCCGTTTCGTGCTTTTCGGCAATGCCGCCGAATGTGAGCCCCTTCTGGCGCAGCATCCCAAGCTGAAGGCCGCCAGTACCTTCCACCATTGCGACGTCGCCGTTGCCATGGACGAGAAGCCGAGCCAGGCGCTGCGCCGTGGCCGCGGAAAGTCCTCCATGTGGCAGGCGATCGATGCCGTTGCCAAGAACGAGGCCGATGTTGCGGTCTCCGCCGGCAATACCGGCGCGCTGATGGCCATGTCGAAGTTCTGCCTGCGCATGATGGCCAATATCGAGCGCCCGGCGATCGCCGGCATCTGGCCGACCCTGAAGGGTGAGAGCATCGTTCTCGACATCGGCGCGACGATCGGCGCCGATGCGAACCAGCTTTTCGATTTCGCGCTGATGGGCGGCGCCATGGCGCGCGCGCTGTTCGGGATCGACAAGCCGACGCTGGGCCTGCTCAATGTCGGCGTCGAGGAGATCAAGGGACAGGAAGAGGTGAAGGCTGCCGGCCAACTCATCCGCGAGGCCAATTTCGACACGATTGACTATTACGGCTTTGTGGAAGGCGACGATATCGGTCGCGGCACGGTGGACGTGGTGGTCACGGAAGGTTTTGCCGGCAACATTGCGCTGAAGGCGGCCGAGGGCACGGCGCGGCAGATCGCCGAGTATCTACGCGCGGCCATGTCGCGCACCTGGATGGCCAAACTCGGTTATATCCTCGCCAAGAGCGCCTTCGACCGGGTGCGCGAGAAGATGGACCCGCGCAAGGTGAATGGCGGCGTGTTCCTCGGTCTCAACGGCATCGTCATCAAGAGCCATGGCGGCACGGACGCCGAGGGCTTTGCCGCGGCTGTCGATGTCGGCTACGACATGGCCCGCAACGGCCTGAAGGACAAGATCGAAAAAGATTTGCAGAAGTATCATGCCGGCCGCCCCGTCGAAGGTGCCGCCCAGAGCATGAGCGACGAGGTATAGAATGATTCGTTCAGTGGTCCGCGGTTTCGGAACGGCGCTTCCGAAGCGGGTACTTACCAATGCCGAGCTGGAAAGCATGGTCGACACGTCCGATGACTGGATCGTGCAGCGCACCGGCATTCGCCAGCGCTACATCGCCGGCGAGGGCGAGACGACGGCGTCGCTCGGCGAAGGTGCCGCGCGTGCCGCTCTCGACAAGGCAGGCCTGACGGCGGCCGACATCGACCTCATCATCGTCGCCACCTCGACGCCGGACAACACGTTTCCCGCCACCGCCGTCAACATCCAGAACCGCCTCGGCATGCACCATGGCTTTGCCTTCGACGTGCAGGCCGTCTGTTCCGGCTTCGTCTATGCGGTGACGACCGCCGATGCCTATATCCGCGGCGGCCTTGCAAAACGCGTGCTTGTCATCGGTGCGGAGACCTTCTCGCGCATCCTCGACTGGACGGACCGCACGACCTGCGTGCTCTTCGGCGACGGCGCCGGCGCCATCGTGCTGGAGGCTGCGGAAGGGACGGGCACCAACCAGGACCGCGGCGTCCTGACGACGCAGCTGCGCTCCGACGGCGCGCACCGTGAGAAGCTTTATGTCGATGGCGGCCCGTCCACCACGGGTACGGTCGGGCATCTGCGCATGGAGGGCCGCGAGGTCTTCAAGCATGCGGTCGGCATGATCACCGACGTGGTCATCTCGTCCTTCGACGCGACGGGCTTTACCGCCGAGGATATCGACTGGCTGGTGCCGCATCAGGCAAACAAGCGCATCATCGATGGTTCGGCCAAGAAACTCGGCATTCCCCTCGAAAAGGTCGTCGTCACCGTCGACCTGCACGGCAACACCTCTGCCGCCTCGATCCCGCTGGCACTGGCTGCAGCGGCGAGCGACGGACGAATCAAGGACGGCGACCTCGTGCTGCTGGAAGCCATGGGCGGCGGCTTTACCTGGGGTGCAGTGCTGCTGCGCTGGTAGCTGTTTCCAGCCGCCTTTCCCATGGAAGGGCGGCTTCCCGGCAAACGGACAGGGGCAATCTGCGGGCTTCGGCCTTCCTTTGTCGTGCCGAAGCGCCGGTTGGTGGCCGGGGAAACAGCCTCTCCCGCATCAGGGCGCAGGGCCGCTTGACCCGCGGGGGCAAGGACAATACTCTTCCGCCACGTAACCATAGGCTTTCAATGGGAAATCGGTGAGGAACGATGAGCGGCAAGACGGTGACACGCGCAGATTTGGCCGAATCGGTTTTCCGGAAGGTCGGCCTTTCCAGGACCGAATCCGCAGAGCTCGTCGAAACCGTGATCGACGAGATCTGCAATGCCATCGTGCGGGGCGAGAGCGTGAAACTCTCCTCCTTCGCGACCTTCCAGGTGCGCGACAAGAACGAGCGCATCGGCCGTAACCCGAAGACCGGCGAGGAAGTGCCGATCTCGCCGCGCCGGGTGATGACCTTCAAGGCATCCAACGTGCTCAAGCAGCGGGTGCTGAAGTCCCATCTCTCGCGCAAGGCGAAACAGAAGCCGGCTTCGCCCGCTTCCTGAGCGATTTTCTGCCGATTGCCGGCGGTTCGGCAATTTGAAACTTGAATATCGTCCGGCAACCCGCTGAAATGCATACGATTCGGCAACGCTTTCGTTTGCCGTGCCACGCGCTTTCATCGAGGGTAGAATGGACAAGAGTCCGGACGCGTTCCGCACCATCAGCGAGGTCGCCGACGATCTCGACCTGCCGCAGCATGTTTTGCGCTTCTGGGAGACGCGGTTCACGCAGATCAAGCCGATGAAGCGCGGCGGCGGGCGGCGCTACTATCGCCCCGAGGACGTTGATCTTCTCAAGGGCATCCGCCATCTCCTCTACGACCACGGCTACACGATCAAGGGCGTCCAGAAGCTCCTGAAGGTCAATGGCAACCGCTTCGTCGCCGCCATTGCCAGCGGGGACCTCGCGACCGTCGAGGCGCTCGCCGCGGCCAGCCACGAAGAGCCCACCCCGCCCAAGGCGGGCAATGACGAGGATCAGATCGTCGGCCGCGCCAAGGCACCGGCCAGCCGCCGCTTCTTCTCCTTCGTCGGCGGCGGGGACGATACGCCGGAAATCTCGATCGGCAAGACCAGCGTCGGCAAGGAAGACCGCGCGCTCCTGCAGGAAGCGCTTTACGATCTTCTGGAGTGCAAGCGCCTGCTCGATCAGGTGCGCTGAGCGCCGTTTCTCTACCGCGGGCCGTTGCAAGGTGGGGCGTTCCGCGTCCTGCTGCTGACAGCAGGCCTGTGTGCACCGAGGCATGCACGCAGCCGAGTCGTCGTCCTTGGAATCCGCTCCTTTCACGTCGGGTTTGTAGCGGCGCCCATAGTCGTATCGAAAGAGGCGTGGCGCGCGGGTATGCATCGGCTTGTCATTGCTACGGGCACGAACCGCGCTGCTCACACGCCTCAGCACCAGTCACTGATCGACGAGAGGCCGCATCAATCCCGCTGCTGCACGGGCTCCCAGCCGCGCACGAAGCCGCGGCCCATCGCCGAACGGGTCAGTGCGAGCTGGCGCCGGAGATGCGCGCAGTCGGCAAGCAGCGTCGCGATCGTCGCATGTGCATCGCCATCATGCCAGGCGAGGGCGGCGCATACGGCGTCATCCCCGCTTTCCGGCGGTTCCATTGGTGCTTCGTACTCGGGAAGCGGTCGCACGTCGGTATTCTCCTGTGGTGACACAGCAAGTCGGGGACTTTTGGGGTCGGGTGAAGGTTCTTCCGTTCGTTCCTATTATGTTCTCATGCGCTGCAGAGTCAAGCGCACAAACACGAGAGGCCGCAAAAGGAAAAGGCCCCGCACAGTGGCGGGGCAAACAAGCGTCACGCTTGGCTCTCAGTGACGCGGGGGAGTGCTCGCAAATGACAAGCGAGCAAGGGCACCATAAGACTTTCGTCTAATGTCGGGGAAGGTCTGATTCGGCGTTTCCGGTACGGTTGTGAAAAAAATTGCACTTCTCAGTGTTTAGCTCGGCGACAAGCCAACAGTGGGAAGGGCGCGGCTGATCGTCTTCGCGGGCCGCCGTCTCGGCACGGGCCGGGAATGCATGGCATTTTCCGCGGAGTTTTCTGACCGTGTGGTTCCTGCTGCGAGACATTTGTCCACTTTCGTCCCTGCCACCTATTTTTTGGCTTGCATCCAAGTGCCCGAGACTATAGGGGTTCCCGCGGTCCGGAATGTAGCGCAGCCCGGTAGCGCACTTGACTGGGGGTCAAGGGGTCGTGGGTTCGAATCCCGCCATTCCGACCATTTTTCCTTCCTCCTCTACACTTTACGCAGTTCCGTACGGAACCTTGCGCGTTCACCCGCGTTCTCGACGGCCGGCGTCGTTTGCCGGTGATATCGGCAGCGCGAGGAGACGGAAATGGAAGATGCAGGTGTCGGCTGGATTGCGGCCATCATCATCGGCGGCATTGCGGGATGGCTCGCCGAAATGTTCATGAAAAGCAATATGGGCGTGCTGATGAACATCGTGCTCGGGATCGTCGGCGCGATGGTTGCGAACCTTTTGCTCGGCCTGATCGGCGTCTCGCTCGGCGGCTGGATCGGCTATCTGATCGCGGGCTTCATCGGCGCCTGCATTCTCATTGCGCTGGCACGGGCGATCAGGCGGTAACATGCCGCGCCAGGAAGACGTGTTCGATCGTCAGGAACCGCCGCTCCGAAGGGGCGGCGGTTTTTCGTTTCATGCGATCAGGCTGCGATAGATGGCTTCCGTTTCGCAGACCATGCGGTCGAGGCGGTATTCAGGGCTGCGGGCGCGGGTGAGGGCGGCGGCGGTGTGGCGGGCGAGGTGGCCGGGCTCGCTGAGGCGCAACATGGCATCGGCGAGGGCCTCTGGATCATCGGCGTTCTTCAGGAGAATACCGTTCTCGCCGTCCTTCAGCACCGTGGAGACGCCGCCGACATCGGTGAGAATCAACGGCTTGCCGGCAGCCGCGCCCTCCAGCATCACATAGGACATGGCCTCGTAGCGGCTCGGCATGGTCAGCACGTCGATGGCCGCCATCGCCTCGACGCCGGTAAAGCCCGTGGTGAGGTGGATGCGTGTGCCTTGGCCGCTTGTCGCGACCTGCCGGCGCACCTCCGCTTCCATATCGCCTGTGCCGATCATCAGGAGATGGGCGTGCGGCACGCGTTCGGCAACGCGCACGAAGGCCGCCACCAGCCGCTCGGGCGCCTTCTGGTGGCAGAGGCGGCCGACGAAGCCGAAGAGCAGCGCATCCATGGGGATGCCGAGGGCCTGCCGGACGGTGGCGCGGGAATCGGCGGGCGGCGTTTCGACGCCGTTGACGACGATCGACAGCTTTTTGCGCGGCATGCCGAGTGCGCGGGCATGGGCATATTCATCTGCGGAAACGCAGATGACCCGGTCGGTGAGGGTGCGGGCGAGCAGCTTCTCGATTGAGCCGTAGACCCTGCGGCCGAGCGTGCCGAGGCCGGGGTCCATCGTGTAGAAGGCGTGCGGCGTATAGACCCGCGGGACATGACGGCCGGGCAGGCGCAGGCGCGCCAGCGCACCCGCCTTCGAGCTGTGGGCATGGATGACGTCGAAGGGTCCGGCGTTGCGCATGACGGCGCGGATTGCCCGCCAGGCACGGAGGTCCGATGGACCGGGGGCGCGCGTCATGGCGACGGTGTGCAGCCCGGCAAGGCCCAGCGCCTGCAGTTCCTCGACGAAACGCGTTTCCGCCCGCAATGGCGAATAGATGGCATGCACGGCATGTCCATGGGCCGTCAGGCCGCGGCACAGGTCGATGAAATGCCGGCCGGATCCGCCGCCGCCGGTCTCCAGCACCTGCAGGAGGCGCATCTGCCGTGGAACCCTGTCCTGTTTTCTGCTCATGGTGCGGTCAGTCCGGGGCGATCTGCCTGTTGTGGCGCTTCTCGAGGGCAAGGCATCCCCAGACGACCCCGAGCAGCAGATAGAAATGCCGCCAGTGATCCGTGTCGATGACGAAGCCGATCGCGGTGTGGCCGACGATGGTGATGTAGGAGATCATCAGGAAGGGTTGCCAGGGCCGGTCGCGCAGGAGCGCCTTGAAGCCGGCGGCGAGCGTCCAGACGATCAGGGTGAGGTAGGAGACGAAGCCGAGCCAGCCGTAGGTGGTCAGCGATTTCAGCCAGATATTGTGCTCGTCCTCGGGAAACATCTTGCTGAATTCCATCGGGCCGATGCCGAGCGGTTTTTCCATCGCCATGAGGAAGCCGATGCGGTGGCGCTCGAAACGCCCGAGATGGCCGCCGTCATATTCCTGCACGAGCTGGGTACGGCTGGAAAAGAGGTTCGCGACCTTGTCGAATTGCAGCGCGAAGACGAGCGCCATGACCATCAGGCCGGCTGCCGAAAGGCTGAGGATCAGGATCTTCAGCCGGAAGGCGCCGGTGCGCTCCTTCAGCAGCATGACGAAGACGAGTGCCCCGACGCAAAGGAGATAGAGCCCCCAGGCCGCGCGCGAGAAAGAGAGGAAGATGCCGAGCGCCAGGATCAGCACGCCGACAACCTTCAGGGGCGCGCCGAGGATGCGCCCGGAAAGCAGGCCGTAGAGCAGGTAGAGCGAGGGACCGACAAGGAACGGGCCGAAGACGTTCGGATCCTGGAAGGCGCCCTTGGCGCGGTCGTAGAGCGTGAAGGCCTCGGAGCCGGGAAAGGCGTGGAAGTAGCCGAGAATGCCGAGCGAGGCGGTGATGAGCGCGCTGGCCACCCAGGCGCGGAAGATCAGCTCAAGCCGCGCCGGCTTCGCCTCGATGATGGCGGCGAAGAATACGCTGGAGAGCGCCAGGAACAGCGAGACGGCGATGTAGAGCGGACCGACCGAGAGGTCATCGACCATCGTCAGCGACAGCATGCCGCCGATGTTGAACAGGACGAGCAGCACGAGCAGCGGCGTGATGGCCCGTGAGATGCGCAGCCCGACGATCGCCCAGAGGGTGATCAGCCCGGCCATGAAGAGCTCATAGGGGGCCGGCTCGCTGATGACGAAGCCGGAGAGGAACACCCCGAACACCACCAGCAGCGAGCCGATGATGCCAAGGGCTGCACGCTGCGGCTGGAACGGTGGAGCGTAGGGGAGGACCGCGTCGCTCAATAGGCGTTTTCCGTGTTGAGCAGACGGAAGGGGGTCATGAACAGGATCTTCAGGTCCAGCCAGAGCGACCAGTTCTCGATGTAATAGAGGTCGAATTCGGTGCGGAAGCGGATCTTGTCGTCATGGTCGATCTCGCCGCGCCAGCCGTTGATCTGCGCCCAGCCGGTGACGCCGGGCTTGACGCGGTGACGGGCGAAATAGCTTTCGACAACATCGACATATTTGCGGTCGTTCGACTGCGCCTGGATGGCATGCGGCCGCGGGCCGACCAGCGACAGGTCGCCCTTGAGGACGTTGAAGAACTGCGGCAGCTCGTCGATCGAGGATTTGCGCAGGAACCGTCCGACGCGGGTGACGCGCGGGTCGCCCTTCGTCACGGCGGCCTTTGCCGTCGGGTCGGCAAGGTGCGTGTACATCGAGCGGAACTTGTAGACCTCGATGACCTCGTTGTTGAAGCCGTGCCGCTTCTGCTTGAAGATGATCGGGCCGGGCGAGGACAGCTTGACGGCGATGGCTGCGCCGAGCATCACCGGCCAGAGCAGAAGCAGTGCGACCACGCTGAAGAAGACGTCGAAGATTCGCTTGGCGACATTGTCCCAGTCGGCGATCGGCTTGTCGAAGATGTCGAGCATCGGCAGGCTGCCGATCTGGGAGTAGCTGCGCGGGCGGAAGCGCAGGCCCTTGGAATGGGCGGCTAGGCGAATGTCGACCGGCAGAACCCAGAGTTTCTTGAGAAGCGAGAGGATGCGCGCCTCGGCCGAAAGCGGCAGCGAGATGATCAGCATGTCGATCCGCGCAAGCCGGGCGAATTCGACGAGTTCGGCGACATTGCCGAGTTTCGGATAGCCGGCGATGATCGCCGGCGAGCGGCGCTCGTCGCGGTCGTCGAAGATGCCGCAGATGCGGATGTCGTTCTCCGGCTGGTGTTCGAGCGTACGGATGAGCTCCTTGGCCGGTTCGCCGCCGCCGACGATGACGGCGCGGCGCTCCATCGTGCCGTTGCGTGCCCAGCGGCGGATCGAATAGGCGATCATCTGCCGCTCGATGACGAGGTAGACGGCACCTGCCACGAACCAGGAGGCGAACCAGACGCGGGAATATTCCTCACCCGACTTGAAGAAGAAGACGATGAGCGCCATCGCGCCGAAGGCGAGCGCCCAGGCGGCGAGGATGCGCGGCGTCATGCGCCAGGGCGAGCGCAGTGCCGGAACCTGATAGGCATCGGCCAGCTGGAGCATCAGGACGCCGATCGCCGCGCCGCCGCCGAGAACGAAAAGGTAGAAGACGGACAGGCTCATCCCGCTGACATAAAGCACATGAATGCCATAGCCGAGCGCCAGCAGCGCACCGAATTCGAAAAGGCGCAGGAGGCCGGTGATCATGCTCGGCGAATAGGTGTCGACGCGGAACTGTGCGGCGATCTTCCGGGCGAGCGGGTTGAGCTCGACAGGGCTGTTGGCATCCTGGTTCTCGCCGGGTGCGGCGACCGATATTTCGGATACCTTGCGCCTCAGCGCTTCCGGATCGAAGGAGACGGGTTTGTCGACATGGTTCATGGCACGCACCTGCAGGGAGCTCTGTCCCGGAAATAGCACGAAGCCCCTAAGAAACGTTTACGTTGCGGTTGCCGCAGCGTCAGGTGCTGTGCCGATTTCCGCCGGTCTGCCGGGTGAGGATGTCACGATAGAGGTCGAGCAGGGCGCCGGACATGGTGGAGGCGGAGAAGGACGCTTTGAACCCCGTCGGTTCGGGCATCACTCTGCGCGGCCAGTCCGCATCGGTGATGGCCCGGGCCATCAGGGCGGCGAGGCCGTCTGGATCGCCCGGTTCCGTGAGGGCAATGCTGTCGCGACCGAGCACTTCAGGAATACCGCCAACGCGGGTGGCGATGACCGGCTTTCGTGCGGCGAGCGCTTCCAGCACGATATAGGGCATGGCCTCGGCGCGTGAAGGCACGATGACGTTGCGCGTGAGCGCGAAGGCGTCATGCGCCTTCATGGCCGGCAGCATGCCGATGCGCCGGCCGAGGCCCATGCGCAGCATCATGTCCTCGTATTTCGCCTTGTCCGGTCCGTCGCCGATCATCAGGGCGGAAAGCGGACGGCCGATCCGGCGCTCCGTGCGGGCGAAGGCCTCGACGAAGACATCGGGGCCCTTCAGGTCGCGCAGCATGCCAATATAGAGGAAGTCGACGGCGTCCTCCCGGGAATAGACGGGCTCGAAGTCGCGGTCGTGGATGCCGTTGTAGATGCGCTCCGCCCTGACGCGCGGTCGGCCGACACGGGCGGCATAGGCCTCCCGCTCGTAGTCGCAGACAAAGACGAGCGCATCGCCGAGCCTTTCCAGGAGGCGCTCGGCGGTGAGAATCGCCATGCCGGTAGCCGTGCGGCGATTGTAGTGCAGACTGCCGCCATGCGGCGAATAGAGGCGGGCTACGCGATACCTGTTGACCCGCAGGGCTGAGCCGATGAGCCGGGCAATGGCGCCACCCTTGGCGCCGTGCCCGTGCAGGACATCCGGCTGCAAACTTTTTATTTCGTGATAGCTGCTCCAGAACGCGCCGATGTCGCGCGGGCTGATCGACCGGCTGATCGGCAGGCGTGTGAGGCCGAGCGAGAGATAGGGGCGGATTTCATCGAAGAGGCCGTCCTCGTAGGAGCTGCCGGTGAGACTGTCGCAGACGATTCCGACGTCATGGCCTGCCTTCGCGTGGAACTCGGCGAGATCGCGCACATGGCGAAAGATCCCGCCGATAGGGGAGCGAAAGCAGTGAATGATGCGCAGGGGCCCATCGTCCGCCATTGTGCTTAGAACAGCCGTTCGCGGACATAGATCGTGTCGCCGGCCAGCACCGGATCGGAGATGGACACACGGCCTGTGAGAATCTTGCCGTTGATCTTGCGGGTAACGTCGACATCGCCCTGGTTGGCGCGCGGAGAGAAGCCGCCGGCCACGGCAATGGCGTTCTGGATCGTCATGCCGGCGACATAGCTGTACTGCCCGGCCTGGCCGACTTCACCCATGACATAGATCGAGCGGTAGCGGTCGACCTCGATGGAGACGTCCGGGTCGCGCAGATATCCCTGCTTGAGCTTCGTTGCGATGACGCGTTCCAGCTCCTGGATCGTCTGGCCGCGTGCCGGCACTGCGCCGATGAGCGGGAAGGCGACATAACCGGCCTGATCGATCGAATAGGTGTTGCTGAGGCCCGCCTGCTCGAAGACGGTGATGCGCAGCCTGTCGCCGCTGTCGAGGCGGTAGGGCTGAATGGTTGCCTCGTGGAATGCCTTTGGGGCGGGGCGGTAGCCGCTGCAGCCGGCGACGGCCGGCACGATGAGCGCCAGCGCAAGCAGCATGCCCTTATTGATCGTTGCGAATGTCATTCGCTTTACCCAATCCCGGAATCAGAAGTCTGGAGCCCGTTATCGATCCGTTAGGGTTAATGGCTGGTAAAGGCGCAGCAAGGATGGGCAGGAGGACACGGATTTTTTTCGCAAGGGTGGTGAGAGGGAAGGGCAAGACAACCGCCGATAATTAACCCTTGCGTTACCATGTTTGTTTACCTTGCGCGGAAATCGTGGTGTTTGGAGTTGGGATATGTCGGGCGCAAACAGCCAGCAGGATGTCGATATCGATCTTGGCGGCCTTTTCGGCGCGATCTGGCGCAACCGCATGCGCGTGCTGCTGGCCACGGTCGCCTGCGCCGGCATTGCCTTTGCCGGCGCCAGCCTGGTCACGCCTCGCTACAAGAGCGAGGCACGCCTTCTCATCGAAACGCGCGAACCGGCCTTCACGACCGGCTCCGACCGCACGCAGGGCCGCGATCCGCAGCCGGCGCTCGACGAACTCGGCATCGCCAGCCAGGTCCAGCTCCTCAGATCCGCCGACCTCATCAAGCAGGTCGCGCGCAACATGAAGCTCTATGAACTGGAAGAGTTCGACCCGGCGGCAAAACCCTCTGCCATTTCCGACCTGCTCGTTCTTTCGGGCTTGAAGAAAAGCCCGCTCGACATCGAACCGGAAGAGCGCGTGTTGAAGGAATTCACCGACAAGCTCGCCGTCTATCAGGTGGAGCGCTCGCGCGTCATCGGCATCGAGTTCTCCTCGAAAGACCCGCGCCTGGCCGCTGAAATCCCCAACGAGATGGCAAAGGTTTACCTCTCGCTGCAGAGCGGGGCGAAACTCGACACCAATTCCGAGGCGACGCGCTGGCTGGAGCCGGAAATCGCCAACCTGCGCGAGAAGGTGCGCGAGGCCGAGCAGAAGGTTGCCGAGTATCGCTCGCAGTCCGATCTCCTGCCGACCGGCGAGAATTCCAACTTCGCCGCGCGCCAGCTCACCGACATCTCGACGGAACTTGCCCGCGTGCGCGGCGAGCGCGCCAATGCGGAGGCACGGGCCGAAAGCGTGCGCGCCGTGCTCAAGACCGGCGGCGCACCCGACACGCTGAGCGATGTCGTCGGCTCGCAGATGATCCAGCGCCTGAAGGAAAGCGAAGCGCAGATCCAGGGGCAGATCTCCGACCTTTCCACCTCGCTGCTCGAAGGCCATCCGCGTCTGAAGGGGCTGCGCTCGCAGCTCGTCGGCATCCGCGGACAGATCAAGTCGGAAACGCAGAAGATCCTGTCGAGCCTCGAAAACGAGGCCAAGACCGCCCAGCTGCGCGAAACCCAGCTCCTGCAGCAGCTCAACACGGTGAAGGCGAACAGCGCGCGCGCCGGCGAGGACGAAGTCGGCCTCAAGGCGCTGGAGCGCGAGGCGACCGCCCAGCGCCAGCTGCTCGAAACCTATCTCGCCCGCTACCGCGAGGCGACCTCGCGCACCGACAGCAGTTCCACGCCAGCCGATGCCCGCATCATCTCGGCCGCTGTCGAGCCGACGGAGGTGGCCTTCCCGAAGATGGTGCCGATCACCGTCGTCGGCGGCGTTGCGGGCTTCATGCTGAGCGCGATCGCCATTCTCCTCGCCGAACTTTTCAGCGGCCGCGCGCTGAAGCCGGTCGGTGCTGCCGCGGCGGTGCCGCTGCGGCGCGAGGAAGAGGTTGTCGAGGATGCGCTCGAGCCGGAGGCTGCAGCGGAAGAGCCCGTGGTCCAGAAGACGCCCGTCGTGCGCCGCGATCCGGTTGCCCGCTTCGACCATGTTCCGGTCCGTGATGCCGTAGCCCCCACGAAATCGCTGCTGGCCGATATCGAGCCGGACGAGGAGGAGCTGCTGGCCGATGAGAGCGAAGACGATCTGCTGCTCGACGAGCCGGAGCCTGAGGAAGAGGAAGTCGAGTTCTCGATTGCCGCCGTCGCCCGCTATATGATCGAGAACAACATTTCCGTCGCGATCTCCGTCTCGCCTTCCGGCGACCGTGGTTCGACCGCCACCGTCATGTTGGCGCGCCGTATTGCCGAGGAGCACCGCAAGACGCTGGTCATCGACCTGACCGGTTCTGCCTGCCCGACGCGTCTGATGGCTGAATCCGCCCACATGCCGGGCATCACCGATCTCCTCGTCGGCGATGCCGTCTTCGGTGACATCATCCATGGCGACCGGTTGTCCGGAGCGCACATCATTCCGCGCGGCAATGCCAATATCAAGCGCGCCATGCGCGGCATCGACCGGCTGGCGATGGTCATTTCCTCGTTCGCCGACGCCTATGACACGGTGATCGTCGAATGTGGCCCGGCCGACGTGGAGGGCGTGCGGCGCCTGACGCGCGACCAGGAGACGGATGTTCTCCTCTCGCTTCCGGGGGCCGAGGAGGACGAGATCGTCGAACTGATCGATGCCTTCGGCGAGGCTGGCTACAGCGAAGTCATGCTGATGACGGGAGAGGGAGCCGAGCCGCCGCGCTATCCGGGCCGCCGGGCGGCGTAAAGGCGGTCAGTCCACACTGTCCTCGTGCGGACGCGCCGTCTTGCCGGAGCGCAGGCGTTGCAGGAAGGCATAGACCTGCGGGCTCTGTTTTATGCGGCGTTTCGCGCCGGCCTTGGCCCGGTGCAGCGCGGCGACCGTCGCGCCGGCCAGCGTCGTCGGCCAGAGCAGGTCGTGCTGCCGCGTCTCGATCGTGCACCAGGAGCGCTTGTAGGGCTGGTCGCCGATGCCGAAGTCGAACAGGCGCACGCCTTCACCGCACAGTTTGTCGATCGCAAGGTAGAACAGGAACTCGCCGGGGCTGGCATCCACGGCAATCGTGTCGTCGATCGAGCCGAACTGGCAGATCACATGGTCGCCCTTGCGCGACAGGCCGGCAATCGCAGCAATACGGCCGTCATTCTCGCCCCTGAGGCGCACGGCGTGGAGCTGTAGCGGGTAGCTGCCGTCCGTCTCGGGTACCGATACCAGTCGCCGGAAGAAATTCCGTGTGCTCTCGTCGCGAAAGACGTCCGGCAGGCCCATGGCGTCGAAACGGGCGGCCTTCTGCTGGAAGAAGGTTTCGAGCAATGCCCGGCTTTCCGCGCCGGCCTCGGCGATGACGTGTTCGTAGCCGCCAAGCGCCATCAGGCGGCGTTCGGAGGCGCGGAACTTCTTGCGGCGGCGACGGGCATTGACCTGCGCCAGCGTGCGTTCGAAATCGGCGAAGAGCTCGATCTGGAAGGCGGCGTTCTGGTTCAGCACCGCGGGCAGATCGGAAAAGGGGCTGGCTTCGCCGCGCCAGTCGAGCGGCATGTTTTCCAGAAGGAGGATGTCGCAGTGCCGGGCAAGCTGGCTGCGCGCCGTCTCAAGCGCCTGCCGAAGCCGGGGCGGGGCGGCAAGGGTACGGAAATCCTGCGAGTAGAGGCCCGTATTGATGTTGCTGAACGGGGCGGCGAGAAAGCGGGCGATGCGGATCGGCCCGCGGCGCACGATTTCGAAGGGCAGCAGGAGATGCGTGCACCCGGCGGAAAAGCCCTCGACAATCAGAAGCCTGCAGGCATGGCTTTCCACCCAGGAACGGCACCAGTCGTAGCTCTGGTGGAGCGAAAGCGCGTTTTCCGTTTCGAGTGCCCGCCAGCAGGCCTCCACCGGTTCCATCTGTTCATGCAGGCGTATCGACAGCGGCATCGGTGAACGTGCTTGGCCGCCGCTCTCGCTCGGCGCCAGATTGCCGTGTGCAAGGTCGTGCTCGGACGGCATGATCTGGAAATGGAGTTGCATCGCTCCCATACTTGGCTTTCGTGCATTCGGTTGCCGCAGCGACACCATAGGCGCTAGGCTTGCGCAATTGGTTTACATCCGCTGACCCTGCCCGGTATGCCCCGTGAAATCGGCCGGAGCGGTTAGCAAGTCGATAACGGGAACAATGGGCGGAGCGCCCGCCGGCAGGAGGAGCCCATGCAGACCTGGCGGCCGCCGCAGAAAATCCACGTGAAGGTGTTGGGCCTTGCCTGGCACGCCGGCCGGCTGCTGGCGGCGGAAGTGACGCGCGACGACGGCACGGTCAAGGGTGTGCGCCCGCCCGGCGGCTCCATCGAATTCGGCGAGACACGGGAGCAGGCGCTTGCCCGCGAGTTCCGCGAAGAGCTCGGTTGCGAGATCGCCATAGATGGGCCATGGACGACCTTCGAGAACATCTTCTGGCATGAAGGCGCGCAGGGCCACGAATTCGTTTTCGCCGTGAACATCTACCTGCTCGACGAAAGCCTCTATCGGCGGCCCGAGATCACGCTCGTCGAGCATGACCGCTCCATCTGGACAGCACGCTGGTTCTATCCGCTAGCGCTGCCGGCCGGCGTGGAGCTGTACCCCACCGGCCTTGCTGCCCATCTTGAAAAATGACCTATTCGTCGCGCGGCTTGCCGGGCTTTTCCATCCACTTGATGATAAGCATGGCCGGCAGGATCCACAAAAGGCCGGTCACGGTGAAGTAGAGAAGGTGGATATACCAGGGCGCTTCTCCAAGCGTTGCGGCGGCAATGGTGGTCGCGACCAGCGCATAGACGAGCACGAGGATGATGATCAGGATCGTGCCGATCAGTTTTCGGAGGCGAGGGGGCATAGGCAGTCTTTCGATTGGGTAGCGGCAAAATGGCGCGACGGCATGCCGCAAAGGTTCGGGCCTTGTTTTGCACGGGCCGGTCAGGCAAATCAACGCCACAGTCCTTCCCGCTGAAGCCGCGCGCGCGGTTTTGCACCCGGAAGGACGCGAGAAAGGAACCGGAACGGCGGCCGGCCCGCCATTCCGGAAAAGGAGCCGAGACGATGAGCGCCACGACCGCGACCGCATACCGCAGCCCCAGTGACACGGACAGGATTGACCGCGACCGCCGCCAGGTGCGCCGCTGGCTCGGTTTCGTGCTGTTCACGCTGTTCGTGCTGGTGCTTGTCGGCGGCGCGACGCGGCTCACCGAATCGGGCCTCTCCATCACCGAGTGGAAGCCGATCCACGGTGTCGTGCCGCCGCTCACCGACGTGGAGTGGCAGGAGGAGTTCGACCTCTACAAGCGCATTCCGCAGTACCAGCAGGTCAACAAGGACATGACCGTCGACGAGTTCAAGACGATCTTCTGGTGGGAATGGGCCCACCGGCTGATCGCCCGTTCCATCGGCTTCGTCTTCGCCGTGCCGCTCGCCTTCTTCTGGCTGACCGGCCGGATCGAGAAGAAGCTGCGCTGGCCGCTGGTCGGTCTCCTGGCGCTCGGCGGTTTTCAGGGCTTCATCGGCTGGTGGATGGTCTCGTCGGGCCTTGCCGAACGTGTCTCGGTCAGCCAGTACCGGCTCGCCACGCACCTCACCATCGCCTGTCTGATCTTCGCCTGGACGGCATGGTTGATGCGCGCGCTCTCGCCGCACAGCGACGATGCCGCGCCGACGGACCGTTCTCGCCGCATGGCCGGCATCATCGCCTGCATGGCGATCTTCCAGATCTATCTTGGTGCGCTCGTCGCCGGCCTCGACGCGGGCCTCACCTACAACACCTGGCCGCTGATGGACGGCGCCGTCGTGCCCGGCGGCCTCTTCGTGCAGCAGCCCTGGTGGATCAATCTCTTCGAGAACCCCAAGACGGTACAGTTCGTCCATCGCATCGGCGCCTACGTGCTCTTTGCCCTCGTCGTCATGCACATGATCGCCTCGCTGCGCGCCGCGCCGGAAACGACGCATGCCCGTCGCGCGCTGGTACTGTTCGGCCTCGTCTGTCTTCAGGCGACGATCGGCATCCTGACGCTGATCTGGCAGGTGCCGCTCGGCTGGGCGCTGGCGCACCAGGGCGGAGCGCTGGTCGTTCTCGGCTTCGCCATTGCCCATTGGCGCGGGTTCTACGGTGAGTATCCGCGGGAGATCGCGGACGACTGATCAGGCCTGTCCGAGGACGGTGCGGATGGCGGTGGCAACGGCAAGCTCGTTGTCGCACTCTTCCGTGTCGCCGCCCTCGTCATGCCAGGCCGCCGACAGGCAGCCATAGGCGAAGGCGTAGCGCAGGATGGTGCGGACATCGCGCTGGAGCGTTTCGGCGAAGACACCGGCCATCGCGGCGATGCGTTCCTCGCTGCGGTTGAGGTCGAAACGGTCGAGCGGGTTGGAGAACATGTTGGCGACATCGAGCGCCGCATCGCCGATCAGCCCGGCCGGATCGATGATGAGCCAGCCGCGCGGGCCGTAGACGATGTTCTCGTGATGTAGGTCGCCGTGCAGGGGCTTGATGTCCCGCTGGTCGGCAATCAGCGCCTCGGCCATGTCCGCCGCTTCGGCGAACGGGCCGGCGAGGCCCTCCCGGCGGTCCCGTTCGGCCTTGTCGAAGAGGCTTGCGAAATAGCGCGGCAGCGGTTGCAGGCTCGTCGGCGGTGGCGTCTCGGAGGGGCGGTGATACGCGAGAAGCGCCTCCGCGGCGATGCGGGTCGCGTCCGCATCGCCTTGGGCTTCAAGATGGTCTCGCAAGGTTATCCTGCCGGCATGTTCCATCAGCAGCATCGTGCCGGTGCGGGCAAGAAGCCTCACGCAGCCGACGCCGTCGCGCCAGGCGAGGAAATCCGCGCCGCGCTGGCTGTCTTCCAGAACCTTCGGCTTCAGGTGCTTGACGATCGCAGAAACACCGTCGGGAAGTGTCACGTCATAGACGCTGCCGGCAACGGTATCGGCGATCGGCTCGGCATTTTCGATCCGCCATTCGGCGGGGAAGGGCGGCAGGCTGCTGCTCATCCCCTCAGCATCAGGTCCATATTCTGCACGGCCGCGCCCGAAGCGCCCTTGCCGAGATTGTCGAGCAGGGCGACGAGGTTGACGTGCGGCGCACCTGCGGTGCCGAAGACGTAGAGCTTCATGCGGTCCGTATCGGCGAGTTCCACGGCGTTGACGCGGGCGAGGTTGGCGCTTTCCTTGAGGTCGACGACCTCGACGATATCCTGGCCGGCATAATGCTCCACCAGCGCCTCGTGGATCGAGCCGAGCGAGGCGTGGTCGTTGAGGTCGGCGAGATAGAGCGGCACCTGCACGATCATGCCCTGCGGGAATTTTCCGACCGACGGCGAGAAGAGGGGGGCGCGGGCAAGAAGGCCGTGCACCTGCATTTCCGGCACATGCTTGTGCTTCAGTGGCAGACCATAAAGGAAGTGCGGCGCGTCGATGGGATCAGGGTGGCCTGCCTCTTCCATCTGCGCGATCATCTGCTTGCCGCCGCCCGTGTAACCGGAGACGGCGTTGACCGTGACCGGATAGTCCTCGGGCAGCAGGCCGGCGAGGCGCAGCGGACGCAGGAGACCGATCGCGCCCGTCGGATAGCAGCCGGGATTGGCGACATGGCGGGCGCCGGCGATCTTTTTCGGCTGCTCGCGGTCCATCTCGGCAAAGCCATAGGCCCAGTCGGGGTGGATGCGGTGCGCCGTCGAGGTGTCGATGATGCGGACGGAATTGTTGCCGGCAACCATGGCGACGGCTTCCTTCGCCGCATCGTCCGGCAGGCAGAGGATGGCAACGTCGGCACTGTTCAGGAGGTCTTCGCGCAGCTTGGCATTGCGGCGCTCGGCTTCAGGGATGGAGAGCAGCTCGACATCGTCGCGGCCGGCCATGCGCGTGCGGATCTGCAGGCCCGTCGTGCCGTGTTCGCCATCGATGAAGATCTTCGGTTTCATCTGCAATCCAATCCTTCAAGAAGCCTGAAAGCATTCCAGCAGAACCGTGCGACGGTTTTGCGTCGCCGCCTGCGGAAAGCGGTTCCCGGCCGATATAGCCCCTTGGTCCGTCGCATTCAATGTGCTGTTTTCAGCGTCGTTCGGCGAGCGCTTCTGCATGCAGCCCCAGCATGTACATGGCGATGTTGGAAGCGGCGATGGCCGTGATGTCCGCATGGTCATAGGCCGGCGCGACCTCGACCACATCGGAACCGACGATGTTGAGCGCGCCGAGCTTGCGCAGGACCGAGAGGATTTTCGCGCTCGACGGGCCACCCGAAACGGGCGTACCGGTGCCGGGGGCGAAGGCGGGATCGAGGCAGTCGATATCGAAGGTCAGGTAGGTCGCACGATCGCCGACGTGATGCACGATCGCATCGGCGATCGCACCGGCGCTCATCTCCTCGACGTCGTAGCCATAGAGGATGCGGATGCCGCAATCTTCGGGCGCATGGGTGCGGATGCCGATCTGGATCGAGGTTTCGGGGTCGATCAGCCCCTCGCGCACAGCCGTCCCGACGAAGGAGCCGTGGTCGATGCGGCCTTTCTCGTCCGCCCAGGTATCCTGATGCGCATCGAACTGCACGAGGGAGAGCGGGCCGTATTTTTCCGCATGGGCGCGCAAGAGCGGCAGCGTGATGAAATGGTCGCCGCCGAGCGTCAGCATGTAGGCGCCGGACTTCAGGATCTTCTTCGCCTCGCGCTCGATGGTGCCGGGCGTCTTGTGGTGGTTGCCGTAGTCGAGCAGGCAGTCGCCGTAGTCGATGACGGCCATGTCCTCGAAGAGGTCGCGCTCGAAGGGATATTGCGGGTCGTTGTCCATGATGGCAGAGGCGCGGCGGATCGCCTGCGGCCCGAAGCGCGTGCCCGGCCGGTTGGAAGTTGCGGCATCGAAGGGGATGCCCCAGACCACCGCGTCGACGTCCTTAAGCACTTTCGTGTAGCGGCGGCGCATGAAGGAGAGGATGCCCGCATGGGTCGGGTCCGAGGCGGCGCTTTTCAGCGTCTTGGCGGTGATGGCGTGGTCGATCGTCTTGTTGGCCATGTGTGTCCCTCCGAATTCTGGCGGGACGTTCGCCAATCGCGATCTTGAAGGCAAGGGGTTTCGCGCTGAAAAACGAAAAGGCCGGGGCGAACCCCGGCCTTTCCTGAAGAACAAGTCTTCCGAGCGATTAACGCTTGGAGAACTGGAACGAACGACGGGCCTTGGCCTTGCCGTACTTCTTGCGTTCGACGACGCGCGAGTCGCGGGTCAGGAAGCCGCCCTTCTTGAGGACCGAGCGCAGGCCCGGCTCGAAGTAGGTCAGTGCCTTGGAGATGCCGTGGCGAACGGCACCGGCCTGGCCGGAGAGGCCGCCGCCGGCGACGGTGGCGTCGATGTCGAACTGGCCGTCACGGGCAGCTGCGACGATCGGCTGCTGCAGGATCATCTGCAGAACCGGGCGTGCGAAATAGGCTTCGAACGACTTGCCGTTGACGGTGATCTTGCCGGAGCCCGGCTTGACCCACACGCGGGCGACGGCGTCCTTGCGCTTGCCGGTGGCGTAGGAACGGCCCTGGGCGTCAACCTTCTTGACGTGAACCGGGGCGGAAGCGGCCGGAGCTGCAGCGGCGACGCCGAGGTCCTTGAGCGAGGAGAGGTCGGCCATTATCAGGCGCTCCTTGTGTTCTTGCTGTTCAGCTTGGCGACGTCGAGGGCGACGGGCTGCTGGGCTTCATGCGGGTGGTTGGAGCCGGCGTAGACGCGCAGGTTCTTCATCTGGCGACGGCCGAGCGGGCCGCGCGGAACCATGCGTTCGACAGCCTTTTCGAGAACGCGCTCCGGGAAGCGGCCTTCGATGATCTGGCGAGCCGTACGCTCCTTGATGCCGCCCGGGTAACCGGTGTGCCAGTAGTACTTCTTGTCGGAGTACTTCTTGCCGGTGAAGACGACCTTGTCGGCGTTGATGACGATGACGTTGTCGCCGTCGTCAACGTGGGGCGTGAAGGTTGCCTTGTGCTTGCCGCGCAGGCGATTGGCGATGAGGGTAGCGAGGCGACCGACAACGAGGCCTTCGGCGTCGATGAGGATCCACTTCTTTTCTACCTCGGCGGGCTTCTGTACGAAGGTTGCCATGGGAGATGTCTTTCTTTTGCGATCCCGAGGCTTTTTGGGCGACGGGCGTTTCTTGTTGCTTGGTTTGGCACCCTGTGGATGCCAAAAATCGAACGCGGCCCGAGGGGACCGCGATCTGGTGCGGCTTATAAGCGAGAGCCGATGGGGCGTCAAGGGATGTGATCCGGGCGCCATCAAAGATATCTTAATGAAAACAATGGCTTGTATTTGAGGTATTTTGATACCGCAAATTATCGCGGTGGAATCGAATAGGTCGCGGTGGCGTGGGCTACCAGATCTTCGCCATCCGCGCCGAAAATCGACGCCTCGATCACTGCCAGCCGCTTGCCGAGCTTGAGAAGCCGGCAGGTGCAGGAGAGGGGGCCAGGTTCGGGCTTGCGCAGGAAATTGATGTTGAGACTGGTTGTGACGGCGAGTGCCACGGGGCCGATATGCGCCAGCACGACGCAATAGGCCGCAACGTCCGCCAGCGCGAACAGGGTGGGGCCGGAGACCGTGCCGCCGGGGCGCAGGTGCCGCTCGTTCGGATCTAGCCGCATGACGACCGTACCGGACCTGACCTCGGTCACGTCGAAAACCTTTCCGTCCGTGTGGATCTGCGGGAAATCGGTTTCGAGGAACCGGTTCAGGGCGTCCCGGTCCATGATGGGCGTCAGGTTCACGGCGTTCTCCTTCGTCTGCCCTGCGTTTACAGACCGGTTTGTGCCGGGGAGCAAGCCCTCTCAAAGTCTATGTCGCCGCGCTTGAAACCGTCTCTCGCGAGGCGTAGGACCGCAGATGAAACAGAATGGAGGCGATCATGGCGGATGTGGTGTCGTTCAGGAAAGAGGAACCAGCCGGGCTGGTGCGCATCGAGCGCCAGGGACCGGTCGTCCGTATCACGCTCAACAATCCGCCCGCCAACGCCCTCTCGATTGCCGTCATGGAGGCGCTTGGCGACGCGCTGGATGTCGTGGCCGGTGACGAGGCCACCCGCGTCGTCGTGCTCGCCTCGACCGGAAAAGTCTTCTCCGCCGGCCATGACCTCAAGGAAATGACCGCCCGCCGTACGGATGAAGACGGCGGCCGCGCCTTCTTCGAAAAGACCATGCGCATGGCGGCCGATATCATGCTGAAGATCGCCGCGCTGCCGCAGCCCGTCGTTGCCGAGATTGACGGCCTCGCCACGGCCGCCGGCTGCCAGCTCGTGGCAAGCTGCGATCTCGCCATCTGCACGGACACCTCGACCTTCTGTACGCCCGGCGTCAATATCGGGCTGTTCTGCTCGACGCCGATGGTCGCCGTCACCCGCGCCGCGCACCCCAAGCAGGCGATGGAAATGCTTTTGACCGGCGAGACGATCGACGCCTCGACGGCCAAGGATTTTGGCCTCGTCAACCGCATCGTGCCGCAACAGTACCTGCGCCAGGTGGTCGACAAATACGCCGCCGTCATCGCCTCGAAGTCGCCGCAGGCCCTGCGCATCGGCAAGGCCGCCTTCCGCGCCCAGGCCGGCTTGCCGCTCGCCGAAGCCTACGACGTCGCCGTCGCGGCAATGGCCGACAACATGCTCGTCGACGATGCGAAAGAGGGGATCGGCGCCTTTCTTGGCAAGCGCATGCCGGAGTGGAGGCAGAAGTAGTGGCCCGGATTACACATTTTCAGCGCGACCAAATGGACCGCCTTCAGCTTCACGATGAAGTTGATGCAAAGCTGTTTGTTCAAAACTACGATGGTCGAAAGCTTGTTTAAATATCAACTTATGGGCGTTCCAGCCGGCAGGATGTTGGCAAGATGAGCCAAACGTTTCAATTGGACGAGGAAGCGGCCCGCCAATTGTTTGGGATTATGAAGGCTGAATTTGGCTTTGAGTAGCTGCTAAGCCAGCTTCAGCACCAGGACCCCTACCGCGATCACCGCGCCGGCGATGTAGCGCCAGATGCTGGCCTTTTCCTTGAGAATGAAGACCGAGATGAGGAGGGCGAAGAGGATGGCGGTTTCGCGCAGCGCCGCGACGGTGGCCACCGGCGCCTTGGTCATCGCCCAGAGGGCAAGGCCGTAGGAGGCGATGGAGCCGGCGCCGCCGAAGAGGCCGCGCGCCCAGTTGCGCCGCACATGCGTCCAGACCGGCCGGCTGCCCCGCCGCGCGACGGCCCAGCCGAAGAGCAGCACCGGCGGCAGAAGCGACATCCACAGCGTATAGGACACGGCATTGCCGGAAGCCCGCGCCCCGGCGGCGTCGACGAAGGTATAGGTGGCGATGACGGCGGCATTCGCCAGTGCATAGACGATGGCCCGCCGGCTGCCGTGGCGCGATTCGAAGGCGAGCGTCAGCACGCCGACGGAAATGACGAGAACGCCGGCCATCGCCCCCGGTGTCAGATGCTCGCCGAGGACGATGCCGCTTGTCATCGCGACCAGGAGAGGCGCGGCGCCGCGCATCAGCGGATAGACGAGGCCGATGTCGCCGGCCCGGTAGGCCGCGGCCACGAGCTGGAAATAGGCGAACTGCAAGGCGGCCGAGGTGAGCACGAAGGGCCAGGCCGCCGGGTTGGGCATGGGCACGAAGGGCAGGAAGGCAAGGCCGACCATGCCGCCGCCGAGCGAGACCATGGCCGCGTCGAGCGATTTGTCCGTGCCGGATTTGACGAGGGCATTCCAGACGGCATGAAGTGCCGCGCCGAACAGCACGAGAAAAAGAACGTCTAACGGCAATCTGGGACCTCGAAGGGCAGGCCATTGGGGGGAGGGGCTCGGTTCTTCATCTGCGCAATTTCACCGATTTGCAATCGGGATTCTCGCGGGTTTAGCGGCAAATCGGCCGAAGTTGACCCACAATGGCACAATCGGTGGCTGAACGGCTGCTCCGGCGCGGTCGTCTTCTTTAAGGTTCTGCGCTAGTCTGGCAGGCAGGAAGACATGTGAGAGACGGTCGCGAACGCCGGAGGAGGCAGCGATGAACCACGATCACTATCCCGACAGCTACATCCGCCACATTCTCGGATCCGTGCACACGATCGCGGTGCTCGGCGCTTCGCCGAACGATGGTCGGCCGAGCCACGGCGTCATGGGCTTCCTGCTCGGCAAGGGCTATCACGTCATCCCCGTCAATCCCGGCCATGCCGGCAAGACCATTCTCGGCCAGCGGGTCTATGCGCATCTCGCCGATATCGCGGAGCCGATTGACATGGTCGATGTCTTTCGCGCGGCAAGCCAGTTCCCTGCCGTCGTCGACGAGGTGCTGGCGCTCGCCCCGCGTCCCTCCGTGCTCTGGGGCCAGTTCACGGTGCGCGACGATGCCGCCGCCGCGCGGGCGGAAGCTGCCGGCATCCAGGTGGTCATGGATCGCTGCCCAGTGACGGAATATCCGGTGCTGATGCTCAAGGCCTCCTGAGCGCCGCGCATATTGACTTCACGCAACGTTACCCCAATTCTCCGGCAGCAAAACGGGGTAGCCGCATGAACCATGATTCCTATCCGGACTATTACATCGCCGACATCTTGCGCTCGACCAGGCTGATTGCGCTCGTCGGTGCCTCACCCAATCCGGAGCGCCCCAGCCACCGGGTCATGGCCTTCCTGCTGCGCAAGGGCTATCGCGTCATCCCGGTCAATCCCGGCCAGGCCGGCAAGGAAATCCTCGGCCAGCCCGTCGTCGGCCGTCTTGCCGATATCGTCGAGCCGATCGACATGGTCGACGTTTTCCGCGCAGCGGATGCGTTGCCGTCGGTCGTGGAGGAGGTGCTGGCGCTGAATCCGCTGCCCAAGGTCATCTGGGGGCAGCTCTCGGTGCGCCATGACGCGGCGGCGGCGGCAGCGGAGGCCGCGGGCGTGAAGGTGGTCATGGATCGTTGCCCGGCGATCGAGTATCCCCGTCTCGTCGCGTAATTCGCCATCGGCGCAACGCGTATCGCCGCACCCGTGCTTTTCCGGAAAATCTTTCTTTGACCGGCTCTTAGCTCTCTGAAATAGTGCGCCCGACTTCAGCCAGGGAGGCCATTTCATGACGAAGAACAAGCCCGGATTTGCAACGCTCGCCATCCACGCCGGCGCCCAGCCGGACCCGACGACGGGCGCGCGCGCCACGCCGATCTACCAGACCACGAGCTTCGTGTTCAACGACACGGACCACGCTGCCTCGCTTTTCGGCCTCCAGGCCTTCGGCAATATTTATACCCGCATCATGAACCCGACCCAGGCCGTGCTTGAGGAGCGCGTCGCGGCGCTCGAAGGCGGCACGGCGGCGCTCGCCGTCGCCTCGGGCCATGCCGCCCAGCTTCTCGTCTTCCACACGATCATGCGCCCGGGCGACAATTTCATCGCCGCACGCCGGCTCTATGGCGGCTCGGTCAACCAGTTCGGCCATGCTTTCAAGAGTTTCGACTGGCATGTGCGCTGGGCCGATACGGCCGATCTTTCCTCCTTCGAAAGCCAGATCGACGACAAGACCAAGGCGATCTTCATCGAGAGCCTGGCGAATCCGGGCGGCACCTTCGTGGATATCGCCGGCATTGCCGAAGTGGCGCACCGCCACGGCCTGCCGCTCATCGTCGACAACACCATGGCGACACCCTATCTCGTGCGCCCGCTGGAGCACGGTGCCGACATCGTCGTGCATTCGCTGACCAAGTTCATGGGCGGCCACGGTAATTCCATGGGTGGTGTCATCGTCGATGGCGGCACCTTCGACTGGACTGCCTCCGGCAAGTACCCTGCGCTCTCCGAGCCGCGTCCGGAATATGCCGGCATGGTGCTGCACGCCACCTTCGGCAATTTCGCCTTCGCCATCGCCTGCCGGGTTCTGGGCCTGCGCGATTTCGGCCCTGCCATCTCGCCCTTCAACGCCTTCCAGATCCTGACCGGCATCGAAACCCTGCCGCTCAGGATGCAGCGTCATTGCGACAATGCGCTCACCGTCGCCAAGTGGCTGAAGGGCCATGAAAAAATCTCCTGGGTCACCTATGCGGGCCTCGAGGAAGATCCCAATCATGACACCCAGCAGCGCTACTCGCCCAAGGGCGCCGGCGCCGTCTTCACCTTCGGCCTCAAGGGCGGCTACGAAGCGGGCAAGCGCTTTGTCGAAGGTCTGGAAATGCTTTCGCACCTCGCCAATATCGGCGACACGCGCTCCCTCGTCATCCACCCGGCCTCGACTACCCATCGCCAGCTCACCGAGGAGCAGCAGGTGGCTGCCGGCGCCGGTCCCGATGTCGTGCGCCTGTCGATCGGCATCGAGGATGTCGCCGACATCATCGCGGACATCGAGCAGGCGTTGGCCAAGGCGTGAATCTTAGCGGGCCGCCCGCGCCATTTCAGCAGGCGGCCCATTTCAGCAGGCGGACAGATCCATGAACAACACGCAATCCTTCGATGTCTCCGGCATCACACCCGAAGAGGGCCGCCCGGCCTCCGACCGGCTGATCTCCGGCGACCCGGTCTTCACCACCTGGAACATCGAGGAAGCCGACGGCGGCATCTATGCCGGCATCTGGCAGTCGACGCCGGGAAAATGGCGCGTCCAGTACGACGAGTGGGAGTATTTCCACATCCTCGAGGGATATTCGATCTTGGTATCGGAAGATGGCGAGATCACGCACCTGAAGGCCGGCGACCGCCTGATCCTGAGACCCGGCTTCAGGGGAACCTGGGAAGTCGTTGAAACGACTCGCAAGGACTACGTCATCCGCGTCTAGGGTTTCCGGACCTCACCACGCCAGTTCCAGCGCCTCCAGCCCGTGGAAGTGATAGACGTCTTTCACCGCGGGCTCTTTCGCGATCCTCAGCCCCGGCAGGCGCTGGAAGAGGATCGGCAGGGCGATGTTGAGTTCCAGCCTTGCGAGCGGCGCGCCGATGCAGAAGTGGATTCCGGCGCCGAAGGAGAGGTTGGCGCCTTCGTTGCGATCCGGCTTGAAGGCGAGGGGATCGGTGAATTTCTTCGGGTCGAGATTGGCGGCGGCGAGAATCATGGCCACCTTGTCGCCCCGGCGGAAATGAATGCCGTCGAGTTCGACATCTTCAAGCGCGAAACGGTCGAAGATGTGCACCGGGGCGGAAATGCGCAGGCATTCCTCGACCGTGCGTTCCGTCGCCTTCTCATCCGCGAAAATCACTTTGGGATCGGCGCCGCTCTCCAGAATGCTGCGTACGGCATTGCCGATCTGGTGCACCGTCGCCTCGTGGCCGGCATTGAGCAGAACGATGGTCGTCGAGATCAGCTCGTCTTCGGTGAGAAGCTGGCCGCGGTGCTCGGTGTGCACCATATGCGAAAGCAGGTCGTCGCGCGGCTCCGCCCGGCGCTCGGCGATGACGCTGCGCACATAGTCGGAAAATTCCTCCGCCGCCTTGTCGGCGATAATCTCGTCTTCCGGCGTGCGGCCGAACATGTACATGCGCACATAGGCATGCGACCATTTCAGGAGCTGCGGCCCCATCTCGTCGGGAATGCCGATCATGCGGGCGATCATCGTTACCGGCAGGATATCGGCGAAGGCGGCGAGCAGTTCGACCTTCCCGTCCTTCTCGAACCGGTCGATCGCTTCGTGGCAGAGCGCGGAAATCTCCGGCGTCAGCTTCTCGATCATGCGCGAGACGAAGGCGCGGTTGACGAGGGTGCGCAGCCGCGTGTGCTCCGGCGGTTCCAGTTCGAGCAGAGACCAGGCCTCGGCAGCGTCGAAATGGGCAAGATGCGCCTGCGGCTCCGGCAGGCCCAGCTCCTCGCGCGTCGCCACATGCAAAATCTGCCGGCCGAAGCGGCGGTCGCGCAGGAGGCCGTTCACATGGTCGTAGCCGGTGAAATACCACATCTTCTGCTCTTCCCACCAGAAGGTGGGACAGTGTGCATGCAGCGCCGCGTAGACCGGGTTCGGAGCGCGGTAGAAATCGGGATTGCGGCCGTCGAGCGAGACGCGGCGGCTGGCGGGGTCGATGGACAGGAAGGGGATATGTGTCGTGGTCATCAAAGACCGGTAGCGTATTCCGGCACCGGGTGAAACCGGAATTTGATTTGTTCATGACTGTGAACTAAGTTTGATAAACTAAGTCCATGGAGATGGCGATGCGGACGGTCAACATTCACGATGCGAAGACCAATCTTTCACGCCTTGTCGAGCAGGCGGCGAAAGGGGAAAGCTTCGTTATTGCCAAGGCGGGCAAGCCGATGGTCAAGGTCGTGCCGCTCGATGCGCCGGATGAGGGGAGGGTGAGCCGTTTCGGTTTTCTGCGCGGGCAGTTGACGGTTCCTGACGATTTCGACCGGATGGGCGAGGATGAAATCACCCACCAGTTTTCCGGTGACGAATGAAGCTGCTCCTCGACACACACCTGCTACTCTTGGCGGCGGCAAGCCCGGAGCGGCTGAGCGGCACCGCGATGACACTGATGGCGGATCCGGACAACGCCCTCCACTTCAGCGTGGCGAGCCTGTGGGAGGTGGTCATCAAATCGAGCCTCGGCCGCCCGGATTTTCAAGCGGATGCCGGACGCCTGCGGCGGGGCCTGGTCGACAACGGTTACATCGAACTGCCGATCGCTGCAGGCCATGCCATCGCCGTGGCGAACCTGCCACCCCTGCATCGTGATCCTTTCGACCGCATTCTCATCGCACAGGCGAGATATGAGGGCCTGCTGTTGCTGACGGCGGACGCGCGCGTCGCCGACTACGACGGGCCGGTGCGGCTCGTCTGATCATTTCCCGACGGCAACACCCTCCCGTCGCGGATCGGCAGCGCCGGTGAGGCCGTCGGTTGAGATGGCGATGGCGTGCAGACCGGAGTTCATTTCGCCCACCTTCACCTCGTAGCCGAGCGCCTTCAGAGGCGCGGCGAGTTTTTCCGCTGCGGTGCCGGCTTCGAGGTCGTAGGGGCCGAATCGATTGATGAGATGCGGCATGGCGACGATCTGGCCGACATCCATGCCCCAGTCGATATGGGCGATCAGCGCCTGGGCGACGTAGCCGATGATCTGGCTGCCGCCGGGAGAGCCGATGGCCAGCACGGGCTTGCCGTCCTTCAGCACGATGGTGGGAGACATGGAGGAGCGGGGGCGTTTTCCGGGCTCCACGCGGTTGGCGACCGGCATGCCCTCGTCATGGGTCTTGAAGGAGAAGTCGGTGAGTTCGTTGTTGAGCAGGAAACCGCCGGTCATCAGCCGCGAGCCGAAGCCGTTCTCGATCGTGGTCGTCATGGAGACGACATTGCCTGCCGCATCGACGATGACGAAATGGCTGGTGGAGGGCAGTTCGAGTGCGGCGTCGCGGCCGAAGTCGAAGGCGTGGTCCCATTCGGGCTTGCCCGCCGTCACGGCATCTTCGGCAAGTGCCTTGTCGCCGTCGAGCAGTCTGGCCCGCTCGCCGAGATAGGTTTTGTCGAGAAGCCCCTTGATCGGCGCGGGCACGAAATCTGTGTCCGCAAGGTAGCGTTCGCGGTCGGCGAAGGCGAGGCGCTGTGCGTCGCCGATCAGCCGCCAGCTTTCGGCATTGTCCTTGCCGAGTGCCTTGAGGTCGAAATTTTCCAGCATGCCGAGCATCTGGCCGATGACGACTGCGCCGGAGGAGGGCGGTCCCATGCCGCAGACGTCGAGCGCGCGGTAGGAGGTGCAGACCGGCCGGCGCTCCTTCACCTGGTAGTTCTGAAGGTCGGCGAGCGAGAGCACGCCGGCATTCTTGCCGGAACTGCGCACCGTATCGACGATGCCCTGGGCGATAGTGCCGGTGTAGAAGGCCGGCGCGCCGCCACCGGCGATGGCCGAAAGCGTCTCGGCATAGGCCGGATTCTTGAGGATTCTGCCGGCCTTCAGCGGTGCACCATCCGCGCCGAAGAAATAGGCGGCTGTCGTCTCGAAGGTCTTCAGCCGGTCGCCCTCGGTGGCGATCAGGCCGGCAAGACGCGGCGAGACGGAAAAACCGTCGCGGGCCAGCGTTTCGGCGGGGATGAAGAGGTCCTTCCAGGGCTTGCGGCCCCAGCGGTTGTGCGCCTCCTGCATCAGCATGACGGTGCCGGGTGTGCCGACGGAGCGCCCGCCGACGACGGCGTCGAAGAATTTCAGCGGCTCGCCCTTTTCGTCGAGGAAGAGCCTGGGGGTCGCCTCCATCGGCGCGGTCTCGCGGCCGTCCAGCGTGGTGAGCCGGCCGGTCCCGGCATCGTAGTAGACGAGAAAGGCACCGCCGCCGAGGCCTGAGGATTGCGGCTCGACAAGGCCGAGCATGGTCTGGACGGCGATCATGGCGTCGATCGCGCTGCCGCCGTCCGCAAGAACCTTTTCGCCGGCCTCGGCCGCGAGCGGGTGGGCGGCCGCCACCATATGGGCCTTCGCGGTGACGACCTTCGCCGCCGCAAGGCCGGTTGCGCGCTCCGGCGCGACGCTGTCGGACGCCTGCTGGGCGGATACCCCGACCGATGTCAGGAAAAGAAGCCCGAGGGCGACGAGAGATCGTTTCATCATGGCTACCTCCACTGGAGGGAGATATAGTGCAGACGATCACCGGGAGGAGGCAAGGCCTGGGAGCGATTTACCCTTCCTTCACCTTGCCGGCGGTTCGGTTGTGGAAATCGCCGCCGCCCGTTGCGTCAGTTAACTGCATTCTCGCATAGAGCGCCGCAAAACACGCACCTGTCTTGAAGTCCGCCACCCTCACACTCTATGTAGGGAAGACGAAACTTGCTGATTCCCAACGTTTGCGAAGGGTTTCAGGGCCACACCGATGAAGGATTGACATGAGAAATCCCGTAGATACCGCCATGGCTCTGGTGCCGATGGTCGTCGAGCAGACCAACCGCGGCGAGCGTTCCTACGACATCTATTCACGCCTCCTGAAGGAGCGCATCATCTTCCTGACGGGTCCGGTCGAGGATCATATCGCCACGCTCGTCTGCGCGCAGCTTCTCTTCCTTGAGGCCGAAAACCCGAAGAAGGAAATCGCGCTCTACATCAATTCGCCGGGCGGCGTCGTCACGTCCGGCATGGCGATCTACGACACGATGCAGTTCATCAAGCCGGCTGTCTCGACGCTGTGCATCGGCCAGGCCGCCTCGATGGGCTCGCTGCTGCTGGCCGCCGGCCACAAGGACATGCGCTTTGCCACGCCGAACGCCCGCATCATGGTGCACCAGCCCTCGGGCGGCTTCCAGGGCCAGGCATCGGACATCGAGCGCCACGCCAAGGACATCCTCAAGATGAAGCGCAAGCTGAACGAGGTCTATGTCAAACATTGCGGCCGCACCTATGAGGAAGTCGAGCAGACGCTTGATCGCGACCATTTCATGAGCGCCGACGAGGCGAAGGACTGGGGTCTGGTCGACCGCGTCATCACCAGCCGCGAGGCGATCGAGGGCGCGGACGCCACGTAACACCTCGTTCGACGCCGCAGGATCTCATGACGCTCGACGACTACAACGCCTTCTGCGCTTCGCTCCCCGCCACGAACCACGTGGTGCAATGGGGCGGGGCGCATGTCTGGAAGGTC
This sequence comes from Shinella sp. 838, assembly GCF_029623935.1. NCBI lineage: Bacteria > Pseudomonadati > Pseudomonadota > Alphaproteobacteria > Hyphomicrobiales > Rhizobiaceae > Shinella > Shinella sp. 838. The sequence goes on from NZ_JARSBQ010000002.1 coordinate 632,014, forward strand.
GGCGAGAAGGTTTTCGCCATTGCCGGATGGAGCGACACGGCGGGGCTTGCGGTCACGTTCAAGGTGTCCGACATCGCCTTCGATATTCTGAGCGAGCAGCCGGGGTGCCGTCCAGCACCCTATCTCGCCTCGCGCGGAATGAAGTGGATCCAGCGGCAAACGGGCGAATCAGTTGATGATGCGGCGTTGTGTGACTATCTAAGGGAAAGTCACGGTCTGGTGGCGGCGAAACTGACGCGCAAGGCTCGTTCCGATCTTGGCCTAATGCGCGGATGAAGGCAATCACGCGATTTGTAATGATCGCGGGGCTTTATCCTCGCCACAAAGCCGGTAATATTGGCCGTTAATGCTATGTTGATTTGTGACGGCTTAGCATTCGGTGTTTAAACGGGGAATGCGTTGCAACCGGTTCAAGGGCGGGGCCCGGGCCGGTCAGTACCCCTGGAGCCTTTGAAAGGGCGCGTAGGCGTATCCGGCAAAGGCGGTTTGAGTGGTCCGGCCATCTTCCGGGAGATGAACGGCGTGCTGGAAGGAAAGTGATATGAGCAAGGTCAGCGGCAGCAACGGCGGCGACTCCAAGAATACCCTCTACTGCTCCTTCTGCGGCAAGAGCCAGCACGAGGTCCGCAAGCTGATTGCCGGACCGACGGTGTTCATCTGCGATGAATGCGTCGAATTGTGCATGGACATCATCCGCGAGGAGAACAAGACCTCCATGGTGAAATCCCGAGACGGCGTTCCCACGCCCCAGGATATCATCAAGGTTCTCGACGAATATGTCATCGGCCAGCAGCAGGCAAAGCGCATCCTGTCGGTCGCGGTGCACAACCACTACAAGCGACTGGCGCATGCCGCCAAGGGCTCGGACGTGGAACTGGCGAAGTCGAACATCATGCTGGTCGGCCCCACGGGCTGCGGCAAGACCTATCTCGCCCAGACGCTCGCCCGCATCATCGATGTACCCTTCACCATGGCCGACGCCACGACGCTGACCGAAGCCGGTTACGTCGGCGAGGACGTGGAGAACATCATCCTGAAGCTGCTTCAGGCCGCCGATTACAACGTCGAGCGCGCACAGCGCGGCATCGTCTATATCGACGAAGTCGACAAGATCTCGCGCAAGTCCGACAACCCGTCGATCACCCGCGACGTGTCGGGCGAGGGCGTGCAGCAGGCGCTTCTGAAGATCATGGAAGGCACGGTTGCATCCGTACCGCCGCAGGGTGGTCGCAAGCATCCGCAGCAGGAATTCCTGCAGGTCGACACGACGAACATCCTGTTCATCTGCGGCGGTGCCTTCGCCGGTCTCGACAAGATCATCTCCGCCCGTGGCGAAAAGACGTCGATCGGCTTCGGGGCACAGGTCCGCTCGCCGGAAGACCGCCGCGTCGGTGAAGTGTTGCGCGAACTGGAGCCGGAAGACCTGGTGAAATTCGGACTCATCCCGGAATTCATCGGCCGTCTGCCGGTCCTGGCGACGCTCGAAGACCTCGACGAGGACGCGCTGATCCAGATCCTGTCGGAGCCGAAGAACGCTCTGGTCAAGCAGTACCAGCGCCTGTTCGAGATGGAAGACGTCGAATTGACCTTCCACGAGGACGCGCTGCGCGAGATCGCCCGCAAGGCGATCGTCCGCAAGACCGGTGCGCGCGGCCTGCGCTCGATCATGGAGAAGATCCTGCTCGACACGATGTTCGAACTTCCGACGCTGGAAGGCGTGCGCGAGGTCGTCATCTCCGACGAGGTGGTCAAGGGGTCGGCCCGTCCGCTCTACATCTACTCGGAGCGCACCGACGAGAAGGCCAACGTTTCGGCCTGATCGCGCCAAACCCGTTCAGGAAGGACCCGCCGCCGGCGGGTCTTTTCGTTTGAGGCGGCTAGTGACATTTCGTGACTGGTCGCCTGCCGCGGGAAGGGGCATGATGTGCAACCTTCCGCTGCTTCGGGAGCCGTTGCGAAACGGTGCGCGCCAAGCCAGAATGGAAGACTTCGATTCTGTTCTGCGTATGCTCCGGCGGTGCTGCCGGGGGGAAGGCCGCAAGTTCCGCGACAGCGCGGAAGACTACACTTCCGGTGTTGGTTCGCTTGTCCGTCACGGGGTGGGGCACTCCGCAACCGGGCTTGAAAATGTGTTGGCTGCACGCCACTTGTGGATGGAAAAGATCGCCGGCCCGGCACTCTGAGCGCCGAATGGACCGGTTCCCGGAAACGGGACGTTTGAAAGGAAATGACATGACGAAAAAGACGTCTGCGTCGCACGACTCCACGGCCTTCCCGGTCCTGCCCCTGCGCGACATCGTGGTGTTCCCGCACATGATCGTCCCGCTGTTCGTCGGCCGCGAGAAGTCGATCCGCGCACTCGAGGAGGTCATGGGTACCGACAAGCAGATCATGCTTGCCACCCAGATCAATGCCTCCGACGACGACCCGGAAACCGATGCCATCTATCGCATCGGCACCGTCGCCAACGTGCTCCAGCTCCTCAAGCTCCCCGATGGTACCGTCAAGGTGCTGGTCGAAGGCCGCGCGCGCGCCGAGATCGACGGCTATACGGACCGCGAGGAATTCTACGAGGCGATGGCCCATGTCCTAGCCGAGCCGGAAGAGGACCCGGTGGAGGTCGAAGCGCTGTCGCGCTCGGTCGTCTCCGAGTTCGAGAACTATGTGAAGCTCAACAAGAAGATTTCGCCCGAAGTCGTCGGTGCCGCGAGCCAGATCGAGGACTATTCGAAGCTCGCCGACACCGTCGCCTCGCACCTCTCCATCAAGATCGTCGAAAAGCAGGAAATGCTGGAGACGACGAGCGTCAAGCTGCGCCTTGAAAAGGCGCTCGGCTTCATGGAAGGCGAGATCTCGGTCCTGCAGGTCGAAAAGCGCATCCGCTCGCGCGTCAAGCGCCAGATGGAGAAGACGCAGCGCGAGTACTACCTCAACGAACAGATGAAGGCGATCCAGAAGGAGCTCGGCGACGGCGAGGACGGCCGCGACGAGATGGCCGAACTGGAAGAAAAGATCGCCAAGGCGAAGCTCTCCAAGGAGGCCCGCGAAAAGGCGGATGCCGAGCTGAAGAAGCTGCGCCAGATGAGCCCGATGTCGGCGGAAGCCACCGTCGTGCGCAACTATCTCGACTGGCTGACGGGCATTCCGTGGGGCAAGAAGTCGAAGATCAAGACCGACCTCAATGCCGCGGAAAAGATTCTCGACGAGGATCATTTCGGCCTCGACAAGGTCAAGGAGCGCATCGTCGAATATCTCGCCGTGCAGGCTCGCTCGGCCAAGATCAAGGGCCCGATCCTGTGCCTTGTCGGCCCTCCGGGCGTCGGCAAGACCTCGCTCGCGAAATCGATCGCCAAGGCGACCGGCCGCGAATACATCCGCATGGCGCTCGGCGGCGTGCGTGACGAGGCCGAAATCCGCGGTCACCGCCGCACCTATATCGGCTCGATGCCCGGCAAGGTCATCCAGTCGATGAAGAAGGCGAAGAAGTCCAACCCGCTCTTCCTGCTCGACGAGATTGACAAGATGGGCATGGATTTCCGCGGCGATCCGTCCTCGGCTCTCCTGGAGGTGCTCGATCCGGAACAGAACTCGACCTTCATGGACCACTACCTGGAAGTCGAATACGACCTGTCCAACGTCATGTTCGTGACGACGGCGAACACGCTGAACATTCCGGCGCCCCTCATGGACCGCATGGAAGTGATCCGCATTGCCGGCTATACGGAAGAAGAGAAACTGGAAATTGCCAAGCGGCACCTGCTGCCGAAGGCGATCCGCGATCACGCCCTTCAGCCGAAGGAGTTTTCGGTGACGGACGGCGCGCTGATGGCGGTCATCCAGCAGTACACCCGCGAAGCCGGTGTGCGTAACTTCGAGCGTGAATTGATGAAGCTCGCCCGCAAGGCGGTCACCGAGATCATCAAGGGCAAGTCGAAGACGGTCGAGGTCACGGCAGACAACATCCACGACTTCCTCGGCGTTCCGCGCTTCCGCCACGGCGAGGCCGAGCGCGAGGATCAGGTTGGCGTTGTTACGGGTCTTGCCTGGACGGAAGTCGGCGGCGAGCTGCTCACCATCGAAGGCGTCAGCCTGCCGGGTGGCAAGGGCCGCATGACGGTTACGGGCAACCTGAAGGATGTGATGAAGGAATCGATCTCGGCAGCGGCGTCCTATGTCCGCTCGCGCGCCGTCGATTTCGGCATCGAGCCGCCGCGCTTCGACAAGACCGATATCCACGTGCACGTGCCGGAAGGCGCGACGCCGAAGGACGGTCCGTCGGCCGGTATCGCCATGGCGACCGCCATCGTTTCCATCATGACCGGAATCCCGGTCTCGAAGGACATCGCGATGACGGGCGAAGTGACGCTGCGCGGCCGGGTCCTGCCGATCGGCGGTCTCAAGGAAAAGCTGCTCGCAGCGCTTCGCGGCGGCATCAAGAAGGTGCTGATCCCGGAAGAGAACGCCAAGGACCTGGCGGAGATCCCGGATAACGTGAAGAACAACATGGAGATCGTTCCGGTCTCGCGCATGGGTGAGGTGATCAAGCATGCGCTCGTTCGCCGGCCGGAGCCGATCGAATGGGATGCGACGGTCGAAGACGCCAAGGTTCCGGCGGTCGAATCGACCGATGAGGGTACCGGCGCGATCGCGCATTGAGCCTTGATGCCGGGTAATGCATCCGGCATTTTGGAGCGAAACGGGAAAAGACCGGCCTTTCGGCCGGTCTTTTTCGTTGAAAAACGTGTGTAAAGCCCGGATTCTCAGGGTTTTGCGACGAAATTTTCTTGCGGGGCGAGGGGCGATGCGTATTCTGCCCCCGACTTGTATGAGTCGTTTCAAACCGTATGAAAGGGGTGGAAACATGAACAAGAATGAACTCGTATCCGCAGTGGCTGAGAAGTCTGGCCTCTCCAAAACGGACGCAGCATCGGCTGTCGACGCCGTTTTCGAGACGATCCAGGGTGAGCTCAAGAACGGCGGCGACGTTCGTCTCGTCGGTTTCGGCAATTTCTCCGTATCGCGCCGTGAAGCCTCGAAGGGCCGCAACCTCTCGACCGGCGCCGAGATCGAGATTCCGGCACGCAACGTGCCGAAGTTCTCGGCCGGCAAGGGCCTGAAGGACGCCGTCAACGGCTGATCCTTGGTTCGGGCAGAGCGGTTATCCACTCCGCCGCCAAACCTGAAATTCAGGGTCGGGGTCCGGTTCTTCCGGGCCCCCTTTTATTTGACGGGAAGGCAACGGACCGTCGCCGAAATGTCATCGGCCTGTAACACGAAAGCCTCAGAACCGCCGGGTTCCTTTTGACCGGATCCCGGAGGATTTCATGAAAACCCGTTCGATCACCGCCGCGCTCGCTGCGGTTCTCGCCGCATCGGTGGCCTCCGCCGCCAGCGCCGAGCCCGTCTTCAATCGCATTGCGTCCTTCGCCGTTGCCGACAACCTGCCCGAGGGTGTCGACAAGGCGACGCCGACCTCGTCCGAGATCATCAGCGCCTCGGAAGACGGCAACACGCTCGTCTATTCCGACAGCCCGAACAAGGCCATCGGCTTCATCGACATCACCGACGCCGAGGCTCCGAAGGCGGGCGGCACCGTCGCCTTCGACGGCGAGCCGACCTCGGTCACCATTGCCGCCGGCAAGGCGCTCGTCGCGATCAACACGCGCGAAAGCTTCGTGAAGCCGTCGGGTGTGCTCGCCCAGGTCGATGTGGCCTCCAGGGCCGTCGAGGCGACCTGCGATCTCGGCGGTCAGCCGGATTCGATCGCCCTCAACAAGGACAGGACGATCGCCGCCATCGCCATCGAGAACGAGCGCGACGAAGAGGTCAATGACGGCGCCATCCCGCAGATGCCGGCCGGCGATCTCGTGCTGCTCTCCCTCAAGGACGGCGTCGTCGATTGCGGTTCGATCAAGCATGTGGCGCTGACTGGCCTTGCCGATGTCGCCGGCGAGGATCCCGAACCCGAATTCGTCTCCTTCAACGGCCTCGACGAAGTTGCTGTCACCCTGCAGGAAAACAACCATATCGTCATCGTCGACGGCAAGGCCGGCACGGTAAAGAGCCACTTCTCCGCCGGTACGGTCAGCCTTGAAGGCATCGACACCAAGAAGGACGGTGCGCTGAAATTCACCGGCGAGATGAAGGACGTGGCGCGCGAGCCCGATGCCGTGAAGTGGCTGGACGACAACCGCCTGGTCGTCGCCAATGAGGGCGACTGGAAGGGTGGCGCCCGCGGCTTCACCATCTTCGACAAGCAGGGCAAGGTCCTCTACGAGAACGGCGCGGCCTTCGAGCGCGAGATTGCCAAGATCGGCCACTATCCGGACAAGCGCAACAAGAAGGGCGTCGAGCCGGAAGGCATGGAAGCCGCCAAGTTCGGCGATGACAACCTGTTCTTCGTGCTCGCCGAGCGCGCCTCGATCGTCGGTGTCTACAAGGATACCGGCGCCGAGCCCGCGCTTCTCCAGCTGCTGCCCTCGGGCGTTGGCCCGGAAGGAGCCGTCGCCATCCCGAACCGCAATCTCTTCGTGACCGCCAACGAGACCGATCTCGTGGAGGACGGCGGCGCCCGCTCGCATGTCATGATCTATGAGCGTGCCGAAGGCGAAGCTGCCTATCCGCAGATCGTCTCCACGGAAAAGGATGGCGAATTGATCGGCTTCGGCGCCCTCTCGGGCCTCGCACCGGTCAAGGACAAGCCGGGCATGCTCTACGCCGTCAACGATTCCTTCTACGCCTCGCAGCCGACGATCTTCACGATCGACGCCACCGCGAAGCCGGCGAAGATCGTCGATGCGCTGCGCATTACCCGCAACGGTGCTGCCGCCCAGAAGCTCGACAGCGAGGGCCTGACGCCGGATGGCGAGGGCGGTTTCTGGCTTGCCAACGAGGGCGATGCCGACAAGCTCGTCGGCCATGCCATCATCCATGTGAACGAAAAGGGCGAGATCCAGAAGGAAATCGCCATTCCCGCCGCGCTGCGCGCCGGCGAGAAGCGCTTCGGCTTCGAAGGCATCACCAGCGTCGGCGAAGGCGATGACAAGGTGCTGTGGATGGCCATGCAGCGTGAATGGGGCGACGACGAGAAGGGTTTCGTGAAGCTCGTCTCCTACAAGCCGTCCTCCGAGGAATGGGGCGCCGTGCGCTATCCGCTCGAAAAAACCGAAAGCGGCTGGGTCGGCCTTTCCGAAATCACCGTCAGCGGCGACCATGCCTATATCATCGAGCGCGACAACCTGATCGGCCAGGCGGCCAAGCTGAAGAAGCTGTACCGCGTGGCGCTTGCCGATCTGAAGCCGGCCGCACTCGGCGGTGAACTGCCTGTCGTCAAGAAGGAAGAGGTCCGTGACCTCATCCCGGACCTGAAGGGCGCCACCAACGGCTTCGTCGTCGACAAGGTCGAAGGCTTTGCCATCGACGCCGCCGGCAATGGCTTCGTCATGACCGACAATGACGGCGTGGATGGTTCCTCGGGTGAGACGCTGTTTTTCGGCATCGGCCCGATGAACGCCATGTAAGCTCCGCGGGCCGTCCATTCTTGCTTTCACCTTCTCCCCGCTTATTGGGGGGAAGGCAGCGGGCAGGGGAGGACGCTGAACGCTTCAGACAAAGAAGGCCGGGATCGTGAAATCCCGGCCTTCTTCCGTTTTCCGTTGCCGTCCGGCTTAGCCGACGGCCCGCAGGGGGCGCATGGGCGCTGCGGCGGTGTCGCCTTCGACCTTGTCCCGTTCGCGCTGCAATTCCTCGGTCTTCTCGCTGAGGCAGCCGATGATGTCCTTGAGGTGCTGCTTCTGGTCTTCGGTCAGCACCGCGAAGATCGCCTCGATCATCTTGTGCTGTGGCTGCTGTGCGGCGGAGATCACCGTGCGGCCCATATCCGTGATCGAGACGATCTTGGCACGCCGATCCTTCGGGTCCGGCTCGCGCTTGACCAGCTTGTCCCGCTCGAGGCCGTCGATCGCTTCCGTTACCGTGCGGGGCGCGAAACCGAGCGCGCAGGCGATGTCCGTCGAACGCTGCGGGCCCTGACATTCCAGAAGAAGCAGGAACTTGCTGCGGGCAAGCGACACGCCTTCATCCATCATGCACTCGTTCACCAGGCGGCTCACCTGATGGTAGAGTTTGAACATGCCCTGGGAAATTTCTATCGTGCTACTCATGAGGGGAAATATAGGTATTATGAGGGACCATGTCAAATGATCACGAAGGTTTTCGGATAATTTGATCATAGATATTGAACGATCTCTGTAAATGCGAACGGTCAGGTCGCGGGCGTTATTCCTGCCCTTTCCCGGAATTTTCGGGGTGAGACGATTTCTCTCCTGCATAACCTTGACTGCGGGGCGCCAAGCATTGACCCGGAGGAGGGGGAAAGCGATTGTCCGGCCATGCCGTTCCGCTTCATTCACACCGCCGATCTCCATCTCGATTCGCCCCTGACATCGCTCGCTCTGCGCAATGCCGAGCTTGGCGAACTGGTGCGCGGAGCGACACGCAAGGCGCTGGAGCGTATCGTCGATCTTGCGATCACCGAGGCGGTCGATGCCCTCATCATCGCCGGAGACCTCTATGACGGTTCGCAGACCTCCATGGCGACGGCGCTCTTCCTGATGGGCCAGATGCGCCGGCTGGATGCGGCCGGCATCCGCGTCTTCCTCATCCGCGGCAATCACGACGCCCAGTCGCAGATCACCCGCGAACTCACCTTTCCGCCGAATGTGCACGTCTTCGATGGCCGCGGAAAGCCGGTGAAGGCCGGCGTGCTGGCGAGTGGCCGCGAGATCCACGTCCACGGCATCAGCTTTGCCAACCCCCATGCCCCGGCATCGCTGCTGCCGAGTTTTCGCGCACCCGTGCCGGATGCGGTGAACGTCGGCCTCATGCACACCAGCCTGGCCGGTGCGAGTCGCCACGATCCCTATGCACCTGTCGGCATAGCCGATCTTGCCGCGCACGGCTTCGACTATTGGGCACTCGGGCACATCCACCAGCGGCGGGTGCATCTCGAAAAACCGTGGATCGTCATGCCCGGCAATCCGCAGGGCCGCGACATCAACGAAGGTGGCCCCAAAGGCATTACGCTCGCCACCATCGAGGACGACGGCACGATCACCTGCGAGATGCATCCGGTCGCGGTCGCGCTGTTCGAGCGCCTTTCCGTCGATCTCTCTGGTATCGAAGACTGGCACGGCATGCTTGACCGCGTCGAAGCCGTGCTGGCCGAGGCGAGGGCGCAAGCACGCGGCGCCCATCTCGTCGCACGCCTTGCACTTGACGGCGCCACACCGCTTTCCTGGCGCCTACGCCGCGACGAGGATCTGCTCACCGCCGAGCTGCAGAACGTTGCCGCCTCGCTCGGCGAATGCTGGATCGAGGCGGTGGAGCTTTCCGTTTCCATGCCGCTTGCCGCGGCGGGTGCCGATGCCGGTCCGCTCACGGAGATGTCCCGTCTGATGCGCGAGGACGTCATCGAAAGCCATGCCTATCGCGAAGAGTTGCGCGAGACGCTGGGCGATCTCCTGCGCCAGTTGCCGAAGGAGGCGCGCGGCCTGCTGGCCGTGGACGAAGCGGCGGAGGAGGCCCTGCTGCACGACCTCGCCCTTCGAGGGGCCGATGCCGTTCTCGCCCGCCTTGGCGGCGAAGGGGCGGGGGGCTAGCCGATGCGTCTCGATCGCCTGGACCTCGTCCGCTACGGAAAATTTACCGACCGCAGCCTCGATTTCGGTACGGCCACGCCGGGCAAGCCGGATTTCCATCTTGTCTACGGCCCGAACGAGGCGGGCAAGTCGACGCTTTTTTCCGCCTATCTCGACCTGCTTTTCGGCATCGAGAAATCCAGCGCCTACGGCTTCCTGCATCCCTATGCCCTGATGCGCGTCGGCGGGCAGTTCTCCGTCGGTGCCGAGCGCCACGAGGCCTACCGCCTGAAGCGCAACCAGGCCTCGCTCGTCACCGCCGATGACCGGCCCTTGCCGGAGACGCTCTTTGCCGCCGTGCTCGGCGGCATGGATCGCAACGCCTATCGCACCATGTTCTCGCTCGACGACGAGAGCATCGAGAGGGGCGGCGAGGACATCCTGAAGAGCGAGGGCGAGCTGGGGTCGATGCTCTTTTCCGCCAGCTCCGGTCTTTCCGACATGGCCACGGGTCTTGCGGCGCTGAAGGCGGAGGCCGACGAGTTCTATCGTCCCTCCGGCCGCAAGCACGGACTCTCGGGGCTCAAGGCGGATATTGACGCGCTGGCGGCCGAGCGCAAGGCGCTCGATGTCGCCGCCCGCGATTACGGCCTGCTGGTGCGCGACCGCGACGCCGCTGTCGAGCGGCACGGCGAGATGACGGCCGCCCGGACCGAGGTGCGCGCCGCGCTGGCGCAGGTGGAGCGCTGCCTTTCAGCATTGCCTTACCTTCGGCGCCTGCGGGCTTTGCGTACCGAGCTCGGCGCCTTCGATCTGGGCGATTCTCCGCCGACCAGCTGGCGTTCGCTCTCCGGGGAACTGGCGCGCGAGGAGGCGGAAATCGCCGCCCGCGCGGCACGCATGGAGGGGGAGCGCCTGCATTTTTCCGAGGAGCTGGCGGAGCTGCCTGAGGACGAGGCCGTTCTGGCGGCCGCAGGCGATATCACCGCGCTTGCCGGTTCCGCGCTCGAGGCCCGCTTCCGCACCGCGGCGATGGATCTTGCTGTCCGCGAGGCGGAACGGGACCGGGTTGCCGTTTCCATCGGGACAAGCCTCGCCGCGTTCGGGCTCGTTGCGGATGCCGACCCGGCGGGCATTCTGCTGCCTCCGGGCCTTGGCGAAAAGCTTGCCGCCCTCCTGTCCCGACGGTCGGCGCTTGCCGAACGCGCCGCGACGGCGCTTCGCGAGCGTGCCGAGGCCCAGCGGGCGCTTGCCGCCATCGGAGACGAGGCGGGCGCCATTTCGGACGAGGACGTGCAGGCGGACGCGGCGCGTCAGTCCTCGCTCGCCGCAGCCCTGCGCGCTGCGCGGTCCGGCGACCTTTCGGCGCGCTTGCGCGAGGCCCGTCGCCTCGTCGCGCTGGCCCGGCAGGATGCCGATGGTGCGATGGCGCGTCTTGCTCCCTGGTCCGGCACCGCGGCGAGCCTGGAGGCCGTGGCTGCGCCATCGCCTGGCGATATGGAGGGTTTGCGCAAACGACATGATGCGGCCGATGAGGCCCTGCACCGTCAACGCGAGCAGGTTGCCGCACTGGAGCTGGATGTCGCCTCTGCCCGCGCAACGCTCCGGGCGCTTCAAAGGGCGACCGGTGCGGCGGGCGAAGAACATGCCGGCCATCTGCGAGCCGTGCGGGATGCGGCCTGGCAGAGGCATGCCGGCACGCTCGACAGCGGTTCTGCCGATGCCTTCGAGCAGGCGATGCGCGCGGATGACAAGGCTTCGGATGCGCGCCTGCGCAATGCCGACCGCCTTTCGGAGCTGCGCCTTCTCGAACGGACGATCGCGGAAGGCACGGCGCGGCTGGAGACCCTTGCCGGTGAAGGGACCCGTCTGTCCGAGGTGCGGGCGGAAGTCGAAGGTCAGGTGTCGTCGCTTGCCGCGCGCCTCGGCCTGCCTGAGGGGACGACGCTGGCAGACATGGCCGGCTGGCTGGAGCGGCGGGCGGCGGCGCTGGATGCCATCGGCGGGCTTGCGCAGCGCACCGTGGAAGCCGATCTCGTGGAAAGGGAGAGGCGCGACGTGCTGGCGCGGTTGGCGGCCCTACTGGGTGAAGCGCTGGCCGAGGACAGCCCCTTCGATGAAGCGTTGTTCCTTGCCGAGGACCGGCTGGAGGCGCTGAAGGCCGCCGAGGCCCGGCGGAATTCTGCGGCCGTGCAGTTCGCCCGTCTGAAGGCCGATATTGATATGCGCGGCAAGGCCACGGAAGACGCCACGGCGGCACTTGGCGCATGGCAGGAGGCCTGGGAGCGGGACATCGCCGGCACCTGGCTCGCCGGGCCGGACGCGCCCGTCGCCCTGGAGCGCGTCGGCGCTCTCCTTCCGGCGCTGCAGACGCTCGCCCAGAATGTCGAGCGGCGCGGGGAGTTCGATCACCGCATCGCCGGCATGCGCCGGGACCAGCAGGATTATGCCGGCCACGCCCGCCGCCTTGCCGAGCGCCTGTCCGAGCCGTTCGACAATGAGGACCCGCTTTCCACCGTCGCAGCCTTCGGCCGGCGGCTCGCCGCGGCGACAGCGGTGCGCCAGCGGCGCGAGGCGATCGACAAGGCGGGGCTGCGCCTTGCCGAGGAGGAGGGTGCACTGGAGGAGCGTCGTGCGGTGCTTACCGCGCGGCTCGCGGAGGTCTATTCCGTCCTTGGCTGCGACACGCTTGCGGAGGCGGATATTCTCATCGAAGCCTATCGCAAGCGCGACGACATTCTGGCGCGCGTCCAGGATGTCGGGCGTGATCTCGCCCAGCAGCTGCGCACGGAAACGGTCGATGAAGCCGAGGCGCTGCTCTCGGCGGTCGATGACGACCAGCTTTCTGCGGAAAGGGAAGACCTTTCCGCACGGCTCGAGGAGCTCGACCGCGCGGTGCAGGAGCAGCACCTTCTGCGCGCCCGGGCGGAGGAAGCGCTGGCTAAGGTCGCCGGCAGCGATGCGGCGGCGGTGCTGGAGGAACGGCGGCGCACGGTGCTGATCGAGCTTGCGGAGAAGTCGCGCCGCTATCTGGCGACGCGCGCCGGCATTCTGGCGGCGGAACAGGCTCTGCGACTCTACCGCGAGCGTCACCGCAGCGCGATGATGGAACGCGCCTCGCGGACGTTCCGCGACATCACGGCGGGCGAATATACCGGCCTGTCGACGATCCTCGAAAAGGACAGCGAATTCCTCGTCGTCAACGCCGCCCCAGGCGGCTCGAAGCTTGCGAAGGACCTCTCCAAGGGCACGCGCTTCCAGCTCTATCTGGCGCTGCGCGTTGCGGGCTATCACGAGATCGCCGCCAGTCGCGAGATCGTGCCCTTCATCGCCGACGACATCATGGAAACCTTCGACGACCGGCGTGCGCTCAATGCCCTGACGGTGATGGGCGCGATGGCGACGGGCGGGCAGGTGATCTACCTGACCCATCACGAGCATCTCTGCGACCTCGCGAAAAAGGCCTGCCCTGACGTCACGATCCATGAATTGTGAGGCCTGAAACGTCGAAGTGTAAAGGAAGCGTTACGGTCAAAACTTGACTTGGCCGATGGTAAGTGGTTCTTGGCGCACCATCGGCATTGCTGCGAAGCCTGCTTCGCGCGGCGCTCCGCCCTGAAGAAACGGACGGGTATGACGTTGAGGACCGGCAGAGAAGCGACGATCTGGGAGCGGGGTTTTGCGCCCGTCGGCTTCCTCGTGCTGCTCGTCACCCTGTTCCTCTCGCAATTCTCCCTTCCTGGCAGCGCAAATGATGCTGGCCACCCGCCGCGGGCAGCTGCCGAAGGCGGCGTCGCGCCATCGCCGCTCTCGGCGACCGGCGATGAACTGTGGTTCCCGGCAAGCGGCCATGCCGAACGGCGGGTCGCCAAGGCCAAGAGCGGCCTGCCGGAAGGCGATGCTGCCGGCAAGGCACTCGTCCCGGGCGCCGGTGTCGTGCTCTACCCCTTCGAGACCTCTGTTTCGGTGGTCTTTGTCGCTGTCGACGATGCGGCGCCCCTCCGCCTGGGCCCGGCATCCTTCCGCAGCCGTGCGCCTCCGGTCCTTGCCGCCTGAGGCCCTGTGGCGTCTCTGCACGCCGCGCCATTCGTTCGAAATTCCGATTCCCGCGGACGGCGCCGACTTCCTGTCGCGCCCGTCCGGCAGTCTAGATGGAACAAACCCATGAAAACCTCCAAATGGGCATTGTTGGTCTATATCGCGATCATCCTCTTCGGGGTGCTCGCGGCCGTGCCCAACGTGCTGACGTCCGAACAGCAAGCCAAATTCGGGAGCTACCTGCCCGCCAATCCCGTCACGCTCGGTCTCGACCTGAAGGGCGGCTCGCATCTCGTGCTGGAGGTCGATGCCGCGGCGCTGCGCAAAGCGCGCATGGACGTGCTGCTGAACGATACGCGCGCCATTCTGCGCACTGCCGGCGAGCGCGCCTCGGCCGCCCGCCTCAGCGGCACCACGCTGACGATCACGCTGCCCGACCAGGCGACGCTCGACAAGATTCTGCCGGAGGTGCGCAAGCTCGCGACGCCGACGACGCTCGGCTTCACCGCCGGCAGCGCCGATATCGATGTCGCCACCAGCGGCAACCTGATCAACGTCACGCTGACGGAAGCCGGCATCAACGAGCGCATGTCGGCCGCCGTCGAGCAGAGCCTTGAAATCATCCGTCGACGCGTCGACCAGGTCGGCGTTGCCGAACCGCTGATCCAGCGCGTCGGCGGCGACCGCATCCTCGTCCAGCTGCCTGGCCTGCAGGATCCGACGCGCCTGCGCCAGCTGCTCGGCTCGACCGCGCAGATGAGCTTCCACATGGTCGACCAGACGGTGGATCCGAACAGCGTCGCCCCGCGCGGCGTGATGATCCTGCCCGGCGCCAACGATCCCGGCAAGTATGCCGTGGAAGAGCGCGTCGCCATTTCGGGCGATCGCCTTGCGGATGCCAAGGCCGGCTTCGACCAGCGTACCAACGAGCCGATCGTCTCGTTCAGCTTCGATTCGACGGGCGCGCGCCAGTTCGCGGAAATCACCCAGGCCAATGTCGGCAAGCCTTTTGCCATCGTTCTCGACGGCAAGGTGCTGACGGCGCCGGTCATCCGCGAGCCGATCATCGGCGGCCAGGGTCAGATCTCCGGCAATTTCAACCCGCAGGAAGCGACCGTCCTTTCGGCGCTGCTGCGCTCCGGCGCGCTGCCGGCTCCGCTCACCATCATCGAGGAGCGCACCGTCGGCCCGAACCTCGGTTCGGACTCGATCCGCATGGGTCTCTACACGGGTCTCGCCGGCCTTGCCGCCGTCGTGGTGCTGATGCAGGTGCTCTACGGCTCCTGGGGTCTCATCGCCAACCTCGGCCTCGTGCTGCATACCGTCCTGACGATCGGTCTTCTCGGTCTTCTCGGCTCGACGCTCACCTTGCCCGGCATCGCCGGCATCATCCTCGGCATCGGCATGGCCGTTGACGCCAACATCCTGATCAACGCCCGTATCCGAGAGGAGACGGCGGCCGGGGCGGGGGCCATGAAGGCGCTCGATGTGGGCTTCAACAAGGCCTATGCCACCATCGTCGACGGCAACATGACGACCATGGTCGGCATGATCCTGCTCTTCATGTTCGGTTCCGGTCCGGTGCGTGGCTTCGCCATCACCATGATCATCGGTCTTGCGATCTCGATGTTCACGTCGATCACCTTCGTGCGCCTCCTGATGCGCGAGGTGGTCATCCGCCGCAAGATGAAGAGGATCGACATCCATTCGATCTTCGGCAAGGTCTGGGCGATCCCGAGCTTCTCCTTCATGCGTGGCCGGTATATCGCGATCGGCATGTCGGCCTTCATCTCGATCAGCTCGGTCATCCTGTTCTTCACGCCGGGCCTCAACTACGGCATCGACTTCGTCGGCGGCATCCAGGTCGAAGCGACGTCGAAGACGCCGATCAACCTTGCCCCGCTGCGCGAGAAGATGGAGGGCCTCAATCTCGGTGAAGTGGCCCTGCAGGAATTCGGTCAGGGCACGTCCGTCCTCGTGCGCGTCCAGCGCCAGCCGGGCGGCGAAGAGGTGCAGACCGCAGCGCTCCAGAAGATCCGCGACGGCGTCGCCGAAGTGATCCCGGACGCCAGCTTCGAGCGTACGGAAGTGGTCGGCCCGACGGTCAGCACCGAACTTGCCCGCTCCGGCTTCCTCGCCGTCGGCCTCGGCATGCTGGCGATCCTGATCTACATCTGGTGGCGCTTCGAGTGGCACTTCGCCGTGGGCGCCATCGCGACGCTGCTCTTGGACATCACCAAGATGATCGGCTTCTTCTCGCTGATGCAGATCGACTTCAACCTGACGGCCATCGCCGCCGTGCTGACGCTGATCGGCTACTCGGTCAACGACAAGGTCGTCGTCTACGACCGCATGAGAGAAAACCTGCGCAAGTACAAGTCGATGCCCTTCTCGGACCTTATCGATCTCTCGATCAACCAGGTGATCATGCGATGCATCTTCACCTCGGTTGCCGTCGCGGCCTCGCTGCTGCCGATGGCGATCTGGGGCGGCGACACGGTCAAGCCCTTCGCCTGGCCGATGCTGTTCGGCGTGATCGTCGCAACGACATCGTCGATCTATATCGGCGGCCCGATCCTGCTCTTCCTCAGCCGCTGGTGGAAGGATCGCGATACCGCGCGGGCGCCCGGTTCGGCAACGACGCCGGCAACCGAAGCCTAAGACCAAAGCGGGCGCCCCTGGGGCGCCCGTACTGCTTTATAAGGTGTTGATTTATATAGGGTAGAAGAATTTAACCCTACTATCTAACATACCATGCGGGGAGGGGTGTACTAAGCCTTCGGCAGCAGCCCCTTTGCTTCCAAATCCGCGATGATGAGCATCTCGACGTAAGCGGCCACGGTGCGGCGGTCTGCCTTCGCTGCCGCCTCTAGCGCGTCTTTCACGTGCTGCTCGATCCGTATCCCCAGGCTCGCACTGCGCACCATTTCATTCCCCTCGAAAAAAAGTTAGCCATTGTTAGTCATTGCTAGTTGACTGCCAGCAATCAATGTTATACAACACCTAACATTCGCTGACAACAACGAGGAGACCCCCATGACGACCAGCACGCATGCAACCGACAGACGCCATCAGCCGCGCAGGTTGGTGCCGTTAAGACCTGCCGCGGCACCGCACGCCAACAACCCGGCCACGATTATCCAAGCCCCGAACCCCAGAACCATCCGGCTCGCCGAAGCGTTTTTCGACATGGAGGATGACCTCAACATCGCGTTCCGGCAGTCGCGGCTTGCGATGATCACGCTGGAACACGTCCTGGTCGAGATTCGCGCGCTCAGTAAAGCAGCTGAAGGGCGCGGCGAGACCTGTACGGAGTATCATCTGCGGCAGATCACACGCGATGTGTCTGCGGTGTTCGATGCGGTCTGGGAAGTGGACTCTGCCGCAGGCCGCATGGAGCAGCAATATTATGCGGCCGACAAATGCGAGGCCGCGCAATGACCCACCTCATCTTTCGCGACGGCACGCGATGCGAACTCGTCGATCGCACCGCAGACCACATCACCTACAAGCGCGACGACGGCGTCCACGTGACGCTGCCCATAGCTGCCGCCCGCATCGTTGCGGTGGGCGTGATGACGACCTTTTAGTTTCCCGCCAGCCGTTAGCCGCATTGTCCGGCTGGCCCTTGCCGGCTGGCGCTGTATAGCCGCCGCCGGCCTTTTATTCCAACACCGGGGGGTGCCCATCACCACCGTCGCCCGCACAAGACGGGGCACCCCCATACGGTATCAAGCCGGCCGATCGCCATGCGTAATCCTTGGAACGCCCGCCGGCTCAACCGCTCGCCCTTCACGGGGCGGGCGGTTTTCGCGCGCACGCGCGAGGTGAGACACCATCATCAAAAGGTACAATTTTTTGTACAATTTCGTCAGTCGGTCGCCGCGAATTTTCGACCGAATGAAATCAACGCCTTGCCGGCGCAACCCCCTGAAATCATTCGATGCAATTTTGTATTGCCCCCAGAACGCATTTTTGCGTTATGGGCCTCCCCGAAATTGGGGACACCTATCTCGACAACCCCGCCGTGCGGTGAGATGATGGCGCGACTTAAGGGGAGGGGAAGATGGGAACGGTGAAGTTCAAGGTCGGCGACATCGTGATGATGCGGGGCAGCCCAAAATTGGAAATCCGGTCGTTTGACGAAACCGGCCAGAAGGCGCTTTGTCGGGGGATTGAGCGCGGAAAGCTATTCGAAGTCTTTTTCCCCGTGAGCGAACTTAAACCCTACAGGCGCTTTGCGATTCGCGGCAGGTACAATAGACAATACTGACACACGCAACGGCCAACTTGGCCGTTGCTCATATCCCCGCCCGCTCAAGCGCCTCAACCTCGCCGGCACACAGCCCGCGCGGCACGTCCGGCTCCGTATCCAACAGCTTGCGGTACTCGGCGAGTGCCACCCGCACGAGCTCGTCCCATATCTCGCGGTCGGTCACGCGGATGGCATAAATGTTCCTCCGCGCCACTTTGACGAACGGCGTGCCGACTGAAAGGTGGCCGTCCGGCTTCTGCATGATGGTGCAGTGATGCAGTTCGATCGGGCCGATGGTCGCGGTGAATGCCGCCAGCATGCGCATACCGTCCTGGCGGAGGGCACCGCGGGTCAGGCCCATGGATTTGATCGCGACGTTCATGCTGCTTCTCCCATGCGGATCGTACGCTTCAAGCCTGCGTCGTCTGGTTCATGCCGGTCCAGCCAGTTGGAGATGACCGCCTTGGGCTTCCCGACCTTGGCCGTCGGCTTGGTCGCTGCCATCCCCAGATAATGCGCCTCAACAGCGGCCAGCACATCGTGGAAAAGTTGCCCCCCAAGGCCGACCGCGGTGACGCCTTCGCCATTAGGCTGCTTATGCCGGGTGAACGGCATGGTGACGTGATATCGGTCGCCCCTCTTGGAAAACAGAGCCGCCCTCACCGTGATGACGTCGTCAATTCGGAAGTTGAACGACGCGATCACGTCGCCTGCGTGCTCTAGGGGCTGCCAACGGGTAATTAGAATGCTCATGCGTTTAGTCCTTTCATCCATTCAGATTCGATAACCCGCGGCCTTTTCGGTGCCTGCGGTTCTTGCTTCAGTTCCGACTCGCGTCGGTCCATGTTGATGGTGAGCGTCTTCTGAGCCGCGATGGCATAGACGGCGCAGTCGAGCGTTTCGTGCCGCTTGCCTGGCACCGGCACGAATTCGTAGACCTTCGCGCCACGGCGATACCGGACAAGCATGCGCTCGCCGGTCAGCTGTTCGAAGTAATCGGCCTCGAGCCGGTCACTAAAGCGGATCTCGCCCTTCGCCATCCGGCCGAATAGCGCGGCCTTCACGCCGTCGACGCCGATGATCCAGAGCGAGCCACGGCGCTTGTCTGACCGGCTGGCAGCAATCCAAGGAATGTTGCCGCCACGGCCCTTAATGGCCATCACGCGCCGCCGGGTACGCGGAGTGCAGAAGGCGATAACCTTGTCCATGGTGACGCCGTCGCCAGCGTCGACACATGCAGCGTCAACGCCGATCGTGCCGCCGGCCGGGTGGCGCCAACGCTCCTTCAACAGGGCGTCGAGGTCGGCCCAGGTCTCATCGTCGTCCCAGCGACCGTCGATAATGACATGCCCCAGGACATGCGGCAGCCCGTTGCGGTCCCATCCCATGAGCGTCGTTTCGAGGCGGTCGTGCTGCACGTCGACGCCGGCAGTGATGGCCAGGACATCATCCGGGATATCCTCAAGGCTGAACGGCTGACGCCGCTCCATGAGCTCGTTTTCGTCCACTTCCGTCCCGCCGCCGGTCGTCCCTTCGGCTAGGATGGTGTTGATGAACGTCTTGAGGTCTTCGGGATCTTTCTGCGCGGCAATCCACTCGACTGCCAGTTTGCTCCAGGCGGCGTTCTCCAGCAGCGACACAAGGGCGTTGAGCCGGAAACCGGCATGCCCTTTGACCTGCGGCGCCGTTATGCGCCACTGGCCGTCCTCGACCATCTGCAGCTTGTGCCTTTCGGTGGCGACGCCTTCGCAGGTCGGGCAGTGCCAGGCCGCCTTCTCGGGTTCGCCTTCCGGCCATTTGATGTGCGCCCACCGCAGCTCGTGGAAGGTTCCGCAGTGCGGGCAAGGGCATTCGAATATCCGCTTGTCGGACTCCTCGTACCGCGCCAGCACGTTCGATGTGTCCGCATCAACCGGCGTCGAGCCAATGACAATCTTTCGATCAGCGAAGGACAGCGTGCGCTTCTCCGCCAGGAGGATCGGGTTGCCTTCCTTGGTGGGCGCCATGGCGTCGGCTTCGTCGATCAACAGCGCGCGGACATTGTGCCGTCTCAAGTTTTTCGGGCTTTTCGCCGCGACGACCTTCAGCGAGCCGCCAGGGAAGCGCCTGGAAAGCATCGTGTCGCGGTCGCCTTCGCGCGTGTCGCCGGACAGCAGGGACCGGATAGACGGCGAGGCGTCGAAGATCGGCTCAATGTCCGAAACGACGTAGTCTCGACAGTCCGCCTCAGTCGGCAGAACGGCCAGGATGGGCGACGGATCGTTCGCCACAAAGCCGGCGATAGCGCCGGTGAGCAAGGTCGTGAAGCCTACGCGGACCGGCTTCACCAGGGTGACGCGCTCGATGAGCGGGTCACCGATGGCGTCGGCTATCTCGCGCTGCGGCTTGTAGAGCCTGATGCGGCCGGAAACGGCCGCAACGGATTCAGGAAGGCGGATCTCGCTCTCAATCCATGTCGAGAGCCTCATCTTCGGTGGCGGCTTCGCCTTGGCGAGGGCGCGCCGCCTGAGTTTTGTCAGGGTCAGCAAGGGCGGTCAAAGCCTCTCGGATTTCGTGATCTATGAGCTCGATCGCAGCGGCGTCGAGCGAGGCGCCAGCACGGCGGCGAAGGCGGCCGGGCACCGCGAGCATTGCGCTTCGGACCTCGGAGACGATGCCTTCCCAGGTCTGCGCAACGGCCTCGGCTTCGACCAGTTCGCCACGGGTTTGCGAGTTCTTGAGAGCCTGCGCGTCCGCACGTTCTTTAGCCAGGCGAGCGTTCTCGGCATTGAGGTCTAGGTTGGCAGTCTGGCTGCCGGCCTTGCCCGAGACGTGCCGCACATAGTTCTGGATCGTGGCCGGCGCGTCGAAGGTTCCCGGCGCAATTCGAACTGCGATTCCTTCCTCGGCCAATTGGTTTAATCTTCTAGAGGATAGCCCTAGAAGGCCTGCAATTGCGGCAGTTTTCAGTTCCATGAGAACCTCATTCTTGGGAAGGAAATGATATAGGAAAATTTGTGCAGACTGATTTTCCGGGATACGCCGCCCCGCATGGCCTCTGGGCCGGGGAGGACCCGTCCGCCGAAGGCTATTTGAGCAACTTCTGAATGACCTTCATCACCCGCTGCTCGAGGAGCGGACCTGCCATCTTGTCGAAGGCGTCCCCCGTCGCACCCGTGATCATCTCAACGGGGATACGCACGCCACTGCGCTGTTGTGTGATCTTCGTGCCGCTCTTATTGAGACGGCGCCATACGTCAGGCGACAGGTAGGCGGACTCGACGCGACGAGGGAATTTGCCGCCCCGCATGAACGTGCCGGGATACGTTGTGGGCCGGCCCCACGGCTTCGCTACCACGCCCTTGCGTGTCTCGCGCGGCTTAAAGAAGCGAAGGCGGATGTCGCCGCCCTCACTCTTCAGTGTATAAAGGTATTTACCGGGAGATGCGCCGTAAGTAACAACGGCCTTCTGGATAGTCTTCTTCGGCAAGCCCGTCTGTTTCGTTAGCGTCCGCACGACTTGCGTGCGAACGCGGTCGCCGACCTTATTTATCTCTTGCGGTATGACCTTCGGAAACCGTGCAGAAAGCTGCACGATTTCCTTCTGGTACTTCTCGAGAGTGGCGTCCGCCCATTTGATGCTGATGGTCATGCTTGCTCCTAGTCCGTATCGGCCGCCTCGACCGCCGACTTAATCGCCCCGCCGAGCTCGGCCACGGTGACCTGTGCGGCGGTGCGGGGGTCGGAGACGCCGGAGACGTTGATGGCGGGCACGTTGACGTTGATGTAGGTGTCGCCGGCCTTGACGGGAGCGCTACGCGCCGCTGCGCCGGCTTGCGCAGCCTGGAAAGCGTCGTTTGTGGAGATGACGCCCGAACGACCGGGCGAAAAAATCTCTGGCCCGTTTTCGCCTACGAGATAGGTCTTGCCGGCTCCAACTGGGCCGCCCTTGGCCCTAGCGCCGTCGACTGCTGGCTCGGATGAGCCGCCGCCCAGCCCCAGCTTCGCTTTGATGCCGCCCAGAAAGTCGATATCGCCAATCGCCGCTTTGATGCGCTGGGGAATGGTCTTTACCCATTCGATGAGCGCGTCCACCTTGGACAGCATGCCGTCCCAGAGCGCCTGCACCATTTCCGCGCCAGCGGCGAAGATCGCAGCGTTCGCCGCCTTGAAGGCCGCGATGATCTTGCGGGTGATGGCATAGGCGCCATCCTCGATAGCCATTTCGTGTTGGCGCGTGAGGTCTTCCTTGCCGAACAATCCGCCCAGCCAGGAGGAGACTTCCTTGATTTGCGTCCATGCCCAGTTAGCCGCGTCACCGATGGCCTCGAAGGACGGCGCGAAGTGATCCAGCACCGGCTGGATTAGCTCGACCACCGGCTTCAGTTCATCGCCGATGGCACGGGCAACGCCTGTGACAATAGAGGAGATGCGATCCCACTTCGCCCACAGGTACGCACCTGCCGCCCCGATGGCAGCCAAGCCAACGCCAATAGCCAGGAGGGCTGGAGCGGACACAGCGGCTATGGCAGCGCCAAGAGCGGTGAGGCCACCGGACACGCCAGTCAGAATGGCGGAGGCGCCACCAAGGGCACCGATACCCGCCGACAACACGGAGCCGAATGCAAACAGGCCCGCAAAGCGCAGCGCGGTTGCAGCGATGCGGAGGGCGATCAGCGCCGACACTGTGCCGGTGATTGCAGCGGTCAGGCCGGGGTACTCTTGCGCTAGGCGGCTTATGTTGGTGATCGTTGGGCCGACCACCTCCAACACCTTGTTGAGTGCCGGCAGGAGCGCATCGCCGACCGAAATGGCCAGGTCGTTGACGCGATTACGAAACAGCTTCAGCGCATTGGCGGTACGCTTGGCGGCGGCGTCGAATTCCTTGGAGGCGGAACCGGCGTACTTGTTTTGGTCGCTGATCAGACCGAGCACGTCGGCGAGCATCTGCCCGTTGGTGATCAGCGGACCGAGCGCTCTCGCCTCGTCGCCGAACAAATCCGACACGGTTGAGGCGCGCATTTCGGCCGGCAGCTTATTGATCCGCTGGAGCACGTCAACGAACGTGCCCATAGCGTCCTTCTGCATGCTCTTCGCCGTGCCCTTGGCCGTCAGGCCAAGTTTCTTGAAGGCGGCGTTGACGCGCGGGGTAGCGCTAGCCCCCTTTGTCAGTGCCCTGCCGGCATTAAGGAAGCTGGTCGCGGCCACGTCCGCTTCGAAGCCGGACGACACCATGGCCGTACCGAAGGCGGCGGTTTGCTCTGCCGTGAAGCCGAACTGCTTTGCGGTTGTGGCGGTGGACTTCACAACCTTGAGAATTTCGGGAGCGGCAGCAGAGGAGTTATTGGAGAGGTGATTGATTGCGTCAGCAAGCAACCCGGTTTCGTCCAGCGTCAGGCCGAGACCGCTCTTGAGCTTGGCAAGGTCCTTGCCGGTTTCGCCGGCCGTGGTATCCCAGGCCGTACTAACCTTGGCGGCTAGTTCGGTGAACTTGGTAAGTTCGTTTTCCTTGATCCCGGCGCCGGCAGCGGCAGCGGCAATATCCGCAATGCCGGAGGCCGCAATCGGGATGCGGAGGGACATTTCTCGTATGTCCTTAGTCATGTCCTTCAGCGCGGCAGGGCTGCTGAAGTCCATGACCTTGGTCAGGTCGGAAATCGAGCTTTCGAATTCAATGGCGGCCTTGATCGGCGCGCCAAGGGACTCCGCCAGCGCATAGCCCATGCCTACCGCGTCAAGCATGGAGCCGCGCGCCGCATCGAGCCGGGCCGCATTGGTTGCTGCCATGGCATTGAGCCGGCCGAGGGCAGACGACACTGCCCTCGACGGTCCCGTAAGCTTGTCGACTAGGGCGACGATTAGTTTGGATTCACGAACCGCCATCCTGGCCTCCGTTTTTACGATTCAGCCAGCGGACCGCAGCCTGAAAATACTCGATGGCCCGCTCAGGCGGCATGGCTTCGACGTCCATCACAGACGTCGAAAGCTCCGCCGATATGATGGCGACTACATCGACCCAGTCGCCGTCGATGCGTGGAAGTTTCCCAGGGTGTCGCCAAGATCGGAGACCATGGCGCCGAAGTCGTCGAGATCGATTTCCTTGATGACCTGGATCGGCGTGTCGGAAATCGAAGCGAGCAGCGCAATCATCTTGCCGGTCTCGCCTTCGAATTTGTCCATCGACATCAGGTCGCCGACCTTGGGCTTACGGAAGGTCAGCGTGGTGAAGGTCTTGTCGTTGTGTGAGACGGGCGTTTTGAGCGTGTAGGACTTCATGCGGATTCTCCTTTGAGAAGGCGTGTAATGGTGGCCGTGTCGTAGACGACGGCCTCGGGGTCGGGTTCGGGCAGGTACTTGCGCCAGCCATTAATCAGATCGCCGAAGCGGTTGAGGGCGGCGATGATGTCCGGTGCCGCGACTGAGATCTCGACCGCGGAGTCGGGGAAGTCGATCGCGGCGTCTAGCTGCGCGCCGTCGGCGTCCTCAATGGCCTGAAGGCGCCAGGTGGGGCGGTTGGTCATGCTTCCGTAAGCTCCACTAAAATGATGCCGCTGTGCCGGTCCGAGATCTTTGAGACTTCGTACCAAGGGCTGCCGGGACGGGTGGTGGCGCGCACCTTATCCTTCGACCGCAGCACGATTGATGGATATGCAGAGCGATTGATGACCAGCGCATGGGCGCTGGCCGACACGGTGGTGATCATCCCGTTTCCGAGTGAGATCGAGCCGTCGACCGAAGGGCTATGAAGGATGGCCATGATGTCGGCGGCCGGACGGGCGGGATCGGCCGTGCCGTTCTTCATGGGCGCGTGGCGGACGGTCTCGGCGAACGCTGCGGAGACGGCCCGATCGCAGGCCGTCTCAAGAGCTTTCCAGTCCATTTAGATCGAAAGCCGCACGACGCCAGTCGCCGAGGGGTTCGCGGCAATAGCCATGGCGTGACCGATCGGGGTGTTCGTGCTGGCGGTCGTCGTGGCCTCACCGCTGGCCACGAATACAGGTGCGCCGACCGTCCATGCCTGGCCGCTGACCTTCTTCACAGTGAAGACGCCGGTCGTCTTGATGTTCACGGGAGCGCCGGATAGCGCGTCGGTGCAGGCAATGCCGGCGAGCTTTCCGACCTCGACGATATCGCCGGACTTGACGTCGGCGGGAGCGATCACCTCAATGATGTCGCCGGTCTGGATGTAGGTTTTCATTCTGAGAATCCTCTGTCGTAGTAGGGCACAAAGCGCTTGACCCTAGTGCCGCTGAGGGCGGCAAGGTCGCGATCGAGTGCGTCGATGGCTGATTGAATTTCGGAAACGGAGCGGTAGATAAGCCGCCTGCGCGTACCCCCTGAGGTGAACTCGATTTCGAGCTGACCCGAGGACCGGGCGACCACAAGGGCCACCCGCATCGCCTGAAGATCTTCGGCGTTCATTATGCGCCGGCGTTCTTGTAGGCACCGCGGTAGTCGATGGCACCAACGGCGAAGTCGAGGCTCGCAGCGACCTTCACGGCCTGGGTGTCAAAGTCCCGTTCCGAGCGGACCTGCGGACCTTCGACGCCACCGACATAGCCATAGACGACGACCGGTGCGGCGGACGGCGAGGCGAAGAGATACCAAGCGTTGCCCGTGATGTTGGCGTCCACTACCAGCGTGGCAAAGCCCGACCAGATGTTCACGTCGCTCGCCTTGGTGGCGTTGATCGATGCGAGGATCAGGCGGGCGGCCGTCTCGTAAGCCGGACCGACAACCAGGAAGGCCGGCTGCAGGTTCAGGACCATGCCGTCCAGGGACTTCTGCGCACGCAGGGCGGCGACAGCGAGACCGATGGACGTGGCGTCGATGGCAGAGCCCGAAGCGGCGAGGTTGCCATGATCAGCGTGGAAGAGCGCCTTGGTATCCGACAGCGCACCGTTGGCAGCCAGAAGGGCGTATGCCATTCGATTCTCATCGTTGGCGGCGCGGATGGCGATGCCGCTGGAGAAGTCAGAGAGGGCGGAGAGGTCGTCGTTGATAAGTGCCTTACGGCCGATGGCGATGCCCGTTCCGTATTCCTTCGCAGTGACCTTTTCGGCATTTTCCGAGATCGTGCCGTATTTCACTTCGCCGGCTTCGTTGATCTCGGTGAAGGCGGGAACGTCGCCAACGCGGAGGAACGAATGGGCCTTAAAATCGCTGAAGGGCTTGCGTGCCGACCAGGAGCGATAGGTCGGCGCTGCAACCTGGTACTGTGCGAGCAGCGCCTTGTTCGCGGCGGCGGCCATCAAGAGCGGGAAGTCACTCGTCGAATGGGCGCCGACCGCACGCTGAAGCAATGCTTCGCGGTCTCGCAGGTTGACGCGCTCGCCACGGGCGACGGCAAGGTCGCCTACGAGATCGAGGACGGCATGACCGCGGAATTCGGTGGCGCGGCCTTCCAGCTTCACGGCGGCAGGCGCAAGGCGATGTGCAAGCGCGTCGCTCATGGCGGAGCGGATGGCTTCCGGGTCGCTGTGGTCTTCGCCAACCTTGGCCGTGGTGCGGATGGTGCCGGCCGCCTGGCTGCGAGCCGCAAGCGCTTCGAGGGCAGCGGCGTTCACGGTGGCGATATCGGATTCCGCATCGACGTGCTGGTCAATGAACGCCTGGTCGAGGCCGGCGGCCTTGGCGGCTGCACGGATGGCCTGGTTGATTTCGGCGCGAGTCTGGGTAGTGGTCGTGGTCAAAGGATTGCTCCGGATTTTGGAGGAGGGGTCGGCGGGAACGGAGACCAGACTGGCCTCTTTGATGGTCCACGCTTTTGCAGTGAGGGTGCGCTTGCCAGCGGGGTTGCTTTCCGCCCAGCGCTCGGTGGTATAGCCAATCGATGCAGAGAAGGACCGGCCGTCGGAGAGCTCGGCCGCGATCCGCTTCGCCTTTTCTGAGTGCTTGGAGAGGCGAACCGTACCGACGATTTCACCACCTTCCCGGCGGATGTTGGTGACGTCTCCGAGGTTGTCGTCGAGCGAGCCCTGGCGGTGCGAGTCCAGCAGCGGCACGGTGTCCGGCCATGTGGCGCCGGCAATGTCGAGGACTTCGATGAAGCCACCACGCTCGACGGCGGCGCCAGCGCTGAGGACAAGGTCGAAGGTCAGTGTTTCGGCGTTCCAAGAGGACGCGCGAAGGGGCGCGGCCCGCGTGAACGGGCCGTTGTGGTCGGTCATGGATGGCTCCGGTGGTTAAGCCGCGATGGCGGCGGGAGGGGTGTTCTCGTTAGCGGGAGGCGGAGCCAGGCCGAGGCTCTTGGCCCGGTCTGCGTCTGCCGCGCGTTCCGCGTCGAGGACTTCGATATCGACGCCGCGTGCCGTAACGGCTTCACGTCTGGACATAAGGCCGGCGTCGATCGCCATCACTTCGGCCTGGACGTCGTCTTTCGGCGAAACCCACATCGTTTTCGGCGGGATGAACTTCGCAGGCATGGCCGCTGCGACGGTCGTCTGGATGCGGCCAGACAGAACTTCGGTCGTGGCCCACCGAACCCAGATCGGGCGCAATGCCTGGAAGGCGATCACGCCGTGCTGGATGGTCTCGACCAGGCGTCGGAATTCGATCAGACCGACACGGGCCGAACTGAAGTTGGTATCAGACAGGTCGCCGGTGAGGGCGGTAGCCGGCAAGCCGAGGGCGACGGCGATTTCTCTTTCCACCATCTTGGCGAAGGCAATGACTTCTGCACCGACCAGGGCCGGCGTGGACTGCTTGTAGTCCTGGCCGGGAGCGAGGTAGTGCAGGCCGCCAGGTGTAAGGCCGCCTATCATTGTAGTTCCGGTCTGCTCACCCTCCAGAGGCGTTGCGCCCCCATCCATGCTGGTGATGAACCCGGCCATGAGGGCGGCCGTCTTCTGTCGCATCAACTGTGCATCGCGCCACTGATCGAGGTCTGCCATCCGAAGCATGGCAGGGGCGAACCAGGAGATTCCGCGAACCTGGCCGGGTGTCTCCGGGCGGAAGAGATGCACGACATCGGCAGCATCAACACGGCGAGCCGGCGCAACCGATGCATAGGGCTGGCCAGCCTGGTCTGGAATGATCCAGTAGGCGACCCGCCGGCCCGTCGCGTCAAACTCGACGCCCTGCACGATACGGCCAGACTCGGTCGGGCGCGACATGCTGGCATCGACCTGCTCGGCATCGATCAGGCGAATCCGCAGGCCATCGTCGGTGTTGATCATGAGGGCGAACGCTTCGCCATCGATCACCATCCGGCGGGCCATGATGCCCTGCAGGCCGTAGAAGTCGGTCATGCCTTCCATATCGGCCACGTCTGTCCAGGCCTCGAAAGACGTGTTAAGCGTGGCGCGGATCGCTGTGTCGGCATGCTGCGATTGCGGCTTGATGCCGTTGCCGATCAGGGCAGACACCCATGCCGTGGCAGCGGAAGCAGCGAGCGCATTGTTGCCGGCAAGATAGCGGGCACGCTTTGCAAGCGGCCCACGAGCCTCCAGGGTGGCGGCGAGTTGGTTCGGCATGTCGGGCGTACCGCGCCAGCGGCGGCCGCCCTGTGCGCCGTCATATGAGCGCTTGCCGGTGAAGAGGTTGCGAAGGCGGTTAAACATGGGCGCTCCCATGGACCTTCGTGGCCCATGCCCTTACAGCAGTCCAGCACAACCAAGCGGGAACGGTCAGGCTTGCGTCATCATCGAAGACGACCCATTCGCCGTTGCAGGGGACGGGCCGCGGTGTAGGCAGTCCAGCGAAGCTGAATGCCGCAACGACGACTTCAGCATTGATCCGCACACGCCGGTTTCGCAGCTTGGCGAGCAGCGCAAGGGCGAATACATCGTGGCAGGAATAGGCGGTGCGGTTCGCGCTATGGTCGCCGACTTCGAGACCGGCAGCGCGCGCCAGGGTCAGCCAAAACGAAACCGTGCTGATCGGCGTGTCGAGGAATTGCGCAACCTCAGAGAGATTGAAAGAAGGCTTCGTCCACCACACGGGCACGACAAAGCAGCCGACCGAAGGCGGCGACGGATTAGGCATTGCAGCCTCCTGTCATTTATTGGTTGAAAGATGGTGTGTTTAGAAAAAGCCCCGGCCCGAGGGGCCGAGACTGGATGATCTCCGACACGGTGTCGGGAAACTTGCCGCGGAGCGCATTGCTGCGCTCGACGCGGTGACCAGTGCGCCAGGAAAGGAACGCACCGATTGGGGAAACTGGGTTTGGGGGTGTCTCACTAATACCGCGTCGGGCGGCAATCAGCGCATGCCTTACGCCTCGGGGAAGTCGTTCATTGTGAGAACGTTCATACCCTCTCATAGGAATACCCCGCGAGATCGCGTTTTGTAGCGTTTTCCGCAGAAAATATTAACGTCAGGGCGAAAAGCTCAATGAATTGGAGGGTGTGCAAATTTGCCACTTGTTCGCCCCTCTCATACATACAGGGAACGAAAAGCCAGAAAGTGAAGGTTTTGCCGAAAAATATTAACGCGGCGGCGAATTGTTCAATGATTTCGTAGCATGCCGAAATTTAGGTAAGGTCATGTCGCCGAATTCGACACGACCCCTTCACTGTACTCTCTCCGAGATCGTAAAAAGCGGCGTTTAAGCTGCGATTTTCGGTCTCACCTGTTGCCATGTTCAGTGCGCGTTAGCGACGGTCAGGCTATTTTGCGCTTTTCTATCAAGACATTACCGAAATTTCGGTAATGTCCGACCGCTCCCCCTGCCTCATCTTGCGATACCCTCTCAGCCCTCGGGGACTTGAAACCCCGTGACCGACAGAAAGGTGGCGTTTCATCAACGCCAGCACGGAAAGCTCAATGATTTCGAGGGTGTGCCAATTGGCATCTTATCAGCAAGGTGGAAATTTTTCCACCTTGCCAATTCGGCAATTTTTTGCCGAATTTCACTCCGCCGACCAATCAACCCTGACCGGCGCCTTCTCTCGGAACGGCACCTGTATCTGACCGTACCGCGCCGCCGCCCTGGTCTCAGCACGGGCCAGCTCGAGTTTCTTCTCTAGATACACGATCTTCGCCGCCGCTCTGGTCAGCGTCTCCTCCAGCCGCTCCGCCTCCACCATCGCCCGACACGCCGCCTCAAGCCTACCAGCCGCCCAGGCGCGCCGCTGAGCGGTTGTTCCGTACGGGCCATCCTCGCCTACCGCCTCAAGCGTGTCGCCCGCTACGAGGCAACGCTGGGCGATTGTGAGCAGGCCCAGTTGGTCGAGGATGGAATCTACCTGTGGCATCTCGCCGGCCGTCCACCGGGCCGCGGCTTGCATGGCCTCCCAGCCGGGCGTTCCGAACGCGGCGGAGGGGATGGCTTGCCGAAGGTTCTTGCGGGCTTGGGTGTTCATGCTGCTGTCCTCCTCTGTTGTTTCAACGTCCCGTCTGCACCGTTGCACCGCTATAGAGATATGAACGGTGCGTGCAGCTGCGAGAGGGGATAAATCCCCCCTCGCGCAGTGATGTTTTTGAATGAAAACTGCACCGACCGTGCAGATTGATTTCATTGCATTTTCCTCGTTTTTTTCACGCTTCGGTGCAGCCGGTGCAAACATCGGTGCAGCGTTCAAAACACGGCTTGTGATACAAGGCGCTGCACCGATCGAACCGTGCAGTTCGATTAGCCCATTTTCCGCCTCATCCGCTCGGCGAATTCGGCTGATTGCTGCTCAGCATGACGGCGTGCTTTCGCATCCACGACTGCCTCTTGGCCGGCATCAGTAAGCTTCCATTTCCGCGCTTCGAACTTCAGAAGCTTCTGGGCTTTGGCCTTGTCGGCGGCCGTTTGCGCTCGTCTGCGATCAGGCTCACCGTCCTTGTTCCGCCAGCCGAGGCGCTCCGCGATGTCCCTTGTGGACTGCGTGGGATCTCGATCAAACTCGAGCAGCACCGCGTCCATGTCACTAAATGCCTGCCGCTTCACCGCGCCGACCTCCTTCTCCGACATGTCCCTCGCCAACACGGTCGGCACCAGTCTGCCGCGGCTGTCGACAAGGGTGGGCGCCGTTACCGATTCCAGCTTGAAGACCACCGGCTCGAAATCCGGTCCGCGGTGCTTGCCTTGCCAATGAAGCTTCACCAGCCCGTCGGACTTGGTCAGCGTGAGGTTGCCGTCCACCTCCGCTATGAATGCGCCGCCCCCACGGGGCAGTAGGCTATCACTGCTGGCGTTCTTGGTCGGATGGGTTGCTACCAGCACGGCAGGCTCGCCGGGCAGCGTCGTCAATTGTCGCAGGTTCCGAGCATGACGGCCGGCGTCTGTGTTGGAGTTCTCGTCATCGCCGAAGAAGAATGCGGCGCTGGTATCGACAATGACAAGGCTGGCACCGCCTAGCGCTTCCACGTCCTTGCGAATGAGTTCGATCGTCTCTGAGACGTCGGTGGCGCCCTTGAGGAAGTGGACATCGATGCTGTGAGGGTCAAAGCCAAGATGATGGCCAGCAGCGATCCAACGCATTTGAACGTCGTCGGGATTTTCGCCCGCCAGATAGCAGACGCGGCCGGGCTTCACGTCTCTGCCGCCGACTGGCATGCCCAACGCGGTAGCGGCGGCCAGCAGCAGGAGGACAGCCGTCTTTCCCGTGCCGGTCGTGCCGGTCAGGCTGTAGAAGAATCGCGACTGAAACACCCCGTCCAGCGCGTAATCCGGCGGAACGAAGTCCTTGACGAATGCAGCGCTGGAGATAATGCCGGGATACTGCTTGTTATCGTTGGCCGGCTCGGTGAAGCGGAGCCGATAAGCGACACGGCGCTCGACATGGTCCTGGATGCCGGCCTCGAGGCGGGTGGCCGCTGTGGCGATGCCAGCGGCATAGTCGACCTTCTCGCCACCGCCGCGCTCTAGGTCAATGAGCGCGCCCTGGAATTCCATAACGAGGTCGGAAAGCTCAACACGGCGCGGCCTCGGTGATTTCAATGAAGCCATTACGCCGCCTCTCGGTTGCCTGCGAAGACCAGCGGAAGCCAGTGTGGTTTCGCGTACCGGCGCGTGATGCTCTCAGCGATTGGCATGTCGAGCACGCCGCCGTCGAACGAGTAGACAAGCCAATTAGTAGGTGTCGGCACGATGTCTTCGGAATCGAGAAGGCGGCCCATAGCGGCAACGGCCGCTTCCGACATGTCGACCCAAAGAATGATGTTCTGATCCGCCTTGCCCCATGTCGCATTGCCGGCGAAGCCGGGAATGTCGCGCGCCATTTCGAATAACGTTACACCGGAGCGGCGGCGCAGATAGGTGGCGATGCGGGCCTCCAGCGTGTCGGTGACGTGTTCCTTAGAAAGCAGGCGGGCGGCGAGGTTAAGTTGCGGTTCGGACATGGCGCAGGGCCTCCAATGCGATGCGGTCGACAACGACCGGCGGGAAGGTGACGATGGATTGGCCGTGGTGTTTCGGCCCGTAGACCCGCCAGCCGGCGTGGCCTTCGACGAGTTTGAGGTCACGAATGCGCATGCCGTCGTCTGTCTCCAGATCGAAGCGCGCAACACAGTTGCCGCCTGGCGGGGCCGGGCGGATGGATATGATTTTCATGATGGTCCTGTTGGTTAGGCGGCGCGAGCTAGGGCGCTATGGTCATTGGCAGCGTGCATGCAGTGGCCTATCTCGGCGAACACACTGGCGAACCGTTCCGGACGCGTGCCGAGGTAAGTGAAGACCTGCCCCATCTGCAGCGTCCCGCCGTTCCGTTTCGTCGGGGACTCGAAGCGAATTCGGCCTCGCGTGAAGCAGAACGCGCTGGCAGCCTCAAAGAACGACGCGAACCACGCCGTGTCGGTGGCGTTATTCGTCAGGACGATGGCTTCGGTGCAGCGACCCGAGCGGTACTCTGCAACGACCTTGGCCGCAAATTTCGGCATGAGGTCACGGCTATACGGCGGGTTCATCCAGACCTTACCGTGCCATTCCTTGTCGAGGCCGTTTGTCTCGGCTGTGTAATAGGTGGATGCGCGCACCGTCCGCTGCGCCGTGGGATTGCTTGCCGGGTCAGTGTCGATGGTGCCCATGACTTCTCGTGCCATATCGACGTACTTGGCTGGGGTATACCACTCGTTGTCGCCGGAGAATTTCGGCTGGTAGACGCGGGAGCCGGGTTCGTTCTGGTTGGCAGCTAAGAGCCGGCCTTCGTCAGTGAGGATAAAGTCCGGGGCGGCGTCGAGGTCTATGAGACGGGTCATGCGGAGGCCCTCCGAGCGGCCAGCCGCGCCGAGATCCACGCCAACACCTCCGCTCGGCTGAAGGCGATGCGCTTCTCCCCAAGCTCCACAGGGCAGGGGAACCGGCCTTCAGATCGAAGGCGGTGGATCGATGTGCGAGATAGTGAGGTGAGGGCGCAGGTGTCGCGCATTGAAATTAGTACGTGATTGTCATTCGCAGGCAGCATGGTGGTCTCCTCTCCCGCGCGCGGAACGGAATCCGGGCGTCGGTTCAATCAGGTTAAAATCGAGAAGGTTCGGTGGCCGACCGGCTGGTCGGGTTAGGGTTAACCGACGTCATCGACGCCGCGCCTCTCCGGGGCGCACGGGCGGCAGAGCCGCGGCTAAAGGGACGCCTTTCGGCATCCAGCGGGCACCACCCCGCGACACAGGCGCACCACCACAGAGCGCCCATACTGCCCTTATAGTACCGTTTTACAATTTTGTCAAGACCCTGATTTCAGGAATGCGGCCCAGTCCGCCATCAGCTTGCGACGCTTTTCAAGGGCATCTCCACGACGGTACGCCCGCTCGACAGCGCTCCCCACCTGATGCGAGAGCGACCATTCGCGAATCTCACGGGGATGGTCCGTCTCTTCACCGGCCCAGTCCGCGAACGCGCTGCGCATGCCGTGCACGCTCGATCCGCCCCCGGTGGCGATGTCGCGCACGATGGTCTCGCCGATCGGCCTGCCTTTCTTCGCCCCCTTGAAAATAAATCCGGTTGTGCCATCAGGCAGGCAGGCCAGCGCCTCCTCCGTCAGTGGAACGACATGCTCGCGGCGGGTCTTCATCCTCGCCGCCGGGATCGTCCACGTCATCGATTCGCGGTCAATCTCTTCCCAGGTCGCACCGCGAGCCTCGCCGACGCGGGCAGCTGTAATGATCGTGAAGGCCAAGCAGCGGCTCGCTACATCGTCGCCCAGGGTCTTCCAGAACTTTGGCAGGTCCCGGTAGGGCATGGCCGCGTGGTTCGCGCCAGTGGTGCGCTGCGCCGGCGCCAGAATGTGCTCAAGGTGCCCCGACCATCGCGCTGGGTTATCGCCAGTTCTCAGGCGTTTGGCTGTCGCGTAATCTAGGACGGCTTCGATCTTCCCCCGCACACGCTGACCCGTTGCCGGTTTCTCCGCCCAGAGCGGGCGCAGAGTCTGTTCGACCAACTCGGTGCTTACCGCGTCGATCGCAACCTTGCTGAGCCTGGCGGCGTGCCCTTCCAGGTGTTTTTTCCATTCAAGGGACGTATGACGAGTCCACGTTCTTGGCTCGCGAAGGAATGTGTCGACGACGCTGCCGAACGTAAGTGCGCTGGCTCTCTTTCGGGTGGCGCGTTCCGCATATGGGTCTTTCCCGTCTGCAAGCATGGCTCGAAGTTCGTCAGCTTTCTTTCGGGCCTGCGCTAGACTAACCGGCGCTATCCCCTCCAGTCCGCCCAAACCCAACTCGCGACGAACCCCCGTTCGGCGATAGATGAAAAACCAAGATTTCGTACCGCCGGGATGGACGCGGAGATATAGCCCGTCGCCATCGCCGAGCAGGCCGGGCACCTTCGCGGCGCGCACTTTCGTGTCTGTCAGCTTGTTCCTTGCCATACCATCTACCATAACCAATGACGTTAACAGTATGTGCAAGGTGTGCGAAATGGTCAACGCAATAGACTGAAAACAAAGGGATTATTTTTCTATCCCTTTGTTTTCGCTGGTCGCTTGGGCGCCCCTGGGGCGCCCGTTTCGTTTCAGGAGAAGCGGGAGGGGCTGAACGTCTCCGCCGTTATACCTTCGCGCGCGAGGGGTTCGGGCATGGAGCTTCCGGTGAGGAGGGCGGCGGAAAGGCTGCCGAGGGCGGGCGAGGTCAGGATGCCGTAGCCGCCCTGTCCGGCGAGCCAGAAGAAGGACGGCTCGTCTTTCGCCGGACCGATGACGGGCAGGCGGTCGGCGGAGAAGCTGCGCATGCCGGCCCAGCTCTTGAAGACGCGGCGCACGCTGAGCGTCGTCACTTCCTCGACATAATGGGCGGCATAGGCGATATCGAGCTCTTCCGGCTGCACGTCCGCCGGCTCGCAGGGCGTGGCGTCGGCCGGCGAGGCGAGCAGGCGGCCTCCTTCCGGCTTGAAATAGAACAGTTCCTCGATCTCGTTGATTTCAGGCAGGCGGCTCGCGTCGATGCCCCCGGGCAGGTCGACGGTGATGGCCGTTCGGCGGTGCGGCACGATGCCGGCGGGGGCGACGCCCGAAAGCGTGGCCACCGCATCGGCCCAACCGCCGGCCGCGTTCACCAGCGTGCTGGCCGATATGGTGTCTCCACCGGTTTCGATCCGCCATGCGCCCGCGACCCGCCGGGCGCCGGAGAACGTCTGCCCTTCGAGGATCTGTGCGCCGTTGCGCCGGGCGTGGCGGGCATAGGCCTGCAGCAGGGCGTCCACCTCGATATCCCAGTAGTCGGGGTCGAAATAGGCGGCCGCTGCATAGGCCGGGTCGAGCATTGGCGCACGGGCGAGCATCGCGGCTTCGTCCAGCCACTCCACCGCCACGCCGAGCGCTTTGGCGGCCTCGAAGCGTGCGCGCACCAGTGCCGTCTTCTCCGCCGTGCCAAGGATGATGCTGCCCCGCTTTATGAGCAGCGGTACGTCGGCAAACCCCTCGGGCGGTTGCATCAGGAAATCATGGCTGGCGCGGGCGAGCGCATTCACCAGCGGTGCATTGTCCCGCAGGGTGAACTCCGCCGCCGAGCGGCCGGTGCTGTGATAGCCGAGCGCGCCTTCCTGCTCCAGAACGACGACGGAGCGGAACGGGCTCAGGAAATAGGCGAGCGAAAGGCCGGCAATGCCGCCGCCGATGATCGCGATGTCGAATGTCCGCATGGCCTGCCTCCGCTGTGAACCCTTTCCTCCTGCCTAAGCAAGCCGTCGGCATTCTTCAAATTTATAGCGATGAAAGTAGCTATCATCCGTATTGATGTGGCTCGCCCCAGCGCCAGGGCGGCACATCCGCCATATGGGCGAGGAAGGCCCGCTCGGCGGGGTTGAGCGCGGAACCGGGATTGGTGATACGAAAGGTCTCGGCCACCGGCAGGTCGTCATAGGGCGGTAGCTGCCAGAGTTCGCCGGCCGTCAGCGCTGCACCGGTGAGATGCACCGGCAGCATGCCGATGCCAGCATTGGCGACGACGAGCCGAAGCACCTCCTCGACATTGAAGGCGAGCGCCCGCACCTGCTGGCCGAAGGAGCCGATGGCCCGCACCGCCGTCACCGGCCCCATATGCGGCCCGCCCAAAACGTCGGCAAGGAAGCTGACATAGGGTTCGCCGCGCAGGTCCTCCAGCCGGGCATCCAGCATGCCGAACAGCCGGTGTCCGCGGCCACAATAGAGCGCGTAGCGCTCATAGCAGAAGGGGGCCTTCTCGAGGCCCTCCGGTATGATGCCGTCCGAGAGCCCGAGCGTTGCGACGCCGCGCTCCACCGAGCGGATGACGTCGGTCGTCGTTTCCACCGTCACACCCACGGTGACGCGCGGGTGCAGCCGGAAGAAATCGGCGATCGCCCTGTCCCAGGCTGGGTTCATCGCATGGCTGACCGCATGGATGGTGATGTGGCCGGAAATGTCCTCGCCGGAGGGCTGCATGGCCTCCGGCAGGCGCACGATGGCGGAAAAGATATCGTGGCAGAGCGCATGCAGCCGCTCGCCGGCCTCGGTCAGCTCGAAACGGCCGGGGCTTCGGTCGATCAGCCGGTGGCCGACCGATTGCTCCAGTCGCTTCAGCGCCATGCTGACAGCCGGCTGCTGCAGCAGCAGACGGTTCGCCGCCCGCGTGATCGAGCCCTCCTCGACCACGACCACGAAGGTGCGCAGGAGGTTCCAGTCAAGATTGTGGGCGAAGCGTTCAAGGCGGTTGATCGGCATGCGTGTAGCTACGGCCACGCCGTCGACAAAGGCAAGGGGAGGCAGGTCTTGGAACCGTCGAAATGTGATCGGCGCGCCCGGTTTTTCGCGGAACCAAAAAGCAGGCTGGCGCATTGCTCATCGCGAATGAAGGGGAAAAACGTGATGTGGGAACGGTTTAGCACCAGCGGCCTCGCGGGGGCGTATCTCGATGGCCTCCTGGCGGACGGGGTGGCGGCGCGGATGGAGTTTCGCCCGCGGCGGGCGCTGGATCCCTATCCGTTTCTGGTCAGGTCGGCGGACGAGGGAGAAGGCGAAGCCTTTTTTACGCGGCCCATAAATGCTGCGCGGGGCGGGAGCCTCTTCCGTTTCGTCCCTTGATCCCGAAAACGAAAGAGGCGGCCGAAGCCGCCTCAGTCTGATGTCCACATCGTCCCATCCGCTGCCGCGTCATGGTCCAGTCGAGCCTGACCACAACGCGGAAGAGGTTGGCTTACTTCATCGTATAGATGTCGATGGAGAAATACTTATCGTTGATCTTCTTGTAGGTGCCGTCCTCGCGGATGGCCTTCAACGCGGCGTTCAGCTTTTC
The DNA here is from genome assembly GCF_029623935.1 of Shinella sp. 838. Lineage (NCBI taxonomy): Bacteria > Pseudomonadati > Pseudomonadota > Alphaproteobacteria > Hyphomicrobiales > Rhizobiaceae > Shinella > Shinella sp. 838. The sequence goes on from NZ_JARSBQ010000002.1 coordinate 669,535, forward strand.
GCGCAGGTCGTTGTCTTCCTGGCGCACGGCAATGCCGACGCCTTCGCCGACGAACTTCTTGTCGGTGATCGGCTCGCCGATCAGCTCGCAGCAGGCCTTGCCGTCGTCGTTCTTGGTGACCCAGTCGAGCAGCGGGATCATGTCGCCGACCTGCACGTCGAGGCGGCCGTTCGCCATGTCGAGATTGACCTCGTCCTGCGTCGGATAGAGCTTAATGTCCGCATCCGGATAGACGGCGGCGGCAAAATCGGCCTGCGTGGTGCCGGACTGGGCGCCAATCGTCTTGCCCTTCATGCCTTCATTGGTGAAATCGGTGATGCCGGAATTCTTCGGCGCCGCATGGGTCATGGCGGCAAGATAGTAGGGGTCGGTGAAGTTGACCTGCTTCTTGCGCTCTTCGGTGATGAACATCGAGGCGATGATCATGTCGTACTTCTTGGCGACGAGGCCGGGAATGATACCGTCCCAGTCCTGTGCCACCACCTCGCATTCGACCTTCATCTTCTCGCAGAGCGCAAGACCGATTTCCACGTCGAAGCCGCCAAGCTTGCCGGCGGAATCCTGGAAGTTGAAGGGCGGGTAGGCGCCTTCCGTGCCGATCTTCAGCGTCTCGGCAAAAGCCGGGGCGGAAAGCAGCGTGGAGCCTGCGAGAGCCAGCGCGAGCAGCATTTTCTTCATGGTCGTTCCCCTGTTGTGATTGTGACCGATAGGGAACGGTAGCGCGGCCTCGCGCATAAACGAAATAGATAGCCATGATGTCGGCTATCATTTCAGTTGATGCGCGAGACTCTCCGGATTTTCCTTACCAGCGATCGTGCACATGGGGCGCGATGAGCCGGTAATAGACCTCGCGCGTTGCTTCCATCACGTCTTCCGAAATTGCCGGAAGGCCAGCAGCCCGGGCATTGGCCTCCGCCTGCGCGGCATTGCGCGCACCGGGAATGACGACGCTGACCGCGTCGGCCATCAGGATCCAGCGCAGCGCGAAGGCGGCCATCGCGGTGCCGGCGGGCACCAGGGCGCGGATTTCCTCGACAGCTTGCAGGCCGGTCTCGAAGGGCACGCCGGCAAAGGTCTCGCCCACGTCGAAGGCATCGCCCTGGCGGTTGAAGTTGCGATGATCGTCGGCGGCAAAGGCGGTGTCGCGCGTGATCTTGCCGGAGAGCAGACCGCTTGCCAGCGGCACGCGGGCGATGACGGCGACCTGACGGCGGGCGGCTTCCCGGAAGAAGAGCTGCACCGGGCGCTGACGGAACATGTTGTAGATGATCTGCACGCTGACGATGCCGGGATATTCGATCGCCTTCAGCGCTTCCTCGACCTTCTCGACGCTGACGCCGTAGTTGGCGATCTTGCCGGCGGTCTTTATCTCTTCCAGCGCATGGAAGACCTCGGGCCGGTAGTAGACCTCCGTCGGCGGGCAATGCAGCTGCACGAGATCGAGGCGTTCGACGCCGAGGTTCTTCAGGCTGCGATCGATGAAGCCTTCGAGGTTTTCCTTGGTATAGCCATCGGCGACATGCGGGGAAAGCCGGCGACCGGCCTTGGTGGCCACCATCGGGCGCTGGCCGCCGCGGCCCTTCAGCACGTCGGCGATGATCTTTTCCGAGCGGCCGTCGCCATAGACGTCGGCTGTGTCGATGAAGGACATGCCGGCATCGAGCGCGGCGTTGAGGGCGGCGCGGCCGTCCGCCTCGCTGACATCACCCCAGGCGCCGCCGATCTGCCAGGCGCCGAAGCCGATATCCGTGGTGGTGAAACCCGTGCGGCCGAATTTGCGATGTCTCATGAAAATGTCTCCCGGCAAAAATCGTTGTGCCGGGAGGTAGCACTCCGCAGGGAGGCGAACAAGGAAATCGCTTGCGCCGATGGCTCAGACGGGCGTGATTTCTACCAGATAGAAAGCCGCCTTCTCACCCGTCGGGATCACCTCCGCCTTCTGCGCGCCATCGAACACGAGGGCGTCGATCGGGTGAAGACCGATCAGGCCCTCGGTGGTGGAAACACCGAGCGGCGAAAGCGCCAGCAGCAGGCGCTTCCCCGTGGTCTCGCGAAGCGCTCCGGCCCCTTCCGCAACCTGGTGCGTCAGCGAATGCCGGAAGGCGCCCCGCCGTGTCATCACATTGAGGTCGGTGATGGGGCCGCCCGTCAGTCGGGCGGTCGTCGGTGCATCGGCGGGAAAGGCGAGGGGCGCGCAGACCGGCGTCAGCAGCTTGTCGCCGAGCCCCTCGATGGAAAGTGCCATTCCGTCACCGGAAAGGACGGCCAGGGTGCGATCGATGCCGGGGAAGACCGAAAACGGCCCGTCGCTCGCCACCGTCGCCATGCTGACGCGCCAGCCGAAATCCGAAAGGCTGGCGCCTTCCGGATGGACGATCACCTCGACCGTCTCGCCGCCGCCGTTCTTCCACGGCATGCGGCGATGGTCGCTGTTGCGCAGGAGACGGGCTCCGTTATGCATGTCGTTCTCCCAGAACCGCTGCACAGCTTCGGGCGACAAGCATCAGTTGCCGAGAATGCCCGGCAGGCGCAGGCCCTTTTCGCGGGCGCAGTCGAGCGCGATGTCGTAGCCGGCATCGGCGTGACGCATGACGCCGGTCGCCGGGTCGTTCCAGAGAACGCGGCCGACGCGCTCGGCCGCCTCATCCGTGCCGTCGCAGCAGATGACGACGCCCGAGTGCTGCGAGAAGCCCATGCCGACGCCGCCGCCGTGGTGGAGCGACACCCAGGTCGCGCCCGAGGCGGTGTTGAGCAGGGCATTGAGCAGCGGCCAGTCAGACACGGCGTCCGAACCGTCCTTCATCGCTTCCGTCTCGCGGTTCGGCGAGGCGACGGAGCCCGAATCGAGGTGGTCGCGGCCGATGACGATGGGCGCGCTCAGTTCGCCGTTCTTGACCATCTCGTTGAAGGCGAGGCCGAGGCGGTGGCGGTCACCGAGGCCGACCCAGCAGATGCGCGCCGGCAGACCCTGGAAGGCGATGCGCTCCGCGGCCATGTCGAGCCAGTTGTGCAGGTGCTTGTTGTCGGGCAGCAGTTCCTTGACCTTGGCGTCGGTCTTGCGGATGTCCTCCGGATCGCCCGAAAGGGCGGCCCAGCGGAACGGACCGATGCCGCGGCAGAACAGCGGGCGGATATAGGCCGGAACGAAGCCGGGGAAAGCGAAGGCGTTTTCGAGGCCTTCTTCCTTGGCGACCTGGCGGATGTTGTTGCCGTAGTCGAAGGTCGGGATGCCCATGTCCTGGAAGGCGATCATCGCTTCGACGTGCTCGCGCATCGAGGCGCGGGCGGCCTTTTCGACGGACTTCGGATCGCTTTCGCGCTTGGCCTTCCATTCGGCCATCGTCCAGCCCTTCGGCAGGTAGCCGTTGATCGGGTCGTGGGCGGAGGTCTGGTCGGTGACCATGTCGGGGCGGATGCCGCGGCGGACCATTTCCGGCAGGATTTCGGCGGCGTTGCCGAGAAGGCCCACGGACTTGGCTTCGCCGGCCTTCGTCCAGCGGTCGATCATCGCAAGCGCCTCGTCGAGCGTGTCGGCCTTTTCGTCGATGTAGCGGGTGCGCAGGCGGAAATCGATCGAGTCCGGGTTGCACTCGACGGCAAGGCACGAGGCGCCGGCCATGACGGCGGCGAGCGGCTGGGCGCCGCCCATGCCGCCGAGACCGCCGGTCAGCACCCATTTGCCCTTGAGGTCGCCATTGTAGTGCTGGCGGCCGGCTTCCACGAAGGTTTCGTAGGTGCCCTGAACGATGCCCTGGCTGCCGATATAGATCCACGAGCCGGCCGTCATCTGGCCGTACATGGCAAGGCCCTTCTTATCCAGCTCGTTGAAATGGTCCCAGGTGGCCCAGTGCGGCACGAGGTTGGAATTGGCAATAAGGACGCGCGGGGCATCCTTGTGCGTGCGGAAGATGCCGACCGGCTTGCCGGACTGCACGACCAGCGTCTCGTTGTCTTCCAGATCGCGCAGCGACGCGACGATCTTGTCGAAATCGGCCCAGGTGCGGGCGGCGCGGCCGATGCCGCCATAGACGACGAGTTCATGCGGGTTTTCCGCAACGTTGGGGTCGAGGTTGTTCATCAGCATGCGCAGCGGCGCTTCGGTCAGCCAGCTCTTGGCGGTGCGTTCGGTGCCGGTGGCGGCGCGGACGTCGCGGATGTTGTGGCGGGGATTGTCGGTCATGGCTGGTTCTCCCGGATCAGCGTGTGAGGGTGGAGGCAAGCGCCTCGAGACGGTTCAGGATGTCTTGAAGGGGAATGCGCAGTCTTGCGGCCTTCGCCTCGTCGAGGGCGAAGGGCAGGGCTTCCGTGGCAAGGTGGCTGACCTGCGCAAGCTCCATCTGGATGGCGTGCACGCCGGTCTGCGGCCTGCCGTAGTGGCGCGTCGTCCAGCCGCCCTTGAAGCGGCCGTTGAGGATGCTGGTATAGCCTTCGGCCTTGGCGCAGATTTCGAACGTCGCCGTTTCGATCTCCCTGGCGCAGGTGCGGCCCATGTCGGTGCCGACATTGAAATCCGGCAGCCGGCCTTCGAACAGGAAGGGGATCAGCGAGCGGATAGAATGGCAATCATAGAGGATTGCCACGCCGTGGATCGCCTTGACGCGCTCGATCTCGGCGGCAAGGGCCGCGTGGTAGGGCGCGTGGAAATGGGCGAGCCGATAGGCAATGTCCGCCTCGGTCGGCGCCTCGCCGTCCTTCCAGATCGGCTTGCCGTCGAAATCCGTTTCCGGAACGAGGCCTGTCGTGTTCTGGCCGGGATAGAGGCTGACACCATCGGGATCCCGGTTGGCGTCGATGACATAGCGGTGGAAGGTTGCGCGCACCGTCGTCACCTCCGACAGGAGGCCGGCATAGAGACGCTCGATGTGCCAGTCCGTATCCGCGAGGATACGGCCGTTGTCGTTCAGGCGTTCCCAGATATCGGCCGGGACATCCGTGCCGGTATGCGGGAAGGCGAGAATCACGGGCGATGTGCCCTGCCGGGTTCCGACCAGTGCCACCTCAGGCCTCCAGAACCGGCAGGATGCCCTTGGTGACGGAGGCGGCGAGCGCGCCGGAGGAGACGAAGCTGCTGGCGGCGGCAAGGTCGGGCGCCATGTAGCGGTCCTCTTCCAGCGTGGCGACGACGGTGCGAAGCGCGGCGACGACCTTCTTCAGCTCCGGGCTGGTGACGAGCGGGGCGCGGAACTCAATGCCCTGCGCGGCCGTCAGCGCCTCGATACCGACGATGGCGGAGAGGTTTTCCGTCATGCGCAGCAGGCGGCGGGCGCCGTGGCAGGCCATGGAGACGTGGTCTTCCTGGTTGGCGGAGGTCGGCGTCGAATCGACCGAGGCCGGATGCGCCATCTGCTTGTTCTCGCTCATCAGCGCGGCCGAGGTGACCTCTGCGATCATCAGGCCGGAATTGAGGCCCGGCTTCTTGGCGAGGAAGGCCGGCAGGCCGAAGGAGAGGGCGGGATCGACCAGCAGCGCGATGCGGCGCTGGGCGATGGCACCGATCTCGCAGGTCGCGATGGCGATCTGGTCGGCGGCAAAGGCAACCGGTTCGGCATGGAAGTTGCCGCCCGAAACGACGCTGTTGTCGGAGAGGACCAGCGGGTTGTCGGTGACGGCGTTGGCTTCGATTTCGAGCGTGCGGGCGGCCGAACGCAGGAGATCGAGGCAGGCGCCGTCGACCTGCGGCTGGCAGCGGATGCAATAGGGATCCTGCACGCGTTCGTCACCGGTGATGTGGCTTTCGCGGATGACGGAGCCGGCAAGCAGCGCGCGCAGCGCGGAGGCGGCGTCGATCTGGCCCTTGTGGCCGCGCAGCGTGTGGATATCCGGATGGAACGGCGCGGAGGAACCCATGGCGGCGTCGGTGGAAAGCGCCCCGGTGACGAGGGCGGCCTGGGCGGCACGATGAGCGCGGAAGAGGCCGGTCAGCGCCAGGGCGGTCGAGACCTGGGTGCCGTTGATGAGGGCGAGGCCCTCCTTGGCGGCGAGCACGACGGGCTTCAGGCCGGCCTTTTCCAGCGCCTTGCCGCCGGAAAGGCGTTCGCCGGCATAAAAGGCCTCGCCTTCGCCGATCATCACCGCCGTCATGTGGGCGAGGGGGGCGAGGTCGCCGGAGGCGCCAACGGAACCCTGTTCCGGGATGACCGGGATGACGCCCCTGGCCTGCATCGCCTCGATGAGGCGCACGACCTCGATGCGCACGCCCGACGCGCCGCGGCCGAGCGAGATCAGCTTCAGTGCCATGATGAGGCGCACGATGTTTTCGGCGAGCGGTTTGCCGACGCCGCAGCAATGCGACAGGATCAGGTTGCGCTGGAGGGTCGCGACATCGGCCGGCGCGATCTTGATGGAGGCGAGTTTGCCGAAGCCGGTATTGATGCCGTAGACCGGCTCGTCGCCGCCGGCGATTTCCGCGATGCGCGCGGCGGCCTTCTCGATGCCCGCGTCGAAGGACGCGTCGAGCCGGGTGGCTTCGCCGGTCCAGTAGAGGGTTTCAAGGGTCTTGAGGGGCACGGAGCCCGGATGGAGCGTGATCGTCATGGTGCAGTTCCCGATGCAGCCTTGTGCTGCCTGTTGAATGGATCAGTGTCCGCTGCGGATACGGGCATGCAGGGGGTTGAACCCCATGCGGTAGACCAGTTCCGCCGGCCGGCCGATGTCCCAGAGGACGAAATCGGCCCATTTCCCGGCCTCGAGCGTTCCCACCTCGTCGACGAGGCCGAGGGCGCGGGCGGCCTCGCGCGTCGTGCCGGCAATGCATTCCGTGACGGTCATGCCGAAGAGGGTCGCGGCCATGTTCATGGTAAGAAGCAGCGAGGTCAGCGGCGAGGTGCCGGGATTGGCATCGGTCGCAACAGCCATCCGGACACCGTGCTTGCGGAAGAGATCGACCGGCGGCTTCTTCGTCTCGCGGATGAAGTAGAAGGCGCCCGGCAGGATGACGGCGACGGTGCCGGCTTTGGCCATGGCAGCCGCGCCAGCATCGTCGGTGTATTCGAGGTGGTCGGCCGACAGCGCGCCGTAGCGGGCGGCCATTTCCGCGCCGTGGAGGTTGGAAAGCTGGTCGGCGTGCAGCTTTACGGGCAGGCCATGCGCCTTCGCAGCGTCGAAGACCTTTGCCATTTCCTCCGCCGAGAAGGCGATGCCCTCGCAGAAGCCGTCAACGGCGTCGGCAAGCCCTTCGGCCGCGACGGCCGGCAGCATCTCGCCGACGACCTTGTCGATATAAGCCGTCTTGTCGCCGTTCATTTCCGGCGGCAGCGCGTGGGCGCCGAGAAAGGTGGTGCGCACGGTGACGTCGCGCATCTCCGCGATGCGCCGTGCAGCACGCAGGGATTTCACTTCGTTCTCGGTATCGAGGCCGTAACCGGATTTCAGTTCGACCGTCGTCACGCCCTCGGCGATCAGGGCGTCGAGGCGGGGCAGGGTCTGGCGTACCAGCTCGTCCTCGCTCGCCGCGCGCAGCGCCTTGACGGAGGAGACGATGCCGCCGCCGGCCCGGGCGATCTCCTCATAGGAGGCGCCGGCAAGGCGCAGCTCGAATTCATGGGCGCGGTCGCCGGCATGCACGAGATGGGTATGGCAGTCGATGAGGCCCGGCGTGATCCAGCGGCCCTCGCAGTCGATGGCCTCCGCGGCGGAGAATTCTGCGGGAAGCTCGGCCTCGGGGCCGGCAAAGGCGATGCGGCCGTCGCGGACGGCGATCGCGCCGTTTTCGACGATACCAAGGTCCGGCAGGCTCTCCTTGAGCGTCGCGAGCCGGGCATTGCGCCAGACTCGGGGACCGTCCTTTTCCGGTGTCGTCATCGTGATTGCCTCTTCCCTGTGATGAATATAATGTATATACATAATTATGAGGGGCGCAAGAGCCAATTTGCCGGCGCGGCGCCAGGATGCACCATCGGGAGAAGGAACGGGCCATGGCCGTCATTCATGCAAGGCAGGCGCTGCTTACGGGCGGCTGGGCGAGGGATGTTCGTATGGGCATCGTGGACGGCCGCATCGCGACGCTCGAAACCGGTGCCGCGCCGGCGCCGGGCGACGAGCGCCACGACACCATCGTCGCCGGCATGCCGAACCTGCACAGCCACGCCTTCCAGCGCGGTATGGCAGGACTGGCGGAAACCCGTGGGCCGGGCAGCGATTCGTTCTGGAGCTGGCGCAACGTCATGTACCGCTTCGCGCTCGCCATGACGCCCGACGATGTGGAAGCGGTCGCCGGCCAGCTCTATGTCGAGATGCTGGAGGCTGGTTATACACGCGTCGGCGAGTTCCATTACCTGCACCATGACAAGGATGGCGGGCATTATGCCGATATCGCCGAAATGGCCGTGCGCATCGCCGCAGCGGCGTCCGAGACCGGCATCGCGCTGACGCTGCTGCCCGTCTTCTACGCCCATGCCGGCTTCGGCGGCACCGCGCCGGGCGAGGGCCAGCGCCGCTTCATCAACGACCGGCGGTCCTATGGCGCAGTGCTGGAGCGCTGCCGCGCGCTGACCGATACGCTGCCCGCCGGCATCACCGGCGTCGCCCCGCACAGCCTGCGCGCCGTCACGCCGGACGAGCTTGCCGACGTCGTGGCCATGGCCGGCGATGCGCCGGTCCACATCCATATTTCCGAGCAGGTCAAGGAAGTCGAGGACAGCATTGCCTGGTCCGGCCGCCGTCCGGTGGAGTGGTTACTCGACAACCAGGCGGTCGACGGCCGCTGGTGCTTCATCCACGCGACGCACATGACGGAGGCCGAAACGCGCGGCATGGCGAAGACCGGGGCGATCGCCGGCCTCTGCCCGGTGACGGAGGCCAATCTCGGCGACGGCACCTTCCCGGCACCGGATTTTATGGCTCATGGCGGCCGCTTCGGCGTCGGCTCGGATTCCAACGTGCTGATCGGCCTGCCGGACGAATTGCGCCAGCTCGAATACTCGCAGCGTCTCGCCCACCGCGCCCGCAACGTGCTGGCCGCCCCCGGCGGTTCGACGGGCCGGGCGCTCTTCGACGGCGCGCTGCTTGGCGGCGCGGCGGCGCTCGGTGCCGAATCGGGCCTTTCGGCCGGGCGTGCCGCCGATTTCGTCAGCCTCAAGGCACGGCATGGTCTCGATCTTGCGGGCGATGCGCTGCTCGACGGCTGGATCTTCGCCAATGGTGCGACGGTCGATTGCGTCTGGGTGAACGGCTGCCGGCAGGTCGAGGGCGGCCGCCATGTGGCACGCGAGGCGGTCGGGCGGCGCTTCACGGCCACCATGCGGGCGCTGGCCGAGGCCTGACGACGTATTGAAAGGCGCCCCCGCCTTTCTTATGACTTTTCCCGACCGGGCGAATCTGCGCCCGGCAAGCGCGGAGGCGACCATTTCCACCGTCGAGGACAACAGGCAGCCCGAGGCCAAGGAGCCGTCGCTGCACCGCCGCATCCTGGAGGATGTGGAGGGCAGGATCCTTTCGGGCGAATGGCCGCCGGGCCACCGCATCCCCTTCGAGCACGAATTGACCGAGCAATACCAGTGCTCGCGAATGACGGTGAACAAGGCGATCACCGAGCTCGTCAAGCGCGGCCTGATCGAGCGCCGGCGCAAATCCGGCAGCTACGTCACCCACCCGCATGCCCAATCCGCGGTGCTCGAGATCCACGACATCCGCCTGGAGGTCGAATCGCTCGGCCTGCCGTATCGCTACGAGCGGCGCACACGGGTTAACCGCGCGGCGAGGGCCGCCGACCGGCGGCTGATGGAGCTTTCCGAATCAGCCCGCCTGACGGACATTTCCGCCCTGCATTTCGCCGGCGCCCAGCCCTTCTGCCTGGAAGACCGCCTGATCAATCTCGAAGCCGTGCCGGAAGCGGCCGAGGAAAGCTTTGACGACATCGCGCCCGGCGCCTGGCTGATCAGCCGCGTGCCCTGGAGCGCCGCCGAACACCGCATCCGCGCGGTCGGGGCCGATGCCCGCGCCGCCGAGCTTCTGGCGATCGCGCCCGGAACGCCCTGCCTCGTCGTGGAGCGGCGCACCTGGAGCGGCGGCCTTTATGTCACCCATGTGCGGCTGACCTATCCCGGCGAGAAACACGAGCTCGTCGCCGAATTCGCCCCTTCGCACCCCAAGCAGGGCGCTTGAGGCCTACGCTCCGCCGGTCGCGTGTTCGGCCCGCACGGTGGCATAGTACGGTGCCAGCGTCGGGGCGGCTTCGATCAGCGTATCGAAGGCCGCATCGTCAGCGGCGAGCCGCCCGGCATATTTCTCTTCGACAAAACGGGCATGCAGTGCCTTCGCCGCGTCCGGCAGGATGCGGATTGCGGTGAAGACGGGGGCAGCGAGGCTGCGGCCCTTGACGGTGATCCGGTCGAGTTCGAGCACCGCGAAATCCGCCGACGCCAGCCTGGCCGTGCTTTCGCCGATAAGCAGCGGCACGCCATAGGCCTTGGAGGCGCCTTCGAGACGCGAGGCGAGGTTTACCGCATCGCCGAGCACCGAATAGTCGAAGCGCTGCGAGGAGCCCATGTTGCCGACCACGCATTCGCCGGTGTTGATGCCGATGCCGATGCGCAGCGCATGATGGGTGTTTCCGCTCGCCGCCGCCTCCGCCTGGAGTTTCGCATTCAGCATCGCCATCACGTCGAGCATGTCGAGCGCGGCGGCCACGGCATGCCGGGCATGGTTTTCGTCGTCGAGCGGCGCGTTCCAGAAGGCCATCACACAGTCGCCGATATATTTGTCGATCGTTCCGCCGTGCTTGAGCACGATGTCGGACAGGGGGGTCAGCAGCCGGTTGATCAGCGTCGTCAGCTGCTCCGGATCGTCCTTCATCGTTTCGGCGATGGTGGTGAAGCCGCGCACGTCGCAAAACAGGATGGAGAGCGTGCGCCGCTCGCCGCCGAGCTTCAGCTGCGAGGGGTCGCGTGCGAGGCGCTCGACGAGGGCGGGCGAGAGATATTGCGAGAAGGCGCGCACGATCTCGCGGCGCTGGCGCCGCTCTTCGGCATAGTCGAGCGCCGTCTGGCCGGCTGCGACCATGAGAAGCGCAATGGTCGGGCCGATGGGTGAAACGAAAAGGTTGGCCTCGCGCATGAACGCGAAGCTGAGGAGAGCGAGGCCGGCGCTTGCGAGGACGCTGAGCACGACCGTCTGCCACCTTGTCGCGCGCCGCACGATCGCCGCCGAAAGCAGGGCGGCGAGCGCGACGGCGGTGATGGCGAGCGGCGTGCCGGCGCGGGTGATCGCCGCGCCGGCGGTGAGATTGTCGAGGATCGTCGCCTGGATTTCGGCCCCCGCCACCAGCCGGCCGGTATGGACGGTATAGGGCGTGGCGAAGGCGTCCGCACCGCCGGAATTGATGACCGGCGCATTCTGTAGGCTGAGGCCGACCACCACCACGCGGCCCCTGAACGTATCCTTCGGCAGCATGTTGTCCGGATCGAGTGCCTGATAGTAGGAGACCGTCGGGTAGCTGCGCGCGGGGCCGTAGGATTGCAGGAGCTTGCCCTCTGGCGAGACTGCCGGCGTGCCCGCAATGCGGGCCAGCGCAAGCGCAAAGCCATCCTCGTAGCGCGGCAGGTCGCGGAAGACGCCGTCACCGCCGAGCGTGATCGCGGCGATACCGGTCACCGCGCCGGCCTCGGTGAATGCCGGCAGCGGCGTCGTGCGCAGAAGCTGCTCGGCCTGCGGCGTGACGATGACGCTTTCGTCGCCGGCCAGAACGACATCGGGGCCGAGCGTTGCGGCAAAGGCGGCATCGGAGGCCGGGTTGGACGGCTCTGCGAAGATGATGTCGAGGCCGATCGCCGTGGCGCCGGCCTTGCGCAGGCTTTCGACCAGCCGGCCGTGCAGTTCGCGCGGCCAGGGCCATTGCGCATTGATTTCCGCCAGCGACGGCTCGTCGATCGCGACGACCACCGGTCCGCCGGCCGGCGGGCGCGGATCGTCGACGGTGGAGAGATAATCGAAGGCGCGCAGGTCCGCGAGCGACCAGGCCGGCAGCTGTGTCAGGGCAGAGACGAGCGTGATGACCGCAAGGGCCAGAACGGCAAGCCGCCGGGTGCGGCGCGACCAGCGGTGAGGAAGGCGCAGCGCCGCGCTCATGGGTGGCTCCGGTTGGCGCGCCGCAAGGCAGCTGGGGTCGGCGGACCGGGGGGCGGGGCGAGGTTCAGCATGCAACCAGAACTCGACATCGCCCTGAAAAAGTCAAGCGGTGTGGAGGGGCGGCCGTTGCTTTCTCAAGGCACTCGGCTATCACGGGACAAGCGCAGCAGGGGCAGACGCGACATGACGGCTTTGGAAACGCGGCAGACCATCCTCGAGCGGGCCCTTGACGGCACGCAGGGCATTGCGCTCGAGCATTTCGACCATATCCGCCGCATCAACGACGTCTTCTATGATCAGGTGAAGATTTCCGACCAGAAGGCTGCCTATATCTTCACCTTCATGCTCGCGCTGCTGGTTACCTCCACCGAAAGCCGCGCTGTCTTCACCTGGTCGCGCTATGCGGAAGGCAACCTCACGGCGATCGCCCTTTCCGGCCTGCTTGCCTTCGCGCTGATCTTCTCCATCGTCTCGGCAATCCTCGTCGTGCTGCCACGCCGGGTCGACAAGGCGACATCGCTGTTCTGGGGGGCCTGGCCGCATCACCGCGAGGGTTTCCGCAAGGCGGCGCATGACCGTGATGTCGGCTATCTCTTCGAACAATACATGCAGAATGCCGATGCGATGGCCTCCATCGCCCGCGACAAGTACCGCTTTGTCGGCTTCGCCTTCCGCGGGCTGCTGATGACGGTCATTGCTTACGTGGCGCTGCTTGCGACGCGCTAGGTTGTTTGTCCTGGCGCGTGGTGTCGGGGAACGTCCACCGTCACCTGTCGGACAAACATCCGGGTCTGCTTGCCTCCCGATGTCCAGCGCAAGCGCCGGATCTGATCGCCTTCCTGAGCGATCTGTCGGGCATCATCGCTGATCGTCCGCCTCCCATTGCCGGCGCATGATAAGCGTTGCGACGGCAAGCCGTTCCTCGACGGCGTCCCGTTCGGCAATCAATGTGCGCAGGGCCTCCAGCGCATTGCCGTTGTGAAGGGCGAGGATTTCGGCGGCCTCTTCGCGCACGATGCCGCCCGGTCGTCTCATAACATGCATCATTGCAGCCGCAGCTCCAGCTGCGCCTTGGACTTCAGCACATAGAGAGGCTTGGCGACCGCCTCCAGCTTGCGCTGGAATTCCGCCCTGTGAGCCTGCTGCTTTTCGCGCAGGGCCCGGCAGGCGGCAACTTCGGCCAGGGCGCGTTCAACGGCATCGCTTTGCATCGGCACCTCCATTTGTTCTCTTTATGTTCTTATTTTTGATGGCGGCTGTCAAGCGGTTGTCCAGCACGCATGGGAACGCGGCCGAAAGGACAGTGGCGGAGGATGTGGTGGCAATGCCGCGGCGCGTTAGCCGGAAGCGGCGGCGCCGACGAGCTGGCGAAGCGCGTCGCTGTCGCGAAAACAAAGGACCTCTATCGGCTCCTGTTTTCCGACCAGCATAACGGGGGCGAAGGTGAGGTCGTTCGGTACGCCCGCCGCCATCAGGACCGCCTCCTTCGAGGCGATCAGGGTGGCGCCGAGCTGTTTGGTCTGAGCCTCGAGGCGCGCGGCGACATTGCCGGTATCGCCGAGGAAGGGAGTGCCTTCGAGGCCGCCCGTCCATTCCGTTCCGACAACCGCGACCCCGACATGCAGCCCGATGCCGATGCGCAGCGGCTCGCTCAGTTCCTGTCGCAGCTCCTCGTTCAGGGCGTCGATCCCCTCCCACAGCCGCAACGCCGCGCGAAAGGCGTCGCGGGCGGCATCATGCGTCGGCCCGTCGGTGCCGAAAACGCTCATGACGCCGTCGCCGGCGATGTTGATGACGTGACCGCCGCTCGCCCGCACCGCCGAGGACACGGCCTTGATGTAGCGTTCGACGATGAAGAAGGTATCGTAGGGCAGGCGGTCGTCGGCAAGGCGCGTGGACTGGCGCAGGTCGACGAAGAGCGCTGCCACTTCCGCCTCCCGCCGGGCGGCCGTCACCGGTCCGAGCTGGCCCTTCGGCAGCTGGGCCGCGGTGGCAGAATGCACGAGCGGCACGACCGTGAGGTCCTGTTCCGGTCGAATCTGGCAGGCGAGTCGCACCGATGGCGGCGCTCCGATGCGCCGCAGCAGGCGCTGCTCGTCACCCGCCGGGGCCGGCAGCGTTTCGCCGCCTGCGGTGATCTCGACACGACAGGTCGAGCAGCGGCCCCGGCCGCCGCAGATGGACGCATGCGGAACGCCGGACCAGCGGCTCGCCTCGAGCACGCTGAAGCCGACCGGAACGGAGACGACGCGCCCGCCCGGATAGGTGATCCGGACCGAATCGAACCGGGTGGCATGCCAGTCGCGCGCCATGCGCAGGATGAAGATGCCGGCGAGCAGCGCGAGATAGCCCATGGTGAGGCGGTTTGCGACGGCATTGGCCTCGGCGGCCGCAAGCGCGGCCGGCGAACCCGGCAGGTCGAGAAGACCGGGCCGCAGGGCCTCCGCGCCCTGGGCCGCGAGATCGCGCATATCGAGACCGGCATTGATGAAGCCGAGGATCGCCAGCACCGGCAGCAGGGTGGCGAGCGACATCAGGATCGGCACGAAACGCGGATACCAGGGTTTTCCGCGCAGCCAGGCGCGTACACCGAGGCATCCGTGGATCCACACGACGAGGATCAGCAGGAACTGGCGGGGCAGGCCGGCATCGGGGCTGGCGACCCAAAGCGTGTAGACGGTCTTGTCGAAATCGATTCGCGCGCCGTAGACGCCCTTCAGATAGGCGATTGCGCCGGCATGGGCGAAGAGGACGGCCGGAATCGCCAGCCCGAAGACCAGCTGCACCGCATCGACTGCAGGCAGACGCAGATGGCGCCGCCGGTAGAGCGCACGCAGCCCGAGCGACGCATGGATGAGGAGCCCGCCGTAAAGCAGCACCCGTCCCAGCGGGCTCTGCCAAGGATGGAAAAGCACCCGGCTCGCCATATCCATCGCCTCGAGCGAACGAATGCCGAAGGCCTGATTGAGAAGGTGCATCGTGGCGTAGAGGAAAAGGGTGAGGCCCGTCCACAGCCGCAACCGGCGCAAAAACGCCCGGGAGGCCGCCGGGCGTTCGTCGGTTTCGCTGCCAAAACGCTGTCCCGGCGCCACCTTGCCGCTCAAGCAAAATCCCTCATCTGCCAAAAATCCAAAATCCATCCGCGGGATGGCGTGGCGTCCTGCCCGATCTCGTGGCCGATTACCGATACCTGGACATTATCGACGGAACTTTCCGTGTGAAGCCGCTCTTTCCTGAGTCAACTAGTCGCTCGGGTTCCGATTGCAATCGGAATCTGCCGCACCGCAGGACAATTCTCCGCGATCTGCGCAGGGAAACGCGCAGCCTTGGAAAGGCGGGGTAGGGGCAGGCGGAGCTTTGAAATACCGTTTCCCCGCGCGGAGCGCGTTGAATTCTCGGGGAAATTTGAATTCTGGGGGGAAATGGTGGGCGATGAGAGACTCGAACTCCCGACATCCTCGGTGTAAACGAGGCGCTCTACCAACTGAGCTAATCGCCCGCCGCGTTGGTGGCCGTGATCTATGCGGAACCGGATCAAACCGCAAGAGGCAATCGCAAAGTTTTTGCATTTTTTTGAATGCGACCATGAAGATGCCCAAGGCTGTGGAAACATTTTCGGACACGTCATTCTTTTGTCGTGAAACCTGCTTGACACCCAAAGGCGAACCCCTTAGTTAGCCGCTCATCGAACGGCGCAGGCCGCTCGGGACGGATGGTTCGCCTTCCGGACGCTTTCGAGGATGCGGGTGTAGCTCAGTCGGTTAGAGTGCCGGCCTGTCACGCCGGAGGTCGCGGGTTCGAGCCCCGTCACTCGCGCCACTCGAAAGGCCGGACGAAACATGCGGGGCCGCAAGGCCATAAGATGCGCGGGTGTAGCTCAGTCGGTTAGAGTGCCGGCCTGTCACGCCGGAGGTCGCGGGTTCGAGCCCCGTCACTCGCGCCATTCTTCTTTCTCTCCAAGGCATTGCAGCGTTTTTCTCACGTCGCTTCGCCGTGTCCTCCTTTTCAAATCTGTTTCGTTTTCGCGGTAGCCGGGATTCGTGCGGCTCCCTTTCTCGGGCGTCGGATTCGCTCGTTTCGAGCCGCCGTTGTGAGTCGCCATGATTTGCCTTGGTGCCTGACGGCGAATCCTGCCTCCCCGAAAAGAGAGGGCCGGGCAAAAGGGGGAGAGGGGGTGTCGCTTTGCAGGGCCGATCGGCGGCTCTGTCCATGCTGCCCGATTTCAATGTAAATCGGTAGAAGGAGCGATTTATCAGACTTTTTTCTTCGCAGCTGCGGCGAAACGTCCCGCATTGCGGCGGTCGTGAAATCGTAACGATTTAAATGGCTTTGCGGCAGGCATTTGCTGGTCGCCCGGAAAAGAACACAATGAATGGGGCGAAAGCCGGACAAAGCCTTGCGCGGGGGCGCTCACTGCGCTAACGACGGGGCGTTGCAACATACTTTCTCGGCTTGCAGGTCTTGGACCAACAGGCGTCTCTCCGGCGCCACGAGCAGGCAGGATGGACGCCAATGACTGAACTTCTCGGTTCCTATATCCCGATCGCCATCTTCATCGGTATCGCGCTCGTGATCGGCATTGCACTGCTGGTCGCGCCGTTTGCCGTCGCATACAAGGCCCCCGATTCGGAAAAGCTCTCCGCTTACGAGTGCGGCTTCAATGCGTTTGACGATGCGCGCATGAAATTCGATATCCGCTTCTATCTGGTGTCGATCCTCTTCATCATCTTCGACCTCGAAGTGGCCTTCCTCTTTCCCTGGGCCGTCTCCTTCGGCGACATGGGCTGGTTCGGCTTCTGGTCGATGATGATCTTCCTCGGTGTGCTGACCATCGGCTTTATCTACGAATGGAAGAAGGGAGCGCTCGAATGGGAGTAGCCCACACCAACACGACGCTTGTTGCGCCGCAGGCCAAGGGGATCATCGATCCCAACACCGGCAAGCCCATTGGCAGCAACGACGCCTTCTTCGGCGAGATCAACAACGAGCTCGCCGACAAGGGCTTCCTCGTCACCTCGACGGATGAACTCATCACCTGGGCCCGTACCGGCTCGCTGATGTGGATGACCTTCGGCCTTGCATGCTGCGCCGTTGAAATGATGCAGCTGTCGATGCCGCGCTACGACGTCGAGCGTTTCGGCTTTGCGCCGCGCGCCTCGCCGCGCCAGTCCGACGTCATGATCGTCGCCGGTACGCTGACCAACAAGATGGCGCCTGCGCTCCGCAAGGTCTACGACCAGATGCCCGAGCCGCGTTACGTCATCTCGATGGGCTCCTGCGCCAACGGCGGCGGCTACTATCACTATTCCTATTCGGTGGTGCGCGGCTGTGACCGTGTGGTGCCGGTCGACATCTATGTACCAGGCTGTCCTCCCACGGCGGAAGCGCTCCTTTACGGTGTGCTCCTGCTGCAGAAGAAGATCCGCCGGACCGGTACGATCGAGCGTTAAGGGCAGGGGACTTTAGACATGAGCGAAGCCCTCCAGGAGCTTTCCTCCCATATCGGCGAAGCGGCAGGCAATCTCGTCGCCTCCGCCGACATCGCCTATGGCGAACTCACCCTGAAGACGGACGGTGCGCGCATCCTCGATCTTCTGACTTTCCTGCGCGACGACGTGCAGTGCGGGTTCGTCAATCTTATCGATATCTGCGGTGTCGACTGGCCGGCCCGCGCCGAGCGTTTCGACGTGGTCTACCACCTCCTGTCGCCGCGCCAGAATCTTCGCGTGCGCATCAAGGTCGCAACGGGCGAGGACGTGCCTGTGCCCTCTGCTTTCCCGGTCTATCCGGGCGCGGACTGGTTCGAGCGCGAAGCCTATGACATGTACGGCATTCTCTTCACCGGCCATCCGGACCTGCGCCGCATCCTCACCGACTACGGCTTCGAGGGGCACCCGCTGCGCAAGGACTTCCCGACGACCGGCTTCGTGGAAGTGCGTTACGACGACGAGGTCAAGCGCGTCGTGTACGAACCTGTCGAACTGAAGCAGGAATTCCGCAACTTCGACTTCCTCTCTCCCTGGGAGGGCACGGATTACGTGCTGCCGGGTGACGAGAAGGCGAAGACGAACTGATTTTGGGTCAGGCGACCCGATTGGGCGCCGGCTTCTGGAGCAAGCGGCATGAACGAGCACAACGTTCGTAACTTTAACATCAACTTCGGGCCCCAGCATCCCGCGGCGCACGGGGTTCTCCGCCTCGTGCTCGAACTCGACGGCGAAATCGTCGAGCGCGTCGATCCGCATATCGGCCTGCTGCATCGTGGCACCGAGAAGCTGATCGAGACGAAGACCTATCTTCAGGCCGTGCCCTATTTCGACCGCCTCGACTATGTGGCGCCGATGAACCAGGAGCATGCCTTCGCGCTCGCCGTCGAAAAGCTGACGGGCACCGAGGTTCCGATCCGCGGCCAGCTGATCCGCGTGCTCTATTCCGAAATCGGCCGCATCCTCTCGCATCTCCTCAACGTCACGACGCAGGCCATGGATGTCGGCGCGCTGACGCCGCCGCTCTGGGGCTTCGAAGAGCGCGAGAAGCTGATGGTGTTCTATGAGCGGGCCTGTGGTGCGCGCATGCACTCGGCTTATATTCGTCCCGGCGGCGTGCACCAGGACCTGCCGCACGAGCTGGTGGAAGACATCGGCAAGTGGATCGACCCGTTCCTGAAGACCGTCGACGACATCGACGAGCTTCTGACCGGCAACCGCATCTTCAAGCAGCGCAACGTCGATATCGGCGTTGTGAAGCTGGAAGACTGCTGGGCCTGGGGCTTTTCGGGCGTCATGGTACGCGGCTCGGGCGCGGCCTGGGACCTGCGCCGCTCGCAGCCCTATGAGTGCTATTCCGACCTCGATTTCGATATCCCAATCGGCAAGAACGGCGACTGCTACGACCGTTATGTCATCCGCATGATCGAGATGCGCGAAGCGGCCAAGATCATGCGCCAGTGTGTCAATCGCCTTCTGGGCGATGCCAAGGTCGGCCCGGTCTCCTCGATCGACGGCAAAATGGTGCCGCCGAAGCGCGGCCAGATGAAGCGCTCGATGGAAGCGCTTATCCACCACTTCAAGCTCTATACGGAAGGCTACCATGTGCCTGCCGGCGAAGTGTATGCGGCCGTCGAGGCGCCGAAGGGCGAATTCGGGGTCTACGTCGTCGCCGACGGCACCAACAAGCCGTACCGTTGCAAGATCCGCGCACCGGGCTACGCCCATCTTCAGGCGATGGACTTCATCTGTCGCGGCCACCAGCTCGCCGATGTCTCGGCGATCCTCGGCTCCCTCGACATCGTGTTCGGCGAGGTCGATCGCTGATGCCGAAACTAGCCCTTGCCACACTGATCTTCCTGGGAAGCGCCGCTGTCGCCGGCGCGCAGGAGGAGGTGCAGGTCGGTGCGTCCAGCGCCTCCATGGGCCAGCTGGCAAGCCAGGGCTACGAGATCAAGGCGGCGGCGCCGAACGGCAGCCGCTACGTCGTATTCATGCAGAAAGACACGTCGGCCTACGCCTGCGAATTCGTCAACACGACGCAAACGCAGTGCCGGCAGATTAACTGAGACAAGGCGTTACAGAATGTCCGTTCGTCGACTAGCCGATGACAATGTCCAGCCCGCGAGCTTCGCCTTTACCAAGGAGAATGCGACCTGGGCCAAGGCAACGATCAACAAGTATCCGAAGGGCCGCCAGCAATCGGCGGTCATTCCGCTCCTGATGCGGGCGCAGGAACAGGACGGCTGGGTCACCAAGGCGGCGATCGAATCCGTCGCCGACATGCTCGACATGGCCTATATCCGTGTGCTCGAGGTCGCGACCTTCTACACCCAGTTCCAGCTGCTGCCGGTCGGTACGCGCGCCCATGTCCAGGTCTGCGGCACGACGCCCTGCATGTTGCGCGGCGCGGAAGACCTCATCAACGTCTGCAAGAAGCGCATCCATCCCGAGCCCTTCCATCTTAACGAGACGGGCACGCTTTCCTGGGAAGAGGTCGAGTGTCAGGGCGCCTGCGTCAACGCGCCGATGATCATGATCTTCAAGGACAGCTATGAAGACCTGACGGCGACGCAGCTTGAGCACATCATCGACCGTTTCGATGCCGGCAAGGGCTCGACGGTCGAGACCGGCCCGCAGGTCGATCGCATCTTCTCCGCCCCGGTCGGTGGCCTCACCAGCCTCAACGAACCGGAAGCGGCCGCAAAGAAGGCCCCGGCCCGCGCCAAGAAGACCGAGGAGGAAAGCGTCAGCGTTCCCCCGTCGAATGCCGCAAAGCCGAAGACGGATGCCGTCGAGACCGATCCCAAGCTGAAGACGCCGGCAAACGCCAAGGCGGAAGCCGCTGCCAACACCAAGGCGACCGGCGACACGCGCGCCGAAGGTGGCGATGCCGCCGCCAAGCAGCCGGTCGCGGCCGCCGTCGGCAAGCCATCGCTGGAAGACAAGAACCGTCCGGCCGGCATTGCCCGCCCGGAAACGCCTGACGACCTCAAGCTCGTCTCGGGCGTCGGCCCGAAGATCGAGGGTATTCTCCACGAGCTCGGCATCTTCACCTTCGCGCAGGTCGCGGCCTGGAAGAAGGCGGAGCGCGAGTGGGTCGATTCCTATCTCAATTTCAAGGGCCGCATCGAGCGCGACGACTGGGTCAAGCAGGCCAAGGCGCTCGCCAAGGGCGGCGAAGCGGAATACATCCGCGTCTTCGGCAAGAAGCCGCGGTAAGGCAGGGAACCGATGGCGACATTCGGCAAGAAGGGCATGGAGACCGGTGTCGGGGCTAAAACCCCGACGGCGTCCGTGCGTCTGCCGCAGGCCGCCAGTCCGCACCAGGTGTCGGGCGATCGTAGCCGTGTGATGGTGCGTGCGGACGAGCCGCGCGCGGCCAACCCGACGGTCGTCTTCATCGAGAAGCACTGGCCAAAAGCCGTGGGCGTCGGCATGGCGCTGTTTGCGGCCTATTTCAACGTGGTGATGAGCGGCAGGACGGATCCGTTTTCCGTCGTTCTGACATCGCTGCTGGCCGGCCTGTTCTTCTACTGGGTGGCCAACAAGTTCCGCAAGTCGCTGGACGACCTTCATGCCGTCCGCACCAATCCGTTCAAGTCGCCGGCCTATCTGGCAGGTGCGCTTGTCGGGTTCGGCTACTTTGTCTATTCGACATTCCTGGCGCCTTCCGAGGTCCTGGGAGTGGAAGTCGGTGAGCAGACCGCGTTCAAGGACGGACTGCAGACCACCGACATGGGCGCCGTCGCGCTGCTGCTGCTGAAGGCGGCGGGCAGTGCGGTTGCCGGCGGCGTAGCGTTTCAATTCATTGCCAGACGCGTCTTCGGCGCGGGCAATGCCACGGAAAATGGCGGGTAAGAACCATGCTTAAGGACCAGGATCGTATCTTCACCAATATCTACGGCACCAAGGACAAGTCGCTGAAAGGCGCCATGGCCCGGGGGCATTGGGACGGCACGAAGCAGCTGCTCGAAAAGGGCCGCGACTGGATCATCAACGAGGTCAAGGCTTCGGGCCTGCGCGGCCGCGGCGGCGCCGGCTTCCCGACGGGCCTCAAGTGGTCCTTCATGCCGAAGGAATCCGACGGCCGTCCGCACTACCTCGTCGTCAACGCCGACGAATCCGAGCCCGGCACCTGCAAGGACCGAGACATCCTGCGCCACGATCCGCACACGCTGATCGAAGGCTGTGTCATCGCCTCCTTCGCCATGGGCGCCAACGCCGCCTATATCTATGTGCGTGGCGAGTTCATCCGCGAGCGCGAGGCGCTGCAGGCGGCGATCGACGAGTGCTATGACGCCGGCCTTCTCGGCAAGAACAACAAGCTCGGTTACGACATCGACATCTACGTTCACCACGGCGCCGGCGCCTATATCTGCGGCGAAGAGACCGCGCTGCTCGAAAGCCTCGAAGGCAAGAAGGGCCAGCCGCGCCTGAAGCCGCCGTTCCCGGCGAATATGGGCCTCTATGGCTGCCCGACGACGGTCAACAACGTCGAATCCATCGCCGTGACGCCGACCATCCTGCGCCGCGGCGCCAGCTGGTTCTCCTCGTTCGGTCGCCCGAACAATGTCGGCACCAAGCTGTTCATGATGTCCGGCCACGTCAACCGTCCCTGCACGGTCGAGGAGGCCATGGGCATCTCCTTCAAGGAGATGGTCGAAAAGCACGGCGGCGGTATTCGCGGCGGCTGGGACAACCTGCTTGCCGTCATTCCCGGCGGCGCATCCTGCCCGGTCGTCAAGGCCGAGGACATGATGAACGTGACGCTCGACTTCGACGGCCTGCGCGAGGTGAAATCCTCCTTCGGCACCGGCGGCATGATCGTCATGGACCGCTCGACGGACATCATCAAGGCGATCTGGCGCATCTCGGCCTTCTTCAAGCACGAGAGCTGCGGGCAGTGCACGCCGTGCCGCGAAGGCACCGGCTGGATGATGCGCGTCATGAAGCGCATGGTCACGGGCAATGCGCAGAAGCGCGAAATCGACATGCTGTTCGACGTGACGAAGCAGATCGAGGGCCACACGATCTGCGCCCTCGGCGATGCGGCGGCCTGGCCGATCCAGGGCCTCATCCGCAATTTCCGCCCGGAAATCGAGGCGCGCATCGATCAGTACACGGCCAACGCCATGGCGCATGGCGCCGTGCTGGAAGCGGCGGAGTAAGAAGATGAAGACGCCGGCAGGACAGGATGCGAATGCAACCAGAGTTCAGCCGGCGGAAGCCGGCGGCGGTGACCCTTTCGGGCTCGCACCGTGGCTGAAGGAAATGCCGGATGTGCCGCTGCACCCGCTGATGGCCCACCCGGTGGCGGCAATCGCCGCGACGACCGCGATCGGTTTCGGCATTGCAGGCCAGATGGCAGGCGCAATGCTCGGCCTGATGCAGAGCGCGGCGGAGCGGGCGAAGGTGGCGCTCGACGAAGCCGCGGCGCTGGCGGAGGCGAAAGCGGAGCCCCAGCCGGTCGAACCGGTCAAGGCGAAGCCGGTGCTGACCGTGGTGCCGAAGGCGGAAAAGCCCGCTGTGGCGAAGACGGTGAAGGTGGCGCGCGAGAAGAGTGCGACGCCGAAGACGGTGGAAGTCCGGCCGGCGCGCAAGGCGCCGACGGCAAAGGCCGCCAAGGCTGACGACCTGAAAGCGATTTCGGGGATTGGGCCGAAGCTGGAGCAGGTGCTGAACGGCATGGGCTTCCGGCGGTATGCCGACATCGCGGGCCTCACGCCTGCCGGTGTCGCAAGGATCGAAGCCGAACTCGGTTTCGCGGGGCGTATCGCCCGCGACGGCTGGGTGGAGCAGGCAAAGGCGCTGGCGAAGGGCAGGGGGTAATCCCCGCCGGACCCGGCAGATGGAACAAGGGCGTACGGGACGGGCGAAAGCCCCGAGCGGACGCCGGAGAGAATGGCGCTGGCGCGACGCGGGATTTTCCCGGGTCAAAAGCGGGATTGAGATATGGCAAAGCTGAAAGTCGACGGAAAAGAAATCGAAGTCCCGGATCACTTCACGCTGCTTCAGGCGTGCGAGGAGGCCGGCGCCGAGGTTCCGCGCTTCTGTTTCCACGAGCGGCTGTCGGTTGCCGGCAACTGCCGCATGTGCCTCGTCGAGGTGAAGGGTGGCCCGCCGAAGCCGGCGGCTTCCTGCGCCATGAGCGTGCGGGACCTGCGTCCCGGCCCGAACGGCGAAGCGCCGGAAGTCTTCACGACCACGCCGATGGTCAAGAAGGCGCGCGAAGGCGTGATGGAGTTCCTGCTCATCAACCATCCGCTGGATTGCCCGATCTGCGACCAGGGTGGCGAATGCGACCTGCAGGACCAGGCGATGGCCTTCGGCATCGACAGTTCGCGCTACCAGGAAAACAAGCGCGCGGTCGAGGACAAGTATATCGGCCCGCTCGTGAAGACGATCATGAACCGCTGCATCCACTGCACGCGCTGCGTTCGTTTCACGACGGAAGTCGCCGGCATCACCGAGCTCGGCCTGATCGGCCGCGGTGAAGACGCCGAGATCACCACCTATCTCGAACAGGCGATGACCTCCGAGCTCCAGGGCAACGTGGTCGACCTCTGCCCGGTCGGCGCGCTGACCTCCAAGCCCTTCGCCTTCACGGCCCGTCCGTGGGAACTGAACAAGACCGAATCGATCGACGTCATGGACGCCGTCGGCTCGGCGATCCGCGTCGATACCCGCGGCCGCGAAGTCATGCGCATCCTGCCGCGCGTCAATGAAGAGATCAACGAAGAGTGGATCTCCGACAAGACCCGCTTCATCTGGGATGGCCTGAAGACCCAGCGTCTCGACCGCCCGTACGTCCGCAAGGACGGCCGTCTGCAGCCTGCCACCTGGGCCGACGCTTTCGGCGCCGTCAAGGCCGCCGTTTCCGGCACCTCGGGAGACCGTATCGGCGCCATCGCCGGCGACCTCGCCTCGGTTGAAGAGATGTACGCCCTGCGCGAACTGATGACCGCGCTCGGCTCGACCAATATCGACTGCCGCCAGGATGGTTCGCAGCTCGATCCGTCGCTCGGCCGCGCCAGCTACCTGTTCAATCCCACCATCGAAGGCATCGAACAGGCCGACGCGCTGCTCATCGTCGGCGCCAATCCGCGCCTTGAAGCCGCCGTGCTCAATGCCCGCATCCGCAAGCGCTGGCGCATGGACAATTTCCCGATCGGCGTGATCGGCGAACAGGGCGAGCTGCGCTACGGCTACGACTATCTGGGCGCCGGCACGGAGACGCTCTCCGGCCTTATCGACGGTTCGGTCAAGTTCGCCGCCAAGCTGAAGAAGGCCGAGCGCCCGATGATCATCGTCGGCCAGGGCGCGCTGTCGCGTCCCGACGGCCTCGCCGTCCTCTCGGCCGTCTCCGCGCTGGCGGAGAAGGTCGGTGCGGTGAAGGCGGACTGGAACGGTCTTGCCGTTCTCCACACCGCAGCCGCGCGCGTCGGCGGCCTCGACCTCGGCTTCGTGCCGGGCGAGGGGGGCAAGACGGCGGCCGACATGCTCACCGGCACGGACGTCGTGTTCCTGCTCGGCGCGGACGAAATGAACTTTGCCGGCAAGACCGCCTTCACCGTCTATATCGGCTCGCACGGCGACAATGCGGCGCATGTCGCCGACGTCATCCTGCCGGGCGCGACCTACACCGAAAAATCCGGTACGTGGGTCAACACCGAAGGCCGCGTCCAGATGGGCAACCGCGCTGGTTTTGCGCCGGGCGACGCCCGCGAGGACTGGGCGATCCTGCGCGCGCTTTCCGACGTGCTCGGCAAGAAACTGCCTTTCGATTCGCTCGTCCAGCTCCGGGCGAAGCTCTACGAGGCCTACCCGCATTTCGCTGCGATCGACGAGATTGCGGCGGGTGAAACCGCTGATCTTTCCGCACTTGCGAAAAAAGGCGGGACGATGGCGAATTCCGGGTTTGCGTCTCCGATCAAAGACTTCTATTTGACGAACCCGATAGCGCGCGCCTCCGCGGTCATGGCCGAATGCTCGGCGCTTGCCCGCAACAATTTCAAAGCCGCGGCGGAATGAGCGCGAAGGAATAGACGGTAATGGACGCTTTCATTTCGACCTATGTCTGGCCCGGCGTGATCATGGTGGCGCAGTCGCTGCTGCTGCTCGTCGCGCTCCTGGTCTTCATCGCCTACGTGCTTCTGGCCGACCGCAAGATCTGGGCGGCCGTGCAACTGCGCCGCGGCCCGAACGTCGTCGGCCCCTGGGGTCTCTTCCAGTCCTTCGCCGACCTCTTGAAGTTCGTCTTCAAGGAGCCGGTGATCCCGGCGACGGCCAACAAGGTGATCTTCCTTCTCGCGCCGCTCGTCTCCGTGACGCTGGCGCTTGCCACCTGGGCGGTCGTTCCGCTGAACGAAGGCTGGGTGATCGCCAACATCAATGTCGGAATCCTCTACATCTTCGCGATCTCCTCGCTCGAAGTGTACGGCATCATCATGGGCGGCTGGGCTTCGAACTCGAAGTATCCGTTCCTCGGCGCGCTGCGCTCCGCCGCGCAGATGGTCTCCTACGAAGTGTCGATCGGTTTCGTCATCGTCACCGTTCTGCTCTGCGTCGGCTCGCTGAATCTGACAGATATCGTCAATTCGCAGCGCGACGGCGTCGGCACGATGATCGGCTTGCCCGGTTCTTTCCTGGATTGGCACTGGCTGGCGCTGTTCCCGATGTTCGTGGTGTTCTTCATCTCGGCGCTGGCCGAGACGAACCGCCCGCCCTTCGACCTGCCGGAAGCCGAATCCGAACTCGTCGCCGGCTTCATGGTCGAGTACGGCTCCACCCCGTACATGATGTTCATGCTTGGCGAATACGCCGCCATCTGCCTGATGTGCGCGCTGACCACGATCCTCTTCCTCGGCGGCTGGCTGCCCCCGGTCGACGTCTGGTTCCTCAACTGGGTCCCGGGCATCGTGTGGTTCGTCCTGAAGGCGTGCTTCGTCTTCTTCATGTTCGCGATGGTGAAGGCCTTCGTGCCGCGCTACCGCTACGACCAGCTCATGCGTCTCGGCTGGAAGGTCTTCCTTCCGATCTCGCTCGCCATGGTCGTCATCGTTGCATTCGTGCTGAAGCTTACGGGCTGGTCCGCATGACCGCCCGCGACCTCAGCAGCATTGGAGCTTAAGCATGGCTAGTCTTTCGCAAGCCGTAAATTCGCTGTTCCTCAAGGAATTCGTCGGCGCGTTCTTCCTGTCGATGCGCTATTTCTTCCGCCCCAAGGCGACGGTGAACTATCCCTTCGAAAAGGGCCCGGTCTCCCCGCGCTTCCGCGGCGAGCACGCGCTGCGCCGTTATCCGAACGGTGAAGAGCGCTGCATTGCTTGCAAGCTGTGCGAAGCCATCTGTCCGGCTCAGGCCATCACCATCGAGGCAGGCCCCCGCCGCAACGACGGCACGCGCCGCACGGTGCGTTACGATATCGACATGGTGAAGTGCATCTATTGCGGCTTCTGCCAGGAAGCCTGCCCGGTCGACGCCATCGTCGAGGGGCCGAACTTCGAGTTCTCGACGGAAACGCGCGAAGAGCTCTACTACGACAAGCAGAAGCTGCTCGAGAACGGCGATCGCTGGGAGCGGGAAATCGCCCGCAACATCGCTATGGATTCGCCTTACCGCTGATTTCAGGCGGAAGGCATAACGAATGTAAAGTGCCTGACGAGCGGTCGTCAGGCTTCGACGGGGGAGGGGGAACCTTCTCCGGGGAAGACGAAAAGGCACCAAAATGGGTCTGCAGGCTCTATTCTTCTATCTGTTCGCCTTCGTGGCGGTGGCGTCCGCCTTCATGGTGATCGCGTCCAGGAACCCGGTCTATTCCGTGCTGTTCCTGATCCTCACCTTCTTCAACTCGGCGGGCCTGTTCCTTCTGACGGGCGCCGAGTTCCTGGCGATGATCCTGCTGGTCGTCTATGTCGGCGCGGTCGCGGTCCTCTTCCTCTTCGTCGTCATGATGCTCGACATCGATTTCGCCGAATTGAGGGCAGGTGCCCTGGAATACGCGCCGGTCGGTGCGCTGATCGGCCTGATCCTTGCGATCGAGCTCGTGGTCGTCGTCGGGGGCTCCACGCTCTCGCCGGAAATCGCCAGCAACGCCTCGATGCCGATCCCGCCTGTCGCCGAGCGCCAGAACACGGCCGCCCTCGGCGACGTGCTCTATACCCACTACGTCTACTACTTCCAGATCGCCGGCCTCGTGCTGCTCGTCGCCATGATCGGCGCGATCGTGCTGACGCTGCGCCACAAGCCGCATATCAAGCGCCAGGACATCCCGACCCAGGTCGCCCGTACGCCGGAGACCGCCGTCGAGATCGTCAAGGTGAAGCCCGGTCAGGGCATCTGAGGCAGCGCGAGACCAAGGAAAAGCATCATGGAAATCGGTATTTCCCACTATCTCACCGTCAGCGCCATCCTCTTCACCCTCGGCGTCTTCGGTATCTTCCTGAACCGGAAGAACGTCATCGTCATCCTGATGTCGATCGAACTCATCCTCTTGTCGGTCAACATCAACATGGTCGCATTCTCGCACTTCCTGAACGACATCGTCGGCCAGGTCTTCGCGCTGTTCATTCTGACCGTCGCGGCTGCGGAAGCGGCCATCGGTCTTGCAATTCTCGTCGTCTTCTACCGCAACCGCGGTTCGATCGCCGTCGAAGACGTCAATATGATGAAGGGCTGATCGGGTCATGGATACCATCATCAAGGCAATCGTCTTCCTTCCGCTGATCGGCTTCCTGATCGCCGGCATCGGTGGCAATGCCATCGGCGCCAAGGCGTCCGAATATGTCACGTCCGGCTTCATGATCCTGGCGGCAGTCCTGTCGTGGATCGTCTTCTTCGACGTCGCCATGGGCGAGACGGAGATGGTCAAGGTCAGCGTGCTGCGCTGGATCCAGTCGGGCGGCTTCGACGTCGAGTGGGCGTTCCGCGTCGATACGCTGACGGCCGTCATGCTCGTCGTCGTGAACTCCGTCTCGACGCTCGTGCATGTCTATTCCATCGGCTACATGCACCACGACCCGCATCGGCCGCGCTTCTTCGCGTATCTCTCGCTCTTCACCTTCGCCATGCTCATGCTGGTGACGTCGGACAATCTGCTGCAGATGTTCTTCGGCTGGGAAGGCGTGGGCCTTGCGTCCTACCTCTTGATCGGTTTCTGGTACAAGAAGCCGTCGGCCTGCGCTGCCGCCATGAAGGCCTTCATCGTCAACCGCGTCGGTGACTTCGGCTTCATCCTCGGCATTTCCAGCGTCTTCGTGCTCTTCGGTTCGATCAACTTCGAGACGATCTTCGCGACGGCCGCGACCTATCTGCCGGCCGAAGGCGCCGCGGATGCCGCAGCCCCCGTCATCACGCTGTTCGGCATGAGCCTCGACAAGGCGGATGCGCTGACCGCAACCTGCCTCCTGCTCTTCATGGGCGCGATGGGCAAGTCGGCGCAGTTCCTGCTGCACACCTGGCTGCCGGACGCCATGGAAGGCCCGACGCCCGTTTCGGCGCTCATCCATGCCGCGACCATGGTCACCGCCGGCGTCTTCCTCGTCGCCCGTATGTCGCCGATCTTCGAACTGTCGCACACCGCCCTGATGGTCGTGACGCTGGTCGGTGCCATCACCGCCTTCTTCGCGGCGACGGTCGGCCTCGTGCAGAACGACATCAAGCGCGTCATCGCCTATTCGACCTGCTCGCAGCTCGGCTATATGTTCGTCGCGCTCGGCATCGGCGCCTATGGTGCGGCGGTCTTCCACCTCTTCACGCACGCCTTCTTCAAGGCGCTTCTGTTCCTTGGCGCCGGCTCGGTGATCCACGCCGTCGATGGCGAGCAGGACATGCGTTACATGGGCGGTCTTCGCAAGCACATCCCGATCACCTTCTGGATGATGACGATCGGCACCTTGGCGCTGACCGGCGTCGGCATTCCCGGTACGGTCATCGGTTTTGCCGGCTTCTTCTCGAAGGACGCGATCATCGAATCGACCTTCGCCTCGCACAGCCCGGTCGCCGGTTTCGCCTTCGTGCTCCTGGTCATCGCCGCACTCTTCACGAGCTTCTACTCCTGGCGCCTGGCCTTCATGACCTTCTTCGGCAAGCCGCGCGCCTCTGCCGACGTCATGCACCACGTGCACGAGTCGCCGGCCGTGATGCTGATCCCGCTCTATCTGCTGGCCACCGGTGCGGTCGTCGCGGGCGTGATCTTCGTCGAGTATTTCTTCGGCCACCACTATGCCGAATTCTGGCAGGGTGCCCTGTTCACGCTGCCGGGCAACGACCTTGTCAACGAGTATCATCACGTTCCGAAATGGGTGAAGTGGAGCCCGTTCGCGGCCATGGCCCTCGGTTTCGTCACCGCCTGGTACATGTACATCCGCTCGCCGGAAACGCCGAAGTACCTCGCCGAGCAGCACCGCGGTCTCTACCAGTTCCTGCTCAACAAGTGGTACTTCGACGAACTGTACGACTTCATCTTCGTCCGTCCCGCCATGTGGGTCGGCAAGTTCCTCTGGAAGAAGGGTGATGGCGCCGTCATCGACGGCCTCGGCCCGAACGGTATCGCCGCCCGCGTGGCCGATGTCACCGAACGCGTCGTTCGCCTCCAGACCGGTTACCTCTATCACTACGCATTCTCGATGCTGCTGGGTATTGCAGCACTCGTTACCTGGATGATGCTCGGGAGCTCCCTCTGATGACCGATTGGCCCATTCTTTCAGCGGTCACCTTCCTCCCGCTCGTCGGCGTGGCGCTTCTGCTGCTGACCCGTGAGGACAGCCCGTATGGCCGCCGCAATATCCTGAACGTCTCGCTGCTGACGACGGTCTTCACCTTCGTGCTCTCGCTCTTCATCTGGATCGGCTTCGACAATTCGAACCCCGGTTTCCAGATGGTCGAGAAGACCGAATGGCTCGGCACCGGCATCTCCTATCATCTCGGCGTCGACGGCATCTCCATGCTGTTCGTCATCCTGTCGACGTTCCTGATGCCGTTCTGCGTGCTCGCGAGCTGGCATTCGATCGAGAAGCGCCTGCGCGAATACATGATCGCCTTCCTGCTTCTGGAAGTGTTCATGGTCGGCGTCTTCGTCTCGCTGGACATCGTGCTGTTCTACGTGTTCTTCGAAGCGGGCCTCATTCCGATGTTCATCATCATCGGCGTGTGGGGCGGCAAGGATCGCGTCTACGCGTCCTACAAGTTCTTCCTCTACACGCTGCTCGGCTCGGTGCTGATGCTGCTCGCCATCATGGCGATGTACTGGCAGGCCGGCACGACGGACATCACGGAACTGCTCGCCTACAACTTCCCGGCCCATATGCAGACCTGGCTGTGGCTCGCCTTCTTCGCCTCCTTCGCGGTGAAGATGCCGATGTGGCCGGTCCACACCTGGCTTCCCGACGCACACGTTCAGGCGCCGACGGCAGGCTCGGTCATCCTGGCCGGCGTTCTCCTGAAGCTTGGCGGCTACGGTTTCATCCGTTTCTCGCTCGCCATGTTCCCGCTGGCCTCGGACTATTTTGCTCCGTTCGTCTTCGCGCTGTCGGTCATTGCCATCATCTACACCTCGCTGGTCGCGATGATGCAGGACGACATCAAGAAGCTGATCGCCTATTCGTCGGTCGCCCATATGGGTTACGTCACGATGGGCATCTTCGCGGCCAATGCGCAGGGCCTTCAGGGCGCTATCTTCCAGATGCTGTCGCACGGCATCGTCTCCGGCGCGCTCTTCCTCTGCGTCGGCGTGGTCTATGACCGGCTGCACACCCGCGAGATCGCGGCCTATGGCGGCCTCGTCAACAACATGCCGAAATACGCGGTCGCCTTCATGATCTTCACCATGGCGAATGTGGGCCTTCCGGGCACCTCGGGTTTCGTCGGCGAGTTCATGACCCTGATCGGCATCTTCCGCGCCAACACCTGGGTCGCGCTCTTCGCAACGACCGGCGTCATCCTCTCGGCCTCCTACGCCCTCTGGCTCTATCGCCGGGTGATCTTCGGTGCGCTCGAGAAGGAAAGCCTGAAGTCGCTGCTCGATCTTGATCTGCGCGAGAAGCTGCTGCTCTATCCGCTCCTGATCCTGACGATCTTCTACGGTGTCTATCCGGCGCCGGTATTCGATGCGACGGCGGCTTCGGTCGACGCGCTGCTCAATAACTACTCCGCGGCTCTGCAGGCGGCGCAATCCGTTGCGCTTTCGGCGAACTGACGACGGGACTCGAAGACATGACCGCTGATACGATCCTTGCCAGCCTTCAACTCTCGACCCCCGAGATCATTCTTGCCGTCGGCGCTCTGGCCCTTCTGATGATCGGCGTGTTCTCGGGCGAACGCTCGGGCACGACCGTCACGGGGCTTGCCGTCGCGCTGCTCATCATCTCCGGCCTCTGGCTGGGGCTCGCCACGGGCGAGGGCCAGGCCTATGGCGGCGCCTTCGTCTCCGATCCCTTCGCCAAGTTCATGAAGGTGCTGGCGCTGATCGGCTCGATCACCGCCATGGTGATGACGGTCGGCCACGCCCGCTCGGAGCAGCTCGACCGTTTCGAGTTCCCGGTGCTCATCGTGCTGTCGACGCTCGGCATGCTGCTGATGATCTCGGCCAACAGCCTTCTGTCGCTCTATCTCGCGCTGGAGCTCCAGTCGCTGGCGCTCTACGTCGTCGCCGCGATCAACCGTGACAGCCTGCGTTCGACGGAAGCGGGCCTGAAGTACTTCGTGCTCGGCGCTCTCTCCTCCGGCATGCTGCTCTACGGCATGTCGCTGGTCTACGGCTTCACCGGCCATATCGGCTTCCAGGAGATCGCCGCCGCGCTGACCGCCGAGGGCCGCTCGCTGGGCCTCGTCTTCGGCCTGGTGTTCATCCTTGCCGGCCTCGCATTCAAGATTTCGGCCGTGCCGTTCCATATGTGGACGCCGGACGTCTATGAAGGTGCGCCGACCCCAGTCACGGCCTTCTTCGCCGCTGCGCCGAAAGTCGCCGCCATGGCCATGCTCGTGCGCATCGTTATCGAAGCCTTCGAGCCCGTCGTTGCCGACTGGCAGCAGGTCATCGTCTTCATTTCGATCGCCTCCATGCTGCTCGGTGCCTTCGCGGCCATCGGCCAGCGCAACATCAAGCGCCTGATGGCCTATTCCTCGATCGGCCACATGGGCTATGCGCTGGTCGGCCTTGCCGCCGGCTCCATGGCGGGCGTGCGCGGCGTTGCGCTCTATATGCTGATCTACATGGTCATGACGCTCGGCACCTTCGCGATCATCCTCGCCATGCGCCGCAAGGAAGGCGGCAATGTCGAGGACATCAACGACCTGGCGGGCCTTGCCTCGACCAACCCGTTCATGGCGACCGTTCTGACGATCCTGATGTTCTCGCTCGCCGGCATCCCGCCGATGGCAGGCTTCTTCGCCAAGTACTTCGTCTTCATGGCGGCCATCGAGGCGCATCTCTATGCGCTCGCCATCATCGGTGTGCTAGCCTCGGTCGTCGGCGCCTACTACTACCTGCGCATCATCAAGGTGATGTGGTTCGACGAGCCGACGGGTGAGTTCGCCCGCACGGCCGGCGAACTGAAGCTGGTCTTCGGCCTTTCCGGCCTGTTCGTCGTCGGCTACGTGCTGATCGGCGGGCCGATCGGCGCTGCCGCCGAAGCTGCGGCCCGGACGTTCTTTTGAGCGGGTCCGGCACGCACCCCCGGATGTCGCTGGACGACTTCCGGCATGAGGCGCTCGCGCAAGTGGGCTCGACCAATACGGAATGCCTGGAGCGCGCCCGAAAGGGCGCGCTTTCCGGTCTCTGGATCACGGCGGAGCGGCAGACGGGCGGTCGCGGCCGGCGCGGACGCGCCTGGTTTTCCGAGCCCGGCAATCTCTACGCTTCGCTGCTCCTGATCGATCCTGCGCCGATGGACCGGCTCGGCTCCCTACCGCTAGCCGTCGCCGTCGCCGTGCAGGACGGGGTGAGCCGCATCATGCCGCTCGATGCGGCCGATGTGCTGATCAAGTGGCCGAACGACATCCTCGTCGATCGCCGCAAGGTCTGCGGCATTCTGATCGAGGGGGAGACGCTTCCCGACGGGCGCCACGGGCTGGTCATCGGCATCGGGATCAATGTCGCCGTCGCGCCGGATGCCGGGCTCTACCCCGTGGCGACGCTGCGCGAGTTCGGCGCCACTGCTTCGCCGGAGGAGCTGTTCGCCCATCTCTTCCAGTCGATGGCGACGACCCTGTCGCTGTGGGACGGCGGACAGGGCATTGTCGCCATCATGGAGCGCTGGAAACGAGTGGCGGGCGGCATCGGGGAAAACATCACGGTCAATTTGCCCGACCGTTCTATTTCCGGGCGCTTTTCCGGAATTGATGATACAGGTCTCCTGAAACTGGAGACGGATGACGGCGGCACGCGATTGATCGCGGCCGGCGACGTGTTTTTTGGATAGGAATTTTAGAAGCCGATGGCAAAAGAAGACGAACTGGTATTCCTGCCGCTTGGCGGCGTCGGCGAAATCGGCATGAACCTGGCGCTCTACGGCTACGGCCCGAAAAAGAACCGCCAGTGGATCATGGTCGATTGCGGCGTCACCTTTCCGGGGCCGGACCTGCCGGGGGTCGATCTCGTGCTGCCCGATATCCGTTTCCTCGCCGAGGAGCGCAAGAATCTCAAGGGCATCATCATCACCCATGCGCACGAGGACCATTACGGCGCGCTGAACGAGCTGTGGCCGGGTCTCAACGTGCCGGTCTATGCCTCGCCCTTCACCGCAGGCATGCTGGAGGCCAAGCGCGACTACGAGAGGAGCCGCACCGAAATCCCGGTGACGATCTTCAAGCAGGGCGACCGTATCAATGTCGGCCCGTTCGAGATCGAGGCGATCGGCGTCAACCACTCCATTCCCGAGCCGATGTCGCTGGCGATCAAGACGCCGCTCGGCACCGTCATCCACACCGGCGACTGGAAGATCGACCTCGATCCCTCGCTCGGCCCCCTGACGGACGAGACGCGTTTCCGCAAACTCGGCGACGAGGGCGTGCTGGCGTTGATCTGCGACAGTACCAATGCGCTGCGCGATGGCGTTTCGCCCTCCGAGCGTGAAGTGTCGGAAAGCCTCACCAAGATCATCGAGGCCGCCGAGGGCAGGGTGGGCATCACCACCTTCTCATCGAATGTCGGCCGCATCCGCTCCATCGCCCAGGCTGCCGAAGCTGCCGGCCGCGAGGTGCTTCTGCTCGGCAGTTCCATGAAGCGCGTGACGGAAGTCGCCCGCGACATCGGCCTCATGGAAGGCCTGAAGCCCTTCATCGCGGAAGACGAGTTCGGCTATATCCCGCGCGACAAGGTCGTCGTCATCCTGACCGGCAGCCAGGGCGAGCCGCGCGCGGCTCTCGCCAAGATCGCCCGCGACGAGATGCGCAACGTCGCCTTCACCGATGGCGACACGATCATCTTCTCCTCGCGCGCCATTCCGGGCAACGAGAAGGCGATCAACGACATCAAGAACGGGCTGGTGGAGCAGGGCATCAACGTCATCACCGACAGCGAGGCACTGGTGCACGTTTCCGGCCACCCGCGCCGCCACGAATTGCAGCAGATGTACGGCTGGACGCGGCCGAAGATGGTCGTGCCCGTGCACGGCGAGGCTGCACATCTCACCGCCCATGCCGAGCTTGCCGAACAGTCGGGCATCGCCGACGTACCGCGCGTGCGCAACGGCGATATCCTGAGGCTGGCGCCGGGTGAGCCCGAAGTCGTCGATCACGCGCCCTTCGGCCGTATCTTCAAGGATGGCAATCTCATCGGCGACTATGACGAGATGGGCATCGGAGACCGCCGCAAGCTCGCCTTCGTCGGCCATGTCGCCGTCAGCATCCTGCTCGACAGTCGCTACGACTTCCAGGGCGATCCCGAGGTGGAGCCCTTCGGCCTGCCGCAGTTCGACGACGAGGGCGAGGACATGGGCGATACGCTCTATGACGCCGTGCTCGGCGCCGTCGAAAGCATCCCGCGCGCGCGCCGCAAGGACCTTGAGATGGTGCGCGAGGCCGTGCGCCGCGCGGTGCGCTCCACGGCGAACGAGATCTGGGGCAAGAAGCCCGTCGTCACCGTCTTCCTGACAAAGGTCTGACGAGACAGGTACAGGCGCATTCATCCCCGTCGCCACAGGCGCGGCGGGGACGCGCGGCACCGCCGAAACGGGTGTGACAGCACGCCGCCCTTGCGCCGTTTGAACTTCGCCCGCGACAAGCGTAAAAGACCGCTGTCGCACGAGAGGCCGCCCATGCAGATCTTTTCCTACTTCGCCGTCTATTTCATCGTCTGGTGGATGACGCTCTTTGCCGTGCTGCCCTTCGGGCTGAGGACGCAGGCGGAGGCGGAGGAGGTGGTGCCCGGTACGGTGGAAAGCGCGCCGGCACGGTTCCGCGGTGGCCGCATCGTTCTGACGACGACGATCGTTTCCGCCATCATTTACGGCACCTGGTACGTCCTGTCGGTGCGCCTCGGCTACGGCATCGATTCCATTCCGCAGTTCATGCCGAGTTTCAGATAGGCGGCTGCCACAAAGGTTAACGCGCCCGTCGGGGCCAGGGGCAAGCCATTCCAGGTGTCCCGGGCTGTTCGGGAAAAGTCTTCCGCTGGGCGTCTCTCCCATTTTTCAGGAAAATGCCGGCGGAGCGGACCTCTGACGCCGAGTCATGTGCATGCCGAGGGATTTGCATCACTTTGGGTGAGGCGGAGTGTCGCGGAGCGCGCGCGGTGTGCGTCTTTGACGCATGGAGCTTCCCGGCGAATTTGCTAGAGGCGGAGGCATCGTCGGTAAAAGGCAAAAAAAAACAAGGCTGAAAGCCTTGTTTTACAGGTATCGCGTGATCTTTATCCGTTGTGCGGTGGCAGCGTCTGCGCGCGCCAAAGATCTGATCCTCCCAAGACTTGACCGCGAAAATGGCAAGAATTTGCACTTCTTGCCTGTTTTGTGGCCTGAAACTAGCCCAAACGTTAGGCGTTGTCATCCGCTTTTTTTGCATTTTTGCTACAGTGGAATAAAATTTTTCCATTGACAAGGCGCGCGCAATTTCTGTTATTGGCGGCCCCATTTTTCTGCCACATTTCTTTGGATCGCTCGGGCGGTGGACGGCTCGCGTGAGTCGGTGTTCCGCCTCGGGCTGCCGGGTTTCCTTCCTGTGGCGAAGCGTTTATGAACGCATCAAAATCAACGTCATTTTGCCCGATTCCCGAAATAGGGCGGATCAGTCACTCCGGAACCCGATATGCGCCTTTCCCGCTTCTTCCTGCCCATCCTCAAGGAAAACCCCAAGGAGGCCGAGATCGTCTCCCACCGGCTCATGCTGCGTGCGGGCATGGTCAAGCAACAGTCCCAGGGTATCTATACCTGGCTGCCGCTGGGCAAGCGCGTCCTCGACAAGGTGAACGCCATCATCCGTGAGGAACAGAACCGTTCCGGCGCCGTCGAGCTGCTGATGCCGACGCTGCAGTCCGCGGAGCTCTGGCAGGAAAGCGGCCGCTACGACGCCTACGGCAAGGAGATGCTGCGCATCAAGGACCGCCAGGAGCGCCCGATGCTCTACGGCCCGACCAATGAGGAAATGATCACGGACGTCTTCCGTTCGTTCGTGAAGTCCTACAAGGACCTGCCGCTCAACCTCTATCATATCCAGCTGAAGTTCCGCGACGAGATCCGTCCGCGCTTCGGCACCATGCGCTCGCGCGAGTTCCTGATGAAGGACGCCTATTCCTTCGATCTCAACCGCGAGGGCGCCGTGCACGCCTATAACCGCATGTTCGCGGCCTATCTGCGCACCTTCTCGCGCATGGGCCTGCGCGCCATCCCGATGCGCGCCGATACCGGCCCGATCGGCGGCGACCTCAGCCACGAATTCATCATTCTCGCCGATACCGGCGAATCCGAAGTCTTCTGCCACAAGGACTTCCTGAACTTCGACGTTCCCGGCGAAGACACCAACTTTGAGGACGCCGCAGGCCTCAAGGGCATTTTCGAAAAGTGGACCTCGCGCTATGCCGCCACTTCCGAGATGCACGACGCGCCCGCCTTCGAGGCGATTCCGGAAGGCGAACGCCTGTCGGCCCGCGGCATCGAGGTTGGCCACATCTTCTATTTCGGTACGAAATATTCCGAAGCCATGGGTGCCAAGGTTCAGGGCCCTGACGGCAAGGAACACACCGTGCACATGGGCTCCTACGGCATCGGCCCGACGCGCCTCGTGCCCGCCATCATTGAAGCCTCGCATGACGAGAACGGCATCATCTGGCCGAAGGCCGTCGCGCCGTTCGAAGTCGTCGTCATCAACATGAAGTCGGGCGATGCCGCCTGCGACGCGGCCTGCGAGCAAGTCTACGGCGCACTGCTGAACGCCGGCATCGACGTGCTCTACGACGACAAGGATGAACGTGCCGGCGCGAAGTTCGCGACCGCCGACCTCATTGGCGCGCCGCTGCAGGTCATCGCCGGTCCGCGGGGCATTGCGAACGGTGAGGTCGAGATCAAGGACCGCAAGACCGGCGAGCGCGAGACGCTGACCATCGAGGCGGCGATCAACCGCCTGACATCCGGCAACTGATGCCCGCAGGCGCAGGCGGCAACGGGAGGAATCATGGCTGACGCAGCGAGCGGTGCATCTGCAACCGGGGCGCAGGCCTTCAACAAGAGCCGCCCGTTCTCCGCCTTCGAGCGGATGGTCGCCTGGCGCTACCTGCGCTCCCGGCGCAAGGAAGCCTTCATCTCGGTGATTGCCGGGTTCTCCTTCATCGGCATCATGCTGGGCGTCGCAACGCTCATCATCGTCATGGCCGTCATGAACGGGTTCCGCACCGAGCTGATCTCGCGCATCCTCGGCATCAACGGCCACATGATCGTCCAGCCGATCGATACGCCGCTGAACAATTATGCCGCTCTCGCCGAGCGGCTTTCCGCTGTCCCGGGCATCACCATGGCGATCCCGCTCGTCGAGGGCCAGACGCTGGCCTCCGGCACTGCGGGCGCGGGGACCGGCGCGCTGGTGCGCGGCGTGCGCGCCGACGACCTTGCCAAGATGAAGGCCGTCTCCGACAACATCAAGGAAGGCGACCTCGTGGGCTTTGCCGCCGGCAGCGGCGTCGCGATCGGCTCGCGTATGGCCGAACAGCTCGGCCTCAGCGCCGGCGGCCAGATCACGCTCGTCGCACCCGAGGGCGACGTCACGCCGCTCGGCGTCAATCCACGCGTGAAGACCTACACGGTTTCCGCCATCTTCGAGATCGGCATGTCGGAATACGACGCGTCGATCATCTATATGCCGCTCGAAGAAGCACAGCTCTATTTCAATGCCGAAGGCATCGTGCAGTCGATCGAACTGTTCGTCGCCAACCCCGACGATGTCGACGACCTGCGCCAGCCGATCGAGGCCGCCGCCGAACGCCAGATCTTCATCACCGACTGGCGCCAGCGCAACCGCACCTTCTTCTCGGCCCTGCAGGTTGAGCGCAACGTCATGTTCATGATCCTCACGCTGATCGTGCTCGTGGCCGCGCTCAACATCATCTCCGGCCTCATCATGCTGGTGAAGGACAAGGGCAGCGACATCGCGATCCTGCGCACCATGGGGGCGACGTCAGGCTCGATCATGCGCATCTTCTTCATGACGGGCGCGGCGATCGGCACGGTCGGCACTTTTGCGGGCGTGCTGCTCGGGGTTGTCGTCTGCCTCAATGTCGAATCGATCCGGCAGTTCTTCTCGTGGCTTTCGGGCACGACGCTGTTCAATCCGGAGCTCTATTTCCTCAGCCAGCTTCCGGCGGACATGAATGCCGGCGAGACGGTCTCGGTCATCGTCATGGCGCTGGCGCTCTCCTTCCTCGCGACGATCTTCCCTGCCTGGCGTGCCTCCAAGCTCGATCCCGTCCAGGCCCTGCGGTACGAATAGGATAAACGCATGAATGCGCGCGTCGCTCTGGAACTGAAGGGCATCGAACGGCACTACGGCCAGGGCGAGACCCTGCTGTCGATCCTGAAGGGAGCCGATTTCACGCTGAAGAGTGGCGAGACCGTTGCGCTCGTCGCCCCGTCCGGTACCGGCAAGTCGACCCTGCTGCATGTCGCCGGCCTTCTCGAGAAGCCGGATGCCGGCGAGGTCTTCGTCAACGGCCATTCCTGCGCGACGCTCGCCGATGACCAGCGCACGGCAATCCGCCGCAGCGAGATCGGCTTCGTCTACCAGTTCCATCACCTGCTGCCGGAATTCAGCGCGCTGGAAAACATCATGATGCCGCAGCTCATCTCCGGCCTCACCAAGGCGGAGGCGCGCGAGCGCGCCGCCCAGCTGCTCGATTACATGCGCATCGGCCATCGCGCAGACCATCGCCCCTCGGAACTTTCCGGCGGGGAGCAGCAGCGCGTCGCCATCGCGCGCGCCGTCGCCAATGCGCCGCTTCTTCTGCTGGCTGACGAGCCGACCGGCAATCTTGACCCCGAGACTGCGGGTTATGTCTTCGAGGCGCTGGAGGCGCTCGCCCGCCAGTCCGGCCTTGCCGCGCTTATCGCGACCCACAACCACGAGCTTGCCGGCCTGATGGATCGTCGCGTGACGATCGAGGACGGCCTCGTGCGCGAACTCGCCTGAGGCCGGTCCCGGTTTTTCCTGTCAGTTGTCGAGGCCGCAGATCGAGCGGCCGACATCGTCCTGCCAATCCTTGAGCAGCACGAACTGCGCCCTGCCGGCAATCGGCTGGCCGCGGGCCTTGCCCTTGCCGGTCAGAACGTTGAGATCGCATTCGCTGCCGGCGTCCGGATTGAGCGTGTCGTAGGACGAGAACGTATAGCCCGCGACGATGAAATCGAAATTGCGGTAGGCGATGGTCAGTGATTGCCGCCAGCGGTCACGGCCGACCGAATCGTTCTTCGTCGTCAGCGTGAACGAGCCGTTGGCGAGCGCGGCGAGCTCCGGCTCCTGCCCATACATGGCGAGGTTTCCCCAGATGGTGTTGGGCAGCGTGAGGGCGAGCGTCAGGCGGTTCTCTTCCGGCTTGGCGATATAGACGTAAAGCCCGTTGTCCTCGCCGCTGTTGTCGCCCGGCGTTGCGACGAGGACGAGATCGGCCACGCCGTCCTTGTTCCAGTCGCCGCTCGCCATGGCTGCGACGCGCTCGGCCGGAAAGTCCGCGGCCGCGGCCGCAAGGGGCAGGGCAAGCGACAGCAGAAGGGCGGCACTCAACGACTTCATCTCATTTCCTCCATGTGATCGACGCGACCTTATTGTGCCGCGCAATGCCGGTCCAGAGGGCCTGTGGATAAGGGTTGACATGAGAACAATAATAGAACAAAATAAAAACATAAAAGGAAAGGGAGCCACAATGACCGATTTTCTTCGTGATCTTGCAGCATTCACCTCCATGGCCATGTTCGTCGCCAGCTTCTCCGTCATCCTCTTCGGCATCTGACTGTATGTCCCCGTCCGTTCGGTGTTGCATGCGTGGAAAGCGGGTGCAACGCCAAGAACGGTCTGGACGGGAGGGGTGCGAATCCGCTTAAGCTTCCCTTCCTGATCGGAAGGGTGATGGCATGGCGGACGCGGCGCAGAAGACGGATGGCGTGACAATCGGAGAGACGCCGGAATTCGTGCATCTGCGCGTCCATTCGGCCTTCTCGCTGCTCGAGGGCGCCTTGCCGATCAAGAAGATCATCGGCAAGGCGACGTCCGACCAGCAGCCGGCGATCGCGATCACCGACACGAACAACCTGTTCGCCGCGCTCGAATTCTCGCAGAAGGCAGTCGGCGAAGGCATTCAGCCGTTGATCGGCTGCCAGCTGTCCATCGACATGGAAGACGAGGGGGAAGGCGAGCGGCGCGGCGGGCAGGCCCAGCTTGCAAAGCTGCCTTCGATCGTCCTTCTCGCGGCGACGGATGCGGGCTACGCGCGGCTCGTCGCGCTTGTCAGCCGTGCCTATCTCGGCGGCGAAGGCAGCCAGGCGATCCGCATTGCCTATAGCTGGCTGCAGGAAGAGGGAGCGGAAGGACTGATCGCGCTTTCCGGCGCGCTCGGCGGCCCCGTCGACATGGCCTTCCTCGCCGGCCAGCCTGCCGTCGCACGGGCGCGGCTTCACGCGCTGAAGCAGGTGTTCGGCGACCGGCTTTATATCGAATTGCAGCGGCACGGCCGCTTTGACAGGCAGCATGAACGGCGCATGGTCGAGCTCGCCTATGCGGAGGACGTGCCGCTGGTCGCGACCAACGAGCCGTTCTTCCCGGCCCCCGACGACTACGATGCGCATGACGCCCTGATGGCGGTGGCGCACAATGCGATGGTGTCGGACGACAACCGTTTCCGCCTGTCACCGGACCATTATCTCAAGAGCCGCAAGGACATGGCGAAGCTCTTCGCCGACCTGCCGGAGGCGCTGGAGAACACGATCGAGATCGCCCGGCGCTGCTCCTTCGTGCTGCAGACACGCGGGCCGATCCTGCCGCGTTTCACCGGTGCGACGGACGATCCGGAGGAGGCGGAGCGCGCGGAGTCCGCGGAACTGCGGCGCCAGTCCGTGGAGGGGCTGGAAAGCCGCATGGAACTGCTCGGCCTGACGCCGGGCTATACGGAACAGGACTATCGCGAGCGGCTGGACTTCGAGCTCAGCGTCATCGAGCGCATGAAGTTCCCCGGTTACTTCCTGATCGTTGCCGACTTCATCAAATGGGCCAAGCAGCACAACATCCCCGTCGGCCCGGGGCGTGGGTCGGGCGCGGGCTCGCTCGTCGCCTATGCGTTGACGATCACCGACGTCGATCCGCTGCGCTTCTCGCTGCTCTTCGAACGCTTCCTCAATCCGGAACGCGTCTCGATGCCGGACTTCGACATCGACTTCTGCCAGGACCGCCGCGAAGAGGTGATCCGCTACGTGCAGCAGAAATACGGCCGCGAGCAGGTGGCGCAGATCATCACCTTCGGGTCGCTGCAGGCGCGCGCGGCGCTGCGCGACGTCGGCCGCGTGCTCGAAATGCCCTATGGCCAGGTCGACAAGATCTGCAAGCTCGTGCCGAACAATCCGGCCAACCCGACGCCGCTCTACAAGGCGATCGAGGAGGAGCCGAAACTGCAGGAAGAGGCGGAGAAGGAGCCGGTGGTCGCGCGCCTGCTCGACATCGCCCAGAAGATCGAGGGCCTCTACCGCCACGCGTCGAC
This sequence comes from Shinella sp. 838, assembly GCF_029623935.1. NCBI lineage: Bacteria > Pseudomonadati > Pseudomonadota > Alphaproteobacteria > Hyphomicrobiales > Rhizobiaceae > Shinella > Shinella sp. 838. The sequence continues at coordinate 712,249 of NZ_JARSBQ010000002.1, forward strand.
GCACGCCGCCGGTATCGTGATCGGCGACCGTCCGCTCTCGCAGCTCGTGCCGATGTACCGCGATCCGCGCTCCGACATGCCGGTCACCCAGTTCAACATGAAATGGGTCGAGCAGGCCGGCCTCGTCAAGTTCGACTTCCTCGGCCTGAAGACGCTGACGGTGCTGAAGACGGCGGTCGATTTCATCCGCAAGCGCGCAATCGAGGTAAAGCTCGAAAGCCTGCCGCTCGACGACCAGCTGACCTACGAGATGCTGTCGCGCGGTGAGACGGTCGGCGTGTTCCAGGTGGAAAGCGCGGGCATGCGCAAGGCGCTGATCGGCATGCGGCCCGACTGCATCGAAGACATCATCGCGCTGGTGGCGCTCTATCGCCCGGGCCCGATGGAGAACATCCCGGTCTACAACGCCCGCAAGCACGGCGAGGAGGAGATCGAATCGATCCACCCGATGATCGACCATCTCCTCAAGGAGACGCAGGGCGTTATCGTCTACCAGGAACAGGTGATGCAGATCGCCCAGGTCCTGTCCGGCTATTCGCTCGGCGAAGCCGATCTTCTGCGCCGCGCCATGGGCAAGAAGATCAAGGAGGAAATGGACAAGCAGCGCGCCCGCTTCGTCGATGGCGCCGTCAAGAACGGCGTGTCGAAGCCGCAGTCGGATCTCATCTTCGACCTGCTCGCCAAGTTCGCGAACTATGGCTTCAACAAGTCGCACGCTGCCGCCTATGCCATCGTCTCCTACCAGACGGCCTATCTCAAGGCGCATTACCCGGTCGAGTTCCTCGCCGCGTCGATGACCTACGATATGTCCAACACGGACAAGCTGAACGATTTCCGGCAGGATGCCGGCCGGCTCGGTATCGAAGTCATCCCGCCCTCGGTGCAGACCTCGTTCCCTCATTTCGAGACCGGGGAAAACCGCATCTACTATGCGCTTGCCGCCATCAAGGGCGTCGGCGGGGCCGCGGTGCAGCATATCGTCGATGTGCGCGGTACGGCGCCGTTCAAGAGTCTGGAAGATTTTTGCGTGCGCATCGACCCCAAGTTCGTCAACCGCCGGGTCTTCGAAAGCCTGATCGTCGCCGGCGCCTTCGATTGTTTCGGCCATGATCGCGCGGCGATGATCGCCGGCCTCGACAGGCTTCTCGGCGCCGCCCAGCGCGCGCAGGAAAACAAGACGAGCGGGCAGGGCGATATCTTCGGCATGGGCGCGGCAACGGGGCCGGAGGTCATCACGCTTCCGTCCTACACGCCCTGGCTCGCCTCGGAAAAACTGCACCGCGAATTCCAGGTGCTCGGCTTCTACCTGTCGGCCCACCCGCTCGACACCTATGCGCCGATCCTCTCCAAGATGCGCGTGCAGACCTTCGGTGACTTCGCCGCGGCGGTGAAGCGTGGCGCGACCGCCGGTCGCCTCGCCGGCACCGTGACCTCCAAGCAGGAGCGCAAGACGCGCACCGGCAACAAGATGGGCATCGTCGCCTTTTCCGATTCGTCCGGCCAGTTCGAGGCAGTGCTGTTCTCCGAAATGCTGAACCAGTACCGCGACTTGCTGGAGCCCGGCAAGTCGCTGGTCCTGACCGTGCAGGCGGAAGAGCGGCCGGAAGGCATCGGCCTGCGCATCCAGACGCTGCGCTCGCTGGAGGAGGAATCGCTGCAGACGCAGAAGGCGCTGCGCGTCTACGTGCGCGACAGCGGCCCGCTTCGCTCCATCGCCGCCCATCTCAACACGAAGGGCGACGGTCTCGTCTCCTTCATCGTGATCAAGGACAACGGCCAGCGGGAAATCGAGGTGGAGCTCAACGAACGCTTCCGCATTTCCTCGGAAATCGCCGCCGCCATGCGCTCCACGCCGGGTGTGCTGGACGTGGAACTGGTCTGAGGCACGGGAGACGGAGTGCCTTGGTCAACCTCGTCCTCTACAGCGACCAGACCGCGGGCGAGGGCGCGGAGATCGATGCCTGTCTCCTGGGCCTCCTTCGTGAGCGGCGCGGCGGCGCCCGGATCGGTTACGTTGCGTCGGGCCCGGATCCGGAGCATACGTTTTTTCAGGCGGGCAGGGCCTATTACGCGCGGCTCGGCCTTGATCTCTCTCTCTATCACGACCTGGACCTCACCCGGGATGCCATGGACGTCGCCCGGCTCTTCGCCTGCGATGCCATTCACCTTTCCGGCGGGCATACCGGCGATTTCCTGATGCGGCTGAAGCGCAGTGCGCTGCTCGCGCCCCTGCGGGACTGGGCACGAGGCGGCGGTGTCCTGATCGGGGTCAGCGCGGGCGCCATCCTCATGGCGCCGACAATCGCGACCGACGCGCTCTTCCTTGGAGAACCGCCGGAGGATGTGGAGGGCGAAGCCCTCGATCTGATGCCGCTGGAATTCTTCCCGCATCTCGATGACGACGCGGCCTATCTCCCCGCGCTCCTTCGTTACAGCAGGCACACGCGGCGCCCCATTCTTGCCTGCAATGATGGGGACGGCGCGGTCGTGCATGAGGGCGGGGTCGCCTGTTTCGGCGAGGCCATCTGGATCGCCGATGGCGCGGTCACCGAGGCCCGCGGCACGGTTTCCCTGGTGGAAATCGCAGCACGCAGCGCTTAGGCGGCGGCGTGGGATATTCTGCCGGTGATGTTCGTCGCCTGGCACGTCTCAAGATGGCAGCGGTGAAGAGGGGCCTTTCAGCCTGCGTGGCCGTCGATTTCCCGTTCGTGCACCGCGATTTGCGCGAAGGAGACGGGGCCATGGGTGTCGCCCGGCGCCCGCCCCGCCAGGACGTAGCCCGAGCCTGCCTTTGTCAGCATCAGCATGTCGTCGGCAATCGAGATCCGGAAAATCGGGTGGGGAATGCCGTCGGCCATCGCAGCGGGCTGGATCGCGCAATGGGTTGCGGCAGGCCGGGCGCGACGGAGCAGGAGGTCGGCCGCTGCGGCGACAGGTTCGTGTCTGACGAAGGCCGTGATGGCGTCGACGTTCGTCCGCTCCGCGATGCCGATCAGGGAGACGGCCGTCCAGGTCACGTCCCGTCCGCCGAGCTGCAAGGCGTAGAGGCGGACACCGCCGCCGGCGCAGGCTGCGCCACGCAGTCCGAAGCTCGTCTGGACGAGCCGGACCTCTTCGCGGCGGCCGCCGATGTCGATCACCTCTGTGGTTCCCGGATCAATCAGGGTCTCGTCCGCCGCATCGGCCGCGAGCCCCAAAGCGAGGAGCAGACGGTCGGAAAGAGATTGCCGGAAGGCTTCGATGCGGGCTTTCGACAGCCGGAGCGCACGCCGGGGATTGGAAAGGGCACCTTGTTCCCAGGTCGCTTCGAAACCGGCAGGATCGAGATAGCGGATGTCGGGCCATGCCTTGATCCAGGCAGCCGCCTGGTCCGTTGCCGGCCTAAGGCGTTCTGCCTCCTCGAAACGCTTGTCCAGCGCATCGAGCGCGCCGTCCCGGCCGCCGGAAAAGCCGGTCTGCGCATCCGCCTGGTCTGGGTTGGCGGCAATCCAGAGGCCGAGCTCACCCAGCAGTGCGGCATGGTGGGGTGCGCCCATGGCGGACAACCCTGCCATGGCGTTGGCAAGAATGGCCTGCCTTCGTGTTCCGCAATTGTGAACGAACTGGCTGTGCCCGCCGTTCAGCACCTGCGCGATGTAGAAATCGGCGTGGTAGAGCTGGATCAGCCGATGCGGCACCTCGTCGGCGCGGTAAAGGCCTGCCGAAAAGAGATGGTTGACGAAATCGACGACGATCGCAACGAGCTCGGACGCGTTGCCGGGACTATCCTTGGCAAGCGCATGAGGGATCGGGACGACAGGGGCCGGCTGGGGTGGCGTCACGCGTTTTCCAAAGGTCATTCAGACACCTTTGAAGATGAGAGGCAGTGAGGGGCGTCATGTCATGGACGGCGCCCACGTCGAGACATTCGCCGGCAGGCGGTATCGATGGCCTGCTGCAAGGCAGGCCACAGCTGCCTGTCAGTTCACGACGGTGATCGATGCCTTCTTCTTTTTCTTCGATGTCTTGCCGCTCTGTACCGCTCCTGCATCGGCTTTCTGCACCTTGCGCGTCACGGTGATGAAGTCCGTGCCGTCGCCGGTTTCCGGGCCGAGCCCGGTGTCGGAGATGGAGAGGGAGGCGCCTTCGCCCATCAGGCCGGAAATGCGCAGGCGCATGTCCTCCGGAATATCGAGCCGGTCGAGGGTTTTTGCCAGCACCTCGGGGGCAGCGGCATCGGCTTCGGTGGTGATGCCGAGGCGCTTCATCGTCGCCTGCGAAAGCTGGTTGTCCATGCTGACGCCGTACCATTCCGCCTTGCCCTTGTCGGCATCGACCTCGCGGGCCAGCAGGAAATGCGTGCCAAGGGCGATTTCGGGGTTGCGGATGGTGATCGGCATTTCGAGGACGGGCTTGAATTTCTGCCGCACGAGGATCTGCCCATTCGGCGGCGCCCCCTTGCCGGCCTTGGCGTAGACGGCGGCGACGAACTCCGGAGAGATCATGCCGTCTTCCTTCAGCCCTTCCGCGAGCTGGAAGGCGCGGATGGCGGTAACGGTCTGCTTGCCGTGCAGGCCATCCGGCACGCCGGCGTCATAGCCGAGCGTCGTCAGCAGCGTCTGCAGATCCATCAGCATCTCGCGCTCGCCGCGGCGGGTGATCAGGATGCGGATCGGGTCCTGCTCTGTTCTCTGTACGATGGGCGTGATGACCTCCGGCTTCGGATCGGTCATCGCCACCTCGACGCTCTTCTCGCCGGCTTCGATGAGCGCGGGGCGAAGGCCGGCCTCGGAGAGCAGCGGCGTATCCGGAACGACGACGACAGGCTTGAACAGCGCGGCATGCACGATGCGCTGCGGCGTGATCTCGCGGTCGGTGACGAGGACATGACCGCCGCGGCGCGTCGTGCTGAACAGCAGTTTCGCAAAATCGTTCGGCAGGCGCACGCAGCCGTGCGAGGCGGGGTAGGAGGGCACGCTGTTGGAGGCGTGCAACGCGATGCCCGACCAGGTCAGCCGCTGCATGAAAGGCATCGGCGCGCTGTCATAGAGGTTCGAGAAATGTGTGCGCTTCTTTTCGAGGATCGAGAAGATGCCGGTCGGCGTGGAATGTCCCGCCTTGCCGGTGGAAACGCGCGATGTGGCGACCACCACGCCGCCGTCATAGACCTTCAACTCCTGCAGGTCCTTCGACACCATGATCTGGAGCGGACCTTCGAGCGTGCCGCCGAGCGCGGTGGCGCAGCTCAGCATCAGGCCCACTATGCTCATGCCGGTAACGAGGCGAAACTTCATGTGACCCATCCGTACGCAATACAAACCGGCAGGAAGCGTAGTGCATCCGATTTAAGGAAGGCTTGATGCACGCAGACGATCCCCCGATCTGTGCCATCCCGATGCAGTCAAGAACGCTGGCTTGCCGGGATTTATTCGGTGGGTCCGTCGATTTTTCCGGCGGTCTTGAATGTCAATTTTTCGTGAAACCGGCTGGGGCCGTTCTTGCCGAACGTGTAGCCGGTCTCCACGCTCGCCTTGCCGAACTTGTCGCGCAGGGTGTTCATCGCGGCCTCGGCGGCGGCGCGGCGGCTGGCGGCGGGATCGACGAGATCGGGTGGGTCGGCGCGGCCGGGATCGGCAAGATCGCTGACGCCGATGCCGATCAACCGGTACTTCGTGCCGTCCACCTCCTTGCGCAGAAGCTCGATACCGGTGCGAAAGATGCGGTCGGCGAGCATGGTGGGGTCTTCCAGCTTGCGGTTGCGCGTGCGGCCTTTGAAATCGGCCGTCTTCAGCTTCAGGACGACGGTGTGGCCGGCGATGCCCGACTTGCGCAGGCGCGTGGCGACCTTCTCGCTGAGACGGCGCAGGTGCGCCACCAGCTCGTCATAGCTTGAAATGTCGTCGAAGAAGGTGGTTTCGGCCGATACGCTTTTGGCCGGATCGTTCGCATGCACCTCCCGGTCGTCCTGCCCGCGGGAGAGGTTGAAGAGCCGTTTGCCCATGACGCCGTAGCGGCGCATCAGGTCGGTTTCCTCCATGGTCTGCAGCTGACCGACAGTGCGGATGCCGTCGCGCTCCAGCGTCTCGGCAAAGGCCTTGCCGACGCCCCAGATGAGGCGCACCGGCTTCTCGCGCAGGAAGTCGAGCGCCTCGGCTTCGCCGATGACGGAAAAACCACGCGGCTTGTTGATGTCCGAAGCCACCTTGGCGAGGAACTTGCAGTAGGAAAGGCCGATCGAGATGGTGATGCCGACTTCGTTTTCGACGCGTTGGGCGAAACGGGCGAGCACACGGGCAGGTGGATCGTGGTGCAGGCGTTCGGTGCCCTTGAGCTCCAGAAAGGCCTCGTCGATGGAAAGCGGCTGAACGAGCGGCGTCAAGTCCTGCATCATCGCGCGCACCTGCCGGCCGACGGCGACGTATTTCTCCATGTTCGGACTGATGACGACGGCGTTGGGACAGGCCTCCAGCGCCTTGAACATCGGCATGGCCGAACGCACGCCGTGGATCCGTGCGACATAGCAGGCGGTGGAGACAACGCCGCGTTTGCCACCGCCGATAATGACCGGCTTGTCCGCAAGGTCAGGATTGTCGCGCTTCTCGATCGCTGCATAAAAGGCGTCGCAGTCGATATGGGCGAGCGTCAGGCCATAGAGTTCGGCATGATAGACGAGGCGGGGGCTGCCGCACGCGCGACAACGGCGCAGGTTCACAGGCTGCCCGGCAAGGCAGTCGCGGCAGAAGCCCGGAAAACGCGATTCGGCTGTGCTCATCATGCGGAACAAATATTGAACATCGCGACATTACCGCTTAAATTCACGAGTCTCAAGCGCTGCGGGAGGTGAAGGCATGACGACGCACAGGCAAGCGCGTGGAGATCCCCGCTTATCGCCCGCTCAGAAATCGTCGCTGCCGTGCGGCCCGCTGAGGACGGCGTGGGCGTGCACCACCGCCTCCGGCGTGACACCTGTCGCGGTGCTGAAAGAAAGGAGCGTCGGTTCGTGCTCCATCAGGAAAGCAACGAGGCCGGCGAGAAAGCCGGGATCGTCGATGGCATTGCGCACATCCGAAGGTGAGACGCCGGTGAGCGAGAGGAAACGCGAGAGCAGTTCGGGTTCTCCGGCCAGCCAGCCGAGGATGGCGACGGCGGTTGCCTCGGCATCGGCAACCGCGGGTGTATCTTTTTGGCTTTTCATCGTTTTTCCTCGGGAAATTTACCTTTTAATCAACCAAGTCGCGCTAACGTCGATGCGGACAAGCTGGGTGATTTCGGCTTTGCCGCAACTTATCGATCCACCGGAAGGTTGCAAGGCCGGCGAGAGGAACAGGGACGCACGATGCCCAAGCAGGTGATGATTGTCGAGGACAACGAGCTCAACATGAAGCTCTTCCGGGATCTCATCGAGGCGTCCGGCTATACGACCATCCAGACCCGGAATGGTATGGAAGCCCTTGATCTTGCCCGCAAACACCGTCCGGATCTGATCCTGATGGATATCCAGCTTCCCGAGGTCTCCGGCCTCGAAGTCACCAAGTGGCTGAAGGAAGACGACGAGCTGCATGTCATCCCGGTGATTGCCGTCACGGCCTTCGCGATGAAGGGCGACGAGGAGCGGATCCGCCAGGGCGGCTGCGAGGCCTATGTCTCCAAGCCGATCTCCGTTCCGAAGTTCATCGAAACCATCAAAACCTATCTCGGCGACGCATGAGTCGGAGGTCAGGGCCATGACAGCGCGCATTCTCGTCGTCGACGACATTCCGGCAAACGTAAAGCTGCTCGAGGCGCGGCTGCTCGCGGAGTATTTCGACGTGCTGACGGCCGAGAATGGCTATGATGCGCTTGCCATGTGCGAACGCACGCAGGTGGATCTCATCCTGCTCGACATCATGATGCCCGGCATCGATGGTTTCGAGGTCTGCGAACGGTTGAAGGCCAATCCGCGCACGGCCCATATCCCTGTTGTCATGGTGACGGCGCTCGACCAGCCCTCCGACCGCGTGCGCGGCCTCAAGGCCGGCGCCGACGATTTTCTCACCAAGCCGGTCAACGACCTGCAACTCATGTCACGGGTGAAGAGCCTCGTGCGGCTGAAGACGTTGACGGACGAGCTGCGCATGCGCGCGGCCACCGCCCGCGCCATTTCCCTGGAGGAGGGGCTGGACAGCAATCTCGGCGACGAGCCGGGCGATATCCTCCTCGTCGATGGCCGCGCCAGCTCCCAGGAGCGCATCACCCGCGCGCTGAAGCCGATCGCCGAGGTCACCTCGATGTCCGATCCGCAGGCTGCACTCTTCCAGGCGGCCGAAAGCAATTTCGAGCTGGTGATCGTCAACGCCAATTTCGAGGACTACGATCCGCTGCGCCTGTGCTCGCAGCTCCGCTCGCTGGAACGCACCCGCTTTCTGCCGATCCTGCTGATCGCGGAGCAGGGTGACGACGACATGGTGGTGCGCGCACTCGATCTCGGCGTCACGGACTATCTGATGCGGCCGATCGACCCGAACGAGCTGATCGCCCGCAGCCTCACCCAGATCCGCCGCAAGCGCTGCAACGACCGCCTGCGCGCCAGCGTGCGCCAGACGATCGAATTGGCCGTCACGGACGGCCTGACGGGTCTGCACAACCGTCGTTATCTCGACAGCCACATGAAGCTGCTGATCGACCGTGCGACGGCGCGGGGCCGGCCTCTGTCGGTCTGCATCACGGATATCGACCGCTTCAAGCTGGTCAACGACACCTATGGCCACGATGCCGGCGATGCGGTGCTGCGCGAATTCGCCAGCCGCGTGCGCTCGGCCGTGCGCGGCGCCGACCTTGCCTGCCGTTACGGCGGGGAGGAGTTCGTTCTGGTGATGCCGGATACCTCTGCCGACATGGCGGCAGGTGTCGCGGAGCGCCTCCGCACGATCGTCGAACGGGAACCGTTCCGCGTGCCCGGCACGGACGTCTTCCTGTCCATCACCGCTTCGCTCGGCCTTGCCAGTGCGCTGTCGGCCGGAGACAGTCCGGAAGCCCTGTTGAAGCGCGCCGATACCGCGCTTTATGAGGCGAAGCGCTCCGGCCGAAACCGGGTCGTGGCTGCCGCTGCGTGAGGCGGCCGATTCGCCGCGAGGTTGTCCACAGGCGAATTCATATTTCGGGCATTTGACTTGGAAATCCGCAGGTTGCACGGTTCGTGCCGGTTGCTGACCGTACGTGAACCGCGCCGCCCCTGGAATCCGGTCACGTGGTGAAAATTGGCTATAAGTCGTACTATTCGACTTTGGTGAGGCCTATCAATGGGTTGTGTCGTGTATCGCCTTCCCGTACGTCAACCGGGTATTTTGTCATGGTTGCATACTTCTCTCGCAATGGTTGAAATTGGCGTTGCCAACCATTGTTGCGATCCATGACGGAACCGCTGCTCAATGGCACACGTCTCCTCGGCGCGGTTAACTATGAGACAAGGCGCCGGCGGGGGAGCGTTAAGAATTCGTTGATTTTTTTTCTTTTTCGCGCGATGCTCAACTCATGCGCGGCAAACGAGGCCGCACAACCGGTTACCCCATGATGCTAGGTCCGCCGCATCTCCTGGGTCGTGGGGTCGGTCGGTCAGCTACGACAAATACGGAATCCTCGTGCCGTCGTCGTGTCTGACCGACCCCCATTCAACGCCGCTCCCTCAGGGGAGCGGCGTTTTTGATTCGGGGCAGGAGACACGAAGGCTGCCGACAAAAAGAAAAGGCGCCGGACGTTTCCGTCCAGCGCCTTTGCGAACCGAAGCGGCTCCCAAGATTACTTGATCTTGGTTTCCTTGAATTCGACGTGCTTCTTGACGACCGGGTCGTACTTCGTCTTGGTCATCTTGTCCGTCATCGTACGGCTGTTCTTCGTGGTCACGTAGAAGAAACCGGTGTCGGCCGTCGACAGCAGCTTGATCTTGATGGTGGTAGCCTTGGCCATGGTCGTCCTGCCTTTATCAAAAACGAAGCCGCGGACAGCCAGTCTGCTCTACGGCTTAAATCTGGGCGGAAACTACAAATCGCGCCCGAAAAGTCAACCCCGTTTCGGCCGGAAAACCATCCGGGCGAGAGAAAGTACGAGGTAAAACCCGAAGAAGCCGACGATCGCCCAGGCAAAACCGTCATTGCCGGAAACATCCATCGCCGCGCCGATGGCCTGCGGACCGACGACGGTGCCGACGGCATAACAGAAGATGAAGGCGGCATTGGCCGCCGCGAGGTCCGCGCCGACGAGGCGCGAGCCGAGGTGGCTGAGGCCGACCGTGTAGAGGCCGGCGACGCAGCCGCCCCACAGGAACAGCACGGTCGCCATCAGCACCCAGCTGTGCGAGATGAGGGGCAGGCAGAGCGCGCCGACGAGGCCGATGACCGCCATGATCGTCAGGAGGCGCCTGCGGTCCTTCATGCGGTCGGAAAGCATGCCGAGCGGGATCTGGAACGCCATGTTGCCGATACCCATCACGGTCAGCAGCAGGGCGGCCTGCGGCTCGCTGAAGCCGGCCCGCGTCGCGTAGATGGGGAAGAGCGAAAGGCCGCCGACCTCCACCGCGCCGAAGATGAAGACCGCCGCTGTCGCCGTCGGTACGAGAAGGATGTAGCGCATGAAATGCAGCTCGGGCTTCTCGTCGATATCGGGGCTTTCGCCGCGGGCGATGAAAATGGGAACGGCGGCCAGAAGGATGATGGCGGCACCCACCGCGAAGGGCAGCACGCCGTCGCTGCCCAGAAGCGAGAAGAGCAGGGGACCGGCGGCGAAGCCGAGCGACAGCACCGTGGCATAGATGCCCAGCACGAGACCGCGCCGGCGGGGCGGGGCCGCGGCGTTGATCCAGAATTCGGAGAGGATGAAGAGTGTGGTGATCGCGCCGTGGAAGACCAGGCGAAGCGGGAACCACAGCCAGAAATTCTGGATGTAGTAGAAGCCGAGGCCGCTGATCGCCGCCAGAATGATGGCGGCGATCATGATCGTCGAGGTGCCCCAGGCATGCGCAAGGCGCGTGGTGAAGGGGGCGGCAGCCATGGCGGCGACGCCGGCCATGGCAGAGTTGATGCCGATCATGGTGGGGGAAATGCCGCGCTTCTCCATGATGATGGAGAGCAGCGGAAGACCGAGGCCGATGGCGATGCCGACGGCGGAAATGGCGGCGACGGCTGCAAAGAGAGACCGCCAGTGGATGCTCTCCACCGGGCCCGAGGTGCCGGATTGCGGCTGCGTCATATGCGATCGATCCTCAAAGAAGGTCCCGAAGGAAGCGCCCGCGCTGGGTGTGATACAGCGGCACGGTTCTTCCGAAGGGCAGAGACTTGTCTTCCTGAAGGCTTTTTTGAAGCTCTTCAAGGATCAATACGGTTATGTCGGGCATCTCGATGCCGCCGCGGTCAAAAATATTCACCCAGCGCAGGTCTTCCAGCTCATGGCTCGCCGTTGCGCCGGCGGGGTCGATGCCCGCCTCGTCGGTAAAGAGCGCGAAGAAGCGCGTATCGAACCGCCGGACCATGCCGGCCGGCGTGATGGCGCGGGCAAGGAAACGCAGGTTGGAAAGGTCGGGGCGGAAGGGCAGGGCGTTTTGTGAGGCAGCCTCGATCGACGTGCCGACGGAAATACCGGCCTCTTCGTAGAGTTCCCGCAACGCGGCAACGCCCAGCGCTCGCAGGCGCGAATCGGAGCAGCGGGTGCCGCTGCGCAGCGCCAGCCGTTCGCAGGCCAGCGGGTTCAATGGATGGGAGACGGGAACGAGGCGGTCCGTCGCATCGCGCCGGCCACCGGGAAAGACATAGACATCCGGCATGAAGACATGCTTGCTGCTGCGCCGGCCGACGAGCACCCGCATGCGCTCGCCCGACCGGTCGAGAAGCAGGATCGAGGCTGCATCGACGGGTCGGACGGGTGTCATGCCGTCCGGTCGCCGTAGGCGGACGCCGTGTCCACTTCCCTCTCTTCCGGCTTGTCGCCGAAGCCGTGCATCTTCAGCGCCCATTGCAGGCCGATGGCGCCGCCCTTGATGGGCTGCAGCAGAAGGAGCGACAGGATGAGCGTGATCGGGGTCCAGATGGCGAGGTGCTGCCAGGTGGTGAGCGGCCAGACGAGGTCCGTCGCCATGTAGCCGCCGACCACGATATGACCGACGATGGTGATGACGAGATAGGGCGGCAGGTCGTCGGCACGCTGGTGCGTGTAGTCCTCGCCGCAGGCGGCACAGTTTTCCACGGGCTTGACGAAGGACTTGAACAGGCGGCCTGAACCGCAGGCGGGGCAGCGGTTCAGCATGCCGCGCTTGATGGCACGGCCGAGCGGGCGCTCCACCGGCCGGGCGGCCGGGCTGTCGCCGAAATGCTGCGTGTTGCCGCTGGTTTCGTTCGCCTGCATGTCCTGTCCTTCCCGCCGGCACTTCGCGCCGGCCATTTCTCTTCGCGCCGGGGGCGGCGCGATACCGCTCAGCGTCTGCCGCGGGGCGGGCGCGTACCCGGCTGGTGCCGCGGCGCGCTGCCCTTGCGCCGGCCCGACTTGTGGAAGGAGCGCACCGCCGTCGGCATCTTGCGTCCCTCGCTGATCATGTCGAACCGGAGCGAACCGGCAAGCGGCACCGCTTCCGCGAGTTTGACGCGCACCTCGTCGCCGAGTCGATAGCCGAGCCCGGTTTTTTCGCCGGACAGGGCCTGATGCGCCTCGTCGTAGATGAAGTAGTCGCGTCCGAGCATAGATATAGGCACGAAACCATCGGCACCATATGCCGGCAGGGTGACAAAAAGTCCCGCCTTGGTGACGCCCGAAACACGCCCGTCGAACTCCTCGCCGATGCGCCCGGCCAGGTGATGGGCGATCAACCGGTCGACCGTGTCGCGCTCGGCTGCCATGGCGCGCCGCTCGAAGGTCGAGATCTCGGCTGCGATGTCGTCGAGCACCGCTTCCTCGTCCGGCGTGATGCCGCCCTCGCCAAGGCCGAGCGAGCCCACCAGCGCCCGGTGCACGATGAGGTCCGCATAGCGGCGGATCGGTGAGGTGAAATGGGCATATTTCATCAGGTTGAGGCCGAAGTGGCCGATGTTTTCGGGGCTGTAGATCGCCTGGCTCTGCGAGCGCAGCACCATCTCGCTCACCATCTGCTCGAACGGCTTGTCCTTGGCCTTCGCCAGGATGCCGTTGAAATGGTTGGAGCGCATGTTGCCGCCCTTCACCAGGGATATGTCGAGCGTCTGCAGGAACTCGCGCAGCACCTCCTGCTTGGCGAGCGAAGGCGCGTCGTGCACGCGGTAGATCAGGACCTGCTTCTTCTTTTCCAGCGTCTCTGCGGCCGCGACGTTGGCCTGGATCATCATCTCCTCGATGAGCTTGTGGGCATCGAGCCGCGGCGGCACGACGACGCGGTCGACCGTGCCGTCCTCCTTCAGGAGGATCTTGCGTTCGGGCATGTCGAGTTCGAGCGGCTGGCGGCGGTTCCGGCCGACCGTCATGATGCGGTAGGCTTCCCAGAGCGGCTTCAGGATCGTCTCGAGGATCGGGCCGGTCTTGTCGTCGGGTGCGCCGTCGATGGCGGCCTGCGCCTGCTGGTAGGAGAGCTTTGCCGCGCTCTTCATCATGATGCGGTGGAAGGTGTGGCCCGCCTTGCGGCCCTCATGCGAGAAGACCATGCGCACGGCGAGCGCCGGGCGGTCGACGCCTTCCTTCAGCGAGCAGAGGTCGTTGGAGATGCGCTCCGGCAGCATGGGCACGACGCGATCCGGGAAATAGACCGAGTTACCGCGTTTCAGCGCCTCGCGGTCGAGCGCCGATTTCGGCCGCACATAGTAGCTCACATCGGCGATAGCGACGGTGACGATCACGCCGCCGGGATTGTCGGGCGACGGGTCGGGCTCTGCGAAGACAGCGTCGTCATGGTCCTTGGCGTCGGCCGGGTCGATGGTGATGAGCGGCAGGCTGCGCCAGTCCTCGCGGTGCGCCATGGTGGCGGGGCCGGCGGCCTCCGCCTCGCGGATGACGGCATCGGGAAAGATGTAGGGAATGCCATGCGCATGGATGGCGATCATGGAGATCGCCTTTTCCGAGGCGACGGAGCCGACCACGCCCTTGATCTGCGCGCGTGGCAGGCCGTAGCGGCCCATGCGCACGACGTCGATCTCGACGAGGTCACCGTCCTTGGCGCCTGCCGTGAAGTCCGCGTCGACCTCCATCTCCTCGCCGCGCCGGTCGATCGGCATGATGCGTCCGCCGCCGCCTGCCATGGAGCGGAACACGCCCATGCCGGAATTCTTCTTCTTGTCGAGCACCTTGATGATGCGCGCCGTATAGGCCGGGCCGCCGCGCTCCTTCGCCGGGAAGATCTTGGCCAGCACCCGGTCGCCGAGCCCGGCAACGGGCGCCTTGTCCTTGCGCGCACCGCCCGACTGACGGATCAGGACGGCGGGCGCGACGCCGGCATCGTCGAGCCATTCCGCCGGGCGGCCGATCAGTTCGCCGTCGACGTCCCGCGTGGTGATGTCGAGCACGGTGACCGGAGGAAGTGCGCCGGGTCGCACCAGCGACTTGCGGCGCTTTTCTAGAAACCCGTCTTCCTCGAAGGATTTCAGCAGCGCCTTCAGCTCGACGCGCGCCTCGCCCTTCAGGCCGAAGGCCTTGGCGATCTCGCGCTTCGAGGCCTGTTCCGGGTGGTCGGCGATGAAGCGCAGCAGCACGTCGCGCGGCGGGATGGCACCATGGATGATCGGGGTATCGTCTGCCGGCGGCAGGTCATGGCCCGCGCGGCCCGGCCGCATGGATCGTCCTGCCCGGCCGCGTGGTTCTCTCGTCATGCCGTCAGGCCTTCTTTGCCTTGGTTGCGGTCTTGGCCTTGGGCGCTGCCTTCGGCTTTGCGGCCTTGGCATCGTCCGACTTCGCCGCCTTGGTGGTCTTCGTCGCCTTGGCCTTGCCCTTGGCGGGCGTCTTGCCGGCCTTGTCGGCGATCAATACGAGGGCCTCTTCCAGCGTCACGCTGTCGGCGGCCTTGCCCTTGGGCAGTGTGGCGTTGACCTTGCCCCAGTTCACGTAGGGGCCGTACTTGCCGTCCCGCACCGTGATGGGGCCGCCGTCCGGATGGTCGCCGAGCGTCTTCAGGGCCGCAGGCGTGCCGCGCGAGCGGCCGCCGGGGCCCTTCGACTGCTTGTCGGCAATGACAGAAACGGCGCGGTTGAGGCCGATCGAGAACACGTCCTCGACACTTTCAAGGTTCGCATAGCCGCCGTCATGCAGCAGGAACGGGCCGTAGCGACCGATGCCGGCGGAAATCATCTTGCCGGTTTCCGGATGCTGGCCGATATCGCGCGGCAGCGAAAGCAGGGCGAGCGCCTTCTCGTGATCGATGCTCGCCGGCGTCCAGCCCTTGGGCAGGCTGGCGCGCTTGGCTTCCTTGCCGTCACCGCGCTGCACATACGGCCCGAAGCGGCCGTTACGCAGCGTGATTTCTTCGCCCGTATGCGGATCCTTGCCGAGGCTCTGCGGCTCGTTGGAGGCCGCGGCCTCCGCATCCGAACCGTTGTCGGCGGAAAGCTGACGGGTGAAGTTGCATTCCGGATAGTTCGAGCAGCCGACGAAGGCGCCGAACTTGCCGAGCTTCAGCGAGAGCTTGCCAGTGCCACAGACCTGGCAGATCCGCGGATCGCTGCCGTCCTCGCGCTTGGGGAAGACGAGCGGGGCGAGCTCCTCGTTGAGGGCATCGAGCACGTTGGTGACGCGCAGTTCCTTCGTGTCCTCGATCTGCGCGAAGAAGTCCTTCCAGAAATCGCGGAGAACCTGCTTCCAGTCGAGTTCGCCGGCCGAGATCTTGTCGAGCTTTTCTTCAAGGCCGGCGGTGAAGTCGTATTCGACATAGCGGGTAAAGAAGCTCTCGAGGAAGGCCGTGACGAGGCGGCCCTTGGCCTCCGGGATCAGCTTGCGCTTGTCGATGATGATGTATTCGCGGTCGCGCAGCGTCGCAAGCGTTGCGGCATAGGTCGACGGACGACCGATGCCGAGCTCTTCCATCTTCTTGATGAGCGAGGCTTCCGAGTAGCGCGGCGGCGGCTCGGTGAAGTGCTGGCTGGCATTCACCTTCTGCTTGGCGACCGTCTCGTTGGCGTTGATCTCCGGCAGGCGGCCGTCGTCGTCACCGTCGTCCGACTGTTCGCCATCTTCCTTCTGGTCGGTATAGGCGGCGATGAAGCCGTCGAAGCGGATGACCGAGCCGGTGGCGCGTAGGCCTGCCTTGCGCCCGCCGTTGTCCGCCTCGATCTCGACCGTCGTGCGCTCGATCTCGGCCGAGGCCATTTGGCTGGCGATGCCGCGCTTCCAGACGAGATCGTAGAGCTTCAGCTGGTCCGGATCGAGATAGCGCTTCACCTGGTCGGGCGTGCGGTCGAAGGAGGTCGGGCGGATCGCCTCGTGGGCCTCTTGGGCGTTCTTCGCCTTGGTGGAGTAGATGCGGGCCTTTTCCGGTACATAGCGTGCGCCGAACTGCTCGCCAACGGCCTTGCGGGCGGCGTCGATCGCCTCCGGCGCCATCTGCACGCCGTCGGTACGCATATAGGTGATGAGACCGACCGTCTCGCCGCCGATGTCGATGCCCTCATAGAGCTTCTGCGCCACCTGCATGGTGCGGGAGGCGGAGAAGCCGAGCTTGGAGGAGGCGGCCTGCTGCAGGGTGGAGGTGGTGAAGGGCGGCGAGGGATTGCGCTTGGTGGGCTTGGCCTCGACGCTTTCGACGCGGTAGGCCGCACCGTCGAGCAGCGCCTTGAGGCGGTTCGCCTCCTCGCCGTTGCCGATCGCCTTTGGTTGGAGACGCTTTCCTTCGGCCGAAACGAGGCGCGCCTCGAACTCGTCGCCGCGCGGCGTCTTCAGGAGGGCGGAGAGGTTCCAGTATTCCTCCGAGACGAAACGCTCGATTTCGGATTCCCGGTCGCAGACGAGGCGCAGCGCCACCGACTGAACGCGGCCGGCCGAGCGGGCGCCCGGCAGCTTGCGCCAGAGAACCGGCGAGAGGTTGAAGCCGACGAGATAATCGAGGGCACGGCGGGCGAGGTAGGCATCGACCAGCGCGATGTCGATGTCGCGCGGGTTGCGCATGGCATCGAGCACGGCCGACTTGGTGATGGCGTTGAAGACGACGCGCTTGACCGGTTTGTCGCCGATGACACGCTTCTTCTTCAGGACGTCGAGTACGTGCCAGGAGATGGCTTCGCCTTCGCGATCCGGGTCGGTCGCGAGAATGAGGCCGTCGGAGGATTTCACCGCGTCTGCAATGTCCTTCATACGCTTGGCCGAGGCGCTGTCCACTTCCCAGGACATCTCGAAGTCCTCGTCCGGGCGCACGGAGCCGTCCTTGGCGGGCAGATCGCGCACGTGGCCAAAGGAGGCGAGCACCGTGTAGCCGGGGCCGAGATACTTGTTGATCGTCTTGGCCTTGGCAGGCGATTCCACAACTACAACATTCATCGTCATTTTTCTCTGAGTACGGGCGCCGCACCCTTGGACGCGCGGCGAAACGGGCGCCTTGCGCCGAAAAGTCGTGTCTCGACATGAACAGACAAAGCGTTCCGGTCAAGAGGTAGGGGTGAAATTAGTGGGATGCAACGCGATACAACCATTGCGAGATTAATCGGAGATTGCAATTATGAATAATCGTTGTATCTTTTCCTAGGTCTAGGAATTACAACCTGACGGTGATTCCGAAATGTAGATGCAACGGAAGCGCTATGAACCCGAAACCAGCCAAGTCCGCCCTCCCGCCCCATACCGCAGAGGAGAACCTTGCCTACACCCGGCAGATGCTGGGCGAGCTGCGCACGGTCGTGAACGCCGAGGGGGCGGACATGCTGGGCTATCTGATCGAGATGGCCTATGTGGAGGCGGGGGACATTCTGGCCGGTCTGCGGCCGCTTTCAGTCCGGGGTCATCGAGACCCGGCCATCGGCATGCCGTTGAAGCCGGCCGGCAAGATCAAGCTCTAGAAGAACGAGATAGACGGTTGCGGCGGTGATGCCGGTATGGCGGATGATCTCGTCGATTTCGGCCGGTACCTGGCTCAATGCATCGGTGATGCGTTCCCGTTCGCCGTCGCCCGGCGGCAGACGCAGCGCGGGCGGCGTGTCCTCTGCGGGTTCGCCGGCGCCGGGGCGGGGAGTGAAAAGGTCGGGCTCGGACAGCGGGCGCAGGCTTTCCAGCACATCCTCCGGCGTCGTGGTGATCGTCGCCCCATCCTTCAGGAGGCCGTTCGTGCCCTCGCAGCGCGGATCGAGCGGGGAGCCCGGCACGGCGAAGACCAGCCGGCCGAAATCCGCCGCATTGCGCGCGGTGATCAGCGAGCCGGAGCGCACTGCCGCCTCCACCACCACCAAGCCGAGTGACATGCCGGCGATCAGCCGGTTGCGGCGCGGAAAATCCCGCGCCCGCGGCTCCCAACCGAAGGGCATTTCGCTGATGGCAAGGCCGTGCCCCTCGGTGAGTTCGGCAAGAAGGCCGATATTTTCAGGCGGATAGGGTTTGTTGAGACCGCCTGCCATGGCCGCGACGGTGCCAGTGTCGAGGCTGGCGCGATGGGCGGCCGTATCGATGCCGCGGGCAAGGCCCGAAACGATCGTGTAACCCGCCCTCCCGATCTCGCGTGCCAGCAGG
Organism: Shinella sp. 838; assembly: GCF_029623935.1. Lineage (NCBI taxonomy): Bacteria > Pseudomonadati > Pseudomonadota > Alphaproteobacteria > Hyphomicrobiales > Rhizobiaceae > Shinella > Shinella sp. 838. The sequence goes on from NZ_JARSBQ010000002.1 coordinate 730,849, forward strand.
CCGGCGAACTTGGTACCCGAGAGAGACGCGTTCCGCGCGCCGACGATGCCGACGGCCGGTGCCGCCGCGACAGCCCGGTTGCCCTTGACGGCGAGCAGCGGCGGCGCGCCGTCGATCTGGCGCAGGAGAAAGGGATAGTCGGGTTCGCCGATGCCGACAAAGGCGGCGCCGTGCCGGTCGGCAATGGCGAGTTCGCGCTCGGCCTCCGCCTGGCTGGCGACGCGGATGGCGCGCGAAGCGCCGCCACGGCGCGAGAGTTCCGGCACCATCTCCAGCGCCGTTTCCGCGCTGCCGAAGTGATTGATGAGCTCGCGAAAGGTGACCGGCCCGACATTGTCGCTGCGGATGAGGCGCAGCCAGGCGATCCTCTGTCGTTCCGTCAGCGCAATTCCTCGTGTCCTTGCGCTGTGGTCGTCCATCGCTATCCCTTGCTGCCGATTTTGCTTTCCGTGCCGTTCAGGAGACGACTGATGTTGGCACTGTGTTTCCACCAGGTGATGAGCGTCAGCAGCAGGAAGAGGACCGCCACCTTCTCGTGACCGAGGAACCACAATACAACCGGAGATACGGCAGTTGCAACCAGGGCCGAGAGTGACGAATAGCGCGCCAGATAGGCAAGGCCGATCCAGACGACGGCAAAGACCGCGAGCATGACGGGCACGAGGCCGAGCAGCAGCCCGACATAGGTCGCGACCCCCTTGCCGCCCTTGAAGCCGAGCCAGACGGGAAAGAGATGGCCGAGAAAGGCGGCAAAGCCCGCCGCAAGGCCGGCATCCAGCCCCCAACGCGACGCGATGGCGGTGGCAGCGGTGCCTTTGAGGGCGTCGAGCAGCAGGGTGGCCGCGGCAAGCTTCTTGTTGCCGGTGCGCAGGACGTTCGTCGCGCCGATATTGCCGGAGCCGATCTGGCGCACGTCGCCGAGACCGGCCATGCGGGTGAGGATCAGGCCGAAGGGAATGGAACCGAGAAGGTAGCCGAAGGCGAGGGCGGCGAGCGTCGGCAAGGCGCCGAGCTGCCAGGTGAAGATGTCGGACACGTCAGTTCCCCCGTTCCGTTATTCTGAATCCATGGTGGTGGATCCTCGGGCATGGCCTGAGCATCCACCCATGGGCTCACTGGACCGACGTCCCTTTCAGTCCAGCGAATAGACCCGTTTTCCGGCAACATAGGTGCTAATCGCGCGTCCCGTAAAGCGGGCATCTTCGAAGGGCGTATTCTTCGAGCGCGAGACGAAGCGGTCCTTGGTGGCGAGCCACGGCTCGTCGGGGTCGATCAGCACGATGTCGGCGCGTGCACCGGGCGCAAGCGTGCCGGCGTCGAGGCCGAAGATCTGCGCCGGGCGCGTCGAGAGCGCATCGAGGAGCCGCATCAGCGGAACCTCGCCGCTGTGGTGCAACCGGAGCGCTGCCGCCAGCATGGTCTCGAGGCCGATCGCGCCGTCGGCGGCATCCGCGAAGGGCAGGCGCTTGGTGTCGACGTCCTGCGGATCGTGCGAGGAGACGATGATGTCGATCTCGCCGCGGGCGAGCGCATCGACCATGGCCTTGCGGTCGTCCTCCCCGCGCAGCGGCGGGGAGAGCTTGAAGAAGGTGCGGTATTCGCCGATGTCGTTCTCGTTCAGCGTCAGGTGGTTGATCGAGGCGCCGCAGGTGACGTTTGCACCGCGTTCCCTGGCGGTCTTCACGGCCTCGGCCGATTCCGGCACGGAGATCTGTGCGGCATGGTACTTGCCACGCGTCAGGCCGGCGATCCGCAGGTCCCGTTCGAGCGGGATCAGTTCGGCCTCGCGCGGGCTACCGGAAAGGCCGAGCCAGCTGGCGAGCAGCCCCTCGTTCATCACGCCGCCGGCGCCGAGATGTTTGTCGCGGGTTTCGAGTGCGATGACGCTGCCGAATTCGCGGGCATAGGTCATCGCCCGGCGCAACACCTGCGCATTGTGCAGCGGGTTGCGGCCATTGGTGAAGGCGACGGCACCGGCATCCTTCAGGAGGCCGAACTCGGTCATCTCTTCGCCTGCAAGGCCCTTGGTGAGGGCTGCGGCCGGGTGAATGTTGACGATCGCCTTGTCGCGCGCGTTCTTCAGCACGAATTCGACAAGCGCGATGTCGTCGATGACGGGATCGGTGTCCGGCATGGTGATGAAGGTGGTGACACCACCGGCCGCCGCTGCGCGCGAGGCCGATTCGATCGTCTCGCGGTGCTCGGCGCCGGGCTCGCCGACGAAGACGCGGGCATCGACAAGGCCGGGAGCGGCGATGAGGCCGCGGCCATCGACGATTTCGGCGCCCTCGGGCGCGCCCTGGTTCTGCGCGCCGCTGCCGATGGCGGCGATCTTGCCGTTCTCGATGACGATGGAGCCCATTTCATCGAGGTTGCGGGAGGGGTCGAGGATGCGGAGGTTCTTCAGGACGGTGGTGCGGGTCATGCGCGAACACCCTGGTTCTGCGAAACAAGAAGCGTTTCCATCACGGCCATGCGGACGGCAACGCCCATCTCGACCTGCTGCTCGATGACGCTCTGCGGCCCGTCGGCGATCTCGGAGGCGATCTCCACGCCGCGGTTCATCGGTCCGGGATGCATGACGAGCGCATCCTCCTTCGCTGCCTTCAGCTTTTCCGCATCGAGCCCGTAATAGTGGAAATATTCGCGCACCGACGGCACGAAGGCGCCGGACATGCGCTCGCGCTGCAGGCGCAGCATCATCACGACATCGGCATCCTTCAGGCCTTCCGCCATCGAATGGTAGACCTCTGCGCCCATGTCGGCGATGCCCGACGGCAGCAGCGTTGCGGGCGCCACGACGCGCACGCGGGCACCCATGGCGTTGAGCAGCAGGATGTTCGAGCGGGCGACGCGCGAATGCAGTACGTCTCCGCAGATGGCGACGATGATGCGCGAGAGCTTACCCTTGGCGCGGCGGATGGTCAGCGCGTCGAGCAGGGCCTGCGTCGGATGTTCGTGCTGGCCATCGCCGGCATTGACCACCGAACAGGAGACTTTTTGTGCGAGAAGCGCGGCGGCGCCGGCGGAGGAATGGCGCACGACCAGCACGTCCGGGTGCATGGCGTTCAGCGTCATCGCCGTGTCGATCAGCGTTTCGCCCTTCTTCACCGAGGAATTGCCGACCGACATGTTCATCACGTCGGCGCCAAGGCGTTTGCCGGCAAGCTCGAAGGAGGATTGTGTGCGGGTGGAGGCTTCGAAGAACAGGTTGATCTGTGTCAGGCCCCGGAGGGTCGACGTTTTCTTCTCCCTTTGCCGGGAGATTTTCACCGCCTCGTCGGCGCGGTCGAGCAGGTGTGTGATCTCCTGCTCGGTCAAACCCTTGATGCCGAGAAGGTGGCGATGCGGAAAGAAGTCCATGAAACTCCGCCTCAACTGTCGTGGATACGCGGGGTCTATAGAGTGTCGGTTCCCCCGCGGCAAGGCGAAGCGGCGGCAAGGCCGCGCATTCCCACGCTTTTGTGAAGCCGAGCGCGCCGGCAACCGCACGGCCCCGTTTCGCCCCGCCGCGACTTGGGCTAGAACCCGCTCATGACTCGCGACAAGACGACCGAACAGAAACTCGCCGATCTCAACCAGCCGCCGCTCTGGTCGGGCATCAATGCCTATCGCTCCGACCCGCTGCTGGTCGATGCAACCGACGCCATGCCCAAGGGGCTGCGCGACGAGTTCGACGCGATCGGCCGCTACGTGACCTCGCCGGAAGCGCAGGAGCTCGCCCGCATGGCGAACGAGGGCGTGCCGCAGCTGCGCACCCACGGCCCGCGTGGCGAGCGCCTCGACGTCGTCGATTATCATCCCGCTTGGCACGCGTTGATGCGCCGCTCCATGGCGAGCGGCCTGCATTCCTCGCTCTGGGAGAATGTGCCGGAGGAGAAGGGCAGGGCGCACAAGGCGCGTGCCGTGCGCTTCTACCTGACCGCTCAGCTCGAATGTGGCCATCTCTGCCCGCTGACCATGACGAGCGCCTCGGTCGCGGCCCTGTCCGTCTCGCCGCAGGTGCAGCGCGAATGGGGCCGGAAGATCCTGTCGCGCAAATATGACAGCACGAACAAGCCCGCCATGCAGAAGAGTGCCGTCACCATCGGCATGGGCATGACGGAAAAGCAGGGCGGCACGGATGTGCGCGCCAACACCTCCACCGCCGAGCGCGTCGGCGAGGGGATCTACCGGCTCTCCGGCCACAAATGGTTCATGTCGGCACCGATGAGCGACGGGTTCGTCATGCTCGCCCAGACCCGCGAGGGAGTCGGCTGCTTCCTCGTGCCGCGCCTGCTGGAGGACGGCTCCAGCAACGGCCTGCGCTTCCAGCGCCTGAAGGACAAGATCGGCAACCGCTCCAACGCTTCCTCGGAGGTCGAGTTCTCCGAAACGTTCGGCTTCCTGCTTGGCACGCCCGATGCCGGCATCCGCACCATCCTCGACATGGTGACCCTGACGCGGCTTGACTGTGCGCTGGCCTCGTCCGGCATCATGCGCGCCTCGCTCGCCGAAGCGGTGCACCATACGCGCGGCCGCAGTGTCTTCGGCAAGCCGCTGGTCGCCCAGCCGATCATGACGCGCGTGCTCGCCGACATGGCGCTCGACGTCGCGGGCGCGACCGCGCTCTCCCTGCGCCTGGCGGAGGCCTTCGACAAGGCGCGCGACAGCGCCGAGGACGCTGCTTACGCCCGTATCATGACGCCCGTGACGAAATACTGGTGCTGCAAGATCGCGCCCGCCCTGATCTACGAGGCGATGGAGTGCATCGGCGGCAGCGGCTATGTCGAGGAGCGGCCGATCGCGCGGCATTACCGCGAGGCGCCGGTCAATGCGATCTGGGAAGGCTCGGGCAACGTCATGGCGCTCGATCTGATGCGCGTCACCAGCCGGGGCAGGGACCTGTTCGAGATGCTGTTTGCCGGGCTTGCCCGCGATCTCGGTCCGGCTGGCAAGAAGACGGTCGACGTGCTGCGTGCGGCGCTCTCGCTCTGCGAGCGCGACGAGGGAGCGGCCCGCATGCTCGTGGAGCAGCTGGCGCTCGCCGCTGCCGCGGCCGAACTCTACCGCGCCGGTGCCGGGCGCATCGCCGATGCCTTCCTCGAAACGCGCCTCGCCTCGGGCTGGCGCTCGACCTACGGCATGCTCGATTCGCGCTTCGATTCGGCCTACATCGTCGACCTGCTCTATCCGCCGGCAAGATAGGCGGTTGCCGCCAATACGACCGGGATCGTGAAGAACGAGGCGATCGTCTGCAGCGTGGCGACGGCGGCATAGAGCGGCGCGTCGCCGCCCATCTGCTTGGCCAGCACGTAACCGTTCATCGCTGTCGGCACGCTCGCCCCCATGGCGATCGTCAGGAGCGGCTCGCCGCGCATGCCGAGCGCATAGGCCGCCGCCGTCATGACCAGCGGCATGAACAGGAGCTTCAGGGCGACCGGCAGCAGCGCCAGCGGCCGGGGCTTCAGCGCATCGGCCAGCTTCAGCCCGGCGCCGACCATGATGAGGCCAAGGCTGAGCGAGGTGTCCGCGACGAGTTCCGTCGCCTGCATCAGCGGCGCGTAGATCGGGATTTCCAGAAGGTTGACGGCGACACCGAGCACCGAGCCGATGATCATCGGGTTGGTGACGATTTTCTGGGCGAAGGTCTTCAGGCTGCGCGTGCCGCCGCCGAACCAGACGAGAACGGCGATATTGTAGAAATTCAGGGGAATGATGATCAGCGTCGCCACGAGGGCGACGAGGGCAAGGCTGCCCGGGCCGTAAAGTTTTTCACCGATGGCGAGTGCGATGAAGGCGTTCCAGCGTGTCGAGGTCTGGAAAACCGAAGTAAACGACGCGCCTGAAACCTGCGCGGCGCGAAAAAGCGGCCAGGAGAGCGCCAGAATCGCTGCGATGAGCGTCACCGAGCCGATGGAGCCGAGCGCCACGCTGCCGGCTGCGATGCCCGAGAATTCCGCCTTGGCGAGCGTCGTGAAGAGCAGGCAGGGAAACAGCACGAAGAAGCCGAGCTGCTCGAGCCCGTTCCACATGTCGCGGTCGATCAGCCGCCAACGCTTGAGGAAAACCCCGAGCACAACGAGCAGGAAGACGGGGAGAATGCTTTCGAAGATGGCGAGCATGGGAACCGGGCGGGCGAGGAATGGTGGCTGCTCATTCCACGCCTTGCGCAGGCTTGCAAGCCTGCGCAAGGCGTGCGGCCCATGTGGAAATTAACCTTAATGGAGGGTTTACGTTGCGCGCACAGGGTTAACGGGCGAAGGTTCCGTTTACCTGGTGTTAACCATGCGAGCGAGTGCAGCCTATGGCCAGAACGGCCCGGATTTCGGTCATGACGACCCTGTTTTGTTTTGCGGCGGTGGATATCGTCGTCCCGCTCCTCGTCATCGCCACGGGCGTGGCGGTCAGCGAGATCGTCTTTGCAACCGGCGATCTTCTCGCGCCGAAGAGGAGGGTGGCATGAAGTGGTTCCTGATCCTCTGGGCCGGCCCGATCGCGCTGCTCGGCAGCTGGTACGGGCTTTCCTACTACGACATGAGCTTCGGCATCTTCATGCTGACGCGCGATGCGCATGACCTGGTGTTCCAGATCTACGGCCATATCCTCGGCATTCCGCCGGAAGACCTGCCGCCACTGGTGCTGCGCGCCATCGTCGTGGACAGCTTCCTGGTGCTGGGCCTCATCGCCTTCCGGCGCCGCAAGAGGATTTTTGCCTGGTGGCAGGCGCGCCGTCAGTCCGCGTCCGACGCCCTTGCCAGGGACGAAAGCCTGTCGAGCGCCCCCTGAAGAATGAAGGAGGCGGCCGCCGAATCGATGCGTTCGGCGCGCTTCTTGCGCGACACGTCCATCTCGATCAGCGTGCGCTCCGCCGCCACCGTCGATAGCCGTTCGTCCCAGAAGACGAAGGGGATGTCCGTCTTGTCGGCCATGGAGCGCACGAAGGCGCGCGTCGCCTGGACGCGCGGCCCGGCACTGCCGTCCATGTTCATGGGCAGGCCGATGACGAAGGCGACGACCTTCTCCTTCGCCGCGAAGGCGAGCAGCAGCTCGGCATCCTGGGTGAACTTCACACGCTTCAGCACCGGCCGCGGCGTCGCCAGCCGACGGCCGAGATCGGACACCGAAAGTCCGATGGTCTTGGTGCCGAGGTCGAGGCCGGCGATCGGCTGGCCGGGGGCGAGGGTTTCGGCCAGGTCTTCCAGTGTCAGCGTTGCCATGGGGTAACCTCTCAGCGCTTGCGCACGAATTCCGTGCGCAGGACCAGACCCTTGATCGTCTCGTGCCGGCAGTCGATCTCGTCCGGATTGTCGGTGAGGCGGATGGACCGGATCACCGTACCCTGCTTCAGGGTCTGGCCGGCACCCTTCACCTTCAGGTCCTTGATGAGCACGACCGAATCGCCATCCGCAAGCACGGTGCCGCTGGCGTCCCGCACCTGGCTCCGGGCGGCCTTTTCCGCGGCGATTTCGGATGCCGGCCGCCATTCGCCGGTTGCTTCGTCATAGATATAGTCGTCGTCGCTCATGACGGCTCCTTGCATGTTGCTCCATCTCGAAAGCCACGCTTATAACGATCCGGCGATGGATGGAAACGGCCTTCGCCGGTTCTATATTGCGCCAAGGACCCCAACGGGAGAACAAGCATGAAAATCACCTGGCTCGGCCACTCCGCCTTCCGGATCGAAACGGCGAAAGCCAGAATCCTGATCGACCCGTTCTTCACCGGTAATCCCGCGTTCGACGAGGCCACCCGCAAGGACGCGGTGGCGGGCCTCACCCATGTCCTGCTGACCCACGGCCACGGCGACCATGTCGGCGATACGATCCAGATCGCGAAGGAGACCGGCGCGACCGTGCTCGCCAACGCGGACCTTGCCGCCTGGCTCGGCGCCAAGGGCGTGGAGAAGGTCGATATGGGCAACACCGGCGGCACCGTGCATTTCGACGGTTTCTCCACCACCTTCGTCAATGCGCTGCATTCCTCCGCGCAGATCACCGAGGACGGTGTCTCCCATTCGCTCGGCAACGCCAATGGCCTTGTGCTGCATTTCGAAGACGAGCCGGCGCTCTATCACATGGGCGATACCGACATCTTCTCCGACATGGCGCTCATCCACGAGTTGCACCAGCCGGAAATCGGCCTCGTGCCGATCGGCGACCGCTTCACCATGGGCGGTGCCGTGGCGGCGCTCGCCTGCCAGCGCTTCTTCAAGTTCGATACGGTCATCCCCTGCCACTACGGCTCCTTCGGCATCATCGCGCCGACGGCCGACCTCTTCGTCAAGGCGATGGACGGCGCGTCCGCGAAGATCGAGGTGCCGGGCGTCGGCAGCGCGGTCTCGCGCTGAGGGAGCGGAAAAGGGGCGAGGGGGCGTGGAACGGACCATTCCCCCGTTGCGCCCCTTGGGCTTGGTCAGTATAGCGGGTAGAAATTTCTGAGCGGAGACCACCCATGTCCGTAGATCTAGCCATCGTGAAGCGCGTCGCGCGCCTTGCCCGCATCGCCGTCAGCGAGGAAGAGGCAAACCGCATGACCGGCGAGCTGAACGGCATCCTCGGCTTTGTCGAGCAGCTGTCCGAAGTCAATGTCGACGGCGTCGAGCCGATGACCTCCGTCACGCCGATGGAGATGAAGAAGCGCGAGGATGTCGTCAATGACGGCAACAAGGCGGATGCCATCGTTGCCAATGCGCCGGCCACCGACCGTAATTTCTTCCAGGTTCCGAAGGTGGTGGAGTAATCCTTGGCCGTCACCCTCGCCATCGAGAGCCCGCTTAGCGATGAGGTTCGCGCGCTGGTCGCCGAGCTGAACACCGTGCTGCTCGCGCTCTCGCCGCCGGAGGCCTGCTACCACCTGACCGTCGAGCAGATGGCCGAGCCGGCCGTGACGGTTTGGATCGCCCGTGACGAGGGAACCGTCGTCGGCTGCGGTGCGCTGAAGCGCCATTCCGCGGCGGTGGGCGAGGTGAAGCGCATGTTCACCCGGCCGGACTGGCAGGGGCAGGGCATCGGCCGGCGCATCCTTGGCGAGATCCAGGCTGCCGCCGAACGGGAGAAGCTGGAAACGCTCGTGCTCGAAACAGGCGACCAGCACCCGGCCGCCTGGGCGATCTACGAGAAGGCCGGGTTCACCCGCTGCGGCCCCGTGCTCGACTATCCGGATTCACCCTATTCCATATTCTATCAAAAGCAGCTTCGTGCTGCCTGACCCGAAGTGACCGCACCCATGACCGATCTGACCCGCCTGACCATTGCCGAAGCCCGCGAAAAGCTCGGCGCCAAGGAGATCACCGCCGTCGAGCTGACGGACGCCTATCTCGGCGCGATCGAGGCGGCGAACCCTGTCATCAACGCCTATGTCGCCGTGACGCCGGAAAAGGCGCGCGATATGGCGAAGGCCTCCGATGGCCGCATCACCGCCGGCAAGGCAGGTGCGCTTGAGGGCATCCCGCTCGGCATCAAGGACCTGTTTGCGACCGAGGGCGTGCATACCCAGGCCTGCAGCCACATCCTCGACGGCTTCAGGCCGGAATACGAATCGACGGTCACCCGGAACCTCTGGGCCGATGGCGCCGTCATGCTCGGCAAGCTGAACATGGACGAGTTCGCGATGGGCTCCTCCAACGAGAGTTCCTATTACGGCGTGGTCAAGAACCCGTGGCGCGCGAACGGCTCCAACGCCGATCTCGTCCCGGGCGGTTCGTCCGGTGGTTCGGCCGCGGCCGTCGCCGCGTTCCTGTGCGCCGGTGCGACGGCGACGGACACCGGCGGCTCGATCCGTCAGCCCGCCGCCTTCACCGGCACCGTCGGCATCAAGCCGACCTATGGCCGCTGCTCGCGCTGGGGCATCGTCGCCTTCGCCTCCTCGCTCGACCAGGCCGGCCCGATCGCCCGCGACGTGCGCGATGCGGCGATCCTCTTGAAGTCCATGGCAAGCGTCGACGCCAAGGATACCACCTCCGTCGATCTGCCGGTGCCGGACTACGAAGCCGCGCTCGGCCAGTCGCTGAAGGGCATGCGTATCGGCATACCGCGCGAATACCGCGTCGAGGGCATGCCGGAGGAGATCGAGGCGCTCTGGCAGCAGGGCATCGCCTGGCTGAAGGAGGCCGGTGCCGAGATCGTCGACATTTCCCTGCCGCACACCAAGTACGCGCTGCCGGCCTATTACATCGTCGCGCCCGCCGAAGCCTCGTCGAACCTCGCCCGCTATGACGGCGTGCGCTACGGCCTGCGCGTCGACGGCAAGGACATCGTCGACATGTACGAGAAGACGCGCGCTGCCGGTTTCGGCCAGGAGGTCAAGCGCCGCATCATGATCGGCACCTACGTGCTGTCGGCCGGGTATTACGACGCCTACTACCTCCAGGCGCAGAAGGTTCGCACGCTGATCAAGCGCGACTTCGAGCTCGCCTTCAACGCCGGTGTCGACGCGATCCTGACCCCGGCGACGCCGTCCTCCGCCTTCGGCATCGCCGACGAGGACCTCGCATCCGACCCGGTCAAGATGTACCTGCAGGACATTTTTACCGTCACGGTGAACATGGCCGGCCTGCCGGGCCTTTCCGTGCCCGCCGGTCTCGACCACAAGGGCCTGCCCCTCAGCCTCCAGCTCATTGGCAAGCCCTTCGAGGAGGAGGTCCTGTTCAAGACGGCGCATGTCATCGAAAAGGCCGCCGGCCGCTTCACGCCGGCCAGGTGGTGGTAAGGGGCCTTCAGCCCCTTCTGCCTGCACTGCGGGCGTACGGTTTCAATCGCCAGATCGTGTCGTAACGGCAACACCTGCCGTTACGACAGGCGTGTCCGCGTCTTTTTTGCTTGATCCCTTCCGAAGTCGAGAATAAACGCGCCGTCCCGGTCGTTCAGCCGGTGCGGATGTCAACGGATGGAGTTTTCCGCTCCTCCCGCGCGAGGCGGCCCTGCCGTCGTCGTGTACGGATGCCGCACCGAGAAGACTGGTATTGCGGACCTAGCTCAGCGGTAGAGCACCGGATGTTCCTCCGGAGGTCGCGGGTTCGATTCCCGTTGTCTGCTCCATTGGATAGCTCAGTGGTAGAGCATCAGATTGTTACTCTGACTGTGGAAGGTTCGAATCCTTCTCCAAAGCGCTGACTCAAAATCAGCGACAGCCTTCCAAGCTGTCTTACCTCCGGTCCGGGGACCGGACTGCAGACGGTAGACCGCAAGTGGGCCGAAGGGCGCATTTGTGGAAAACCCGACGCCGGACATTCGCGGTCCGGTTCGCGGTGACGGTCAAGCCGCCTTCCGGCCGGCAAGGGTGCCGCGGCATCCAAGCCCGCTTGAAGGCCGCGCGGCCCTCTCCCGAAAACCCGCCGCCGATGGCCGTCAGCCGGTTCCCGGATCATGCCTGTTGAAACATACCCCGCCCACAGGTTCCCCGGGCGAAAAGGGGCTCATCGGGAACTGGCAAGGGAAACGGGACCGGAACCGTGTTTGTGGTCCGCACCATCCCGCCGCCGATGCCAACAGAAGCCAACGACGAAAGGACGATCGGTTCATGACGTAGCGTATGACCGAAGGAGCAGAACGATGACGATATTTCTCGATACGATCCTGGGGCGCACACGCGTCCTCGTGAAGGCAAACGAACGGGTGCTCGCCCTCTACAGGGGAGAAGTCCTCGGCATATTCGGCGCGGGTGAACACAGCCTGCCGAACCGTCGTGGCATGCTGGAGCTGGAACGTCACGACGTGAACCGGCCGACCTTCGTCTCGGCCTACGAGAAGCCGTTGTTCGATGGGCTCCCGGCGGTCGCGCAGCGCGAGCTGACGGTCTTTCGTACGAATACCCGCGAGGTGGCTGTCGTCGAACGTGACGGTGAGCTTCACGCCGTTCTTGCACCGAACCAGAAGCTTGTGGTCTGGAACGCGGCAGGTCCGTGGACGGAGACGCGTGTCGACCTGGCCGGCGGGCTCGATGTCGATCCGGAGCTGATGCGCCGGTTGACGCGGGCGCGTCGCCTGGAACTCGTCACGGCCTTCCTGGTCAATGACGGGCAGGTCGGCCTGCTTGTCATCGACGGGACGCACCAGCGCATGCTGGAGCCGGGCGTCCACGCCTTCTGGAACGTCGGCCGGACGATCCAGGTGCGCGTGGTCGATCTCAAGCGCCAGTCGCTCGACGTCACCGGTCAGGAGCTGCTCACCCGCGACAAGGTCACGATCCGGGTGAACATCGCTGCCGAATACCGCGTCGTCGAACCGCTGAAGGCCGTCTCGGAGGTCAAGGATTTTGCGGATGCCCTCTACCGGGCGCTGCAGTTCGCCTTCCGCCAGACGCTCGGCACGCTGACGCTCGACCAGATCCTTGAGCGCAAGGGGACGGTCCATGCGGAGGCGGCCGAGAAGGTTCGCACCGACATGGCGGCGATCGGGGTCGAGGTCTCGGCCATCGAGCTCAAGGACGTGATCCTGCCGGGCGAGATGCGCGACATCCTCAACCAGGTTGTCGCCGCTGAAAAGCAGGCCGAGGCCAATGTCATTCGCCGCCGCGAGGAGACGAACGCCACCCGTTCGCTCCTCAACACGGCGAAGGTGATGGCGGAGAACCCGGTCATGCTGCGGCTGAAGGAGCTGGAAGCGCTGGAGGCCATCGCCGGCAAGGTCGAGCGCCTGACGATCCACAACGGAACGGCGGGCCTGATGAACGACCTCGTCCAGCTTCGCGACAAGTAGGGGATCGCCCGGCCGGAAGGCCGGGCGGTTCCGTTTCGGCGGGTATTCGCTTCCCTCTCTCCATCATCTCCGTGGATAGTCCTTCGTCTCCCTCGCCAAGCCTTTCCGGCAATGCTTTCATGGTGTCGGAAAGGGCCGCCCGCATGATCACCGTTCGCAATGCCCGTGAGGACGATGTTCCCGCTCTCGTCGACATCGGCGTTCGGGCCTGGGAACAGGCCGTCGTCGGCGTCGCCGACCTGCAGGTGCGGCGCGACTATGCCCGCAACGCCTTCCAGCAGTTCCTTGCCCGCCACTGGTTGCGGGTGAGCGTCGCTGAAACCGAGGGCCGGACGGCCGGATGGGCGGCGCGCGAGGCGCTGGACGACGAGATCAGCGACCTCTGGATCGACCCGCCACAGCAGAAGAAGGGGCTCGGCTCCGCCTTGCTCTCCGCCATGGAAGCGGAGATCGTCGCAGCGGGTTTCGAGGCGGCGCGGTTGCAGACGCATGCCCGCAACACGGCCGCCGTCGGCTTCTTCCAGAAGCACGGCTATAGCGTGAACTGGCTGTCTATCGACTATTCCGAACGCCTCGATCGCGATGTCGAGTCGGTCGGCCTGCGCCGGCAGCTCGTTGCGGACGAGCCGCCCGGCTACGGGCCTGGCGGGTTCTGAGGGGAGGCGGGCTTTCGCCGCGCCTCCCGCCGGTTCACTGGTTGTCCAGCTGGGCCCGCACCAGCTCCAGGCCGCGGTGCGTGATGCGGTAGGGCCTGCCGCCGGAGGAGGCGATGCACCGCCGGCGCTTCAGTTTCCGGAAGAGGTCGATGTCGAGGCCGCTCGCTCGCCAGCCGTCCCGCGTGATGCAGGCGACCGTCATGATCTTCCGGTTGTCGTCTTTTTCGATGTCGATCCTGCCGCCCTGGGCGAGCAGATGGAGAATGCGCTGTTCGGCGCGCGAAATGTCCATTGTCTTGAGAATCCGTCCGGCGTTCGAATGAACGCGAAAAAACGTTCCGCCACCTACGAGGTGGCAGGGCTCATCGTTTTTCCAGACCCTGCGCGCAAGCTGTCGCGGGCAGGGTCTTCAGCAGGTCTCAGACGAGTTAGACATCAAAACTCCATTTGCGGATGCCCCGGAATAGCCGGGGCATCCGCAAAGGTCAATGCATCGGCCAGATCAGGGAATGGTGCAGGAAGACGGCGGTCTTCACGCCGTTGGCCGAGGCGAGCGAGATGTTGGCTGCCCCGAGCGCGATGTCGCCGGCTGCATAGAGGCCGGGCAGGGACGTCTGGCCCGTGTCGTCTGTGTGGAGGATGCTGCCGATCGGCGTTTCCTTCAGCGTCAGGCCGCGCCCGGCCGGGATGGTGCTGCGCACCCGCGCCTCCGGCATCACGAAGAGCGCCTTCACGAGGGTCGGGATGCCCGGACCGGTCTCGACGGACAAGAGGCCATCCGGCCCGTCGGCGATGGCGGTGACGCGGCCCGGCCGGAGCTTCACATTGCGCTCGGCGAGCACGGCAAGGGCCGCGTCGTCCGGCTCTGGCGCCATGTTGGTAAAGAGCGTGACATTGCCCCAGTCGGCGACCACCGCCGCAAAGCGCGCCGCCTCGGCCGTGCGCGCCAGCACGCCGACCGGTCCACCGCCCACCTCGTAGCCATGGCAATAGGGGCAATGCAGCACCGTCTTGCCCCAGCGCTCGGCAAGGCCCGGGATATCGGGCAACTGGTCCTCGAAGCCGGTGGCAAGCAGCACGCGGCGCGCCGCAATCCGCCCGCCGTCGCCGGTGACGACGGAGAAGGCGTCCTTCTCCCCGTCCAGCCGTTCGGCCGGCACGTCACGGAAGGTGACCGTCGCGTAGGCGGCCAGCTGTCGGCGGGCATCGGCAAGGATGTCGCGGCCCGGCCGGCCGTCCTGGGCGAGGAAGCCGTGCGAATGGGCGGCGAAGCGGTTGCGCGGCTCGCCGGTGTCGAGAATGGTGATGCGGCGCCGGGCGCGGGCAAGCTGCAGGGCGGCGGAAAGGCCGGCAAAGCCCCCGCCGACGATGATGGCATCTTCGGTCATGGTTCATCCTTTCTGTGGAGCGCGCGGCATCGTTCGCCCGATGGGTATCGGTCGTTCGATGCGGAGTATCGGGAAGGCGTTCCCGTTTAGCCGGTATCGGTCCGACGGCGTTTCGCCGCCACCCGGTAATCGGCGGCCAGGTCGGCAAGCGTCGTGCCGGCAAAGCGCGCCATCAGGATCGCCTCGGCGTCCTTCAGCGCGTCACCGATCACCCGGTTGACGGATTGCTCGATCACGCAGCCCGGCATTTCCGTCGCCGGGCCGATCTGGAAGACGATCGGCTCGCCGAGCGCGTTGTAGATTTCGAGCAGCGATATGTCCGCAAGCGGCCGGGTAAATTGCCAGCCGCCGCCATGGCCGCGGCCGGATCGCACGATGCCGGCGTCGCGAAGGCCTGCCATGGTGCGCCGGACGACGACGGCATTGGTGTCGAGGCAGAGTGCAAGGTCGTCCGAGGTCATCGGCGCCTCGCGTTCGGCCATGTGCATGAGTGCGTGGAGCACGGCGGAAAGACGGCTGTTTCTTTTCATGTAACAATAATAGTTACGAATCTTGCCGTCTGTCAACATGCCGGCGATGCAGGTGTCAGCCGGCGCGCAGTGTGCGGACGAGGGCAGGGCCGAAAATCAGCGCCGCCGGCACGAGCGCCGCGTGCAGAATCAGGATCGCCATCAGCTGCGTGCGAAAGGGCTCCTTGCGCGTCTTGTGCCGCAGCAGCTGTTGCGCGGCGACGGCGCCGAGGCTGCCGCCGAAGAGGGCGAACTGCAGCAGCCGCGCTTCGGAAACGCGCCAATGGCCGTCACGCGCGGCTTCCTTGTCCCACCAGTAGAGGCAGAACGTCACGACGTTGAGGAGAAGGAAGATGATGAGAAGCGTTGTCGTCGTACCCATGGCATCAGTTTAGTCGATCATCCTTGCGGCTTGGCTAACGAGGGTCGGCCTCATGCGCTGAAAACCTTGCACCGCCTGCCCATATGTTCTACCGAGACAGCACCGAAGACACCACAGCAAGAGCCGAAAATGACCCTCGTCGACGTCCGTACCCCCGATCCGAAACGCTTCATCCCCGGCGCCACCGGCGATTGGGAAGTCATCATCGGCATGGAGGTGCACGCGCAGGTCCTTTCGAATTCGAAACTGTTCTCCGGCGCCTCCACCGAATTCGGCAAGGCGCCGAATGCCAACGTCTCGCTCGTCGATGCGGCCATGCCCGGCATGCTGCCTGTGATCAACGAGGAATGCGTCCGGCAGGCTGTGCGCACCGGCCTCGGCCTCAAGGCGCAGATCAACCACCGCTCGATCTTCGACCGCAAGAACTACTTCTATCCGGACCTGCCGCAGGGCTACCAGATCTCGCAGTTCAAGGACCCGATCGTCGGCGAGGGCAAGATCGTCATCTCGCTCGGCCCCGACCGCCAGGGCAATTTTGAAGACATCGAGATCGGCATCGAGCGCCTGCACCTGGAGCAGGACGCCGGCAAGTCGATGCACGACCAGCATCCGACCATGTCCTATGTCGACCTCAACCGTTCGGGCGTCGCGCTGATGGAGATCGTCTCCAAGCCGGACATGCGCTCGTCGGACGAGGCCAAGGCCTATATGACGAAGCTGCGCTCCATCGTGCGCTATCTCGGCACCTGCGACGGCAACATGGACGAGGGCTCCATGCGCGCCGACGTCAACGTCTCCGTGCGCCGCCCCGGCGAAGGTTTCGGCACGCGCTGCGAGATCAAGAACGTCAACTCCATCCGCTTCATCGGCCAGGCGATCGAATACGAAGCCCGCCGCCAGATCGGCATTCTGGAGGATGGCGGTTCGATCGACCAGGAAACCCGCCTCTTCGATCCGGGCAAGGGCGAGACGCGCTCCATGCGCTCGAAGGAAGACGCGCACGACTACCGCTACTTCCCCGACCCGGACCTGCTGCCGCTGGAGTTCGACAACGAATTCGTCGGCAAGCTGCTCGCCGACCTGCCGGAACTGCCCGACGACAAGAAGATCCGCTTCGTCAAGGATCTCGGCCTTTCGGTCTACGACGCCTCGGTGCTCGTCTCGGAGAAGGCGATTGCCGACTATTACGAGGCCGTGGCTGCCGGCCGCGACGGCAAGACGGCCGCCAACTGGGTCATCAACGACTTGCTCGGTGCCTTGAACAAGGACGGCAAAGCCATTGAAGAGACTCCGGTTTCGCCCGCCCAGCTCGGCGGCATCATCGATCTCATCAAGGACGGCACCATCTCCGGCAAGATCGCCAAGGACCTCTTTGAAATCGTCTGGACCGAAGGCGGCAACCCGGCCGATATCGTCGAATCCCGCGGCATGAAGCAGGTAACGGACACCGGCGCCATCGAGAAGGCCGTCGATGAAATCATCGCGGCCAACCCCGATCAGGTCGCCAAGGTTCTCGCCAAGCCGACGCTTGCTGGCTGGTTCGTCGGCCAGGTGATGAAGGCGACCGGCGGCAAGGCCAACCCGCAGGCCGTGCAGGCCCTCGTCAAGGCCAAGCTGGGCATCGAGGACTAGGAAGCAATTCCAGGAAAAGTGTGAAGCGGTTTTCCGTCTGGAACTGCTTCAAAACAAAGGAACTTCCCATGTTCTTCGTCCGCACGGCCTCCGAACGCGACCTGGCGAAGGTCAGCGCGCTTCTGGCCGAGACGTGGCACGCCACCTATGACGCGCTCTACGGCGCGGACAAGGTGCGCGAGATCACCGCGCGCTGGCATTCCGTGCCGGCGCTGAAGGCCCGGCTGGAGCGCAAGGACAGCGAGTTCGTCGTCGCCGACAACGGCAAGGAGCTTGCCGGCATGGGCTATGTCGCCATGGCGAAGGATCGGCCGAAGGTGGCGTTTCTGCACCAGCTCTACGTGCTGCCGCGCTATCAGCGCCAGGGCATCGGCCGCGACATGTTCGCGGAACTCGAAACCTGCTTCCCGGATGCCACGACGATGCTGCTGGAGGTCGACCCGCGCAACGATGCGGCGGTCGCCTTCTACTACGCGCACGGCTTTGCCAAGGTCGGCGAGGCGCAGCACACCGCCGACAACATCTCCGGTGTGCCGCTGGATGTCTATGAGAAGCCGCTCGGCGGCTGATCCGCGGCGAAAAGCCGTGGGCGAAGGGGCGGGAATCGCTGGACATTCCAGCGCTGCCGCGCCATAAGCGGAAGAAAGATCGCCCGCTTTCTGCGGGCGGCCCAACAGTCTCGGGCCGCGCTTCCGGCACGGCCCTGCCAAGGACGCCAGCCCATGAACCTTCTCAAGCAGATTTTTACCTGGTGGAACGGTCAGACGATCGGCACCCGTTTTCACACCTGGCGCTTCGGCACCCGGGTCGGCCAGGACGAACTCGGCAATGTCTACTACCAGGGCGGCGCGAAGGATTCCGAAGGGCGCACGCGCCGCTGGGTGATCTACAACGGTTATGCCGAAGCCTCCGCCATCCCGCCGGGCTGGCACGGCTGGATGCACCATCGCACCGATGTTTCCCCGGCCGATGAAAAGTATCAGGCCCGCGACTGGGAAAAGCCGCACCGCCAGAACCCGACCGGCACCGCCCAGGCCTATCGTCCGCCGGGCTCGCTTGCCGCCGCCGGCGAACGTCCGCGCGTGACGGGCGACTACGACGCCTGGACGCCGGGCAACTGATACCGATTTGGCCACATTTCGCCGCTAGCTCCAAGCGACCGGCGAACGCCGGAGCGGTTCGCAGGAGACGGCATTCATGACATCAGGGTTTTTCTCGGCAAACGCCGGACGGCGGCTTCTTGTCGCCGCGCTTGCCGTGGCCGCCGCAGGCGCGGCGCTGTTGCCTGTGGCTGCTGAAGCCGCCCGCGTCGAGAACCCGGTCGCCGTCTTCTCCGGCATCGACAAGATCACTGGCCGCATCACCAATTTCGACGTCTATATCGGCGAGACCGTGCAGTTCGGCGCGCTCCAGGTGACACCGAAGGTCTGCTACAGCCGCGACGACACCGAGGCACAGAAGGTGACGTCCTTCGTCGAGGTCGACGAGATCACTCTCGACCGCAAGATCCGTCGCATCTTCACCGGCTGGATGTTTGCCGACAGCCCCGGTCTCAACGCCGTCGAACACGCCGTCTACGACGTGTGGCTGACCGAGTGCAAGGCGAAGTCTGACGTGCCGCCGCCGGAAGACGCGAAGGCGAAGACCCAGTAAATCGCTCTCCAGGGACGTTTTGCCTGCCCTCGTGGATCCCCGGGCCAAGCCCCGCGCCACATCTTCTCCGTCAAAACGGCAAATGCGGCGACGCCAGCGCGTTGGCCAGCATGTCCTCGTATTCGATCTTCGGCACATCGATCGCGCCGAAAGTCTTCAGGTGCTCGGTGGTGAACTGCGTGTCGAGCAGGCGGAAACCGTTTTTCTTCAACCGCTCCACCAGATGCACCAAACAGATCTTCGAGGCGTCCGTGCGCCGCGAAAACATGCTCTCGCCGAAGAAGGCCGCGCCGAGCGAGACGCCGTAGAGGCCGCCGACGAGTTTTTCCCCCTCCCATGCTTCCACGGAATGGGCATGGCCCATGCGGTGTAGCGTGCCGTAGAGCGACTTGATCTTCGTGTTGATCCACGTGGAGGGCCGATCGGGCGCGGCCTCGGCGCAGGCGGCAAGCACCGCGTCGAAGGCGGTGTCGAAACGGATGTCGAAGGGCTTTTTGCGGATCGTCTTGGCGAGGCTGCGCGAGACGTGGAACGTATCGAGCGGGATGACGCCCCGCATATCCGGCTCGACCCAGAAGAGTTCCGGGTCGTCGGCCGAATCAGCCATCGGGAAAAGCCCGATGGAATAGGCGCGCAGAAGCAGGTCCGGGGTGATTTCCGGGTGCCGGCTGCGTCGCCCTGCCATGACCGACGCCCCTCAGGCGTCGGTTTTGCCGGCCAGATAATTCTCCAGCCAGTGGATGTCGTAATCGCCGTTGGCGATGTCCTGATTGGCGATCAGGTCCTGGAAGAGCGGCAGCGTCGTCTTGATGCCGTCGATGACGAACTCGTCCAGAACGCGCCGCAGGCGCATCATGCATTCGACGCGAGTGCGGCCGTGCACGATGAGCTTGCCAATCAGGCTGTCGTAGTAGGGCGGGATGCGGTAGCCCTGATAGGCGCCCGAATCGACGCGCACGCCAAGGCCGCCCGGCGCGTGGAAATGCGTGATCGTACCCGGCGAGGGAACGAAGGTGCGCGGATCCTCGGCATTGATGCGGCACTCGATGGCATGGCCGGAGAAGACGATGTCTTCCTGGCTCACCGAAAGGCCGGCGCCGGAGGCGACGCGGATCTGCTCGTGTACGAGGTCGATGCCGGTGATCGCTTCGGTGATCGGGTGCTCCACCTGAAGGCGGGTGTTCATCTCGATGAAATAGAACTCGCCGTTCTCGTAGAGGAACTCGACCGTGCCGGCGCCGCGGTATTTCAGCTTCTTCATGGCGTCGGCGCAGACCTGGCCGATCTTCATGCGCTGCTCGACGTTGAGGGCCGGAGAGTTGGCCTCTTCCCAGACCTTCTGGTGGCGGCGCTGCAACGAGCAGTCGCGCTCGCCGAGATGCACGGCATTGCCCATGCCGTCGCCGACGACCTGGATTTCGATATGGCGCGGCTTGCCGAGATACTTTTCCATGTAGACGGCGTCGTTGCCGAAGGCGGCGAGCGCCTCGGAGCGGGCCGTCGAGACGGCTTCTTCAAGATCGGCCTCGGTCTTGGCCACCTTCATGCCGCGGCCACCGCCACCGGCGGTCGCCTTGATGAGCACGGGAAAGCCGATCTGGCGGGCGACTTCGAGCGCGTTTTCCGGCTTCACCTCACCGTCGGAGCCAGGAACGACGGGGATGCCGAGTTCCTGCGCCGTCTGCTTGGCGGTGATCTTGTCGCCCATGATGCGGATGTGCTCCGCCGTCGGGCCGATGAAGGTGATGCCGTGCGCATCGAGGATTTCCGCGAACTTGGCGTTTTCAGACAGGAAGCCGTAGCCGGGATGCACGGCGTCGGCGCCGGTGATCTCGCAGGCGGCGACGATCTGGTGGATGTTCAGATAGCTCTCGCGCGACGGGGGCGGGCCGATGCACACGCTCTCGTCGGCTAGGCGCACATGCATGGCATCGGCATCCGCCGTCGAATGCACGGCGACCGTGGCGATGCCGAGCTCCTTGCACGCCCGAAGGACGCGAAGGGCGATTTCGCCACGGTTGGCAATGAGGACTTTGGAGATCATGGGGGCCGCCTTATTCGATGATGACAAGCGGTTCGCCGTATTCGACCGGGCTTGCATCCGAGACGAGGATTTCGGTGACCTTGCCGGAGCGCGGCGCCGGGATCTGGTTCATCGTCTTCATGGCTTCGATGATGAGGATGGTCTGGCCTTCCTTGACCGTGGCGCCAACCTCGATAAAGGCACGGGCGCCCGGAGCAGGCGACAGATAGGCCGTACCGACCATCGGCGCCGTGACGGCGTTCTTGTTGTTGCGGGCGTCGGCAACGGGGGCTGCGCCAGCCGTAGCTGCGACGGCCGGTGCGGCATAGGCGGCAGCCGGTGCGGCGATCGGTGCCTGGACATATTGCGGCGTGCCGGCGCGCGAGACGCGGATGCGCAGGTCGTCCTGCTCCACTTCGATCTCGGTGAGGTCCGTCTCGTTGAGGATGTTGGCGAGATCGCGGATGAGCGTCTGATCGATGCCGTGTTTCTTGTCAGCCATGGAAATGAGCCTCTTGTTTTTCTTATTTCGTGATGGACGAAAGCGCGTGAAGCGCGAGGATGTAGCTGTGCGCGCCGAAACCGCAGATGACGCCCTTGACGGCGGGCGCGATCATCGACGTATGGCGGAATTCTTCGCGGGCATGCACATTGGAAAGGTGCAGTTCGACCACCGGCACCTTGATGGCGCGAATGGCGTCGTGCAGGGCGATCGAGGTGTGGGTATAGGCACCGGCATTGATGGCGATGCCAGCGGCGGCATCGCCGCCTTCGTGGATCCAGTCGACCAGATCGCCTTCATGGTTGGACTGGCGGAAATCGACCGCAAAGCCCAGCTTCTCACCCTCCGCCTTGCAGAGCGCCTCGATATCCGCAAGCGTGTGCCCGCCATAGATGCCGGGTTCACGTTTGCCGAGGGCATTCAGGTTGGGACCGTTGAGCACGAAAAGGGTGGAAGCCATTCACAATTCCGCATGCTGGAAAGACAATTACCTATAGACCGGCGGTTTCCACAGGGAAAGCCCCAAGGGCAGGGGCTTTGCCGGTCGAATGGGGCGATGTCCACAAGCAGCAACGGCTGAACACGGCCAGCGTGGCAGGAAGATGGCGGTTTTAGCAGGTCGCCTTGCCGCACGCCCTGACATTGGCGATCTTTTCGCGAAGGTCGTCCGCGCCCACCGCGCCGAAGATCATCTCCTGGCCGAGCACGTAGGACGGCGTGCCGGTGATGCCGAGTTCGTTGGCCAGCGAATAGGCTTCGCGCACCGCCTCGTCATGCGGCTTGTCGGCCATCGTCTTGCGGACGTCAGCCTCGGCAAGGCCCATCGTCGCGGCAAGGGCGATCGCGCTTTCTTCCGTCGCGCGGCCCTCGTTGCCGAGCAGCGCGCGGTGGAACTCGCCGTACTTTTCAGGGGCAAGATCCCGCACGGCTGCGCTCACCTTGTGGGCGGCGAGCGAATCGGGGCCGAGGATCGGCAGTTCCTTCAAAACGAAGCGGATGTTCTTGTCTTCCTTCAGCAGCGCATCCATGTCGGAGAGCGCGCGCTTGCAGTAACCACAGTTGTAGTCGAAGAATTCGACGATCGTGACGTCGCCCTTCGGATTGCCGAGTGCGATGTCGTAGGGCGAGGAGAAGATCGCCTTTTCGTTGTCGGTGATGGCGGACTGGGCTTTCGCCTGCTGCTGCTCTTCCTGCTTCTTCTGCAGGGCCTCCTGCACCTCGATAAGGATTTCCGGGTTCTCGACGAGGTATTCCTTGATGAATTCGCCGATTTCCTTCTTCTGCGCATCATCGAGGGCAAGGGCGGGCAGGGGGGCTGCGACCGAAAGGGCAAGTGCTACCGTGGCCGCGAGCTTCGTCTTGAATGTCATGTCTTTGCTGTCCTCGTCGTGATGCGCCGGAGAAGTGCCATTGGCGGCCCCTCAACGTCAATGCGGGTCGTGGCGCTTTCAACGACCTTATGGTCGGGCAGGCGCAAACGATAGGGTAAAAGCGGCGGATTTTCGGCCCTCGCGGGATTGTGAAGACGGGCATCTTGCGGCAGGAAGACGCGACCCGAAGAACCGGAAGGCAGTCCCATGAAACTCTCCCGCCGCGGCGCCGTCGAACCCTTTCACGCCATGGATGTGCTGGCCGAGGCGACGAAGCGTCGTGCGGCCGGCCGGCCGGTGATTTCCATGGCCGTCGGCCAGCCCGTGCATCCCGCACCGCAAGCGGCGCGAGACGCCGCCCGCCGGGCGCTCGAGATCGGCCGCATCGGCTATACGGATGCGCTCGGCCTCCTTTCGCTGCGCCGCGCCATATCCGATTTCTACAAGCGCCATCACGGCGTCTCCGTCGATCCGGGCCGGATCGCCATCACGACAGGCTCTTCGGCCGGCTTCAACCTCGCTTTTCTTGCGCTGTTCGATGCCGGCGACCGCGTTGCCATCGCGCGTCCCGGCTATCCGGCCTACCGCAATATCCTTGCGGCGCTCGGCATCGAGACGGTGGAAATCGAGGTGAATGCGGAAAACGGCTTCACGCTGACCCCGGCAGCGCTGGAGGCCGCCGCCGCTGCCCATGGCCGCATCGACGGTGTGCTGCTCGCCAGCCCCGCCAACCCGACGGGCACCGTGACCGGTCGCGCCAATCTTGCGGCGCTCTCCGCCTATTGCCGGGACAACGGCATGGCCTTCATCTCCGACGAGATCTACCACGGCCTCACCTTCGTCGGCGAAGAGGCGACGGCGCTGGAGTTCGGCGATGACGCGGTGATCATCAACTCCTTCTCGAAATACTATTGCATGACCGGCTGGCGCATCGGCTGGATGGTGCTGCCGGAGGCGCTGGTGCGCCCCGTCGAGCGCATCGCCCAGAGCCTCTACATTTCCGCGCCGGAGCTTTCGCAGATCGCGGCGGAAGCTGCGCTCGGGGCGGAGGCGGAACTCAACGTCTATCGCGACGCCTACAAAGCGAATCGCGACCTCCTGGTGAAGCGGCTGCCGGAACTTGGCTTTGCCATCGCCTCGCCGATGGACGGCGCCTTCTACGCCTATGTCGATGTCAGCCGATTCACCAATGACAGCATGGCCTTCGCCCGCCGCATGCTCACGGAAACCGACGTCGCGGCGACGCCGGGTGCCGACTTCGATCCGCAGGACGGACACCATACGATGCGCTTCTCCTATGCGGGCGCCTACGAGGAGATGAGCGAGGCGGTCGACCGCCTCGCGCGCTGGCTCGCCTGAAATGGGGAAAGCGGTACCGTTTCAGGCGCTTGTGGCGAGAACCGGATTCAATCCCGCAAGCCCCTGAATCGCCTTGTGAGCATCAGACCCGGTTGATCGACACACCGCCGTCGACGAGCATCGCCGTCCCGGTCGTGAAACTTGCGGCATCCGAGCACAGGAAGAGTGCGGCCTCGGCAATCTCCTCCGGCGCGGCGATGCGCTTGAAGGCATTGAGGCCGGCGATGAAGTCGCGCGCCTCCGGCGTGTTTGCCACCGCCCGCCCCATCGGCGTGTCCGTCGCGCCCGGCAGTAGCGCGTTCACGCGAATACCTTTCGGCCCGTATTCCGAGGCGAGCACCTGCACGAGGCCGACGAGGCCGGATTTCGAGGCGGCATAGGCTGCGAGCCCCGGAAAGCCGGCCGTGTAGCCGACGAAGGTCGAGGTGAAGACGAGGCTGCCGCCGCCGCGTGCTTCCATGGCCGGCAGCTGGTGTTTGGCGGCGAGAAAGCCGCTGGTCAGGTTGATGGCGACGACGTCCTGCCATTCGGCCAGGGAAAGGGCGGTGAGGGGGCCGACCGGACCTGTTGTTCCGGCATTGTTGAAGGCGATGTCGAGGCTGCCGAATTCGGCCCGCGCCGCCTCGACCAGCGCCTGGTGGTGCGCTTCCTCGCTGACGTCGCCTGGCACCGCGACGGCGGTGCCGCCTGTTCCACGGATCTCGTCGGCAAGCTCTTCGAGCTGCTCGCGCCTGCGGGCGGAGAGCACGAGCCGTGCGCCCTGGCGGGCGAAGAGAAGCGCGGCGGCGCGGCCGATGCCGGAGCTGGCGCCGGTGACGATGGCGATCTTGTTGTCGAGACGGGGCATGAATTTCTCCCTTGCTGGTTTCCTGCGGCCCGGATGTCGCAGAAGGGAGCGACGGGAGCCACCCGAAACCCGCGCACGAAAAAGGCCCGGACAATGCCGGGCCTTTCTCAATTCCTGGATATTAGCGGCTTCTTAGAAGAAGCCGCGGCGCTGCCACCAGCCGCCCTTCTTGGGCTTTTCCGGTTCGTCGTCCGGCGCTGCTTCTTTCGTCGTCGAAGACTTCACCACCGGCTCGGAGGCAATCTTGGAGATGTCGCGGTTGGCGCGCCCGGGCTTGGCCGGTTCGTCGAGAGCGGCAGAGGCTGCTTCGACTTCCGGCTCGACCGGGGTTGCCTCTTCGGCGGCAGAAGCCGGCTGGGCCTCGATCTCGCTGCGGGCAGCTTCATCGGTGGCGACCTCTTCTACGGCCTTGGCACGGCTGCGGCGAGCGCGCTTCGGCTTGGCCGGCGGCTCTTCAGCCACCACTTCGACTGGCGCTTCCTCGGCCGCGACGATCACTTCGGCGACCTCTACCTCGACGGCGACGGCCTCTTCGGCGTCGTCCGCATCGCTATCGCCGTCCTCGGAGCCTTCGGCGCCAGCCTCGAGCGAGCCGTCCTCGGGACGGTTGCGGCGGCCGCCGCGCTTGCCGCGGCGGCGGCGCTTGCGGCGATCGGACGTGTCGTCAGCCTGCGCCTGGGGGGTGTCTTCCGCACCCTCGTCGCCATCGGCCTCGTCGTCATCGAGCGCGTCGTCATCACCGGCCTGTTCGCCACCGAAGGATGCGGTGTCCGTGCCGTCACCGTTTTCGCGGCGGCCACGACGACGGCGGCGGCGCTTGCGCTTGTTGCGGCCGTTCTCATCGGATGTCGCCGACGAGGACGAAGCCTGCGCGGCCGCGGCCGGACGCGCTTCTTCCTCGTCTTCGTCGATCTCGTCTTCGACTACGATGTCGTCATCTTCCGGTTCGGGTTCGAAATGCAGTATCTGCTCGATCTTGACCGGGTTCTCGACGGGCTCGCCGCGGTCGATCGCAAAATGCTGCGCGCCGACATGGGCATCCGCCTCGATGATGATCTGGACGCCGAAGCGGGTCTCATAATCGATGATCGTGCCGCGCTTGTGGTTGAGCAGATAGAGCGCGATATCGGGCGTCGTGCGGACGACGATGTTGTGCGTCGTGTTCTTGAGCAGGTATTCCTCGATGCCGCGCAGGACGTGCAGCGCCACCGACGACTGCGAGCGGATATGGCCCGTGCCGTTGCAATGCGGGCAGGTCTGCATGGTCGATTCGAGAACCGAAGCGCGGATGCGCTGGCGCGACATTTCCAAGAGGCCGAAATGCGAGATGCGGCCGACCTGGATGCGCGCGCGGTCGTTCTTGAGGTGGTCCTTGAGGCGCTTTTCGACCGACCGGTTGTTGCGCTTCTCCTCCATGTCGATGAAGTCGATGACGACGAGGCCGGCAAGGTCGCGCAGGCGAAGCTGGCGCGCCACTTCCTCGGCGGCTTCCAGGTTCGTCTGGAGCGCGGTCTCCTCGATCGAGTGTTCGCGCGTCGAGCGGCCGGAGTTGACGTCGATCGAGACGAGCGCCTCGGTCTGGTTGATGATGATGTAGCCGCCGGACTTCAGCGTCACCTGCGGCTGCAGCATGCGGTCGAGCTGGGCTTCGATGCCCGAGCGCGAGAAGATCGGATGCACGTCGCGATAGGGTTGCACGACCTTGGCATGGCTCGGCATCAGCATCTTCATGAAGCCCTTGGCTTCACGGTAGCCTTCCTCGCCGGCGACGATGATCTCGCTGATGTCCTTGTTGTAGAGGTCGCGGATCGAGCGCTTGATCAGCGAGCCTTCCTCATAGACGAGGCAGGGCGCGGTGGAGGCGAGCGTCAGCGTGCGGACGTTCTCCCACAGGCGCATCAGGTATTCGAAGTCGCGCTTGACCTCGACGCGGGTGCGGTTTGCGCCGGCGGTGCGCAGGATGACGCCCATGCCCTGCGGAACCTCGAGGTCGCGGGCGATTTCCTTCAGGCGCTTGCGGTCCTGCAGGTTGGTGATCTTGCGCGAAATGCCGCCGCCGCGCGCCGTGTTCGGCATCAGGACGGAGTAGCGGCCGGCGAGCGACAGGTAGGTGGTCAGCGCCGCGCCCTTGTTGCCGCGCTCTTCCTTGGCGACCTGCACAAGCAGGATCTGGCGGCGCTTGATGACTTCCTGGATGCGGTACTGCTTGCGCGGCTTGCGCACGACGCGATCCGGAACCTCTTCCATCGCGTCTTCGGCGCCGACGGATTCGATGACTTCCTTTTCCTCGCCGCGATGATCGTCCTCGTCATCATCGTCATCGCGGCGACGGCGGCCGCGCGAGCGTTCGGCGGGCTCGGAAACCTCGTCGGTGTCGACGGCCATGGCCATCGCGCCGCCGGGGGTCTCGTCGTCGCTGCTCTCGGCGGGGGCGGCGGCCTCTTCGGCGGCCGGTGCATCCTCGGCTTTCGCCTTGGGCTTGCGCGGGCGGCGCGGCTTCTTCGGCTTTTCGGCCGGTGCCTCTTCCGCAAGGGCGGCCGCGGCTTCGACGACTTCGGCCTCGACAACAGTCTCGGCGGTTTCTGCCTCGACGGGCGCAACGGCCTGCACTTCTTCTTCAACGGCGGCTGTTTCCGGCGTTGCCGCGTCTTCGGAGCGATCGCCCGCGGTCTCGACATGCTCGATGTCGTCGTCGCGGCGGTGCTCCTCGGCCTCGGCCCTCAGCAGGGCCTGTCGGTCGGCAAGCGGGATCTGGTAGTAATCCGGGTGGATTTCGGCGAAGGCCAGGAAGCCGTGGCGGTTGCCGCCGTAATCGACGAAGGCCGCCTGGAGCGACGGTTCGACGCGTGTGACCTTGGCAAGGTAGATATTGCCGCGGATCTGTTTCTTGTGTTCGGATTCGAAGTCGAATTCTTCTATGCGGTTTCCGCGCACGACAACGACGCGCGTCTCTTCAGAGTGAGACGCATCGATAAGCATTTTCTCTGCCATGTAGATTGAGCTCCTCGGCGCAGCCGCGATCCTGGCGGCGAACCGTTCCCATCTAGGGAGGTGCCGGGGGAGGAGGGGGATGCGCCGGATATGTAAGTTCTCGTCGGGCCCCGGTGCGGGGTTAGCGGACGGAGGGTGGCCGGTGCGCGAGCGCCCCGGTGCCTGTTACCCTCTGGTAGTATCCGCTGTGACAACATCAACGTCCAACGAGAATGCCTGTGCCATAGACCTGAGCGGTCCGATGAAATTGCCCTTGGGTAAGGGCGTTTGGTGGAAATCCACCTTGACTGTCCCGGCCACCGCCGGTTTACGCGATCTTATCGGCCGGGAAAAAGCGGTGCGACGGCGGATGAAGGCCCGGTTCGGCGCCAAGCCCCGAAGGAGTGGCTGCCTGCTCTAAGCGATTCTATCCCGTCTATTCTTTTTCCCTGATTTTGCTTTTATGGCGGATATGTCACAATGGCAAGGGAAAAGCCAAAAGCGTCATAATCTTGATCGATTTGCCCCTATGGCTGCGCAAGTGCTGCGGCAACGCCCCTTGGCAAGCTTTGGTTAACCATATGGGGGCATCTATGGACCTCGTCCTGTGCCGCATCGCGCGGTTTCCACGCGTTTGAACGGACTGCCAGTGGTGATGCTACGCCTTCTGACCGAAACCTTTTTCCGCGTTGCCGCCGGTGCGATCGTCGCCGTGCTCAGCCTGTCGCTCGTCACGCCCGCCCTTGCCGTTTCCGCCACGGCCGCACCGCTGCTCGCCTTTTCCGCGCGGATCGCCGGTGACGACGCGCGCACCCGTCTCATCATCGATTTCGACCGCAAGCCGGATTTCAAGGTCCATTACGTCGCCAATCCCTATCGCGTGCTGATCGACCTGCCGGAGACCGCTTTCGGCCTCAAGGCGGAGGAGCTGGAAGCGCGCGGCATCTTTTCCGACATCCGCTACGGCACGATGGCCGCCGGCCGTTCGCGCATCGTCCTGACGGCATCGCGTCCCGTCGGCGTCGTGCTGGCCGAGGTGCAGGAAGAGCAGGGGGCGGCGAGCTACCGGCTGGTCATCGACACGGCGATCGTCACCGACCAGGCCTTCCAGGCGCTCATGGAAAAGCAGAGCTGGCAGGAAGCTGCTGCCCCGGCCAGCGCCGAGCAGACGCCCGTCATGCTGCCCGGCAGCCGGGCGGACGGCCCCTTCGTCATCGCGGTCGATGCCGGGCATGGCGGCATCGACAACGGCGCACGCGGCGGCGTCACCAAGACCGAGGAAAAGCACGTCACGCTCGCCTTCGCCCGCCAGTTGACCGAGGCGCTGAACGCGCTGCCCGGCACGCGCGCCATCCTGACGCGCGACAAGGACGAGTTCCTCTCCCTGTCGCAGCGTGTACAGCTCGCCCGCAACGAGGGAGCGAACCTGCTGATCTCGATCCATGCCGACACGCTGAAACAGAAGGACATTCGCGGCGCGACGGTCTACACCATCTCCGACAAGGCCTCCGACAGTCTGGCCGCGAGCCTTGCCGAGCGTGAAAACCTGTCCGACCAGATCGCCGGCATCTCCTTCGTCGACGAGCCGGCGGAAGTTGCCGATATCCTTTTGGACCTGACGCGCCGCGAGACGCAGGCCTTCTCGATCAATCTCGCCCAGAGCATCGTCAGCAATTTCAAGGATCAGGTGCTGCTGATCAACAATCCGCACCGCCATGCCGGCTTCCGCGTGCTGACCGCGCCGGACGTGCCCTCGATCCTGCTCGAACTCGGCTTCATGTCGAACAAGGACGACGAGAAGCTGCTGGTCGATCCCGCATGGCAGAAGAAGGTCGCGGGCCTCGTCGCCAAGGCGGTGGAGCAGTATCGCTCGACGGTCGTCGCCAACGGCGGCTGAGGTTTCTCGGCGCGCGGACGCGGAACGTGCTAGGCTCGCCTGTGCCGGAAAAGTGACAGCAGCCGCCATTGTGCGGTGGCGAAGCCGGGATGCATGCTGTAAGCCCTATTTTCCTCACATTCCGCTCGCTAGACGGGATCGAGAAAATGGATGACTCGTCCTCGACGGGAGAGCGCAGCGGCCGGATGAGCCGGGGCGTGCAAGGCCGGGCAGCAGGTCTGCCTGATGACATGACAAGCATAAGGCATCGGTAACTGGCTCATGATCAGACTGATTGGATATTTCTTCGGGATTGGCGCCGTCTTTTTCCTCGGCGTGGCGGGCGCGGTTGCGCTCTATCTCGGAAGTGTCACCAAGGATCTTCCCGATTATGAGGTCTTGAACAGCTACGCGCCGCCGGTGACGACGCGCGTGCATGCCGGCAACGGCGCGCTGATGGCCGAATATGCCCGCGAGCGCCGCCTCTACCTGCCGATCCAGGCGATTCCCGACCGCGTGAAGGCCGCGTTCCTTTCGGCCGAAGACAAGAACTTCTACCAGCATCCCGGTGTCGACGTGACCGGCCTTTTCCGCGCCATCGTGGTCAACGTCCAGAACATGGGCTCCGGCCGCCGCCCGGTCGGCGCGTCGACCATCACCCAGCAGGTGGCGAAGAACTTCCTGCTCTCCTCGGACCAGACCATCGACCGCAAGGTCAAGGAAGCGATCCTCTCCTTCCGCATCGAGCAGGCCTATTCCAAGGACCGCATTCTCGAACTGTACCTCAACGAAATCTTCTTCGGCCTGAATTCCTACGGCATCGCCGGTGCGGCGCTGACCTATTTCGACAAATCCGTCACCGAGCTGACGGTTGCCGAAACCGCCTATCTCGCCGCCCTGCCGAAGGGACCGTCGAACTACCATCCCTTCCGCCGTGCCGAAGCCGCCATCGAGCGCCGCAACTGGGTCATCGACCGCATGGTCGAGAACGGCTACGTCACCCAGAGCGACGGCGCAGAGGCAAAGGCCCAGCCGCTCGGCGTAACGCCGCGCCATCGCGGCTCCTATCTCTTTGCCTCGGAATTCTTCTCCGAAGAGGTCCGCCGGCAGATCATCGAGCGTTACGGCGACAATGCGCTTTACGAAGGCGGCCTTTCCGTGCGCACCTCGCTCGATCCGCGCATCCAGGTCGCCGCCCGCAAGTCCTTGCAGAAGGGCCTGCTGAGCTATGACGAGCGTCGCGGGTTCCACGGGCCTATCAAGACCATCGAGATCGGCGGCGACTGGGGCGTGGAGCTGGCCAAGGTCGAAGCGCTCTCGGACGTGCCGGAATGGAAGCTCGCCGTCGTGCTCGCCGTCGATGACGGCGGCGCCGATATCGGCCTGCAGCCGAGCAAGGAGGCCTCCGGCAAGGTCGTCGAGGAGCGCGTGACCGGCCGTATCGAGGCGAAGGCCATGACCTGGGCCTATCGTTCGGCCAAGGGCGACCGCAAGACGGCAAAATCGCCGGCCGGTGTCTTCACCGTCGGCGATGTCGTCTATGTCGAACCGCTGGAGGGCGGCACCTACCGTCTTCGCCAGCCGCCGAAAGTGCAGGGCGGCCTCGTCGCCATGGACCCGCATACCGGGCGCGTGCTCGCCATGGTCGGCGGCTTCTCCTACGGCCAGTCGGAATTCAACCGCGCCTCGCAGGCCATGCGCCAGCCGGGCTCGTCCTTCAAGCCCTTCGTCTACGCCGCCGCGCTCGACAACGGCTATACGCCGGCCTCCGTCATCATGGACGCGCCGATCGAGATCGTTGCCGGTGGCCAGGTCTGGCGTCCGCAGAACTACGGCGGCGGAGCGGCCGGCCCGTCGACGCTGCGCCTCGGCATCGAGCGCTCGCGCAACCTGATGACCGTGCGCCTTGCCAACGACATGGGCATGAACCTCGTCGCCGAATATGCCGAGCGCTTCGGCATCTACGACAAGATGTATCCGGTGCTCTCCATGTCGCTCGGCTCGGGCGAGACGACCGTGCTGCGCATGGTCTCGGCCTATTCGGTGCTTGCCAACGGCGGCAAGCAGATCAAGCCGTCGCTGATCGACCGCATTCAGGACCGTTACGGCAAGACGATCTTCCGCCACGAGGAGCGTACCTGCGAGAACTGCAATGCGACCGACTGGGAAAACCAGGAGGAGCCTGTTCTCGTCGACAACCGCGAGCAGGTGCTGGATCCGATGACGGCCTACCAGATCACCTCGATGATGGAAGGCGTCGTGACGCGCGGCACCGCGGCCGGCAAGATCAAGCTTGACCGCCCGACCGCCGGCAAGACCGGCACGACCAACGACGAGAAGGACGCCTGGTTCGTCGGCTACACGCCGGATCTCGTCGCCGGCCTCTATATCGGCTTCGACAACCCGGCCCCGCTTGGCCGCGGTGCGACCGGTGGCTCGCTTTCTGCGCCGATCTTCAACGAATTCATGCAGGCGGCGCTCGAAGGTACGCGCCCGACCAAGTTCATCGTGCCGGAGGGCATGCAGTTCATCGCCGTCAACCGCAAGACAGGCATGCAGGCCTCCGAGGGCGAGCCCGACACCATCATGGAAGCCTTCAAGCCCGGCACCGGCCCTGCAGATGTCTTCTCGGTCATCGGCGGCGAGGAATTTGCCAGCCCCGAGGAAATCCTCAAAAGTTCGCCGCAGGCCAATCAGGCGGTGACGGGCGGCAGCGGCGGCCTGTTCTGATCACGGGATGAGAGCGAGCGAGGGCGGGCGCGGGGCTTTACATCCGCACCCGCCCTCTCTATTTCACGGCCACCGAAATAGCATTGAAGAAGAAGGCGGTTATGCGCGCGGAAATCGAGAACGTCGTCGACGAAATCAAGCAGGCCATAAGCCTGCTGAGGAGGCATCTTTGACTGGGATCAGGCGGTAAGACGACTGGACTGGTTGAACAACAAGGCAGAGGACCCGAACCTCTGGAACGATGCCCAGGAAGCCCAGAAGCTGATGCGCGAGCGCCAGCAGCTGGACGAGGGTATCAATGGCGTCAAGGCCATCGAGCAGCAGCTCAAGGACAATATCGAACTCATCGAGCTTGGTGAGGAAGAGGGCGATGCTGCGATCGTCAAGGAAGCCGAGGACGCCCTGAAGGCTGTCCGCACCGAGGCCACGCGCAAGCAGGTCGAGGCGATGCTGTCAGGCGAAGCCGACGGCAACGATACCTATCTCGAAGTGCACTCCGGCGCCGGCGGTACGGAAAGCCAGGACTGGGCCAACATGCTTCTGCGCATGTACACCCGCTGGGCCGAGCGCTCGGGCTACAAGGTGGAACTCCTGGAAGTCCATGACGGCGAAGAAGCGGGCATCAAGTCCGCGACGATGCTCGTCAAGGGCCACAATGCCTATGGCTGGCTGAAGACCGAATCGGGCGTGCACCGCCTGGTCCGTATCTCGCCCTATGACAGCAACGCGCGCCGCCACACCTCGTTCTCGTCCATCTGGGTCTATCCGGTGATCGACGATTCGATCACCATCGACATCAACGAGAGTGATTGCCGCATCGATACCTACCGCTCGTCGGGCGCTGGCGGCCAGCACGTCAACACGACGGATTCGGCGGTGCGCATCACGCACATCCCGACCGGCATCGTGGTTGCCTGCCAGCAGGAACGCTCGCAGCACAAGAACCGTGCCAAGGCCTGGGACATGCTGCGCGCCCGTCTCTACGAGGCGGAGCTGAAGAAGCGCGAGGAAGCCGCCAACGCCGAAGCCGCATCCAAGTCGGATATCGGCTGGGGCCACCAGATCCGCTCCTACGTCCTCCAGCCCTACCAGCTGGTCAAGGACCTGCGCACCGGCGTCGAAAGCACCGCTCCCTCGGACGTGCTCGACGGCGAGCTCAACGAATTCATGGAAGCCGCACTCGCCCACCGCGTGAACGGTGGCGCCGATTCGGTGGTGGATGACTTGAACTAATTCTCATTCAAAGACGAAATGGAAACGGGCGCCGCGGCGCCCGTTTTTCGTTCATCTACCCACAACCTCTCCTCGTCGCCCTCGGCGCAAGCTCGAGGATGACGAGGAGAGGGGACAGGGCACCCGTTCTCAATTGGTCGCACGCTCGATCTTGATCTCGCCGAGATCGTCGATCAGCACCGTCCAGCTCTCGGGTTCCGCCGCCTTCGGATCGGTCTTCAGATAGACGGTCGCGAACAGCCCCGGCTGCGTGGTGATCCCCGACGAGTTTTCCGGTCGGATGTCGGTGACATAGGGTTTCATCGCCGAGAACTCCTCCAGCACGGTGGAGGAGGCGATCTTCGGGCCATTGGCGGTCGCCTCGATCTGCTGGAGATGGACCTGTGCCGTGCCATCCGGCTGGCGCACTGCGATCAGCTTGTAGTAGCCGCGGCGCAGGGCGGCAGGCGCCTTCGCTTCGGCCGTCTCAGGCTTTGCCGCGGCCGCATCCTCCGCGCCATCCTCTGCCTGCTCTTCCCAGAAACCGGTGCTGACGACGAAGGTGATGGTTTCCGCCACCGGTGGTTCCTGGCCAAGGGCAGGGGATCCGGCGAGGAGAAGCAAGGCGAGGGCGGTGGCAAGTGCGTGCCGCGTCATGGCGAAACTCCTGTCCCTGGTCTGGTGAACCTTGTCAGTAGTCGAACTGTTCGGCAAGAATCCGGTCGGACCAGGAATGATCGGGATCGGAGAGGATGCGGGCCGAAAGCCCGGCCGATTCGGCGATGCGCACCGACGTGACGGATTTGACCTCGGTATTGTCGGCGACCGCGTTGACCGGACGCTTCTCCGCTTCCAGGACCTCGATCTCCACTTTCACCTTGTTCGGTAGGAGCGCACCGCGCCAGCGCCGTGGCCGGAAGGCGCTGACCGGTGTCAGCGCCAGCAGCGGCGCCTCCAGCGGCAGGATCGGCCCATGGGCGGAGAGGTTGTAGGCCGTCGAGCCGGCAGGCGTGGCAAGCAGGAGCCCGTCGCAAATCAGTTCCTCCAGCCGCACGTGCCCGTCGATGCTGACCCTCAGCTTCGCCGCCTGGTAGGATTGGCGAAAGAGATAGACCTCGTTGATGGCAAGCGCCCGGCGCTCCTGGCCGCTCGCGTCGCTGGTGACCATTTCCAGCGGCCGGAAAGCGTTCTCTACCGCGCCCTCGACACGATCGGGCAGGTCCGCCGGATCGTAGCGGTTCATCAGGAAACCGATGGAGCCGCGGTTCATGCCGTAGACGCGCTTGCCCGAATTCATCGTGGTGTGCAGCGTCTGCAGCATGAAACCGTCACCGCCGAGCGCGACGATGACGTCGGCCTCTTCCGGATCGGCATTGCCGTAGATCGAAATCAGTTCGTTGCGCGCGTCCTGCGCTTCGGCTGCCTGCGAGGCGACGAAGGAGAGGGAATTGAAATTACGCGCCATGCCACCGATCCGCATCCTCGAAGCAAGCCCTGCTGTGTGCTGCACACAGGGCCGGTCTTTGTCGCATGCCTTTACGGCACGCGCATCTGAAAAATATGACAGAACGTCGTGAGGGCGGAAGCGCTCAGGCCTTCGCCGCTCCCGCCCGCTCTTCCAGCTTTTTCAGCACGGCCTGCCCGTTGGCCGCCGCTTCCATCGGATTGCCGAACGGCCCCTTCACCGGATAGGTGACGCCGCGAAAGGTGAGGGCGTAGAAGTACTTCCCGTCGATCCGCTTTTCGACCACCACCTTCGAAATCGGTCCCTTGTCTTCCGCCACCTTCGTTCCTCCACCATGGGTCTCGCAGGGCAGCCGATGCCGGCCGCCGCCGCGAAACGGGAATGCGGGCGCCCGAGGCGCCCGTCGATCAATCGCCTATAGGCCAGTCCATGCTGGACGGCAATGTGGAAGGTGGCGGAGCGAGGCGTGCGCCGCTGGAATCACAAAAGCGGAGGGCAGGCTGCGAGAACGACATGCGGAAAGTCGCAAAAGGGCGAACTTGAAAGGGCGCGGAGAATTTGAGGGCTGCGTTGAACGACGAGCAACCAACCGGTCCGGTTAGCGCAAGAGAACGCTCTTCTTTCGCCATGTCTGCGCTTTTGGAAAAATGGTGCCCCCACCAGGACTCGAACCCGGGACCCCCTGATTACAAATCAGGTGCTCTACCAACTGAGCTATAAGGGCACTCAGCGAGGGAGTTAGCATATTCTCCGCCGCTGTAAAGGGAAAAGGCGGCTTCAGATCGACCAGTTGCTGTCGAGGGCGGTTCTGGGGATGATTTCCTGGCAGCGTACCATTGAGCGGGGCAGGTTTTCGGCGAGGTGATCGATGAGGGCGCGCACGGCCGGCAGCATGCCGTGGCGCGAGGTGAAAACGGCGTGCACGGTCGATTCCGCGCTGGTCCATTCCGGCAGGACCGGTGTCAGGAAGCCGCTGCGGAAGCCGCGTTCGACGATCATGTCGGGCAAGAGGGCAAGGCCGATGCCTTCGATCGTCGCCCGCTCCAGCACGCTGAAATCCGAGCAGAGCAGCACGGGGGAATGGGAGACGTCGTGTACCTCGCCGTTCTCGTGAAAGAGTGTCCAGATCGCCCGCGGGCTGTTTTCCTGCATGGAGAGCGTGGGTACGCGGCCGATCGTCTCGAGATCGACCGGGCCGTGCTGCTCCAGAAAGCGCGGGCTTGCAGCAAGATAGCGCCGCGTGCCGGCAAAGCGGCGCACGATCAGCGACTGGTCCGTGTCGTAGCCGTCGCGCACGCGCAGGGCGATATCGATGCGCTCCTCGATGAGATCGACCGCGCGGCCGGTGGTGAGGATGGAGAGGCGGACGCCGGGATAGCGCTTCATGAAACCCGGCAGCACGTCGGCCACCATGGGGGCAAAACCCGGCGGCATCGACAGGCGCACGGTGCCCGCCGGTTCCGCCTTGGCGACTGCGATCACGGCCTCGGCCGCCTCCACGCCGGAGAGCACGGCCTCGCAGCGCTCATAGAAGGACTGGCCGATATCGGTGATGGCGAGCTTGCGGGTGGAGCGCTCGATGAGGCGCACGCCGAGCTGTTCCTCCAGCGCCGCGATGCGCTTGCTGATCTTGGACTTGGGTACGGACAGGGCGTTTGCCGCGGCGGTAAAGCCCTTGTGGCGCACCACGGCGGCGTAGAGCGCGAGATCGTTCAGGTCCTGCATGGGCGTCTCCGGGCGGTTTTGCGAATTATTGTTTCCTCAGTGAAACAGTCAATTGGATTTTTGCTGTCTAATCGCGTGATTGTTTTCGGAACATATGTATCGCACCCAAACCGCAACCAAGGTGCTGATCCATGAATATCCTCCATATCGATTCCGGCATTCTCGGCGATCATTCCGTCTCCCGCCGCCTGACGGCCGCCGTTGCCGCCCAGATCAAGGCCGAACAGCCTGCCGCCACCATCACCTACCGCGATCTCGTCGCCAATCCGCTGCCGCACCTGTCCGGTGCGCATCTGATGGCCGCCAATGCCAAGCCGGAAGAGCTCGACGCACAGATCGCCGCCGACGTTGCCGAAAGCAAGATCGTGCTCGACGAGTTCCTCGCGGCCGACACGGTCATTCTCGGCGTGCCCATGTACAACTTCTCTCTGCCCAGCCAGCTGAAGGCCTGGATCGACCGCGTTGCCGTCGCCGGTAAGACCTTCCGCTACACGGCCGAGGGGCCGGAAGGCCTCGCCAAGGGCAAGAAGGTCATCATCGTCTCCACCCGCGGCGGCCACTACTCCGCCGGTCCGGCCGCCGCCATGGACCACCAGGAAAGCTACCTGAAGGTCGTGCTCGGCTTCTTCGGCATCACGGATGTCGAGGTGGTGCGTGCCGAAGGCCTGAACCTCAGCCCCGATTCGAAGATCGAGGCGATTTCCGAAGCCGAGCGCACCATCAACGGTCGCGGCGTGCTGAAGCTTGCCAGCTAGACGCTGACCTCCGAAACGCAAAAGGCCCGCCGGTGAAAGCCGGTGGGCCTTTTCGTTTGTGTGCGGCCGGTTCAGCCCAGAAGGTGCCGCTGCGTGGCGTAAAGCGCGATCGCCGCGGCGTTCGAGACGTTGAGCGACTTGATCGCGCCGGGCATATCGAGCCGGGCGAGCGCCTTGCAGGTGGCGCGCGTCTTTTGCCGCAGGCCCTTGCCCTCCGCGCCCATGACGAGGGCGATGCGATCGCCCGAAAGCGTGCTCTCCAGCGGTTCCGGGCCTTCCGAATCGAGGCCGATCGTCAGGAAACCGAGCTTGTGCAGCTCGTCCAGCGCGTCGGCGAGGTTGGTGATCTGGATATAGGGAATGAGCTCCAGCGCGCCCGAGGCCGTCTTGGCGAGCACGCCCGATTCGGTTGGCGAGTGGCGCTGCGTCGTGATGACCGCGCCGGCATTGAAGGCGACGGCCGAACGCATGATGGCGCCGACATTGTGCGGGTCCGTCACCTGGTCGAGCACCAGCAGCAGCGGACTGTCCTTCAGCGCTTCCAACCGCCGGACGGGCAGGGGACGCGTCTCCAGCATGACGCCCTGATGGATCGCATCGGGGCCGAGCACCTTGTCGAGGTCGGACGGCAGCACGGTTTCGACCGGATAGGGCAGGGTGGAGAGATCGGGCAGCTCCAGCCGCTGGGCGGCGTTCTGGCTCACCGAAAGCTTGATGATCTTCCGTTCCGGATTGTCCAGCGCGGCGCGCACCGTGTGCAGGCCGTAGAGGTAGACCTGGTCGGGTGAAGCCGCCGGGGCCTTCCAGCCCTCCGCCGGCTTGCGACGACGGTCGTCCCGGGGTGTCGGAATTTCGCCGCGCTCGCGCCGCTGGTCGCGATGCGCCCGGCGCAATTTGGCATAGTGGGTGTCTTTTGCGGATTTGCCGCTGGTATCGTCTTTGCTCATGCGGCCTTATAGACCAAGTCGCAGCGAAGTGTGCAGCGGTTTTGCACAAGGGACGGGCGAAAAACAGAAAAACATCGGCCGATGGGCGGGATGCTCCGCTTCCGGCGGAGTGCCGGCGGCTTGCGAACCGTGCCGGCCGACCGCCGATTGGGGACGATGACGTTTTTCGCAATTTTTTCCGTGGCCTCGTGTTGACAGGACGATTTGTGCCCGTCATATACGCCGCCAGATCGAAGGCGCCGGCCACAAGGCACTGCCCGCCGGTCGACACTGGTCGCTTGATCCCGACGGAATATGGAGGGATGCCCGAGTGGTTAAAGGGGACGGACTGTAAATCCGTTGGCTCAGCCTACGTTGGTTCAAATCCAACTCCCTCCACCATTCCGTTGCACGGATCAAGACCCCCGCGGGTATAGCTCAATGGTAGAGCAGCAGCCTTCCAAGCTGAATACGCGGGTTCGATTCCCGCTACCCGCTCCAAAAAATCCATTACTTTACGGGTTTGCGCAGGTCATCTCTTTTGGTTGGCCGACAAGGCCGATTCGCTCTAGCCGCGTTCCAGATAGATCTGGCAGTTCTGCCGGTTGGCTTTCCCGGTGATCGTATTGCCGTCGATTTTGACCACGTAGTCGTAGGTATCCGGTCGCGCGGTAACGATGGCATAGGTGTTTGGAGTATCCTCCGCCGCCATCGGGCTGATCTGAGCCTCGTCGGTTCCTCTCGCTGCACCGCTATAGGCCCATTTCCCCTTGCCGACCCGGCCGAACTGTTCGTCGACGGAGAAGGTGATTGTGAACTGCCGCCGCCCGCAGGCGACGTTGCCCAGCCACATGCCGATGAGATCGGTTTTGCCGGCCGCTGCCCCCTCTTGCGGTGCCGCGTCGCGCAGGTTCGAAATTTCGGTCTCGAGCTCGCGAATGATGGCGCGCAACCGGTCGATTTCCTGCTGGTCATCGTCGTGACCCGTCCGTGGACCGCTTGGACCGCTTGCATCGAAATCCTGCGTGGAAGCCGGCATCGGTGCTATCCCGACAAGCAGAAGCGCGATGAGGCAGAGAGGCGGGGAGGATGCTCGTTTCAAGGTGGAACACACGCGGATTCGCACGGAGATCCTCCAAATTAAAGTCGTGGCTTTTCTTTTTTCTCAGGTGCCCTGCTTCTAGAGAAACCAGTCGGCGCTCACGTCGGTCATGTCGATGCCGCGGAGCGTGATAGTGCCGCCGCCGGAAAGGTTCAGCACAGCGAAGCCGCTCTTGTCTTCGGTGACGGTAAAGGTTTGCCCGCGCAGATCGATGAGGTCGGTCCCATCCTTGAAGTCGCGGATCGTGTCGTCGCCCTCCGCCTTGCCGAACACGAAGGTGTCGATACCCGTACCACCGGCAAGGGCATCGTCGCCCTGGCCGCCTCTGAGGGCGTCCTTTCCGCTTCCACCCGACAATGTATCCGCTCCTCTGTCGCCGAAGAGCTTGTCGTCCCCGGCGTCGCCGGAGACGGTGTCGTTGCCTGCGCCGCCCTCGACCTTGTCCGCGTCTGCACCGCCGGCCAGTTTGTCGTTTCCGGCGTCGCCCTTGATCTTGTCTTCGCCCTTGCCGCCCTTGATGCTGTCGTTGCCGGCCTCCCCACGCAAGGTATCCGCGCCGCCGCCGCCATCGATGCTGTCGTTTCCTTTTCGGCCTTTCACGACGTCGTCACCGCCAAGGGCGCGGATAATGTCGTCATTGTCGCCGCCGTTCAGCTTGTCCGCACGGTCCGTGCCTTGAATATTCCTGCCCTTCGCCCAGGCAAGGTCCATGGCCTCGCTCCACATCATCGCCATCGTCTCCTCCCGGTGGTTGAGAATGAGCCGCTGAATCTAGAGCACGCGTCCTGGGGGAACGCAGTCAAGCAAAGGGAGTGGCGGCGGCATCCGTTCGGCGTAGGAGCGGCCCGGAGATGCTTGGGAAACGGGATTGTTTGGGTGAAATCCCGCTGTAAGAGGCAAGGCATCGCCCAGGTTGGGGCTGAGGAGCAATGCGGGAGCGAAGCGAACGTGCTTCCCTTCGAGTGGTCAACGCATGCAGCTCCCCTAAGGCCCTGCCTTGAAAAAGCGATTCCGCGTCATGATCTAAGGGCTATCCGGCTTCCCCCAGCCCGTTTCCGGCGGATTTTCCCGTGCATTTAGCGCTTGCGCATTCGTTGCGAAAGCCTTAAACGCCTGCCAAACCGGACGGGCCGGTTAGCCCAACTTTCGTTCAGTAGGAATAAAAACATGGCAAAAGGTAAGTTTGAGCGCAACAAGCCTCACGTAAACATCGGCACGATCGGCCACGTTG
The DNA here is from genome assembly GCF_029623935.1 of Shinella sp. 838. Lineage (NCBI taxonomy): Bacteria > Pseudomonadati > Pseudomonadota > Alphaproteobacteria > Hyphomicrobiales > Rhizobiaceae > Shinella > Shinella sp. 838. The sequence continues at coordinate 771,839 of NZ_JARSBQ010000002.1, forward strand.
ACCATGGCAAGACGTCGCTGACGGCAGCGATCACGAAGTATTTCGGCGAGTTCAA